>NZ_RPOH01000029.1 GCF_003818135.1 Buttiauxella warmboldiae | reverse complement strand
ACAAGGAAAATCAATTTATTGATTTCGGCTGATAACCACAAAGAAGGAAAAACCACGCTTTTTCCTTCTTTGTCAGCAATTTACCTTACCGCTTTATGCCTTTTTCATCATCAATTCGCGCAACGCGGCAAAATCCGCAGGCAGATGATGGGAAAGCAGCGGCAGCTCCGCGCGCTCGGCAAGCTCAGCGGGCAGTGGCAGAGTTTCCCCGAGGATCTCCTCCACGCTTTCTTTGAATTTTGCCGGATGCGCGGTGCCCAGGAACAGACCATATTCGCCCGGTTTTAGCTGGTCACGCAGCGCACGATAAGCGATAGCCGCGTGTGGCTCAGAAATATAGCCTACCGCTTTGAGCTCTTTCATCGTGGCTGTGGTGGTTTCGTCGGTGACAGTCGCATAACCGAGGTCGGTCAGACGCCAGGTTTTGCGGCGGAACAGCTCTTCTACGCGCGGCCAGTTGTTCGGCTGGCTGACATCCATCGCGTTAGACAGCGTAGCCACCGTGGTTTTTGGAGCCCATGCGCCATTCGTCAGGAAGCGCGGAACGGTATCGTTGGCGTTGGTCGCCGCGATAAAGCGCTTGATGGGTAAGCCCAGAGATTTTGCCAGCAGGCCCGCCGTCAGATCGCCAAAGTTGCCGCTGGGTACGGAAACCACCAGCTGATTGCGAGCTTCTTGTGGCAGCTGTGCCACCGCTTCAAAGTAGTAGCAAATCTGCGCCAGCAGGCGGCTGATGTTGATAGAGTTGGCGGAGTTTAACCCCAGCGCCGCTTTCAGCTCTTCGTCATCAAAGGCCTGTTTCACCAGCGCCTGGCAGGCATCGAAATCGCCGTCAATGGCTACGGTTTCAATGTTTCCACCGAGGGTGCAGAACAGTTTTTCCTGCAGTGGGCTGATTTTTCCGCGCGGGTACAGAATCACCACGCGCACGTTTTTCAGGCCGTAGAACGCGTGGGCAACCGCCGCACCGGTGTCACCGGATGTCGCGGTCAGAATAGTTACAGGTTTGTCGCCGCTGATATGCGTCAGCATCTGCGCCATAAAGCGGCCGCCGAAATCTTTAAACGCCAGCGTTGGACCGTGGAATAGCTCAAGGCAGCCGATATCTGGCTCTACGCTTTTCACCGGTGCAGGGAAAGCAAACGCCGCACGCACACGTTCCTCGAGAATTTCTTGCGGGATTTCATCACCGATAAATGCAGACAAAATCTTACTGCTGCGAGTGACGAAATCCATCTTCAACATTGCGTCGACTTCGGTCAGTTCAAATTCCGGCAAGTCGTGAGGAAAAAACAGCCCCTGCTGTTTACCCAACCCCTGCACAATTGCCTGGGCAAAAGTGACCTGCTCATTATGATCTTTAAGGTTATACAGTTTCATGCGTTATCCCAGAACTCGTGCGCCCGCCGTGTCCAGACGGCAAATATGTACAAAACCTTCCTGGTTCTGCAAATAGTGTTGGCTGAGCCAGTCAGCCACGCGTTGTGCGGTGTCAGTGTTATCGCACAGCGCAAAAAGAGTTGGGCCGGAACCCGAAATACCACTCGCCAGTGCGCCAATATCCGCGGCGGCCTGCCGTGCTTCGCTAAAGCGCGGCAGCAATTTTGCGCGGTAAGGCTCGGCAATCACATCGCGCATCAGCTTTGCCGCAAGCTGCGGCTGGCGAGTGTGGCAGGCGTGAATAAAGCCCGCCAGATGGCGACCATGGCTAATGCAATCCTGGCGGCGATACTGCGCCGGTAGAATCGCGCGCGCTTCAGCGGTGGACACTTTGATCCCCGGATACGCCAGCACCCACAGCCACTCATCAAAACCCGGCACCGACTGGCTGATGATGCCATTTTCTTCAATCATCAACTGCATGCCGCCGAGGAAGCACGGCGCCACGTTATCGTAGTGAACGCTGCCGGAGATGCGCCCTTCCAGTTCCCCCATCAGGCTCAGCAAGCGGGTGTCGCTTAGCGGTTTGCCGCAATATTCATTCATCGCCATTAAGCCTGCGACCACCGAACAGGCGCTCGACCCCAGACCGGAGCCAATCGGCATGCTTTTTTCCAGCGTCATGGCCACCGGAATATTTTTGCCGATTTCCTGGCAGAAACGCTCCCAGCATTGGTAAACGATATTTTCGCGCGGTTCATCAGGTAACTTGCTGGCGAAGCGTCCAATATTATTCAAACTGAAAGTGTCTGCCGCTTCGACCGTCACGTAATCGCCAAGCAGCGAGCCATCAATCGGCGAAACCGCCGCCCCCAGCACATCAAACCCGACGCTCATATTGGCGCTGGAAGCCGGGGCATATACTTTAACCATCTTAAACTCCTAACTTCCATGACAAAGTGCGCAATAAGTCGGCGAAAACACCGGCGGCGGTGACATCGTTTCCTGCGCCATAACCGCGCAGCACCAGCGGTAACGGCTGATAATAATGGCTGTAGAAGGCCAGCGCATTCTCGCCGTTTTTAACTTTATACAACGGGTCGTTACCATCGACCGCATCAATTTTAACTTTGCAGCTACCGTCTGCTTCGATTACGCCAACATAGCGCAGCGCTTTTCCTTCGTCGCGGGCTTTCGCCACGCGCGCTGAAAACTCGTCATCCAGGCGCGGTAAACGCGCCATAAATGATTCCACATCACCTGTGGCATCAAAAGACTCAGGCAGAACGGATTCGATAACAATATCGGACAGCTCAAAGTGGCTGCCGGTTTCACGGGCCAGGATCAGCAGCTTGCGCGCCACGTCCATGCCGGACAGATCGTCACGCGGGTCCGGTTCGGTATACCCCATTTCACGGGCCATTTTGGTGGCTTCCGACAGGCTCATGCCTTCATCCAGCTTGCCAAAAATAAACGACAGCGAGCCGGAAAGCACGCCGGTGAAACGTTTTAATTCATCGCCCGCGTTCAGCAAGTTTTGCAGGTTTTCAATAACCGGCAGGCCTGCGCCCACGTTGGTATCGTAAAGGAATTTACGGCGTGATTTCGCCGCCGCATTACGCATCTGGTGGTAGTAGTTCATGGTCGAGGTGTTCGCCTTTTTGTTCGGCGTCACCACGTGGAAACCTTCACTCAGGAAATCCGCGTACTGATCGGCCACCGCCTGGCTGGAAGTACAGTCCACAATCACCGGGTTGAGCAGGTGGTACTCTTTCACCAGGCGAATCAGGCGGCCAAGGTTGAACGGCTCTTTTGCCTGCGCCAGCTCTTCCTGCCAGTTATCCAGATTCAGGCCGTGAATATTGGTCAGCAGGGCTTTTGAGTTCGCAATGCCGCAGACGCGTAAATCGATATGTTTTTGCTTGAGCCACGCCTGCTGGCGCTTCACCTGCTCCATCAATGCCGTCCCCACGCCGCCGACGCCAATCAGGAAGACTTCGATAACCTGGTCGGTATTGAACAGCATCTGATGGGTAACGCGCACGCCGGTGGTGGCATCGTCATTGCTGACGACCACAGAGATTGAACGCTCTGACGATCCCTGTGCAATCGCCACAATGTTGATATTGGCGCGGGCAAGGGCGGCGAAGAATTTGGCAGAAATGCCGCGCAGCGTGCGCATACCGTCACCCACAACGGAGATAATCGCCAGATGCTCCATGATTGCCAGCGGTTCAAGCAGGCCTTCTTTCAGCTCAAGATAGAACTCATCATCCATCGCGCGGCGCGCACGCCCGCAATCGGCCTGCGGGACACAGAAGCTGATGCTGTATTCAGAGGATGACTGAGTGATCAGCACCACCGAAATTCCGGCGCGTGACATCGCAGCAAAGACACGCGCCGCCATCCCCACCATCCCCTTCATCCCTGGGCCTGAAACGTTAAACATCGCCATGTTATTCAGATTCGTAATGCCTTTAACCGGCAGTTCATCCTCGTCACTTTCGGCGCCGATTAAGGTGCCGGGCGCCTGCGGGTTTCCGGTATTTTTTATCAGACAAGGGATTTGGAACTGCGCGATGGGGGAGATAGTACGTGGGTGCAGAACTTTAGCGCCGAAGTAAGAAAGCTCCATGGCTTCCTGATACGACATGGATTTCAGCAATCTCGCGTCGGGTACCTGGCGCGGGTCGCAGGTATAAACGCCGTCGACGTCGGTCCAGATCTCGCAGCAATCGGCACGTAAACAGGCCGCCAGCACGGCCGCTGAGTAGTCAGAACCATTGCGTCCTAACACCACCAGCTCGCCTTTATCGTTCCCGGCAGTAAAGCCCGCCATCAGGATCATATGGTCAGCCGGAATGCGGCTGGCCGCGATGCGACGCGTGGATTCAGCGATATCCACGGTGGACTCAAGGTAATGCCCAACGGCGAGCAGTTTCTCAACCGGGTTGATAACCGTCACGCTGTGGCCGCGGGCTTTAAGCAGTTCAGCCATGATGGCGATGGAAAGCTTTTCACCCCGGCAGATAATCGCCGCATTGATGCTGTCCGGGCACTGCCCCAGCAGGCTGATACCATGCAGCACATGCTTCAGTTGAGCAAACTCCTGGTCAACAAACGCTTTAAGCTGTGCGAGCGGGAAACCCGACTGCGCATCGGCAAGGCCGTTAAGCAACTGGTTAAAAATGTGTTCTACGTCGCTGATATTCGGTAAAGCATCCAGGCCGCCAATGGTTTTTTCAATCATGGCTACGAGGTGATTGGTAATTTTTGCCGGGGCAGACAGCACGGTAGCCACCTGCCCCTGTTTGGCATTGCTTTCCAGGATGTCGGCAACGCGCAGAAAACGCTCCGCATTTGCCACTGAAGTACCACCGAATTTCAACACTCGCATTTGTTATTACCCTTGAGTTTTTAGTTCAAAAAAAAGCCCGCACTGTTTAGGTGCGGGCTTTTTTCGTTTTTCCTGGTATGCGTCAGCCCGCACCGTTACCTGTGGTAATGGTGGTGGTAATCATTGTGGTCATCGGGCTGATACGGATCATGGATGTTGTGTGCTCGTCATCTGATTTACCTGTATTGACTAAAGTATCCGCCAGGTTAAGTCAATTTATTTTTAATTTTACTCCTGCCTGTGACACAGCAGTTGAGCACTGATAAATCATTAGAAAATTCGCTTATTACCCTGAGCCGCAGGGGAAATCACCGCTTATCCTCACTGGTATTGGTTCAGTTATCAGTATTTTTCTCTGGTAACTTTTTTTCAATATCATGGAGCAAGCGATGCAACATTGCCGTATCGCGTTGGGCTAACAGACCAAGACGCTGCTGCAGCCAGTCGGCCAGTTTTTGGTCATCGCTGGCATCCACTCGTTCAAGCAGCGCGGTGATGCGGGAGCGCAGCGCATTTAATTGCTGAACATCTACGGCATCCGATTCTGCAGACGCCTGTTGCATCAGCGCAGAGAGCTGGTAGCAGTAAACCATCACCGCCTGGCCAAGATTCAGCGACGGATAATCCGCCACCATTGGCACGCCGGTTAAGACATCCGCCAGCTCAAGCTCTTCGTTGGTTAGCCCTGAATCTTCACGCCCAAAAACCAATGCCGCAGTCCCTACCCATTGGCGCTTCTCTTCAAGCAGCGGCACTAATTGCTGCGGCGTGGCGTAGTAATGAAATTTGGCGCGGCTACGGGCGGTGGTCGCAATGGTAAAATCGACGTCATATAGCGCTTGTGCAAGCGTAGGGAAATGCTGGGCATTCTCCAGCACCTCGCCGGACCCATGAGCGACCCAGCGAGCTTCAGGCTGGCGGTCGGCCTCGCTATCAACAATCCGCAATTGGGCAAAGCCCATGGTTTTCATGGCGCGGGCGGCCGCCCCGACATTTTCAGCCCTCGCAGGGGCGACTAAAATAATTAAAAAACGCATTAAAACTCTCTTAAAAAAGGATCTGCTAATCAATATTCACAAAATTCAAATGATAATACGCGGCAAAAATTTACATTAAGGCAACATTAACCGATAAAATAGCGGCAATACGAATCATAAGCATCCTGAA
This sequence comes from Buttiauxella warmboldiae, assembly GCF_003818135.1. GTDB lineage: Bacteria > Pseudomonadota > Gammaproteobacteria > Enterobacterales > Enterobacteriaceae > Buttiauxella > Buttiauxella warmboldiae. The sequence continues at coordinate 27,720 of NZ_RPOH01000029.1, read as the reverse complement.
TGCTTACCGGTGGTAAGACCTGCAAACACAAATGCGACAAACAGAATTATCTTATTGTTTTATATAGATAAAAAACAGATACAATGCCGCTATCAATTTGATTGATAATCTTTACCAATCGCCTGCCGTAACTATTCTGGCGAGTAAAAAATTGTGATGAAAGGTGGCAAAACGCTGCGATGATTTCATCAAACTGTTAACGTGCTACAATTGAATTTGATATATGTCAACGAAGCGTAGTTTTCTCAGATGTCTAAAGCGGTCCTGCCTGTTATGTTGCTGTTAAAATGGTATAGGATAACAACCGTTTTTGACACCGTCGGGTCCAGAGGGAAAAGTGCCCACGACCAAGCTAATGATGTTGTTGACGTTGATGGAAAATGCATCAAGAACGCAATTACGTACTTTAGTCATGTTACGCCCAGCATGTTAATTTTTGACATGTATTAGGCAGGTCAGGGACTTTTGTACTTCCTGTTTCGATTTAGTTGGCAATTTTAGGTAGCAAGCATGCAGACCCCGCATATTCTTATCGTCGAAGACGAATTAGTAACACGCAATACGTTAAAGAGCATTTTTGAAGCTGAAGGTTATGATGTATTCGAAGCGACCGATGGCGCTGAAATGCATCAAATCCTTTCCGATAATGACATCAATCTGGTCATTATGGACATCAATCTGCCAGGTAAAAACGGCCTGCTGCTGGCGCGTGAACTGCGTGAGCAAGCCAATGTGGCGTTAATGTTCCTGACCGGCCGCGACAACGAAGTGGATAAAATCCTTGGCCTTGAAATTGGTGCAGATGATTACATCACTAAGCCGTTCAACCCACGTGAATTAACCATTCGTGCGCGTAACCTGTTGTCTCGCACCATGAACCTGGGAGCAATCAGCGAAGAACGTCGTTCCGTTGAAAGCTACAAGTTCAATGGCTGGGAGCTGGATATCAATAGCCGTTCGCTGGTTAGCCCAAATGGCGAGCAGTACAAGCTGCCGCGTAGCGAATTCCGCGCGATGCTGCACTTCTGCGAAAACCCAGGGAAAATTCAGTCCCGTGCTGAATTGCTGAAAAAGATGACCGGCCGTGAGCTGAAGCCGCACGACCGTACTGTTGATGTGACCATTCGTCGTATTCGTAAGCACTTCGAATCGACTCCGGATACACCTGAGATCATCGCCACTATCCATGGTGAAGGTTATCGCTTCTGCGGCGATTTACAGGAATAAACCTGTAATCAACTTGAATACGAAAGGGCGGATTTTATCCGCCCTTTTCTTTTGCCTGCTGAAACCTCTGCTCCACCCGCGGGCTATACCGCACCGGCAATTATCGTGAGCTGGCAGCATTATGGCGCAGTTACTTCCACGGCATAATCGGCACCGCACTCAGCGCATTTTTAGGTGAACCTTCAACCACCTTGTCGGAGTACGCCAGGTAGGCCAGGGTGTTGCGTTTGGCATCATAGAAGCGCACGACCTGCAGCTTTTTGAACACCAGCGAGGTGCGTTTGCGAAAGACAACATCGCCCTGTGTTTTACCCGCTTTGATTTTCTCGCTTAGCTCAACCGGCCCGACCTGCTGGCAAGAAATCGCTGCGTCTGAGGTATCTTCTGCCAGTCCCAGCCCGCCTTTAATGCCGCCCGTTTTTGCCCGGCTAATATAGCAGGTGACGTTTTTAACATCGGGGTCATCAAATGCCTCGACAACGATTTTATGGTCAGGACCAAACACTTTGAAAACGGTATCCACGGAGCCGATCTCTTCCGCCCGCACTCCCAGTGAAATAACCAGCAATGAACTTAGTAAAACTAAAACTTTATATTTCATATTGTTACCATTAATTAAGATTGCTTTAGTGAACTATTCACACTTTGGGCTAAAAAAACGTTAAATATCACGTTATTAATAAAATTGTCGCAATGAGTAACTAATTTTGGCACGTATTGTTAAAAAAAACGCTGAATGTCAGCATGACAAAAAATGCTATCATCGCCCACATTAACGGCATTCGCCGTATCAGGATGAGGATATTATATGGATCAGGCAGGGATCATTCGCGATCTATTAACCTGGCTGGAAAGCCATCTGGATCGGCCACTCTCCCTCGATAATGTGGCGGCAAAGGCAGGCTATTCCAAGTGGCATCTGCAACGGATGTTCAAAGATGTCACGGGCCATGCCATTGGCGCATACATTCGTGCTCGTCGTTTATCAAAATCTGCCGTGGCACTACGTTTAACCGCGCGTCCCATTCTTGATATTGCTCTGCAGTACCGTTTTGATTCACAGCAGACCTTTACCCGCGCCTTCAAAAAGCAGTTTGCTCAAACGCCCGCGCTTTATCGCCGCTCCCCTGACTGGAGCGCATTCGGCATGCGTCCACCGCTGCGCTTAGATGAGTATATTCTGCCGCAGGCGCAATTTGTCACGCTGCCGGAAACGGATCTGGTAGGCGTCACGCAAAGCTACAGCTGTACGCTTGAGCAAATCTCTGATTTCCGTAACGAAATGCGCATCCAGTTCTGGACTCAGTTCCTCGGCAACTCGCCTACGCTGCCGCGCGTGCTGTACGGTTTGCACGAGCCTCGCCCAAGCGCCGAGAAAGATGACGAACAGGCCGTATTTTATACCACGGCTCTGACGCCGGAAATGGCGAATGGGTTCCTGCCAGACTCGCATCCGGTCAGGCTTGAGGGTGGGGATTACGTCCAGTTCGACTATGAAGGACCCGGCACCGGCCTGCAGGAGTTTATCCTGACGATTTACGGTACCTGCATGCCGTCGTTGAACCTGACTCGTCGTAAGGGGCAGGATATTGAACGCTTCTTCCCGCAGGAAGAAGCGCGTCTTGATGACCGACCAATGCAAATCCGCTGCGAATATCTGATCCCGGTACGTCGTTAAAAAGTAAGTGATTCGGGTAAGTGAGTGCAGCCAACACCCCTGCAACTCGAAGGATGATGGGTAGACGTCGTTAACGCTGTAACTCATCCAACGCAGGGGCGTCTAAGTGCGAGATGTCCCCTGCCGTTTCCACCACCCAGCCGGATGCCAGCCACGGGCTTTGCTGGTGATCGACCCGGGAAATGGAACAGTTTCTTAGACGTAAGCGACGTTCGGCCCACGCAGGCAAGCCCAGAATGGTGCTCACAAGGCAGCCCAGCGCCATACCGTGACTGACCAGCAACGGGCGACTTCCCTCGGGTAAATCCAGGCAAGCATTTAAAGCGGCGTGCATACGTTCGCTCATCTCTGCCATGCTTTCGCCTTCGGGGATACGCCCGTCAGCCGTGCCGTTCACCAGCTGCCGACGCCATCCCTCTTCTTCTTCGTTCAGCGTGTCAAGACTGCGACGTTCTAACACGCCCATATCCAGCTCGCGTAGGCGCGCATCGAGGGTGACCTCAACGCCACACGCCAGCGCGATGATCTCAGCGGTGCGGCGGGTTCGCCCCAAATCGCTGGCAATCACATGGGTAATGCCTAATGTTTTGGCACGCTCGGCAACCTGCTCGGCCTGACGTTCCCCTTTTTCAGTCAGCGCACTGTCTGACTGGCCCTGAATGCGGCGCTGCGCATTCCACTGCGTTTCGCCGTGGCGAACAAGGTATACCTGTAACATGCGTTTTATCCGTTATACTGCGGCAACAATTTCTTGAGAGTTTCACTGATTATGTACCATGTCGTCTGCGCAACAACCAATCCTGCCAAAATTCAGGCAATTCACCAGGCATTCGACGATATCTATGGCGAGGGATGCTGCCATATTGAGCCTGTCGCCGTCGATAGCGGCGTGCCCGAACAGCCGTTTGGCAACCATGAAACGCGAACTGGCGCACGATGCCGGGTAATGAATGCCCGCCAGGTTCGCCCGGAAGCTGATTTTTGGGTCGCGGTGGAAGCGGGAATTGATGACGACAGTACGTTTAGCTGGGTGGTAGTTGAAAACCAGAATCAGCGCGGCGAAGCCCGCTCGGCAACGCTACCGCTGCCGGCGGTCATTCTTGAAAAGGTACGTGCAGGCGCAGCTTTAGGACCGGTGATGTCGACCTATACGGGTATCGATAAAATTGGCCGTAAAGAGGGGGCGATTGGGGTTTTCACCGCCGGGAAGCTGACTCGCAGTAGCGTTTACCATCAGGCGGTTATTCTGGCGTTAAGCCCGTTCCATAACGACGTTTATCGTTAATTTTTGCCACTCAGCAGCTCCTGCTCCAGCCAGGCGCGTAATGCGGGCGGAGCAGACTTCAGGCTGTTTGATCCACGCGTGATGGTGGCAATTCCCGCACCCAGTTCATTTTTAAGTTCACGCTGGCTCATCTCGCCGCGTAATAGCTCTTCAATAATTCTGACCCGCGTCCCCAGGGCCGTGCGTTCGTCTGGCGTCAGCAACAGCATCAACAGCGGCATATGCAGCTGTTGATCAAATGATTGCTGTAGCAACGCCACAAAGCGGAGCCACTCCTGATTACTTTGCTCGGCGTGCTCTGCCGAATATTGAGAGTGCTGAGTCATGTTATGCCACCATACTATTCAACTAGTACGCAAGCATAACATAGCGCGCGCAAAATCAATAACGCCGTTGCCACTCGCTATCGGTGAGTAGCGGCTTAGATTTGCCCATGAAATAACTGTAGTAGGCATCGTAAGCCAGCACGTTTTTCACATATCCGCGCGTTTCTGAGAAGGGAATACTCTCGACAAACGCCACCGCGTCGATGCGCCCGGCGCTGTTGCCAAGCCAGGTTCTGACGCGTCCAGGCCCGGCGTTATACGCCGCTGATGAGAAAATCCGGTTATTCTCAAACTGCTGATAAACATACTGCAAATAGCTCGTCCCGATGTTGATATTGGTATCCGGGTCCAGCAGTTGGCTGGTGCTGGAGTAACCCGGAATAGTAAACATCTTCACGGTGTGCGTTGCGGTACCCGGCATGATTTGCATTAAACCGCTGGCGCCAACCGGCGATCTCACTTTCGGGTTCCAGGCGCTTTCCTGGCGCGCAATCGCCATCGCATAGCTTTGCGAGATATCTTTTCCGCTCACGTAGCGGGAGAACGTATCTTTGTACGCCAGCGGAAAACGCTCTTCGAGATGATCCCAAAGCTTGCCGGCGATCGTTGCCTGCACGCTCAGATCCCACCAGTTTTGATCGAACGCGTAACGCGCTAGCCCTTCCTGCTCAGGTTTACTGCGGCTGGTTATCAGGTTTGCCCATTCGCTGCGCGCGGTGTTATCCAGGCTCCAGTACATCAGCTCACGAACACGCGCCATTTCTGGCCCTTGTACCAACGCTGGGTTTACCGCCGCCGCTTTATCTACGCGTAACGGATACTCTTCCCCTAAACGCTGGGCCGCTATCATCGGGTAGAATCCACGCTGCTGCATCAACGCATGGAGGATCTCTTTGGCTTCCGTCTCGCGTCCGCGCTCCATCAGCAGATCTGCCTGCCAGTAGCGCCATTCATCTTTCTCTTTGGCTGCCATAGGCAAACGCGCAAGCCAGGTATTCAGGCCATGTCGATCGCCGCTACCCAGCGCCATACGCACACGGCGTTCAATCAGGCTTGTCGACTCAGAACGCATAATCGCATCATCCCGCCAGGCGACCTGTTCAGCGGTGACATCATTACCCATCAGCCGCCAGGCCACGGTGTCTCTTAGCTCCTGGGCCTGAGAATCGTTAAGCTTTTGCGCCTGAATAAGCGCAGGAATCATCATGCGCGCATTTTCTACGTCCTCCCGTGCCACACGGGCAAATGCCACGGCGGCAGCCTGACGACTGAAGTCGGTTGTCCCAACAGTTTGCGCAAAAGTCAGCACGGTATTCGGGTTGTCTTGCAGGTTAATCAGCGCGCTGGAAATGGTCTGGTAATCTGCTGGCATCTGGTTTGCCAGATTTTTAACCAGAGCAGTATTTCCTTCTTTCATCGCCAGGCGGATACGTTCCAGATACGCCAACGGATCCTGGGTGCCGGATGAACGCCACGCCGAGAATAAACGTTCACAGCTCGACGGCAGATTTTTGCCTGTCAGCCACAAATCTTTCGCTCCCGCCCACGCAGCACCAGCCTGGCCGGTATTAAATTTCGCGTAGTAATAATGACACTTTGCTTCCGTCGTGCCCGGTTGGTCCGGGCTAAATGCCAGCAGGCCACGCCAGTCTTCACGACGCGCCAGTTCATTCACAAAGCGTGATTTCAGCACCCGCGCTGGCGGAAGCGTTGGGTTCGCTTCAATAAAACGGCTGACGACGAGCGTTGGCTCATTCATTAAATCGTCAGTAATCTGGCGATATTCGAGATAAGGATAGAGTGGATACTCCTGCAATGTGGGCATGATTCGCGCCACCACATCCATTTGCTTGCGATCCCACGCTTGTTTGATTTGCGCGTAGCGGCTGCGCTGCTCGTCGAGCGAATCCGCACGAACTGCATGAGTTAATGCCGCAAGAGCTGCAATCGCGACCAGCAATTGCCCCACGACTGGTTTGGCTTTCCCCACAGGTTCTCCTCACATTTTCACAGACAGCCTCATGCCGCCATTGGTTATTTGATGCTAACTCTGGTCTCGCAGTTACGCCACGCCAGAAGGCATTATTTTGGCTATCACAGGCTCCACGCCATTTCGGGTAACACATCCCACTTCCCCTGCTGGGATTACCTGCTGAAAACGGCTACACTTCGCCTTTGATACGAACCATCTTACATCACGAAAAAGAGGCGAAGTCGCACTGTGGCTCAATTCGTTTATACCATGCATCGTGTCGGCAAAGTTGTTCCGCCGAAACGTCATATTCTGAAAAATATCTCGCTCAGTTTCTTCCCTGGCGCCAAGATTGGCGTACTGGGTCTGAACGGTTCCGGTAAATCCACGCTGCTGCGCATTATGGCCGGCATTGATACCGACATCGAAGGCGAAGCCCGTCCACAACCCGGCCTGAAAATCGGCTACCTGCCGCAGGAGCCCCAGCTTAACCTTGAGCACACGGTTCGCGAATCCGTTGAAGAAGCCGTGGCTGAAGTGGTTAATGCCCTCAAAGGCCTCGACGAAGTGTATGCCAAATATGCCGAGCCGGATGCTGACTTCGACAAGCTGGCCGCACAACAGGGCAAGTTTGAAGAGATCATTCAGGCGCACGACGGCCATAACCTGAACGTGCAGCTGGAGCGTGCGGCTGATGCACTGCGTCTGCCGGACTGGGATGCGAAAATCGCAAACCTGTCCGGTGGCGAGCGCCGCCGCGTGGCACTTTGCCGCCTGCTGCTCGAAAAACCAGACATGCTGCTGCTCGACGAACCCACCAACCACCTGGATGCAGAATCCGTGGCGTGGCTCGAGCGCTTCCTGCACGACTTCGAAGGGACCGTGGTGGCAATTACCCACGACCGTTACTTCCTCGACAACGTTGCCGGCTGGATCCTGGAACTTGACCGCGGTGAAGGTATTCCGTGGGAAGGTAACTACTCTTCCTGGCTTGAGCAAAAAGACGCGCGTCTGGCTCAGGAAGCCTCAACGGAAGCGGCTCGCCGTAAATCCATTGAGAAAGAGCTGGAGTGGGTTCGCCAGGGCGCTAAAGGCCGTCAGTCTAAAGGCAAGGCCCGTCTGGCTCGCTTTGAAGAGCTGAACAATACCGAATACCAGAAACGTAACGAAACCAACGAGCTGTTTATTCCACCAGGCGCGCGTCTGGGCGATAAAGTCGTTGAAGTGACCAACCTGCGTAAATCCTACAGCGACCGCCTGCTGATTGAAGACCTGTCATTCTCGGTACCGAAAGGCGCGATTGTCGGCATTATCGGGCCGAACGGCGCGGGTAAATCGACCCTGTTCCGTATGATGTCTGGTCAGGAACAGCCTGATAGCGGCAGCATTGAGCTGGGTGAAACCGTGAAACTGGCTTCTGTCGATCAGTTCCGTGACGCGATGGACAACAGCAAAACCGTGTGGGAAGAAGTGTCCGGCGGCCAGGATATTATGCGTGTCGGTAACACCGAGATGCCAAGCCGTGCCTACGTTGGCCGCTTTAACTTTAAAGGCGTTGACCAGGGTAAACGTGTGGGCGAACTGTCCGGCGGCGAGCGTGGTCGTCTGCATCTGGCGAAACTGCTGCAGGTTGGCGGTAACGTCTTGCTGCTCGATGAACCCACCAACGACCTGGATATCGAAACCCTGCGCGCGTTAGAAAACGCCCTGCTGGAATTCCCGGGCTGCGCCATGGTTATCTCCCACGACCGCTGGTTCCTTGACCGTATCGCCACGCACATTCTGGACTACCAGGATGAAGGTAAAGTGGAGTTCTTTGAAGGTAACTTTACCGAGTACGAAGAGTACAAGAAACGCACCCTGGGTGCCGATGCGCTGGAACCGAAGCGTATTAAGTACAAGCGTGTGACTAAGTAATTCGTATGCCCTCACCCTAACCCTCTCCCTGAGGGTTAGGGTGGTTTTACCCCCGCTCGCCAATCATATTCTTCACCAGATCCACGCAGCGCAAGAAGCGCGCATCATAGTCTGACTCTTCCACGTGAACATAGCTGATATTATTCTCATTAAGCATCGACACCAGCAGGTTCTGGAAGGATTTACGATCGGTATCGCTGCCTAAGCTGCGCAAGCCATCGGCCACCCACGGCGTATTGTTCTCGAGCAAAATCACCAGGTCAAAACGGTACTCGTCGATCAACGCCTGCACAAACGGGTGTTCACGCCCTTCATACTTTTTACAGAACGCCTGCGTGGTGACGAAGTCGGTGTCGATAAACGCCACTTTATTGGCATATTTGACTGCGAAATCAACGTACTGAGCGTGCCCAATCGCAATTTTGTCGTAGTCAGAATATTGCAGCGCCATTTCATCGCCGCCGAGGTGTGAAAAGACGTAATCACGCCCGTATTCCCAGGCGCTGGTGGTGTTGAAAATATTGGCGAGCTTATTCACCATCCACGACTTGCCGCTCGACTCGCCGCCCAGAATCGCGACGGTTCTGACAAAGAACGGTTTAACCTCGGTCGGAATATATTCCCAGTAACGGAACGGGTTTTCACGGATCTGCCCGCCGCTGATATTCATAAAGGTACGCTGGGGGTCGATAAGCACCGTTTCGATACCGAGCTGCTCGATAAAGCGCGGCGCATCACTCTCTTCAGAGGTGTAGATGCAATCGGGATTGATCCCTTTGCTTTCCATAAAAGCTTTGATGCCGCGGCTCCAGACATCCCAGCCGTGCGGATAAGGCTCCATTCCCTCTTCGTTAAACGAATGGATACGGATATTTTTCTGGTACTTAAACGTCTGTAGCAGCCAGCGCAGGCGGTCGCCGGTGGTGGGCTGTTGCGACATGGCGCTGTCTTCGAACAGCAAGCGGTCGCGGGTTTCGTCATACCCCATAATGATATGGAGTTCATCGACCTGGCTTGCCGCCCGTTGAATCAGATAGATATGCCCGGTATGCAGCGGATAAAACTTGCCGAACACCACGCCGACTTTTTTCTCACGGCGGGGAAATTCCAGCCCCAGAAAACGGTGCAGCGCTTCCAGCTTCTGCGCGCTGGGGCTTTTGATTTTGGCGTTCAGTAACTGGCTAAGGTAGCCTTTGGTCATGCCGCAGGATTCAGCGACCTGTTGCAGCGTAACGCTCTGCTGACGAATAGCGGTCTTCAGGTATTCGAAAGACGACATGCTCCCTGCTCCTGCAAAATTAGATTAATAATCAATTATAAGTCGTCAAACACCGATAACGCATCCGCCAATTTTTTCACCCCGAAGACCTGCATCCCTTGCGGTAGTTTTTTCGGCACGTTGGCCTGCGGAACAATCGCACGCTTAAAGCCGTGTTTTGCCGCCTCTGAAATACGCTCCTGCCCGCTTGGCACCGGGCGAATTTCGCCTGCCAGCCCGACTTCACCAAACACCACTAAATCTTGCGGTAAAGCGCGATTTCGCAGGCTGGAAACCATCGCCAGCAATAGCGCCAGGTCAGCGCTGGTTTCGGTGACTTTCACCCCGCCCACCACGTTAACAAACACATCCTGGTCCGCCATTTGCAAGCCGCCGTGACGGTGCAAAACGGCGAGTAATATGGCAAGACGGTTTTGTTCAAGGCCCACCGCGACACGGCGCGGGTTGGACATCATCGATTGATCCACCAGCGCCTGAATTTCGACCAGCAGCGGGCGCGTTCCTTCCCACACCACCATCACCGAGCTGCCGGGAGTCACTTCATCGCCGCGGCTCAGGAAAATAGCGGAAGGGTTGCTCACTTCGCGTAGCCCCTGCTCCGTCATGGCAAAGACGCCCAGCTCATTCACCGCACCGAAGCGGTTTTTATGGCTGCGTAGGGTGCGGAAACGTGAATCCGCGTCGCCATCCAGCATTACCGAGCAGTCGATGCAGTGTTCGAGCACTTTTGGCCCCGCCAGTGAACCGTCTTTGGTGACGTGGCCCACCATGATAATCGCCACGCCGCGCGTTTTCGCAAAGCGCGTCAGGTAAGCAGCGGACTCACGCACCTGCGCCACGCTGCCCGGCGACGACTGAACATCCGCCATGTGCATCACCTGAATGGAGTCGATAACCATCAGCTTCGGCGCCTCTTCTTCGGCAATCATGCAGATTTGCTCGATGCCGGTTTCCGAAAGCATATTCAGATTACCGGTCGGCAAACCCAGCCGGTGAGCGCGCATCGCCACCTGTTGCAGAGACTCTTCGCCGGTGACGTACAGCGTTTTCATCTGTTCGCTGAGTTTACACAGCGTTTGCAGCAGCAGGGTGGATTTACCGGCCCCCGGATTACCGCCAATCAAAATCGCGCTGCCAGGCACCACACCACCGCCTAACACACGGTCAAACTCTTTAAAGCCGGTGGAAAAGCGCGGCAGCTCTTCGAGGCTAATATCAGAAAGTTTTTGTACTTTGCTGACGCCTGCGCTACCGGCATAACCGGACAAACGCTCGTTACGCGCAACGGTCGCAGATGCGGCAATCCGCACCTCTGTGATGGTGTTCCACGCATGACAGGCGCTGCATTGCCCCTGCCAGCGAGGATAATCTGCGCCGCATTCGTTACAGACAAATGCGCGTTTCGGAGCTTTTGCCATTAGCGTTCTTCCTGAATAAGGCTGCCGGAGAGAATACAGAACACCCCCATCAAATCGGCGTGACGGATGGTGATTTCCGTTTTCTCATTCACCTTAGGTTTCGCATGATAGGCAATCCCCAGGCCTGCAGATTGGATCATCGGTAAATCATTAGCCCCATCGCCAATCGCGACAATTTGCGCGACCGGAATGTCATATTTATCCGCCAGACGCCTGAGCGTTTCGGCTTTGAACTGCGCATCAACAATCTGGCCGATCACTTCACCCGTCAGCCTGCCGTCGCAAATTTCCAGCTCGTTGGCGACCACCGCATCGAGATGCAGTTTATCGCGCAGGTATTCAGCAAAGAAAGTGAAGCCACCGGAAGCGATCGCGACTTTCCAGCCCAGCGCTTCAAGCTTTAACACCAGAGAAGTCAGCCCTGGCATAAGCGGCAGGTCATCACGCACCTGGCGCAGAATGGCAGCGTTCGCCCCTTTCAGGGTCGCCACGCGCTGTTTCAGGCTGGCGGTGAAATCTAACTCGCCACGCATCGCGCGTTCGGTCACTTCCGCCACCATCTCACCGGTACCCGCCAGTTTGGCGATTTCATCAATACATTCGATCTGAATCGCGGTTGAGTCCATATCCATCACCAGCAGGCCCGGCGTGCGCAGATGCGGAATTTTCCCCAGCGGCGCAACGTCCAGCCCCGCTTCGTGCGCAAGTTTGGTAGCGTGCGGCGTTAATGAACCCGCCAGACGAATAACCTGATAGTCTTCAACACACCATGCGGTGACGATAACCATCGCCGCCCCCAGCTTACGCTGATAGCGGTTCAGGCACTCTTTATCCAGATTGCGACCATACAGCAGCCAGCCGCTGCGGCCAGCACGGTAATCGAGCGGCATGACCTCATCACCACTTAACGATAGCGGCAACCCAGGCCAGAGGGAGACATCGGTCGGCAGGTCGCACCAGGTCAGACTATTTGGCATCACAGCTCCAGAAAAAAGATAAAGGCCAGTACAAAACAACGCATGAGGCTACCCTGTCAGAGCCGCTTCTGGCAACATTAAACTGTGCAGTAAAACCGGCAATTCTTCTAAGGTGCATTATGGCTCGGGCAAAAATAAAATTCAGGCTGCATCGTGCAGCGATCGTGCTTATCTGCCTCGCACTTTTAGTGGCGCTGATGCAGGGCGCATCATGGTTTAGCCAGGGGCATCAACGGGCCCGTAACGTGCAGCTTGAAGAGCTGGCAAGAACGCTGGCCCGTCAGGTGAGCTATAACCTGCTGCCAGCGATGAAATCTGAAAATCCGGATGAGAAGAAGATCTCCGCCGCTCTGCGGTTATTAACCCAGGACAGCCGTATTCTGGATGCAGGCGTGTATGACAACAGCGGCGCCCACATCGCCCGTGCCGGTGAAGGTATCGGCGTGCGCGACCGGCTGGCGCTGGATGGCAAAAAAGCGGGCAGCTATTTTAGCCAGCAAATCGTGCAGCCTATTGAAGATAAGGATGGCCCGGTTGGCTACCTGCGAATCACGCTCGATACCCATACCCTCGCAACCGAAGCCAAACAGGTGGATAACACGACCAATATTTTGCGCCTGATGATGCTGCTGGCGCTGGCGATTGGCATTGTGCTGACCCGCACGCTGCTGCAGGGAAAGCGCACCCGCTGGCAGCAGTCGCCTTTCCTGCTGACCGCGAATACCGAGGTGAAAGAGGATGAGGAAGAACAGAGCGCCAATAACCCTAAGTGAAAAAGGATTTCTGCAATGACAACCCTACGACTGCTTATTTCTGACTCTTACGACCCCTGGTTCAACCTGGCCGTAGAAGAGACGATTTTCCGCCAGATGCCTGCCACCCAGCGCGTGCTTTTTTTGTGGCGTAATGCGGATACGGTGGTCATTGGCCGGGCACAAAATCCGTGGAAAGAGTGCAATACCCGCCGCATGGAAGAAGACAACGTGCGGCTGGCAAGGCGCAGTAGCGGCGGCGGCGCGGTATTTCATGATTTGGGCAACACCTGTTTTACTTTTATGGCTGGCAAACCGGAATACGATAAAAGCGTATCCACGGCCATTGTCGTCAACGCGCTTCACTCGCTGGGTATTAGCGCGACCGCTTCCGGGCGTAACGATCTGGAGGTCGCTACCGCAGAAGGAGCCCGTAAAGTGTCCGGCTCGGCTTATAAGGAAACGCTGGATCGCGGCTTCCATCACGGCACGCTGCTGCTTAATGCAGATTTAAGCCGCCTGGCAAATTACCTGAATCCTGATAAGAAGAAGCTTCAGGCCAAAGGGATTACGTCGGTTCGGGGGCGAGTGACCAATCTGAACGATATTCTGCCGGGTATCACGCACCAACAAATTTGCGATGCGGTTCGCGAATCATTCTTTGCTTACTACGGCGAACGCGTCGCGGCGGAACATATCTCCCCCGAGGATCTGCCCGAACTACCCGAATTTGCGCAAACCTTTACCCGCCAGAGCAGTTGGGAATGGAATTTCGGCCAGGCTCCAGCGTTCAGCCATTTGCTGGATCAGCGTTTTACCTGGGGCGGCGTTGAACTGCATTTCGACGTTGAGAAAGGGCATATCACCCGCACGCAAATTTTTACCGATAGCCTGAATCCTGCCCCGCTTGAAGCCCTGGCCGCGCGTTTACAAGGATGTTTGTACCGAAGCGATATGCTACAGCAGCAGTGCGAAACGCTGATTGCGGATTTCCCTGAGCAGGAAATGGAACTGCGCGAACTAAGCGCCTGGATTGCGCAGACGGTGCGCTAAATAGTGTCGTGAATCGAGACTAAAGGATTAAGGGCGCTTTGCAGCGCCCTGATAAAACTTACTCTTTGTCGCCCAGTAACACAGATTCAAGAGCAATCTTGATCATGTCGTTAAAGGTGGTCTGGCGCTCTTCAGCAGTGGTCTGCTCGTGAGTACGAATATGGTCAGAAACGGTGCAGATGGTCAGCGCTTTTGCGCCAAATTCTGCCGCTACGCCGTAGATGCCTGCCGCTTCCATTTCCACGCCCAGAATGCCGTATTTTTCCATTACGTCGAACATGGATGGATCTGGGGTGTAGAACAGGTCTGCGGAGAAGATATTACCTACGCGAGCGTCAACGCCCAGCGCTTTAGCCGCATCAACCGCGTTGCGCACCATGTCGAAGTCAGCGATAGCGGCGAAGTCGTGATCTTTGAAGCGCAGACGGTTCACTTTAGAGTCGGTGCAGGCACCCATGCCGATAACCACGTCACGCAGTTTCACATCGGCACGCACCGCGCCGCAGGAGCCTACACGGATGATTTTCTTCACCCCGAAATCGGTGATCAGCTCTTTGGTGTAGATGGAGCAGGATGGGATACCCATACCGTGGCCCATAACGGAAACTTTGCGACCTTTGTAAGTCCCGGTGAAGCCCAACATGCCACGCACGTTGTTCACTTCACGCACGTCTTCGAGGAAGGTTTCTGCAATGTGTTTTGCACGCAGCGGGTCGCCTGGCATCAGTACGACGTCTGCAAAATCACCCATCTCAGCGTTAATATGTGGCGTTGCCATATTTTTGTTCCTTATTAAAAGAGGTTCAACGCGGGCGGAAATTCTCCGCCCACGAAATCACAGCATGTTCTTGCCGTAGTCCATATCGGAAACACCGAAATGTTTTGCGACCGTCTGACCGATATCGGCAAAGGTTTCACGGTGGCCCAGCGAGCCTGCTTTGACTTTCGGGCCGTAGATCAATACCGGAATGTGTTCACGAGTATGATCGGTGCCTTGCCAGGTTGGGTCGCAGCCGTGGTCCGCGGTGAGGATCAGAATGTCATCCTCTTTCAGCAGTTCCATCAGCTCGGGCAGGCGGCGGTCAAACAGCTCCAGCGCGGCCGCATAACCGGCGACATCACGACGGTGACCGTAAGAGGAGTCGAAATCAACGAAGTTGGTGAACACGATGGTGTCGTCGCCCGCATCGGTCATCTCTTTTACCGTGGCATCAAACAGCGCATCAAGGCCCGTGGCTTTCACTTTTTTGGTAATGCCCACTTCTGCGTAGATATCCGCAATTTTACCAACAGAAACCACCTGGCCATTTTTCTCATCAACCAGTTTCTTCAGCACGGTTGGCGCTGGCGGTTCAACAGCCAGATCGTGGCGGTTACCGGTACGCTGGAAGTGACCCGCTTTGTCGCCAATAAACGGACGCGCGATAACACGGCCAATGTTGTAGCCGCCTTCGGTCAGCTCAACGCGTGCGATTTCGCACAGCTCGTAGAGTTTATCCAGGCCGTAGGTCTCTTCGTGGCAGGCAATCTGGAATACGGAGTCAGCAGAGGTGTAGAAAATCGGCTTGCCGCTCTTCATGTGCTCTTCGCCCAGTTCATCCAGAATCACGGTACCGGAGGAGTGGCAATTACCTAGGTAGCCGGGCAGGTTTGCACGCTCAACCAGTTTATCCAGCAGCTCCTGCGGGAAACTGTTTTGCGTGTCGGAGAAGTAACCCCAGTCGAACAGCACAGGAACACCGGCGATTTCCCAGTGGCCTGACGGCGTATCTTTACCTGATGACAATTCATGCGCCCAGCCGTAGGCGCCAATAACTTCGGCCGTGGCGTCCATACCGGCCGGAATTTTGCCGGTAGATCCAACGGCCGCTTTCACCAGCCCCAGACGGGTCAGGTTCGGCAAATGCAGCGGCCCTTTACGGCCTTTGTCCGCTTCGCCTTTTGCACAGGCTTCTGCAATGTGCCCGAAGGTGTCAGAACCCACATCGCCAAAACGGTCAGCATCTTCAGTTGCGCCGATGCCGAAAGAGTCCAGCACCATAATAAATGCACGTTTCATAAATTCTCCTGCGTCATTGCGCCTGAAACGCCCGTAGGCGTTTCAAAAAGTGATCAGATCAGTATGCCAGCATTTAGCTGATACGGCGATATACAACTGGCGCTTCTGGGATCTGAGTAGCGTTCACCTGGATTGCCGCTGTTACGGCCCGGGCAGCTTCCTGCCATTGGTTTTCGCTGGCGGCGTGAATAATGGCCAACGGGCGTGCGCTATCCACGCTTTCCCCCAGACGAGCCATATCGGTAAAACCAACGCTATAGTCGAGAGAGTCAGAGGCCTGACGACGGCCTCCGCCCATGGAAACCACCGCCATGCCTAACGCACGGGTATCCATCTCATTGACGAATCCAGCGCGGTCGGCAAATACTGGCTTGCTGATAACCGCCGTAGGCAGGTACTTCGCGTAATTTTCGACAAAATCAGCAGGGCCTTTTTGCGCCGCCACCATGCGACCAAAGACTTCAGCCGCTTTACCGTTATCAAGCACCGCCTGCAGTTTCTGACGTGCTTCGGCGTCGTCTTTTGCCAGATTGCCGGAAAGTAGCATTTCCACGCACAGCGCCATGGTGACTTCATGCAGACGGGGATTGCGATATTCACCGGTCAGGAACTGCACCGCTTCACGCACTTCAACCGCATTACCCGCGCTGGAAGCCAGCACCTGGTTCATGTCAGTCAGCAGCGCTGTGGTTTTCACCCCTGCGCCGTTCGCCACATTCACAATCGCTTCGGCGAGTAATTCAGAAAGCTCATAGGTTGGCATAAATGCGCCGCTGCCGACCTTCACGTCCATCACCAGCGCATCAAGGCCTTCGGCAAGTTTCTTCGCAAGAATAGATGCGGTGATAAGCGGAATAGAATCTACGGTCGCGGTAATGTCACGCGTGGCGTAGAAACGTTTGTCAGCCGGCGCTAGCGAGTTTGTCTGGCCGATAATCGCGACGCCTACGTTTTTGATGATGTCGCGGAAACGGTTATCGTCCGGGAAAATATCAAAACCGGGGATCGCTTCAAGCTTATCAAGGGTACCGCCGGTATGGCCTAAACCACGGCCAGAAATCATAGGGATATAACCGCCACACGCCGCCACCATTGGGCCGAGCATCAGAGACGTCACGTCACCAACGCCGCCGGTGGAGTGTTTATCAACAATCGGACCGTTCAGATTTAAGCTCTTCCAGTCCAGCACGGTGCCTGAATCTCGCATCGCCATGGTCAGTGATACGCGTTCTGGCATCGTCATGTCGTGGAAGAAAATGGTCATGGCCAGTGCGGCAATCTGCCCTTCGGAAATGGTGTTATCGCGAATACCGTTAATGAAGAAACGAATTTCCTCATCATTTAGCGCATGACCATCACGTTTTTTACGAATAATTTCTTGAGCGAGGAACAAGGTCACCCCCTGAGTTCTCAGGTGAAATGCGGCGCAGAACCGCCGCAAGGAAGAGATTAGTAGCCGCTGACGCTTTTACCGTCGCCGTGGCCGAGTGCTTTTAACAGGCTCGCAAGCAGGCTGGAGGCACCGAAACGGTAGTGACGGGAATCAGCCCAGTCGGCACCAAACAGCTCGTCTGCAATTGACAGGAACAGCGCTGCATCTTCAGCAGTACGCACGCCGCCCGCCGGTTTGAAACCAACGGTTTTGGCGACATTCATATCACGAATCACTTCCATCATGATGCGAGCGCTTTCTGGCGTAGCGTTCACTGGCACTTTGCCGGTAGACGTTTTGATAAAATCCGCACCGGCTTTAATCGCGATTTCAGACGCTTTACGAATCAACGCTTCTTCTTTCAGCTCGCCGGTTTCGATGATCACTTTCAGCAGAACGTTCACCGCCGCACAAGCCTCTTTGCAGGCTTTCACCAGATCAAAACCAATCTGCTCGTTACCGGCAATCAGCGCGCGGTACGGGAACACTACGTCAACTTCATCCGCGCCGTATGCAATAGCGGCACGGGTTTCTGCCAGCGCGATGTCGATATCATCGTTACCATGCGGGAAGTTAGTCACGGTAGCGATACGGATATCAGGCGTACCCTGCGCGTTCAGCGTTTTACGCGCGATTGGGATGAAGCGAGGGTAAATACAAATCGCCGCGGTATTGCCTACCGCTGTTTTGGCCTGCTGGCAGAGCGCTACCACTTTTTCATTGGTGTCATCGTCGTTCAGGGTAGTCAGGTCCATCAATTTCAGGGCGCGCAGGCTGCTTGCGGTTAAATCGGTCATCACACTCTCCAACAAAAGATATAGAATCCGTTGAGATGTTATAATTATAACATTCCCAGTCCCGATGGTTTTGCGTATAGCATCACAAAAGCCAAAGGCGAAATTACATGCTTTCTACAGTATATGTGATTTAACTAGGTTGGGCAGGTGAAAATAACGCTCAGACATAAAAAATGGCCGGCGCAGGCGCCAGCCATTGATTTCACAGGGATGTTATAATTTTAACATCACCTTTTTACATCGACAGGAAGACCCCGGCAATGGTGGCACTCATCAGGTTAGACAAGGTGCCTGCTGCAACGGCTTTCAGACCCAGCTGTGCGATATCATGGCGACGGTTCGGCGCCATACTTCCCAGGCCACCAATCAGGATGGCGATAGAAGAAAGGTTAGCAAAACCACACAGCGCGAAGGAAATAATGGCTTTAGTGTGATCTGACAGAACCTGCAGGCCTGCTGCGGCAACGGTTGCATCATCTTTCAGGTATTCACCAAAGTTCAGATACGCAACAAATTCGTTGATGATCAGTTTCTGGCCGATGAAGGAACCGGCGACATTCGCTTCGCTCCATGGCACACCGATAACCCACGCCAGCGGTGAGAACACCCAGCCCAGAATCAGTTCCATAGACAGCTGCGGATAGTTGAACCAGCCGCCAATGCCGGAAAGCATGCCGTTAAGCAGGGCAATCAATGCCACAAACGCCAGCAGCATTGCGCCCACGTTCAGAGCCAGCTGCATACCCGATGCCGCACCTGATGCCGCAGCATCCAGCACGTTTGCCGGGCGATCGGGATCGTTTTTCAGCGAATCCAGCTCAGGTGCATCGTTGGGGGTTTCTGTTTCAGGCAGGATGATTTTAGCGAACAGTAAGCCGCCAGGCGCTGCCATAAAGGAAGCGGCAATCAGGTATTCTAACGGCACACCCATTTGCGCGTAACCGGCCAGAACAGAGCCTGCAACCGATGCCAGACCGCCACACATTACCGCGAACAGTTCTGAACGCGTCATGGTCGCGATATAAGGACGCACCACCAGCGGCGCCTCGGTCTGGCCAACAAAGATGTTCGCTGTGGCAGACAGAGATTCGGTGCGGGAGGTTTTCAGAACCTTACGCAGGCCGCCGCCCAGAATTCGAATAACTAACTGCATAATGCCCAGGTAATACAGCACCGCAATCAGCGAGGAGAAGAAGACGATAATTGGCAGAACGCGCAGTGCGAAAATGAAACCGCCGCCGCCAAACACTTCAAACATTTTGTCCGAAACCAGGCCACCGAACAGGAAAGAAATCCCCGCGTTACCGTAACCGATAACGTTCGAGACCCCTTCGGACATAGCCAACAGCACTTTACGACCAACCGGAACATAGAGAATTAACGCCCCGATCCCGACTTGAATGATCCAGGCGCCAATAACAGTGCGCAGATTAATCGCTTTACGATTACTGGAAAGCAAAACGGCAATCAGCAACAGAACGATCATGCCGATTAAACCCATGAGTAATTGCATACAGAATCCCTGTGTATTGATTGAAAAAAAAGAAAACCAAGCCAAAAATCAACAACGGGCGGATTATAACGTTACAAGCCGCGCCAAATGCTATGGCAATCACGAATTTCTACAATACCAGGGAAATGTTTATCTCATAAGGTGATCTAAATCACACTTTGTCACTGACTACTCCATTCTGAACAGTTTATGACAGTTATGAATGAAAGCTTCAGCCATCACATTCGGTGGTTCTGAGCGCAGCTGACAAAGCGTGTGAAAAATTTCCGCTATGCGTTCCGGCCGATTAGGCTGTCCCTGCCAGCCATTAAGCGGCATGTCAGGAGCATCGGTTTCCAGCACCAGAGCGCTGAGGGGCAGGCGAGCCATAACGTCACGCGTTTTACTGGCGCGGGGGTAAGTTATCGTCCCCCCCACACCAATTTTATACCCCATTGCCACAAAACGTTCAGCCTGCTGCAGGCTCCCCGCGAAGCCGTGTACCACGCCCGTGCGCGGTAAATCATGGCGTTTCAAATGAGCGGCCAGTTTGTCGTGCGTGCGGCGCGAGTGGAGAATCACCGGCAGGTCGTAACGTTTTGCCAGCTTTAGCTGCACATCCAGCATCGCTTCCTGCTTAGCAAAAAGCGGGTTTTCCATATACAGATCAAGGCCAATCTCACCTATCGCCACCAGTTTGGGCGGGCGCTGTTGCAGATGGTGTTCGAGTAGCGCCAGCGATGCCTCCTGGTGTCGATGAATCACAATCGGATGCAAACCGATTGCGGCATACAGCGCCGGGTGATTTTCTGCCAGCGTCAGGACCTTGCTAAAGCGATCGGCTTCAATGGCCGGGACAATGATTTTTTCCACGCCCGCCTGCGCGGCAAGTTCAACGCTGTTGATTTCGTCAGCGCTAAACGGCGGAAAATCAAAGTGACAATGGGTGTCGTAAAAAGTCATCTTCACGCCGTATCCTGATTACTGAAAGTAGCATCGTTAGCCTCTGGCGTTTCAATGACCGCTTTGGATAAAGGTTCCTGAGTAACCAGCGCTGGCGAAACCCTCACCGACTCTGACACCACAATGCGCGGGTGATAGCGTTTTATCGGCGGTTTATCCGAGAGCAGTTTCCCAACGGTTGCCAGGAAGTAGCGCCCGCATAACCGGCCAGTTTTATAGTCCGTATTCAACGCCGGTAATCGGCTGCCTAATGCGGAACTCATCAACGGTTTCGGCGGATAAATCTCGAAGATACGCAGTTTTCCCGGCGGCTGTTCAATAAAAGCCTGTATTTCACGGTAGCTGGCTTCATGCTGATGGACCAGATTAAGCAACGGCTGCAGGCTGCTGTCGCTAAGCCAGCGTTCCATACGTTTAAACCATTCAGGGGTGTAGTACATTTGCGACGGCACGGTGCGAATCACGACCAGCGTATCCGCCCCCAGGCGCACGGCCTCCCGCACCGGTACCGCATCACTTATCCCTCCATCCTGATAGCCAATACCGTCTATCTCCACCCCGCTGCGGTAAAACCCAGGAATCGCACTTGAGGCTTTCAGCAGATTCAACCAGCTGTTGCTGTCCGGTGTGAAATAGCCTGGCGAGTAATCGTCGCTGCGACAGGCGCACATATAGAACGCTTTACCGGAGGCAAACAGCTTTTCCGCCGTGGTCATTGAGAGCGGGATTTTGCTGGCGGTGGACTCCACCAGCCAGTCGAGATCGATGAGATGACCACCGCGTACAAAGCGCAGAGGATCAAAAAATTCACGGGTTGTGGTAAAGCGAGTAATGACGCGTCTGGCATAGCCTGGCTGGTGACAAACATAGGCAGAAAGGTTTTGCGCGCCGGCAGAGGTGCCTAAAAAAAGATCAAACGGGTTGAAGTTAGCGCGCATAAATTCATCCAGCACGCCGGCTGTAAATATCCCCCGCTGCCCACCTCCTTCACAAACGATGGCAAGCTTCCCGGGGGCAAAAGACTGTAGCGCAAGCGGCGAAATATTGCCGAGCGTTACGGGTATTCTTTGTCCCACCCTGCTTTCCTTGGTTATTAATCCTTCATCTTTCAAGCCGCAGGGGTGTTGGCTGCACTCACTCACCCCAGTCACTTACTTTAGTAAGCTCCTGGGGATGCTTTCCCTGGCCGCCTACTTGCAACTCGAAATCTGAAGGATATTTATTCTGGTTTTAGATTTTTGCTTTGATCGATTAACAACGCGAGAGCCAGTCTGCATAGACTGGCTCTCTGGTCGGTCTCTAACTGTTATAGCACGCTATGGGCGTTTTCGACCCATAAACAGGCTGACCAGGAACAGAATAATACCTACCACGAAGACAATTTTTGCCGCACCTGCCGCAGTACCCGCGAGAGTACCAAAACCCAGTGCTGCTGCAATCAACGCAATGACCAGAAAAATAATGCCCCAACGAAACATAAGCTTCTCCTTAACCATAGTGAACCCGAATCGCTTCTGGATGGGTGCCGGCTGCGCACCCATTGGCGATATTTGAGTAACGATATTGCGGCCTCCCTCCCACGGCTGTGCCTGAGAGGAAAGTTTCGCTCTTTGCTATTACTTCACTTTCAGGTCGTTTTTGACGCTTGAAACGCCATCAACTGCTTTTGCGATACTCTCGGCCCGTGCAGACTGTGCGTTCGAATCCACGGTACCCGATAGCTGAACGACGCCTTCTGTGGTTTCTACTTTCACTTTACGTGAAGGCACGATGTCATCGGCTAACAGCTTAGCTTTAATTTCACTGGTGGTTGCCGTATCGCCTGCATAACCGCTTACAGATTTGTCAGCGCCATCACGCACATGCAGTTTGTCGCTTACGGAAGACACGCCTTCCACACCTTTTGCAACGGTAACTGCCTGCTCAGCCTGAGCCTGGCTTTCTACAAATCCACTTAACGTCACCACTTTTTTGTCAGTTTTCACTGAGATATCGGTGCTTTTAATGTCTTTATGATCGACCAGAGCGGCTTTCACTTTGGCGGTGATGGCGCTGTCGTCCATGAAGTTACCGACGTCTTTTACCGAACTATCAATTTTTTCACCTGCGGTATTAGCCGCAGATTCGGTCTTGTTCAACATCGTCTCTTCAGCCAGAGCGCTACCGCCCGCCAGCACAGAGCCCAGAACCACAGCCAACAGAGTTTTAGAAATCTTAGTCGTAGTCATAGTCATCGATGAATTCCTGTAGTTTTGCTCGCAGTTTGAGCACAAGCCTTAGTTAACGGCTTTCCTTAAACATCAGGCTAATTGCTACAGCCCGAAAAGTTTCCGTTCAGTTTTTAATAACGCCATTCGAAATTAGAGTGAAAGAACAAGCCAGAAAAAATTATTTACATGGCATATTCGACCAACTAATTTGTCATTGCTTTGTTAAATATAGACAACAATCACAGATTTGCATGGTGGCTCTGAGTGAAAAACAGGCAGGCAGGGGCGAAATGGCGGAAATTAAGAACATTCCGTAAGGGATTAATAAGATGGGAAAAGTAGCAGGACGCGGTGGCTGCCGCGCCCTGAGAGACGATTAATGCTCGCGGGTTTTACGGAAGGTGACTTCCGGGTAACGATCCTGCGTCAGGTTCAGGTTAACCATGGTTGGCGCGATATAAGCGAGGTTATCACCGCCATCAAGCGCCAGCTGCATTTCGTTTTTGCGTTTGAACTCTTCAAACTTCTTCACGTCGCTGCTTTCCACCCAGCGCGCCGTCGAGACGTTTACGGACTCGTAAATCGCTTCCACGTTGTATTCGCTTTTCAGACGCGCCACAACCACGTCAAACTGCAGCACGCCAACCGCGCCGACAATCAGATCGTTGTTAGCAACCGGACGGAACACCTGCACCGCCCCTTCTTCAGAAAGCTGTACCAGACCTTTAAGCAACTGCTTCTGCTTCAACGGATCGCGCAGGCGAATACGGCGGAACAGCTCCGGTGCGAAGTTCGGAATACCGGTGAACTTCATCATCTCGCCCTGGGTGAAGGTGTCGCCAATCTGGATGGTGCCGTGGTTGTGCAAGCCGATGATATCGCCAGGGAAGGCTTCTTCAACGTGCGAGCGGTCGCCCGCCATAAAGGTCAACGCATCGGAAATCACCACGTCTTTACCGGTACGAACCTGGCGCAGCTTCATGCCCTTTTCGTATTTGCCGGAGACCACACGCATAAATGCCACGCGGTCACGGTGTTTCGGGTCCATATTGGCCTGAATCTTAAACACAAAGCCGGTGAACTTATCTTCAGCGGCCTGCACTTCACGCGTATCTGTTTTACGCGGCATTGGCGCAGGCGCCCACTCAACCAGGCCATCGAGCATATGGTCAACGCCAAAGTTACCCAATGCGGTACCGAAGAAGACCGGGGTCAGTTCGCCTTCCAGGAACAGTTCACGGTCAAATTCGTGAGAAGCACCCTGAACCAGCTCCAGTTCGTCACGCAGTTGCGCCGCCAGATCTTCACCTACAGCCACGTCCAGCTCAGGGTTATCTAACCCTTTAACAATGCGCACTTCCTGGATGGTGTGGCCTTTACCGGTCTGGTAGAGATAGGTTTCGTCTTTATAAAGGTGATAAACCCCTTTGAACAACTTGCCACAACCGATTGGCCATGTGATCGGTGAACAGGCGATTTTCAGCTCGCGTTCAACTTCATCCATCACTTCCATCGGGTCGCGAATATCGCGGTCGAGTTTGTTCATAAAGGTGAGGATCGGCGTATCACGCAGACGGGTCACTTCCATCAGCTTACGGGTACGATCTTCTACACCCTTCGCGGCGTCGATAACCATCAAACAACAGTCAACAGCGGTCAGAGTACGATAAGTATCTTCGGAGAAGTCTTCGTGCCCTGGGGTATCTAGCAGGTTAACCAGGCTGTCGCGATACGGGAATTGCATGACGGAGGTGGTAATCGAAATACCACGCTGCTTTTCCATTTCCATCCAGTCAGATTTTGCATGCTGGCTGGAGCCACGGCCTTTTACCGTACCGGCGGTTTGAATCGCCTGTCCGAACAGCAACACTTTTTCCGTGATGGTGGTTTTACCGGCATCGGGGTGAGAAATGATCGCAAAAGTGCGGCGTTTCCCCACTTCTTGCAAAAAAGGAGACAAAGTCATAATGAAATCTTCTGTGAATGGCGCACAGACAAAGCCGTGCGGCAAATGAACGTTACCTGGCGGCTATTTTACCCATCAGGTCAGGTTTAACAATCAGCGTCGATGCATTCATCAATTACACAACAATCGCTCCAGTTCATTTAATGAGGCAACTTCCCAGGTCGGTCGGATGCCTTCCGGCAAGCTTCTTGCGTGGGCGTTGAGCCAGCAGGTCGCGATTCCCGCATTCATGCCGCCTAAAATATCGGACTCTGCGGTATCGCCAACCATCAATACGCGATGGCGCGGCGGATGGCCCATTTGCTCAAAGGTATAGTCAAAAATTTTACCATCGGGTTTTGCAACACCTACTTGTTCGGAAATCACCAACAAATCGAAGTAATCCCGCAGGCCGGTGCGCTCAAGTCGAATTTGCTGCAACGCCGTAAAGCCGTTGGTGATAATGCCTATTTTTATTTTATCTTTTAGGGCATTAAGCAAAGACACCGCGCCAGGCAATGGCACGCAAATCTCAGCCATCGCGTTGAGGAAAGCGGCATTCAAATCGCCCGCAGGCACCGCCAATTTTTCCGACCAACCCTGAAAACGTTGATGCTGCAAATGAAGGGCGCTTATGGCGCCGTTCTGATAATCGACCCACAAAGGTTTGTTAACAGCCTGGTAATCCTGGAAATCTTCAGCGGTAAACGTCACGCTATAATCAAGAAACATGCGCTGTAGGCCGCCGAAAGCGTCAAAGGTAAATAACGTTTCGTCAGCATCAAATAAAATCCAGTCCCAGTTCATCAACACACCTTTTTCAAATTAGCCTAACGGTAATGCCATGATGATGGCATCTTCGCGACCCTCTTTTGTGGGGTAGTAGTTACGGCGAATCGTCGCCTCGTTAAACCCCAGGCTCTCATAGAGTGCAATCGCTGCCGTGTTCGACGCGCGCACTTCAAGCCAGAGGGTGAACACCTCTCGTTTTTCCAGTTCGCTGATTAAGTGCTCCAGCAACTGGCGGCCCAAACCCTGACGTTGAAAATCGGGATCGACCGCAATATTAAACAGCGTCGCTTCATCCAGCACGACTTGCGTCACCGCAAACGCCGCCATTTTGCCATCTACGTCGAGACGTAAATTTAAATAGCGCTCACCTTCGTTACTGGCGAAGGTCTTTTCACTCCATGGGAAAGCATGGCTGCGAAGTTCAATGGCGTATGCCTGGCTCAAGTCACTGGTGGTGAGGGAAGAAATCGTTTTCATGTTCGCAAATTTGCTGCCACAGCGCCTGTCGGGCTGCGCCATTGTGATAAAGCTCGTTTAATTCGGGAGTCGCTAACTGGGCGCCAGCAAGCGGGAGTGCTTCATTCACGCCTAACCGCCAGCTATTACAACGGCTGCCATCCGGCAGCATCGCGGCGCGTTCAGGCGTTAGCTGCATCACCTGCTGTGCGTTCAGATTCAGGCTGCGCAAAACATCGTTAACTAACGGATCGCTTAAATCCGCAAGCGATTCAGCAACCATCAATAGCTTGACGTTTTCATGCAGTGAGACGGCGATTTCGCCCTGCAATGCCGCCGGGCGTCGCAGCTCCCACTGGGTAATGCCCAGTTGTTGTAACAACCAGTCACGTCGCAAAGGTCTTTGGGGCATAGCGAAACCAGGTGAGAGTGCCAATTGGGGCGCAAATATAGCAAATTCATCGAATATGCGCCATTAAAGCTCTATAATCCCGGTTCTGATTTCCCAGGAGTAATTTGATGACTGCGTTAACCCCGGCAAGTGAAGTGCTGCTGCGCCATAGCGATGATTTTACCGAAAGCCGCGTGCTGTTTGCCGGTGACTTACAAGACGACCTGCCAGCCCGCTTCGAAACGGCTGCCAGTCGCGTTCACAGCCAACAATACCACCACTGGCAGGTATTGAGCGCGCAGATGGGTGAAGAGGCACAATACGGCCTGGTGGCTGACGCCAGCACCATTGGCGACTGCAATACCCTGATTTATTACTGGCCGAAGAACAAGCCAGAAGCGCAGTTCCAGCTGATGAATATTCTGTCGCTGATGCCGGTTGGCAGCGATATTTTTGTCGTCGGTGAAAACCGCAGCGGCGTGCGTAGCGCGGAGCAAATACTCGCCGAATTCAGCCCGCTGAATAAAATCGACAGCGCGCGTCGTTGCGGCTTGTATCATGGTCGTCTGGAAAAGCAGCCGCAGTTTGATGCGCAATGCTGGTGGGATGAGTACCAGCACGATGGCATGACGATCAAAACGCTGCCAGGCGTGTTCAGCCGCGATGGCCTGGATACCGGCAGTAAATTACTGCTTTCCACGCTGACGCCGCATACCAAAGGTAAAGTGCTGGATGTAGGTTGTGGCGCGGGCGTGCTGGCGGTTTCCCTTGCCAAAAATTCACCTAAAGCTCGTCTGACGCTGTGTGATGTCTCAGCGCCTGCGGTGGAAGCAAGTCGTGCAACGCTTGCGGCGAATGAGATTGCGGGCGAGGTTATCGCCAGTAACGTCTATTCCGCAGTGAACGGTCGCTTCGATATGATTATCTCTAACCCACCGTTCCATGATGGCCTGCAAACCAGCCTTGATGCCGCCCACCAGCTGATCCGTGGTGCCGTTCGTCACCTGAATATGGGCGGCGAGCTGCGTATCGTAGCCAACGCTTTCCTGGCATATCCGGACGTGCTGGATGAAACGTTTGGCAACCACGAAGTTATCGCCCAGACAGGTCGTTTCAAAGTTTACCGCTCAGTGGTTATGCGTGGCGTGAAGAAGCGCTAACACTTTGCTGTGCCGCTTTTTACAGCGATTAGAAAAGCGGCGCTAAATTAACTATTGACGACGCGCAGAAAACATCTAGAATGCGCCTCCGTGGTTACAATACTTCGGTGTTGTGGGTATGCGAAGGTGGCGGAATTGG
>NZ_RPOH01000028.1 GCF_003818135.1 Buttiauxella warmboldiae | reverse complement strand
AAACCTCATGAGTTGTGCCAAAACGAACATAGACCATTAATAAAAAAACAAGGGAAAATCAAGTTATTGATTTTCAGGCTGATAACGACAAAGAAGGAAAAACCACGCTTTTTCCTTCTTTGTCAAAAATCTCACTTATTTACTTTTCTTTCACTTTATTGGGATAACACAAATGTTCACCGATACCATTAATAAATGTGCGGCGAATGCCGCGCGCATTGCCCGATTGTCGTCAAACAACCCGCTTGGTTTCTGGATCAGTTCCGCAATGGCGGGAGCTTACGTGGGTCTGGGGATCATTCTGATTTTCACCCTCGGAAACCTGGTTGATCCCGCACTGCGTCCGCTGGTGATGGGAGCCACTTTCGGTATCGCCCTGACGCTGGTTATCATCGCGGGCTCTGAATTATTCACCGGCCACACCATGTTCCTGACCTTTGGTGTGAAAGCGGGCACTATTTCTCAAGCTCAGATGTGGGGCATTTTGCCACAAACCTGGCTGGGTAACCTGGCGGGCTCCGTATTTGTCGCGCTGCTGTACAAATGGGGCGGCGGTAGCCTGCTGCCGTTAGATACCAGCCTGCTTCATACTGCGGCGCTGGCAAAAACCTCCGCTCCAGCAATGGTGCTGTTCTTTAAAGGCGCACTGTGTAACTGGCTGGTTTGTCTTGCAATCTGGATGGCTGTGCGTACTGAAGGCGCGGCGAAATTCATCGCCATCTGGTGGTGCCTGCTGGCGTTTATCGCTTCCGGTTACGAGCACTCCATCGCTAACATGACGCTGTTTGCACTCTCCTGGTTTGGTCATCACGGCGATGCTTATACCCTCTCTGGCATCGGTCACAACCTGCTGTGGGTAACGCTTGGGAATACCCTTTCTGGCGTAGTATTCATGGGTCTGGGTTATTGGTATGCTACGCCGAAAGCCGAGCGTCCACAGCCTGAGCGAATCGCTGCGCCGGAGACTGCACGCAACTAATTTCTTTTGAGGATTGACCGTGGATCACCTGCCTATATTTTGTCAATTGCAAGGCCGTGCCTGCCTGTTAGTCGGCGGTGGCGATGTTGCAGAGCGTAAAGCGCGTTTGTTGATGGAGGCAGGTGCACGAGTCACCGTTAATGCCCTGGACTTCTCGCCGCAATTTCATGCGTGGGCGGAACAGGGCATGATTACGCTTGCTCAGGGGGAATTTAACCCCGCACTGCTTGACGTTTGCTGGCTGGCGATTGCCGCCACAGACAATGATGCGGTGAATCAACAGGTCAGCGCGAGCTGCGAATCCCGCCGTATTTTCTGTAATGTGGTCGATGCGCCAAAACAGGCAAGCTTTATCATGCCATCGATTATCGACCGTTCACCGCTGATGGTGGCCGTTTCCTCCGGTGGCACCTCCCCGGTTCTGGCCCGTCTGCTGCGTGAAAAACTCGAATCTCTGCTGCCGCTGCACCTGGGGAAAATCGCCTCTTATGCCGGCACGCTGCGGGGCCGGGTAAAAGCCAATTTCAAAACCATGGGCGAGCGTCGCCGCTTCTGGGAAAAATTCTTCACTAACGATCGTCTGGCGCAATACCTGGCTAACGAAGACCAGCAGGCTATCGACCAAGAAACTGACTCGATGTTCGCCACCCCGCTCGATCACCGCGGCGAAGTGGTGCTGGTCGGGGCTGGCCCCGGTGATGCGGGTTTATTGACGCTGAAAGGGTTACAGCAAATCCAGCAGGCTGACGTAGTGGTGTATGACCGCCTGGTTTCCGACGATATTATGAACCTGGTGCGCCGCGATGCAGACCGTGTGTTTGTCGGCAAACGCGCGGGCTATCACTGCGTCCCACAAGAAGAGATTAACCAGATCCTGCTGCGCGAAGCGCAAAGCGGTAAGCGCGTCGTGCGCCTGAAAGGCGGCGATCCCTTTATCTTTGGCCGCGGCGGTGAAGAGCTGGAAACCCTGTGCGATGGAGATATTCCGTTCTCGGTGGTGCCGGGCATTACCGCTGCATCAGGCTGCTCAGCTTATTCCGGTATCCCGTTAACTCACCGTGATTACGCGCAAAGCGTGCGTCTGGTAACGGGCCATCTGAAAACCGGCGGCGAACTGGACTGGGAAAACCTGGCGGCGGAAAAACAGACGCTGGTCTTTTATATGGGCCTGAACCAGGCACCGGCAATCCAGCAAAAACTGATTGAGCACGGTATGGCGGCCGATATGCCGGTGGCGCTGGTTGAAAATGGGACTTCCGTTAAACAGCGCGTTGTCAGCGGCGTATTAAGTGAACTCGGCGTATTATCAACTCAGGTTGCAAGCCCGGCGCTGATTATTGTCGGCCGCGTTGTTGCGCTGCGCGATAGACTTAACTGGTTCTCTAATCATTAATTCCTTTAATGACATCGCCCTTTTTACCTGGGCGATGTCATTTATAATCCCTCACAGCTCTCTCGCAATATTCTCAGTACCGTCTGCGCGCCACTGCGGTTTGGATTGATGCGAATCATACGCTGCTCAAGCGTCGGGTCAGACTGACGGAACGTGCCCGATACCCGGTAAAAAAGCGGCGGGATTTCATATCTGGACTCAGCACCAACCGGATAGGGCAATGCCCCCAGCCGTTGGGCCTTCGCCAGAACCTTTTCAGCAATCGGTTGATGAAACTCCACCAACAGCACTTTAGATTGCGCATTGGCGATAAATGCTTGTTTCACCAGTGGAATACTCCCTGTGCTGAGTTGCTTAACCAGGCTATCATTTACCTGAGCCTGAACCGCATGCATCACAGGTGCGAAGACTAACCCACGTAACGCGTCCATAGCCTGGAAACCCTGAATCTGACTCCCACCTGAATACATACTCTGTCGCACCGCCTTCACCGCTTTGTCATCCCCAACCACCACGCCAATTCCCGGTGGCCCAAAGAGTTTAAAACAGGAAAATGTTGCAAGCGTCGCGCCACATTCGCAGCCAATCTTATCCACCTTCATCACCGCGTAATTATCATCGGTTAACGACGCTAATCCATACTGGTTAAAACAAGCTATAACCTCTTGTAATCCGTATGAATCATCCATTTTCTGGCGCGTATGCTGAATCAGTGCGGCCTGTGGCCGGTGATTTTCAATAACCTTTTTAACCTTATCAAGCTGATTAAAATCGGCACGGATAAGCTGTAATCCCATTTGCTCAGCGATCGCCGCCGTTGTGGGATACAGCGGTGCATCATGAATCAGCAAGCGGCCACCCGCTTTCAGTAATACCGCCAGCCCGCTGCGAATGGCGCCTGTCCCTGCCCCCTGCACCATCACCGCTGCAGATGTACCGAAGAAATCTGCCAGGACAGATTCAACCCGGTGAGTCATTTGCGGCTGATTCAGCCCCGGAACCAGGCCAAGATCGCCTGCGTTAAGAAAATCGCTGCCGGGAAAATGGCGGCAAATAATATCAACCAGTTGGAACTGTTTATGCTGCGCCTGTTCCATCGTCAGGCTCTGCAAAGGCCAGGTTTTCACTTTATGCGCTCCGTGAAGCCCACCGCCCTTTAGGGCCGTGGGCAAAGAGAGAAATCAGACCGGAATAAACAGGCCGCAATAATAGAGAATATTCAGTACGATACCGGTGATCAGCACCGCAACCACAGGCGATGCCATTTTCTGAACCGGACGGCCCAGGGATTCATTGAGGAAATAAATCGCCGCCGCAATGGTAAAGCCGGTGTAGCCAGCCATTTTGATAGCGGCGAAAATGGAGCCGATCAGCAATGCCATTTCCATCAGCATATTCATGGCGTTACGTATGTTATCCGAGGCGTTACGCACTGATGGATAGCGGCCCAGCCATTTTCCGATGGAGCGCAGCAGCAGGACTTCGATGGAAATCACCACGGCACCCACTAAAAATGCTATCAGCGGATTCGAGATTAGATAGCCGATGGCAAACACAAAGGTAAAGCCTGCCACAGCATACACGCCAGTCGCCAGCGCAGTAGTCGCAATCATCGGCACAAACCCCAGGCCACGCATGAATTCAGCCAGAGCAGCCTGATTAATCAGCGTCTGTGACTGCGCGGGGTCGAGACCTGCGGTGTAGGCTTTCTCAAGCGTAAAGATAGACACTTCAGAGCCGGCAAAAATCTTCATGCTGGCAACGGCTGCAATCAAGCCCCCCACAATAGCGATGTACGGGAGGTTCTTGATAATGCGCGAGGTTCGCTCTTCAAAGACCGACACCCCGCCATCATCATGCTCCTGTTGCGCGCGAGCACGGCTATCTTTGGTAATAGCAATTCCCAGCAGCATAATCATGCCGACAAAGATCTCAATGGACTCAGGGTTTAGATGCGGGAAGAAACGTACGATAAGTACGCGCGTCATCAGCACCACAACCGCGGCAAAAACACTGTTCTTCCAGCCAAACTGATAGAAAATCGCCACTAGCGGGAATAAAGCAAACGCGGAAACCACCGGTGAACTCAATTCGCCCAGTGAACCCAAGACATCCACCGGCAGTGCCGTCAGCAGGTGGTTTACCGGAAGCAGACAGGTCAGGATGAGTATTCCCCATACCGCCCCTAGCCCAAACGCCAGCCATCCGTTAAGCGCCAGCACACCGAGAATATCGGTGGGCAAAAACAGTAACCAGCTGTTAAGCAGCCCAGTTTTCAGCGTAAAGGAAATACCCACCGAGGCCACAAAACCAATACTCAGACCAAAGGCGATACTGCCTGCCTCACGGCGGTTCATATTGCCTTCAATCAGTTGCGGCAGGATCGGACGAATACCATCGTGGAATACTGCTGCTGACTTGTGTGCCAGTAGTGCGGTCATGCCGGTCAGGCAAGCCACCACGGCTAGTTGAATGTAGAAATCCATAGCGCTGCCTTTATTTTAAGTGAGCGATAAGCATCG
This sequence comes from Buttiauxella warmboldiae, assembly GCF_003818135.1. Classification (GTDB taxonomy): domain Bacteria; phylum Pseudomonadota; class Gammaproteobacteria; order Enterobacterales; family Enterobacteriaceae; genus Buttiauxella; species Buttiauxella warmboldiae. The sequence goes on along the minus strand of NZ_RPOH01000028.1, from coordinate 34,422 downwards.
GAATGGCATGTTCGATATGCTCAACCGACAGACCAAAAGCAACTTTGCCCTCCGCCACCATTTTGGCAATCAGCTCTTCCTTCGCCTTGATACCGGGCTTCGCGATAGTGCAGCTTTTGTTATAGCCAATCACCGCAATGGCGATAGATAGCGCCGCACCGGCACCGGTATTACAAGCACCGATGTAATAATCAAGTTGCCCGGATTTCACCTTCATTGCCGCTTCCATATCGTTATAAATCAACACTTCAAAGCAGCCAGGAGCAGAAGTTTCGATGGTTTTTTTAATGAGTTCGCGCTGTAAGCCAGCAACACCGATCTTTTTCATGAGAAATCCTTATTTAAAGAAGACAGAGGGGTTGTCACGTAACATCAAATCAACGTCGGCCTGAGAGAAACCCGCCTCCTGCAACAAAGGCACGAACGTTGTCAGCAAATAATCAAAACCGGGACCGCCGTTGGCCTTGAGATGCGAACGGCGGGTGATATCCATAGAGAGCATCACGTGGTCGAGTAAGCCGCGGCTGGCGATCTCTTGCAGCATCGCCACGCGTTTTACATCCGGGTAATAGTTGTTCTTGCCAATGGTATCGAACTGCACATACGCGCCCTGTTCAATCATGCGCAGAATGTTGTCGAGATTATCCTTCAGATCGCAATGGCCGATAACCACTCGGGAAAGATCCACGCCATGGCTTTTTAGTAGCGCCAGCTGTTCCAGGCCCATAGTGCTAAAAGAGGTGTGCGTGGAAATTGGACGCCCTGTCTCCCGGTGCGCAATGGCCGCAGCGGCAAACACTTTTGCTTCATCCGGCGTTATCACGTCCACGCTCGAACCGATTTCCGCAATGATGCCCGCTTTAAGCGCGGTACCATCAATGCCAATTTCGATTTCGTCGATCATCTCCTGCGCCAGCTTTTCTACGCTGGTGCTGGCAACATGCGCCGGGAAGAAGTCATGCTGGTAGTAACCGGTACACGCCACCACGTTCATGCCACTATCGCGCATAATATCCAGCATAAACTGGGGGTTGCGCCCCATATAGCGGTTGGTCATTTCAATGATATTGCGCACGCCTAATCCATAAAGCGTTTTCATTTCCGCACAGATCGGGCCGTACTGATCGAGACGGCAATCAATGTTGTTTTTGAATGACGACAGGTCGATATGCAGATGCTCGTGAGCATAGGTATAACCCGACGCGTCAATGCGCAGCGGTTCAGCCATGATTGACTCCAGTATTTGTAGTGTTGAGCAGCGACAGGAAGGATGTACCGTTTTGTGGCGCACTCGCTTTGAAGAAATCGCAGACGGTCGCGCCAACATCAGACAGCGTTTTTCTGGCACCAAGAGAGGAAGGGAATATTCCAGGCTGCCAGACTAATAGCGGTACATTTTCACGCGTGTGTTTGCTGTGACCGATAGTGGGATCGTTACCATGGTCGGCCATCACGACCAGGCAATCGCCTGGCTGCATGGCATCCATCAGACGAGCGAGATTTTTGTCGACCACCTCAAGCCGTTCCGCATAACGTGCGACATCTTCAGCATGCCCGGCAAGATCGGTTTCCTGAATGTTTGTGCAGATAAAAACATCGCCCGGTTTTTGCAGTTCATCCAGCGTGAGATCCATAATCTGCTGGGTATCGACGAGGTTCTGGTAGCTGACGCCGTGCGGGTTAATAGCGATATCTGCGACTTTACCGACCAGCACCGTTTTAACGCCTGCGTCATATAATTTTTGCGGCACCTGCACGCTGGCATTCACGCCAAAGCCCATATGAACAACCTGGAACCCATGCTGATAAATGCCGGATCGCGGCGCATTAATGCCGATATATTTTCCCTGTTTTTCCTCGACCGCCCTCTGGAGCTGCTGGCTGCTTTCAAGCTCGCCACCAAAAGCAATCACCCGCCCGACCTGCACGCAGCGGCGCACAATGGCACCAATGGCGCGCACTTCATCGAAAGAGATCGCGTTTAAATTGGCGCTGATATTAAACACCTGGCCGAGATCGGCCTCCAGATTGTCGCCAATCGCCACCGCCTGATTGACCCACAAATATTGCAGGCCGTTACCAATACGCTCGACCTGCCAGCAATCAGCTTTTAATGCCCGTTCCACTTCGTCGATAACTTCTGAGAACGGCATGCGCAGCGGTGCCTGTGGGCGAGTCCCCAGGATTTCCTGGTGGCCCATAAAAGTATCTCCTCCCTCATGTTGCAGCGCCGCAGTACCGTACACAGCCTCTGCTGAAGGGCGCATCACCCCTTCGCTAAAGCCCAGCGCGTTAATCAGGCCAAGTTTTTCCAGCACCGGTAAGCGAAGCTGTGGGAAGCGCTGTAAAATATGCCCGCACGTATTCGCGCCAATATCTTCCGGGCGAACCAGCGGCACATCATCCATTGCCCCCACGCCAAAACTGTCTATCACTATCACCACAAACTTACTCACGTGAACCTCCGCAAATAGGGTTACCGAGGCTGTCATACAGTGCTTCGAGCACTGGTTTTCCGTGACTGATTCCAGAAACCAATGCGACATCACTGCGCGTAACAAAAACCTGGGTGCGAAAACACATCACCACCGGGGTAGCAATGGGGAATTCCCCCGCCAGCCCAATATGGTAATCAATGCTGCTGTCATCCATGGGTAATACGTTTGCGCAAGCCACACCGCCCTGTAACGGATAAACCAGGGCATGTTGCGCATGGCCGCGACGATAGTAGCCACCGCCAAAGCAGTAGCTGTTGCCCTGAAATTGATGTGATATTTCGGTGAGATACAGCATGGCGATGCGTTCTGGCTGGTCGCCGCGCTGGTTGGCGGGAATGGTGCCGGTCAGCGCATGTCCCGGCTCGGCATGCGTCACGCCATATTCGGCAAGCAGCGATAGTGTGCTGCAACTTGAAGCCGATGGCGCGTTGAGCTGAGCCACTTCTATACCCAGAGTGCGAAGCCGGTCGCGTGCCTGCAAAAGCGTATGCAGGTTCGGTGTTGGCTGCGTTTGCTGCAAATCCTGGTCCCAAAGCAGACAGGGGAAATGGGTCAACCCCGAGATTTTCACACCGGGCATATTGCCGATGGCCGCGGCCGTTTTTTCCATCTCAGACAGCGGGAAGCCTGCCTCTTGCCCCGGGTAAAGTTTGTCTTTTTCATCAAAGACTTTCAGCATAATGGCTTGAGTCAATCCGGCTCGCTGCGCCGCATCTGAGATTTCCTGTGCTTTTTCGAGTGAGAACACGGTGATCATCTCCGTAGCCGACGTCACATTCTCGTGGACCAAACCTGAAGGCACCTGCACCAAATGCCCAACGTGCGAGACAGGGACTTCGGCATTACGTAACGTGCGAGCTTCTTTAAAATCCACCGCCACGGCACCGTGAAAACCAATTTCTATTAGCCGCTTTGCCATCCACGGGTTACGCCCGAGCTGTTTAGTCATCAGATATAAGGTGATGCCGTGACTTTCCGCTATTTCCAGCAGACGGCGGCCGTTTTCCAGGACCTGATCAACATCGATAACACAGGTGTCGGGCAGAATATCGCCCTGACGCCATAACTTGATTGCGGCCTCAATTAGCGCCGGATTCTGTGCCTTGAGTGCTTCAATAAACATGCCTTTGCCTCTCGACGCTTAGCTGGAAAAATCATTAAATAATCATTTTTTTGAATATTTAAAGCAAAGCGGTTTGCTGAAAAAAATTGTTAGCCTTTGCTGGCCATCCACAGGCTAAACAGGTTAGCCAGCAGGTAACCCTCTTCATTGGGATGAAGCGTTACGTCAAATGGTGCCAGCATGGCGCGATGAATCGGCAGCAGTTCTGCCCAGGCCTGCGAGCTGACAATTTCCTCCAGCAGCGCCTCATCAAGCGGGCCGATTTCCTCGCCACGGCGGCTACGCATCAACGCATTCGCCATATGCGTCATTGCCATTTCACCTTGTTCATTGCGTACCGGAATTGCCCATACGTTTTCTAGCTGCTCAACAACGCCCAACATGCCGTCGCAAATATCACGGTCGATAACTCCCGCTTCACACAATAGATTTAGCCGCTCTTCCACTATTTCCTCCCCCTTGTAAAACTCAGTAGCTTGGCTCCTGCTTGCCCTGTAACACTCTTTGTTGATGGGCAAGCAATTCACTTTTGTGCACCACCGTGCGCAGCAATTGCTGAATGGGCACATCATCCGCTCGAGTCAGCACCACGGCTTCGGAGGCCTGCACATAACGAGGGTCGCCATTCAATGGCTGTGCCAGCAGGCCGAGCAATGCCAAATCGGCCTCGCCACCCACGTTCCAGATAACGGCGTCAATTTCGCCTTTCGCTATGCGATTAATACACTCGTGGTAAGGCACATCGAGTATCTCAACGGGCTGAGCAGAAAAATAAATCTCGGTCATGATGCGCTGATCGGCAGAACGCGGGTCCAGACCAACGCGCCTGATGTGTTGCGATGCTGCGCGGCGAATCAGCTTATGTTCACCAACGTAAGTATGCGGACCAAGTTCCAGCGCCATGCAAACATCACCGTTATCAAGATAACTTTGTGCCGCCAGGCGGGACACTACCGCCAGGTCGTAAACGCCATTCAACAAGCACTCTACGCGGACATCTGAGCCACGCATATGTGCGTAATAAAATGGTATGCCATCAAACTGTGCCTTCAGGCCACTGGCTAAACCTTCGTACAGCCGGGTGTAAGGCAAAGGCATAGCACACACGACATTGCCAATATCGGCAAAAGCCAATAAGGCTTTGTTATCCATATTCACCAGATAGCTGCCGTTGCGCCCACGACGCTCAACAGATACCGCACCCGCTTTCTCAAGAGTTTTTAATGCGGATTGAATCAGCCCGACTGAGAATCGACATTCTGTTGCAAGTTCGTCGATAGTTTTCAGTCGATTACCTTTTTTCTCACCCAGTAAATAACGTGCCAGGCTCGCCTGGGCGACACCTTCTTTCTTGATAAAGCTACGGCTCATAATTAATCTTCATTTTATTGAATCTTTATATCTTCATTAAAATGAATATAAATGGCAAACGTGAAAGATGCAAAAAGAGAATGGGGTCACAAAAGATATTTAGCGGGGGAATGAATGAGGAGCGGGAGAAGCTGGACAATCCCTCTTCCGGAGAAGAGGGATTAGAAGAACTTACCGATTAAGGCTGTGCCACAAAGCCAATCACTTCATAGACTTTCTTCAGCGTAGCGCTGGCGTGTGCGCGGGCTTTATCGGAACCATCTTTCATCACTTGCTGCAAATAGGCTTCGTCATTACGGAAACGGTGGAAACGCTCCTGCAATTCAGTGAGCATGCCAGAAACCGCCTCAGCAACTTCACCTTTCAGGTGACCATACATTTTGCCTTCGAAGTGCTGCTCAAGCTCAGTAATGGATTTACCCGTCACACCGGAAAGAATATCCAACATGTTGGAGACACCCGCTTTGCTGGCGGTATCGTAGCGCACAACAGGCGGCTCGTCGGAATCGGTGACTGCGCGTTTGATTTTCTTCACGACGGATTTCGGGTCTTCCAGCAGGCCGATAACATTATTACGGTTATCGTCTGATTTAGACATTTTCTTGGTCGGCTCAAGCAGAGACATCACTCGAGCACCGGATTTCGGAATAAACGGTTCAGGCACTTTGAACACATCACCGTACAGCGCATTGAAACGTGCAGCGATATCGCGACTCAGTTCCAGGTGTTGTTTCTGATCTTCGCCGACCGGCACCAGATTGGTCTGGTACAGCAAGATATCCGCGGCCATCAGCACCGGATAATCGAAAAGACCGGCGTTAATGTTTTCCGCATAACGGGAAGACTTGTCTTTAAACTGAGTCATACGGCTCAGCTCTCCGAAATAGGTGTAGCAGTTCAGCACCCAGCCCAGTTGCGCATGTTCTGGCACGTGGGACTGTACAAAGATAGTGCTTTTAGCCGGGTCGATACCGCAAGCCAGATACAACGCCAGCGTATCGAGAGTACGGCTGCGTAGTTGTGTCGCATCCTGACGCGCGGTGATCGCATGCTGATCGACGATGCAGTAAATGCAGTCGTAGTCATCCTGCATCTGGACCCACTGACGCAGCGCACCCATGTAGTTACCAATGGTCAATTCACCTGATGGCTGCGCGCCACTAAAGACAATGGGTTTACTCATGATCTGATTCCTGATGTTCTTTGCTGGAGAGCCCTAACGCGGGCAATAAATCGTTGAAACGGTCAAACACAAAATCGGGGTGGCTCAACTCGATGGATTCACCATAGTTATAACCGTAAGTCAGGCCCACCGCACGGCATCCGGCTGCCTGCGCGGCCAGAATATCGTTGCGGGAATCGCCCACAAACAGTAATTCCTCAGCGCTCAAATTCAACGTTTCCATCACTTTGTGCAGCGCTTCAGGATGCGGTTTCTTATGTTCCACATCATCGCCACCAATAATGACTTTAAAATAATGCGCGATGCCTAATCTTTCCAGCATCGGCAGCACAAACGGCGTCGGCTTATTCGTCACCAGCCCCATCGGCAGGCCTTTTTCAGCCAAAACCGCTAGCGTGGCGGCCACTTCCGGGAACAGGAAGCTCCCCTCTTCCGCTGTTTGTGCATAAAAAGTGTCAAACAGCTTACGAGCGATGCGGCATTTGTCAGCCTCTGGCTCTTCGCCTTTTAATGCCCAGCTCAGCGCGCGCTGAATCAGCACATCGGCCCCGTTGCCAATCCACTTTTCAACATTCTCTTCACCCGCCGTTGGCAGCTCCAGCGCGTACAGCGCCTGGTCCAAAGCCTCGGTTAAACCCAATGCGGTGTCAACCAGGGTACCGTCTAAATCGAAGGCGATACCGCGAATTTTATTTAACTTATCCATGAGTTACCTTTGCCAATTCGCTACGCATGCTGTCAATTACGGCTTTGTAATTAGGCTGATTGAAGATTGCAGAGCCTGCAACAAACATATCTGCGCCTGCCGCGGCAATTTCAGCGATGTTGTCTGCCTTGACGCCGCCGTCAACTTCCAGCCGAATGTTATAGCCGGAAGCATCAATGTGCTCACGCACCTGACGCAGCTTTTCCAGCGTATGAGGAATAAATGACTGCCCACCAAATCCTGGGTTCACCGACATCAGCAAAATAACATCCAGTTTATCCATCACGTGATCGAGCCAGCTGAGCGATGTCGCCGGATTAAACACCAGGCCTGCCTGGCAGCCATGCTCTTTAATCAGCTGCAGGGAACGGTCAACATGTTCTGACGCTTCCGGGTGGAAGGTAATAATGTTGGCACCCGCGGCGGCGAAATCCGGAATAATACGGTCGACGGGCTTCACCATCAGGTGCACATCAATAGGGGCGGTAATACCGTAGTCACGCAGCGCTTTTAACACCATCGGACCAATGGTGAGGTTAGGCACATAATGGTTATCCATAACATCGAAATGGACCACATCCGCACCAGCAGCCAGCACTGCGGCCGTATCCTCGCCCAGGCGGGCAAAGTCGGCTGAGAGGATTGAGGGGGCAATCAAATACTGTTTCATCCGCTTCTCCAGTAGCAAATCAAAAACGACCGCGGACGAAATATTTCAGGCACCGACGACCTTATACAGCGCCAGCAGTTCGTCCACCTTGTTACGCGTTCCACCATTTCGGCTAATGCTGCGACGGGCCTGCAATTTATACATTTCCGCCTGTTGGTATAACAACCGGGTCAGCTCCGTATCATGGTTAGAAATCAGCACCGGGATGCGATTTCCCTGCAGACTTTCGGCCAGCTGCACCAGATGCTGCTGCTGCACCATATTAAAGCTGTCGGTGTGGTAGGCCGTAAAATTAGCCGTTGCAGACAACGGCGCGTACGGAGGGTCGCAATAGACCACCGAACCCGCACTCACATCCACCATGCTGACATCATACGACTGGCACAGGAATGTGGCGTTCTGTGCTCGTTCGGCAAAATGATACAACTCTTCTTCAGGGAAGTAGGGTTTGATGTAGCGGCCAAACGGAACGTTAAATTCGCCCCGTAGGTTATAACGACACAGTCCGTTGTAACAATGGCGGTTCAGATATAAAAACAGCAGCGCACGGCGAAACTCATCCCGACACTGGTTAAATTCACCGCGATTAAGATAGAACGCCTGCTCATCGTTTTGCTCTGCGGTAAAGAGCTTACGCGACTCCTGAACGTACTCATCCGTGCGAGTTTTGACGATGTTATAGAGGTTAATCAGATCGCTATTAATATCGGCGAGGATATAGCGTGAGTAATCAGTATTCAGAAAGACTGAACCTGCGCCGACGAACGGCTCAATCAGACAATCACCTTGCGGCAGATACTTTTTAATCTCTTCGAGCAGGGGGTATTTCCCCCCCGCCCATTTCAGAAAAGCGCGATTTTTTTTCATGCTGCCTGACTATTTACACCTTTTCCTGCTGTGGAAAGGCTCCAACAGCGGCTGCGCTTGCTCATCACTTCAGATCGGACTGAACCTGGTGGATAGGCTTTGCCCATGGATTCTTGGCCTGTACATCGGCCGGCAATGTTGCAACGGCGCGCTTTGCCTCGTCTTTATTGGCATAGATACCGCTGACCAACACATACCACGGCTGACCATTACGCACCGTCTGGTAAACCATATAGTGCTGCAGATTCTCTTTCTTCGCCCAGGCGTTCAGATTGGCTGAGTTAGACGAGGAGCTGAGCTGCAAGGTGTAATGGCTGCCTGGCGCACCTTTGATGGCGCTGGCATCACCTGCTACTGCGCCTGCTACTGCGCCTGCGGCCACAGCGACAGGCGCGGCAGCCGCTTTCGGTGCCGGAGCGGCTGCCGTTTGAGTCACGTTCGCTTTCGGAGCGACTGCGCTAACCGGTGCTTTAGCAGGCGTAGTGGCCGTAACCGGTTCGCTACGTTTGGCTACCGCCGCTGGTTTTGGCTCGGCTTTGACAACTTGTTGAGCAGGTTTAACGGGCTGGGCTTTGTGCTGCGGCTCAATCACGGTGGTTCGACGTTCCTGACGCGGCGCTGCTTGTTTCTCCGGCTGCGATTTCGCGACGGCACGAGGAGCGGTAGTTGCGCCGGCCACAGCTGCAACAGTAGCCGGAGCCGTTGGCAGCGTAGAGCTGTTCACCGCGTTATCAATCTGGCCCGACTGTTGAGTCAGAGCATTATTCAGATCGCCCGGAACTTCAACGCGTTGCTGGCCCTGAGGCGCAGGCTGAGCCAGGGCTTCAGTCGGCGTTGAAGAAATGGCTGGAAGCGTCACTTCTTGTGGGTTACCTGCGTTTTCGGTCTGGTTAGTGACAGAAGTATTACCTGGCTGCGGCTGCGCGCCATTAGCCCGATCGGCCGGGCTGCCATTTGCGCCAGATAAATCAATATTTTTCTCCGCACCCGGCTGCTGATTTGCAGTTTCAGCATCGCCAGAAGGGGCTTTGAGCGCCGAGCCGATGCCGATGATTAACAGCAGCAGGACAAGAATACCCACGCCCATCATCAGATGCTGGCGGGATACCGGAACGTTCTGTTTAGCGGATTTTTTACGCGTGCGTGCCGGGCGACGTTCTTCTGCTTCAAGCTGCAGATCTTCATCACTTTCATACTCTTCTTCATCACGAGTACGGCGGGTGCGCGCAGGACGAGGCTCGTCGGCGTCTAACTCGACATCATCGACATTGAGCTGCGGCTCGTGTTCGCGCTCATCAGCTTTACGGTTACGGCCAGAACGGCGATCGCTGGGATCGGGTTTCAGCTCGTCTTCCGGTTTAAATTCATCCATTTAACACCCCACTCAAAGGCTTATGCCAGTGATTCAAACTCAGCATAAAACCCGAAGTTAAAAATCGCCTGACTTCAGCGACCGAAATTTCTAATAATTAAGCCTGCTGACAATCAGCAATGGCGGATAAAACGACATCGTGTGGCACTCCGCCACGCATTTCACTCTTCCCGATTGCTAGTGGCAGCACTAAGCGCAGCTCACCTGCCAAAACTTTCTTGTCACGCATCATGTGGGGCATATACGCGTCGGCTGACATTTCTTTCGGCCCGGTCACCGGCAGTCCGGCACGCTGTAACAGCGTAATAATGCGCTGCACCTCGCTCTCACTGAGGTTGCCAAGACGCTGAGTTGTTCGCGCCGCCATCACCATACCTGCGGCAACAGCTTCGCCGTGCAGCCAGTTGCCATAGCCCATTTCAGCTTCGATGGCGTGGCCAAAGGTATGGCCCAAATTCAGTAAAGCACGTAAGCCGCTTTCGCGCTCATCAGCAGCCACAACTTCTGCTTTTAACTCACAACAGCGGCGAATACACCAGGCTAAAGCTTTCCCATCAAGCGCAAGCAGAGCATCCAGATGCTCCTCAAGCCAGCTGAAGAAATCGCCGTCGAGTATAATTCCGTACTTAATCACTTCTGCCAGGCCAGACGCCAGCTCCCGCGCAGGTAAAGTCTGTAGACAGTCGAGATCCACCACCACCGAAGCCGGTTGGTAGAAGGCGCCAATCATATTTTTACCGAGGGGATGGTTAACGGCTGTTTTACCGCCGACAGAAGAGTCCACCTGCGAAAGCAGCGTGGTCGGAACCTGAATAAAACGCACGCCGCGTTGATAGCTTGCCGCAGCAAAGCCGGTCAGGTCACCCACGACACCACCGCCAAGGGCAATGAGTGTCGTGTCACGACCGTGTGGCTTCTCAAGCAACGCAGTAAAGACCGTGTCTAATACGGCGAGGCTTTTAAATTGTTCGCCATCCGGAAGGATGACGGAATCGACTTTAACGCCCGCTTGCTCCAGCACACTACGCACCTTATCCAGGTAGAGCGGCGCCAGGGTTTCATTGGTCACCAGCATCGTCTGGTCGCCATCTTTCAGCGGCCCAAAAGATGCCGGGTCACTAAATAACCCAGCAGCAATGGTGATAGGGTAACTACGTTCCCCGAGAGTAACTGTTAACCTCTCCATAACGCGAAGTCCACCTTTTGAAGCTTTGCCCGCAGGCGTTTTTTTCGATTAAGCCAGAATCAGTTGCTTTCCAACATATTAATAATCTGGTTAGCAACCACTTTGGCACTTTGGTCGTCAGTGCGAATCGTCACATCAGCAATCTCTTCATAAAGAGGATTGCGTTCCTGAGCTAAGGCTTCAAGAACTTCACGCGGTGGAGTCTCAACCTGCAGCAGCGGGCGCTTTTTATCACGCTGCGTGCGAGCAAGCTGTTTTTCAATTGTGGTTTCAAGATACACCACAACTCCACGGGCGGAGAGACGGTTACGGGTCTCACGAGACTTCACAGAGCCGCCGCCAGTTGCCAGCACAATGCCCTGTTTTTCAGTGAGTTCGTTGATGATTTTTTCTTCGCGATCGCGGAAGCCGTCTTCGCCTTCAACGTCGAATACCCAGCCCACATCAGCTCCGGTACGTTTCTCAATCTCTTGATCAGAATCGAAAAATTCCATATTGAGTTGCTGAGCTAACTGACGCCCAATAGTGCTTTTGCCGGCACCCATAGGCCCAACCAGAAAGATATTGCGTTTCTCTGCCATTTTTTCGGTACTACTAAGACAATTCGTTGATGATAAACCCGCCCTGTTACAACCAGGTGCAGCGGGACATGAACTGAAACCTCATAAGCGATAGTGCGAGAGTCAGACTGAAAATTATCTCAATACTCAAGGTGGTTTGGCAACCGATTATATTCCCCAGCCTTCTTATGAAGAAGAAAAGGCACCAATCGGGGTTGTCGGTCACAGGACTTGAGCAACCAGCCTCTCGAAACGGTACACCTTGTAAGCTAATTCCTCTCTGCCGTCAAACACCTGGGCTGCGTTTCGACGAAAAACCCTGTGAGAAGAGAAGAAAAAGCTACCCGGCGGGGATCACCCGGGGGGTAATAAATACCACTAATTCCCGACGTTGCTGATTCTTGGCATCATGCCTGAACAGGCCGCCCAGCAGGGGTATTGCCCCCAGAACAGGGACGCTATCACGGCTGCCTTTGCGGTGCTGCTGGAAAATGCCCCCCAGGGCGAGAGTTTCACCATCTTTTACAGCGACCACCGTTTCTATCTCTTGCTTATCTATCGCCAGAACTTCGCCATCCGCTTGCTGAATGCTGCGCCCGGGCATATTTTGGCTGATGCGCAGCTTTAAGCGAATATTGCCATGCGCCTGGATTGTTGGCGTCACCTCCATCCCCAAAACCGCCTCTTTAAACTGGATGGCGGTCGCTCCGCGCTCGCCGCTGGCAACCTGATAAGGGATCTCCGTGCCTTGTTTAATGCTGGCAGGCTGCTGATGGGCCGCCATCAGGCGAGGGCTGGCGATAATTTCCAGCTGCTGCTGTTGCTCCAGGGCTGATAGCTCAAACTCCAGGATGCGGCCATCAATGCGGGCAATGTTGAAACCGAGCTTTGTTGTCGCGTTGCCGACTGAGAGAGCGGCTGAAATCCCGCTGGGTTGATAGCGTTTTCCTTGAGCCGTTTGTTCCGCAGCCGACCATTTCACGCCGAGCTCACGCAGCTTATCCTGATTAATCGTCACAATATGAGCCGAAATTTCGACTTGTCCAATCGGCCAATCCATCTGAGCGATCCACTCCGCGATCTGTTTTAGCACCCTCTTGTTATCGCGAACAATCAGCCGATTGGTGCGCTTATCTATGGTGATATTCCCCTGCGCACTCAGCAGCTTATTGCCCCCCGATGTTAATGATGTGGACAGCGCTTCAACATCCGCGTGACGCGGCGTAAAAACCTGATACAGCAGAGGTTGATCGAGTGCCTGTTGATTACGCTGTTCAGCCGCTAACGCCCGCTGCTCACGCAGCCGGGCCTTTGGGAATATCTGTATCACATTGCCTTCCCGCTGCTGGCTAAGTTCGGCACTGTTTAGTATCAGCTGGAAAGCCTGTTTCCAGGGCACGTTAACCAGGTTAAGTGACAGCACGCCCTCCACGCCCGGCGCGACCATCAGATTTACATTCTGGTTCTCAGCCAGGGTCTGTAAAACCTGAGTGACCGGTACATCATCGAGCACCAGTGAAATCTCGTTATCTGCCTGACTGGCGAGGGGAAGAAACAGCGCCAGCAGCAGTATTCGCATCCTTAGCATAGAGGTCTCTTTTTATTTCCCAACGGTAGTAGGGGGGTTGGCAGGCAGGGTTAATCTTCGCCACTACGAACCCTGCCCCCACATTCTCAATATGCACAGCCTGGAAAAGCTCGCTATCAGCCCTGACTCTCTGCCAGCTTCCCTGTGGGCTAAGCATCAGAGCGATGTTCGCCGTCGGCGAGCTCATCACTCCTCTTAATACCCAGCTCGTCAGCTGCGCGGTGAGCTTTTCACAAGGCGAAATTTGCTGTTGAAACGGGTTGGCAGGCATCCCCTTCACAGTCGAAATCACCATCAGTAAGCCCCAACACAGGCTACGATTCATCGGCAAACTCCAGAGTCAGCAAAAGATTAAGTCGCTCCCCCTGGGCGGTGATAGTAAAAGAGAGGTCAGACACCACGCGGTATGCGCCTAACCTGGCAAACAGACCCGGCAGCACCTCCCAGGGAACCACCATTTGCAGAGTTCCTTGCTTATCACCAGGCTGCCATTTCAGCAGCTGTCCGTTGGATTGTCTGACAAACTCAGCCACGGAAAATACCTGAGGAGCAGAAGGCTGTACCGGCAACGGGTATCGGGGGATGGCACGGATTTTTCGGCGCCATTCTGCAACTTGCCGCTCCGCCTGCTCACCGCTGGCTGCTAGCTGCGGCAGCTGTGAAAACGGCGGCTCAATCAGGACCTGCCAGGCGGCAAGCATGACCACACCGATAACGGCAACCAGTGACGCCACGCGCCGCCACAGCGGGCCACTCAACCAGCGCTCAATGACCCCGTCCATCCACTCCCTCAGCAAGCGTTAAGGTGAAAACAAAACCAAATCCACCCCGTGTTTCCTGCTGCACCGATCCCGTCTGAACCCTGGCAACCCCAGCAAGCCGGGCAAGCTCCTTTTCCAGCCGCTGTACGTCCTGCAGTAAATTAACGTGCCCTTTAACAACAAATTGTCTTTTGTGCAGGGCCAGAGAAGAGAGCCATGAACCACCGGGCATGACGCTTGCGAGCTGGATCAAGCGAGATTCCCAGAGCTGAATTGCCTGTTGCTGCACATCCCGAAGCTGCTGTAGGGCCAGCCATTTTTTGTGCTGCTCCTGCAAAACCAGCCGCTGCTGGTGCAGGCGCTGCAAAGCAGATTGCACATTGGCCAGATAGCCGTTTTGGGCCTGCTGCTGGCGAATATCCGGGAGCAAAAATAGCCGCACCATGGTCGCCAGTAGCGGAACCAGCACCAAAACCAGGCCAAAGAGCCCTACCCAACGATATACGCGCTGTTGCCGCTGTGATTGACGCCACGGCAGTAAATTAAGCAGGCGCATCATCCGGCTACCCTGCCGATAGCCAGCGCTACCGCGACCACAAACTCCCCACCATGCTGCGGTAAGGGTGGCTGTAAGCGGGAAAATACCCGCCAGATATCCAGGGGGAAAACGTTCAGCGGAACGGATACGGGCGGTACACAGCTGAGCGCGACAAACTCGGGTTCACTATTAAGTTGCTGACACAAATCGGAAAGCGTCGGCACCGCTTTAGCATCAAACCATCCCCACCGCGCTAAAGGTTCAGTCGAAGCCCAGAGCCAGTGGCAACGTTCGCAATGGGCCAGATATTGATATTTTTCGAGACGGCACGGGGCGATAAGCGCAGGTAATGCGCTGGCATCAGGGGTTATCGTTGCCGGAAAGAGCCTGACTGCCGCCAGGTGTTTGAGCAACGCCGCTACATCTGTCTTACGCGCAGCCACGATCAAAGGTGGGTCAGTCACCTCCTGTGACGGTAAATAATCCCAACACAGCTGTGATGGCGTCATTTGCAGCTGGCGGGCGGTTGCCGAGGCGATATAAGCCTCGCTTGCCGGTTCAGACAGACGTTTATCGGGTGCGGCAACCGAACGTTGTAATGTTCTCTGACAGGGAAAAGAGACCCGCAGCTGATGACGCAAAGGTAGCTCTTTTCGCCAGCCCGCCAGTACCTTAGTGAAGGCTTCAGCATTGATTAACAAACCGTCGCCGAAGGTTCCTTCCGGTAAGGGCAGCCGCCACCAGCGCCGAAGCTGCCACCCTTGCCGCTGGCGCACAACCGCGACAATACGAATACTTTCATGCTGAATATCCATGCCAATTTGCCAGCTGGTGAATACCATTTGTTACGACCTCCTTATCGCCGTTACGGAAAATGCCATACCAATGCCACTGGCTTGCCTTTATACTACTGCGCGATTGTTTATAAACTGCCCAATGGAAACGTAATGGGAAATTTAAGGTGAAGTTCGTAAAGTATTTATTAGTGCTGGCAGTATGTTGCATCCTGCTGGGAGCAGGCTCGATCTTCGGGCTTTACAAATTTATTGAGCCGCAGCTGCCTGATGTCGCCACGCTGAAAGACGTGCGGCTGCAGATCCCAATGCAGGTTTATACCGCTGATGGTGAGTTAATCGCGCAATACGGTGAAAAACGCCGCATCCCGGTGACGCTCGACCAGATTCCCCCGGTCATGGTCAAAGCGTTCATTGCCACTGAAGACAGCCGTTTTTACGAGCACCACGGTGTTGATCCGGTTGGGATCTTCCGTGCCGCAAGCGTAGCGCTGTTCTCCGGCCATGCCTCGCAAGGTGCAAGCACCATCACGCAACAGCTGGCACGTAACTTCTTCCTGAGCCCTGAACGCACGCTGACGCGCAAGATAAAAGAAGTATTCCTGGCGATTCGTATTGAGCAGTTATTTACCAAAGACGAAATCCTCGAGCTGTACCTCAACAAGATTTATCTCGGCTACCGCGCCTATGGCGTGGGCGCCGCAGCCCAGGTCTATTTTGGTAAGTCGGTGGAGCAACTAACGCTTAGCGAAATGGCGGTGATTGCCGGTTTGCCAAAAGCGCCGTCAACATTCAACCCGCTTTACTCAATGGACCGGGCTACGTCCCGTCGTAATGTCGTGCTGTCGCGTATGTTGAGTGAAAGCTACATTACCCAGACGCAGTATGACGAAGCGCGTAATCAGCCGATTGATGCGAACTACCACGCGCCGGAAATTGCGTTCTCTGCCCCTTATCTCTCTGAACTGGTGCGCCAGGATATGGTCGCCAAATACGATGAGAAGGCTTACGAGGATGGGTACAAAGTTTACACCACCATTACCCGAAAAACGCAGCAAGCCGCACAGCAGGCCGTACGTAACAACGTTATGGCTTATGACATGCGCCACGGTTATCGCGGCCCGTCAAATGTGTTGTGGAAAATCGGCGAAACGCCGTGGGACAAAACTAAGATTGTCGATTCATTGAAGAACCTGCCCGTCTACGGCCCGCTTTTCCCGGCGGTAGTGACCCAGGCTGCGCCCAATGAAGCCACCGCCTTGCTGGCTGATGGCAGCGCCGTTTCCCTTAACATGGAAGGCATGCGCTGGGCGCGCCCTTATCGTTCAGATACTGCCCAAGGCCCAACCCCGCGTAAAGTGACCGATGTGGTGCTGGCGGGGCAGCAAATTTGGGTGCGAAAAGTAGAAGACAGCTGGTGGCTTGGACAAGTCCCGGACGTCAACTCCGCGCTGGTGTCTATCAATCCGCATAACGGTGCCGTAGTGGCGTTAGTGGGCGGCTTCGACTTCAACCAGAGCAAGTTCAACCGTGCCACCCAGGCCCTACGCCAGGTGGGCTCGAACATCAAACCATTCCTTTATACCGCCGCCATGGATAAAGGCCTGACGCTGGCGAGCGTGCTGAATGATGTGCCAATTTCCCGCTGGGATGCGGGTGCCGGCTCAGACTGGCGCCCGAAAAACTCACCGCCGGAATATGCCGGGCCAATCAGATTGCGTCAGGGCCTTGGCCAGTCGAAAAACGTGGTAATGGTGCGGGCAATGCGCGCGATGGGCGTTGATTATGCGGCAGAATATCTGCAGCGTTTCGGCTTCCCGGCGCAAAATATTGTACATACCGAGTCGCTGGCGCTTGGCTCCGCATCCTTCACCCCAATGCAGGTGGCTCGCGGCTACTCGGTGATGGCTAACGGCGGCTTCCTGGTCGATCCTTACTATATCTCGAAAATTGAGAATGAAATCGGCGGCACCCTCTTTGAAGCAAAACCGAAAGTCGCTTGTCCGAACTGCGATATTCCCGTGATTTATGGAGAAACGCAGAAGTCTGACGTTCTGGAAAATAAGGATGTTGAAGACGTTGCGCAATCCCAGGAAACGCAACATGTCAGCGTTCCAATGCCGAAGCTCGAACAGGCGAACAGCGAACTGGTTGCCCAAAGCAGCCCGCCGGAGTACGCACCGCACGTCATCAATACCCCGCTGGCGTTTCTGATTAAGAGCGCGCTTAACTCGAATATTTACGGTGAACCGGGCTGGCAAGGTACCGGCTGGCGCGCTGGTCGTGACCTGAAACGTAACGATATCGGCGGGAAAACAGGAACCACCAACAGCTCGAAAGACGCATGGTTCTCAGGCTACGGTCCAGGAGTGGTGACCTCTGTGTGGATTGGTTTTGACGATCACCGTCGCAACCTGGGCCGCACATCCGCATCAGGGGTTATCAAAGACCAGATTTCTGGCTACGAAGGCGGGGCGAAGAGCGCTCAACCTGCATGGGATGAGTTTATGCAAGCCGCGCTGGAAGGTGTGCCGGAAGAGCCGTTAACGCCGCCTCCGGGCATTGTCACCGTGAACATTGACCGTTACAGCGGTCAACTGGCAAATGGTGGCAGCAGCCGTGCTGAATTCTTTATTGAAGGAACCCAACCTACGCAGCAGGCGGTGCATGAAGTGGGCACCACGTTAATGGATAACGGCGAAAGCCACGAACTGTTCTAAGCGCCTGATAAAGCCCGTTTCACCCTGAAACGGGCTTTAAGAATACGTTACAAACGCCCCTGCCCTTTCAGCCATTCACGCACCAGGAAAAGCGCGCTCACATTGCGCGCCTCGCTAAAATCTTCCTCATCTAGCAGAGCAAGCATCGATTCCAGCGGCCAGCGCACCTGCGGCAGCTCTTCAGGCTCGTCGCCTTCCAGGGATTCCGGGTAGAGATCCTCAGCAATGACGATATTCATTTTGCTGGAGAAATAAGAGGGGGCCATGGTGAGCTTTTTCAGGAAGGTCAGTTGCTTCGCGCCGAAGCCCACTTCCTCTTTCAGTTCACGATTCGCCGCTTCAAAAACCGTCTCACCGGGGTCGATTAACCCTTTGGCAAAACCAAGCTCATAAGATTCCGTACCCACCGCGTATTCGCGAATCAAAATCAAATGGTTATCGACGACAGGGACTATCATTACCGCTTCGCGAGCAGACGGACGCATACGTTCATAAACCCGGCGCACACCGTTGCTGAACTCCAGGTCCACCGTTTCAACATTAAACAGCCGTGAACGCGCTACGGTTTCCACATGTAAAATGGTCGGTTTTTGTAATGGTTTACTCATCGTGGCTGGGCTAACAGTGAATGCAGGTGCATCATTGTGCGTTATGCCACATCGCTCACGCAATGGAGATTGGCATTATTTACATTTTTGCAACTTTAGGTATTTTCTCTGTCGTTATTACCTGGTCTGAGGGAATAAATGAAATAGGAATTTGCTGATATTTCCCGTAAAGTCGCTTTGCTAACATTATGTTACAGCAGGCGCTAGCGATAAAAATACCTCAAGATTGAGCTCTGGCCTGCCGATAATTTTTTATGCCCGCATGCTATAACGGGTGCAACTTGCTACGTTTTAATCAGAAAACGAGTGTTTGATGGGGAAGGCATGAGCACCTTATTACTTCTTTTAGCTGCTATGCTGGCCTGCATCTTAATTGCGGGGTGGCTCATCTGGCGCAGCCTGCGATTACGCACTCGAGTTTCACAAGCCCAGTCCTTTAGCGGTGCCAGCGCGCGTAAATTAACCGCTGATGAGCGTGCCGCAGTTGAAAACTATATTGAATCATTAGATCGCACCCAGGATATCGTGGGGCCTTCTGGCGCCAGTGCGGCACCCGCAAAGCTGGTGCTGAATTCACTAAGCAACACCGCGCTTTCTCTTACGCGTGCCATCACCCGCTATGGCTTATCCACTGACGATCCCAATAAATGGCGCTATTACCTTGATTCAGTAGAGGTTCATCTTCCGCCATTCTGGGAGCAGTACATTACTAACGATAACCACGTTGAATTGGTGCGTACTGAAACCATGCCGTTGGTTATCTCCCTCAACGGCCACACGCTTAGCGACTACAGCAGCGAGAATCGCGGCTTCGCTCTGGAACAAAACCCGCATACTCAGGCGTCGATTCGCGGTGAAGAGAGCGAACAGATAGAGCTTCTTAACATCCGCCAGGAAACGCCCGAAGAGTACGCCCTAAGCCGCCCCGACGGCCTGCGTGAAGCGATACTGATTTGCGTGGCTTTTATCATGCTGTTTTTATGCCTGGTGACGCCGCCGATTGTTTTACCGTGGCTGGTGGGCGGTGCCTTTATGCTGCTGGCGGCAAGCCTGTGGGGCTTATTTGCCCCTCCGGCAAAAAATGCGCTGCGCGAAGTCCACTGCTTGCGCGGCACCCCTAAGCGTTGGGGGCTTTTTGGCGAGTCAAATCAGGATCAGATTAACAATATTTCATTAGGGATTATTGACCTGATCTACCCGAGCCACTGGCAGCCGTATGTGGCTCAGGATCTTGGGCAGAAAACCGATATTGATATCTACCTCGACAGGCATGTCATTCGTCAGGGGCGCTTCCTGTCGCTGCATGACGAGGTGCGAAACTTTCCCGTTCAGCACTGGGTTCGTAATCTGGTGATTGCCGTCGGAAGCCTCGCCGTGCTGCTGATGCTGACGATTTGGGTGCCGCTGGAAATGCCCCTGAAACTGAGCATGTCATGGCTGAAAGGGGCGCAAACCATCGAAGCCAGGACCGTTGCGGACCTCGACAGAACAGCGCTTCGCGTGGGCGATACCCTGATGGTGAACGGCACCGGCATGTGTAACATTCACTCGCCGAGCAATTACACCAACCGTCAAGCGTATCCGTTTACCCCATTCGACTGTTCGCAGATTGTCTGGAATAGCGCACAGGCGCTGCCGCTGCCGGAATCCGATATTATGGATAAAGCTATCGCGCTGACGCAGGCCGTCAGTGGACAAATTCATCCGCAGCCCAGCGACGATTCAAAGGTAAACCCGCAGCTCCGTAGCGCCATTCAAAAATCAGGCATGGTGTTACTGGATGATTTCGCCGGAATCGTGCTGAAAACGCAGGCGCTCTGTACCGCCGAAGATGAGTGCGTGCGGCTGAAAAATGCGCTGGTAAACCTTGGAAACACGAAAGATTGGGATGCACTCACCAGGAAGGCGGATGCGGGAAAACTCACTGGTGTCAATGTCTTGCTGCGTCCAGTCAGCGCGGAATCGCTGGATAACCTGGTCACCACTTCTACAGCGCCGTTCTTTATTCGCGAAACCGCTCGCGCGGCACAGGCGCTCAACAGCCCGGCACCTGCCGGATATGTGATTATTAACGATGAAGGTAGCGACCTGGTAGACCAGCCATTACCGCCGGTTCCGCTGTACGACATTCCACCACAGGAACAATGGCGCGAATTCCAGCGGCTGGCTGGTATGCTGCTCAAAACGCCGTTCCGCGCTGAAGGCATTATTACCGGTATCCATCAGGATGCAAACGGCACGCAGCACATCACGCTGCATAAAATTCCCGATAGCAGCAGTCTGTGGCGTTATATCAGCACCACGTTGTTGCTGATCGCTATGCTTGCCTGTCTGCTCATTAATGGCGTGCTGGCGATTCGCCGCTATCGCCGCAACCGCAGTCGCCTCGCGCAAATTCAGCAGTACTACGACAGCTGTATCAATCCATCGTTAACCGCCATCACTGCGGTACGCCCGCTGTTCTGAACCTTACGCGGCAGGTTGTGCTAACCTGTCGCGCAGTCTCCTCTAATCAGGCCCGAACCTATGCATATTGATATTGCCTGGCAGGATGTCGATACCGTCCTGCTCGATATGGACGGCACGCTGCTGGACCTCGCGTTCGATAACCACTTCTGGCAAAAGCTGGTGCCAGAAACCGTCAGCGAGCGAAGAAATATTCCCCTGAATGAAGCCCATCAGCTGATCGCCCGCGAATATCACGCCGTGCAACATACGCTAAACTGGTACTGTCTGGATTACTGGAGTGAGCGTCTGGGGCTGGATATTTGCGCCATGACCACGGCTCAGGGGCCAAACGCGCTGCTACGTGAAGATAGCGTTCCGTTGCTTGAGGCGCTGAAAGCCTGTGGCAAGCGCCGTATTTTACTGACCAACGCGCATCCGCATAACCTGGCGGTCAAACTAGAACATACCGGTTTAGCCCAGCACCTTGATTTATTACTTTCCACCCACACATTTGGTTATCCGAAAGAAGACAGGCGGTTGTGGCAAGCCGTTACCGAACATACCGGGCTGGAACCCGCCAGAACGCTATTTATTGACGATAGCGAACCGATTCTGGACTCCGCCGCGAAGTTTGGCATTCGCTATTGTCTGGGCGTGAGCAATCCCGATTCAGGCGAGGCCGATAAAACCTGGCTGCGCTATCCGGCGCTGAACGACTATCGTCAACTGCTCCCGAAGCTAATGTTTAAGGAGGCATGATGAAAGAAAAATCATCTGAAGGCGTACGCCTCGACAAATGGCTGTGGGCCGCGCGTTTTTATAAAACGCGTGCCGTTGCCCGGGAAATGGTGGAAGGCGGCAAGGTGCATTACAACGGGCAGCGCAGCAAGCCGAGTAAAATCGTGGAGCTTAATGCCATGTTGACGCTGCGTCAGGGCAATGACGAGAAGACCGTCAAAGTGCTGGCGGTGACCGAACAGCGACGCCCCGCCACCGATGCCACACAGCTTTATGAAGAGACCGCGGAAAGTATCGCTAAGCGGGAGAAAGTGGCGCTGGCGCGCAAAATGAATGCGCTGACCATGCCCCACCCCGACCGTCGCCCTGATAAAAAAGAGCGACGCGACTTAATGAAATTTAAACACGGTGGCAACGAATAGCTGCCATCTGAATGAGAGAAAATTATGGCTCAACACGACCAACTGCACCGTTATTTGTTTGAGAACTTCGCCGTGCGCGGTGAACTGGTCACCGTTTCCGAGACCTGGAAACAGATCATGGAAAACCATAGCTACCCGACGCCGGTGAAAACTATTCTCGGTGAATTGCTGGTGGCAACCAGCCTGCTGACCGCCACCCTCAAGTTTGATGGTGACATTACCGTTCAATTACAGGGGGATGGCCCAATGAGCCTCGCCGTGATTAACGGTAATAACAACCAGCAAATGCGCGGCGTAGCGCGTTTTAAAGGCGACATTCCTGCCGATGCAGATCTGAAGGCGCTGGTGGGCAATGGTTACCTGGTGATTACCATCACCCCGGCCGAAGGCGAACGTTATCAGGGTGTAGTTGGGCTGGAAGGCGATACGCTGGCGGCCTGTCTGGAAGATTACTTCTTACGTTCCGAACAGTTGCCAACGCGCCTGTTTATTCGCACCGGCGATGTTGAAGGCCAGCCAGCCGCAGGCGGCATGCTGCTGCAGGTTCTGCCAGCACAAGATGCGCAGGCCGATGATTTCAATCACCTGGCGGCATTAACGGAAACCATCAAGGCTGAAGAGCTGCTGACCCTACCGGCGAATGATGTGCTGTGGCGTTTGTATCACGAAGAAGAAGTGACCCTTTACGATCCGCAAAACGTCGAATTTAAGTGCACCTGTTCCCGCGAGCGCTGTGCCGATGCGCTAAGAACGCTGCCGGATGAAGAAGTGAACAGCATCATTGCCGAGGAAGGCGAAATCGACATGAATTGCGATTATTGCGGCAATCACTACGTGTTCAACTCCATGGACATCGCAGAAATCCGCAACAATTCCTCTCCAGCCGATCCGCAGGTTCACTGATTTCCCCGGGCCCTTCCGGTTGATGGAGGGGCCAATCTTTGCGCTGGCTCACACCTCGTCCGTTAATCGCACTGTTTTATAGCATATTCAGCCTATTCTCCCTGCCGGCTCACCATTTCCTGCCATACTCTCCCCCCGTTGTGGCTAGCTTCACAGCGTTTTCCGCCAGATGGATTTGGGTGGATGCTCAAATCTATGATTGGTGTCGCGGTTAACCACAGATAAACACCCCTACAATCTCAGGCAGTAGAAATTGGCTAAGGAGCAGTGAAATGCGAGTTAAAGGCATAACCCCGCAAGATCTCAAGGCTTATGGCATTCATGACGCAAGCGAAGTGATTTACAACCCCGATTACGACACCTTGTATCGCGAAGAGCTTAACCCCGACCTGGAAGGTTTTGAGCGCGGCGTAGAAACAAATCTCGGCGCCATTGCTGTTGATACCGGCATTTTTACCGGCCGTTCCCCGAAAGATAAGTACATCGTGCGCGATGACACCACCCGCGATACGCTGTGGTGGGCCGACAACGGCAAAGGTAAAAACGACAATAAACCGCTCAGCGAAGAGACCTGGCAGCATCTGAAAGGCCTCGTCACCAGGCAGCTCTCAGGTAAGCGTCTGTTTATCATTGATGCATTCTGCGGTGCGAATGCGGACACCCGCCTCTCGGTACGTTTTATTACCGAAGTGGCCTGGCAGGCTCATTTCGTTAAGAACATGTTTATCCGCCCCACGGAAGAAGAGCTGGCCACCTTCGAAGCTGACTTTGTGGTGATGAATGGCGCGAAATGCACCAATCCGCAGTGGAAAGAGCAGGGGCTGAACTCCGAAAACTTCATCGCTTTTAACCTCACCGAACGCGTGCAGTTAATTGGCGGCACCTGGTACGGTGGCGAAATGAAGAAAGGGATGTTCTCTATCATGAACTATCTGCTGCCGCTCAAAGGCATTGCTTCCATGCACTGCTCGGCGAACGTTGGCGAGAAAGGCGATGTGGCGGTGTTCTTTGGCCTGTCCGGCACCGGCAAGACCACGCTTTCCACCGATCCGAAACGCCGCCTGATTGGCGATGACGAACACGGCTGGGACGATGATGGCGTCTTCAATTTCGAAGGCGGCTGCTATGCAAAAACCATTCGTCTGTCCAAAGAAGCCGAACCGGAAATTTATCATGCGATTCGCCGGGACGCGCTGCTGGAAAACGTGACGGTACGCGCCGATGGCTCTATCGACTTTGACGACGGTTCAAAAACCGAAAACACCCGTGTTTCCTACCCGATTTACCATATCGAGAACATCGTCAAACCCGTTTCTAAAGCGGGCCACGCCAATAAAGTTATCTTCCTGACCGCCGATGCTTTTGGTGTTCTCCCACCGGTTTCACGTTTGACGGCTAACCAAACTCAGTACCACTTCCTGTCTGGTTTTACCGCCAAACTTGCCGGGACTGAGCGTGGCGTCACTGAACCAACGCCAACCTTCTCTGCCTGTTTCGGTGCGGCATTCCTCTCTCTGCACCCGACACAATACGCAGAAGTGCTGGTGAAACGTATGCAGGCCGCTGGCGCGCAGGCCTATCTGGTTAACACCGGCTGGAACGGTACCGGCAAGCGTATCTCCATTAAAGACACGCGCGCGATTATTGATGCCATTCTCAATGGTTCTCTGGACGATACCGAAACCTTCACGCTGCCGATCTTTGGGCTTGCGGTTCCAACCACGCTGGCAGGCGTTGATGACCATATTCTGGACCCGCGTAACACTTACGCGTCCCCGGAGCAGTGGCAAGAAAAATCACAACAGTTGGCTAAGTTGTTTATCGAAAACTTCGAAAAGTACACCGACACCCCGGCAGGGGCTGCACTGGTGAGCGCTGGGCCACAAATCTAATTCGCCCATGCGATAAATATCTCGTTGAAAAGCAACGCAAAGGCCCTCAGAAGTGACGAGGGCCTTTTTTTATGCTCTCTCGCTAAGAGGTTGGGTGGCCTTCTTCATCGGTACCGGTAAATAAGCCCGTATCCGCAAGCCGCCCCGCTCGCTAACGCCGATATCCAGCAGGCCGTTATGGTTGTCGATGATGCGCTGCACAATCGCCAGCCCCAGTCCGGTACCGCTGGTGCTACGCGCGCTGTCGCCGCGCACGAAAGGCTGGAACAGATGTTTTAGCTGCCCAGGTTTAATCCCCGGACCATCATCTTCCACCTGGAACCAGGCGCGGTTTAACTCACCGCCGCTGCTGACCTTAATCCAGCCGTTGCCATAACGCGCCGCATTCACCACCATATTGGCGGCGGCACGTTTAATCGATAGCGGATGAATATTGACCAGTAGCTCAGTGGCCTGCAGATTGGTGTCAATTTTACGCTCATAGCCACTTTCCGCAGCCACCACTTCCCCCAGCACGCTATTGAGATCGGTAATTTCCAGCGGCATCTCTTGCCCGGTACGCAGATAATCGATGAACTGCTCAATTATCGCATTACACTCTTCGATATCTTTGTTTATCGATTCAGCCAGATAGCCATCTTCTTCGCTCATCATCTCGGTTGCCAGACGTATACGCGTGAGCGGCGTACGCAAATCGTGGCTCACCCCCGCCATCAATAACGTACGGTCATCGGCCAGCTGCTTCACCCCCGCCGCCATATGGTTAAACGCACGCGTGACCGAGCGCACCTCTGACGCGCCATACTCACGCAACGGCGGTGGAATAATGCCCTTACCGACCTGCAAAGCGGCGTGTTCGAGGTCAACCAGCGGCCGATTCTGGATGCGAATAAACAACCAGGCGCCGCCAATCGCCAGCAGCATAATGGCGAGCGTATAGCGGAACAGCGGCGAGAAATCGCCCTGGTGAATTTCAGTCAGCGGAACGCGAACCCAGATATTTGGCGATAGCCACGTTTTCAGCCAGACCACCGGCGAGCTTTTGTTCACCTCAACCCGAACTTCGGTTGGGCCCCCCAATTGCTGCGCCATTTGATGGCTAAGAAATTCGTAATGCTGCGCCCAGCGCAAGCCCGCGTCTTCCGCCGCTTCATTGGAATAGAGCGAAATGCCCAATTCACGGTAAATTTCACGCCGAAATGCAGGCGGCACCACCAGCTGCGTGCCGTCCTCCAGCTGCAGTTTATCGGTCATCAGCATACGAACCTCGTAGGCCAGCACCTTATTAAACTGCTGCAGGCTCGGCAGAATAGCGAAGTTCAGCACCACCAGGTAGGTCGTCACCAGGCTGACGAACAGCAGGGTGGCGATCAATAACAGCGTGCGGGCAAACGAGCTTCTGGGGGAGAAGCGGACTCGCTTCATGCCTTAGAACCGTCCGGCACGAATACGTAGCCCAGCCCCCATACGGTCTGGATATAGCGTGGATGCGCAGGATCTTCTTCGACCATGCGCCGCAGACGAGAAATCTGTACGTCGATTGAGCGCTCCATCGCGCTGTATTCACGACCGCGCGCCAGGTTCATCAGCTTATCGCGTGATAGTGGTTCACGCGGGTGGCTCACCAGCGCTTTCAGTACCGCGAACTCGCCGCTGGTTAATGGCATCGGCTCATCCTCACGGAACATCTCGCGGGTACCGAGATTGAGCTTAAACTTACCAAATGCAATCACCGCCTCTTCCTGCGAAGGCGCTCCCGGCAGCTCATTGGCCTGGCGGCGCAGAACGGCACGGATACGCGCCAGCAGTTCACGCGGGTTAAACGGTTTTGGAATGTAGTCATCAGCACCAATTTCCAGCCCCACGATACGGTCAACCTCTTCGCCTTTCGCGGTAACCATAATGATCGGCATGGGGTTGCTTTGGCTGCGCAGACGGCGGCAGATAGACAGGCCATCTTCACCCGGCAACATCAAATCAAGCACCATCAGGTGGAAGGACTCACGGGTTAACAGGCGATCCATCTGTTCTGCGTTAGCCACGCTACGGACCTGGAAGCCTTGCTCGGTGAGATAACGTTCCAGCAGCGCACGCAGACGCATATCGTCATCCACAACCAGAATCTTATAATTTTCTTGCATTTTTCTACTCCCAAAGGCACGAACAGTGAGTGCGTATTCTTCAAAAACTGGGGCGTTACGACCAGTCAAATCTGGTATATATTCTAGTCGAAATTGTTACAAAGCATATTAAACAGATGGTTATAGGTACTTTTTAACACAGAATAATGACTGACTTCGCAAATCAGCAGGATTGCCATTACCCTGATATTTCGGTTTAAATCACCTACATTGCTGCATCCATTCAAGGCTTGATGATGAAAACGCCATTAATTACCCGCGAAGGCTACGAAAAGCTTAAACAAGAAAAGGACACCTTGTGGCGTGAAGAGCGCCCGGAGGTAACAAAAAAGGTCACCTGGGCGGCAAGCCTTGGCGATCGCAGCGAAAATGCCGACTACCAGTACAACAAAAAACGGCTGCGAGAAATAGATCGCAGAGTGCGTTATCTGACGAAATGTCTCGAACAATTAAAGATCGTCGACTATTCACCGCAGCAAGAGGGCAAAGTGTTCTTTGGTGCGTGGGTGGAGATTGAAAACGATGACGGAAACCAGCTGCGCTTTCGCATCGTCGGCTATGACGAAATTTTCGGCCGCAAAGATTACATCTCAATCGACTCACCGATGGCCCGCGCCCTGCTGAAAAAAGAGGTGGGGGATCTGGCCATCGTGCAGACGCCTGGCGGTGAAGCGCAGTGGTACATCAATGAAATCGAGTATGTGAAATAGCCCACAGGCCAGCAACAGAAGAGTCCGATTCATCCGCTCCCGGGCGCTGTGGCTGGCATTTTCACCCTTCAATCCGTATAACTACACCCTGAAATTCCGACTGACACAGATGAAAAAGCCATGATGAATGATTCACTCTGCCGCATTATTGCCGGCGAGCTAAAGGCCCGAAATGAACAGGTTGATGCCGCCGTTCGCCTGCTCGATGAAGGGAATACCGTACCGTTTATTGCACGCTATCGTAAGGAAGTCACCGGCGGTCTGGATGATACGCAACTGCGTCAGCTAGAAACCCGTCTGGGCTATCTGCGCGAATTAGAAGATCGTCGTCAGACGATCCTCAAATCGATTGCCGAACAAGGTAAATTGAGTGACGAGCTCGCCGCGGCCATCAGCGGCACGCTGAGCAAAACCGAGCTTGAAGACCTCTATTTACCGTACAAACAGAAGCGCCGTACGCGCGGCCAGATTGCTATCGAAGCCGGTCTGGAACCGCTTGCCGAACTGCTGTGGAACGAACCTTCCCACGCGCCTGAGGAAGAAGCGGCGCGTTTCGTTGACGCCGACAAAGGCGTTGCCGACACCAAAGCGGCGCTCGATGGCGCCCGTTATATTCTGATGGAGCGTTTCGCGGAAGATGCGGCGCTGCTGGCGAAAGTACGCCACTATTTATGGAAGAACGCGCACCTGGTTGCCAGGGTTGTTAGCGGTAAAGAAGAGGAAGGCGCAAAGTTCCGTGATTATTTCGACCACCACGAACCGATCGCCACCGTCCCTTCTCACCGCGCCCTCGCCATGTTCCGTGGCCGCAACGAAGGTATTTTACAGCTCGCGCTGAATGCCGATCCGCAGCACGACGAGCCGCCGCGTGAAAGCTACTGCGAACAGCTGATTATCGACCATCTCGGTTTACGCCTCAATAACGCACCGGCAGACGCCTGGCGCCGTGCCGTAGTGAGCTGGACCTGGCGCATCAAAGTGCTGATGCACCTCGAAACCGAGCTGATGGGCACCGTGCGCGAACGCGCCGAAGACGAAGCGATTAACGTTTTCGCCCGTAACCTGCATGACCTGCTGATGGCGGCACCTGCTGGCCTGCGCGCGACCATGGGCCTCGATCCTGGCCTGCGTACCGGCGTGAAGGTAGCGGTGGTTGATGCCACTGGCAAACTGGTTGCTACCGATACGATTTACCCACACACCGGGCAAGCAGCAAAAGCCGCCGTCGCGGTGGCCGCGCTGTGCGAAAAACACAACGTTGAGCTGGTTGCGATTGGCAACGGGACGGCATCCCGTGAAACCGAGCGCTTCTTCCTTGATGTGCAGCAGCAATTCCCGCAGGTCACCGCGCAAAAAGTGATTGTCAGCGAAGCGGGCGCTTCCGTCTATTCGGCATCCGAGCTGGCCGCGCTGGAATTCCCGGATCTGGATGTCTCCATTCGTGGCGCCGTCTCTATCGCCCGTCGCCTGCAAGACCCGCTGGCGGAGCTGGTGAAGATCGACCCGAAATCTATCGGCGTCGGCCAGTATCAGCACGACGTTAGCCAGTCACAGCTGGCGAAAAAACTGGATGCGGTAGTCGAAGACTGCGTAAACGCCGTGGGCGTGGATCTGAATACCGCCTCGGTGCCGTTGCTGACTCGCGTAGCGGGTTTAACGCGTATGATGGCGCAGAATATCGTCAACTGGCGTGATGAGAACGGCCGTTTCCAGAATCGCCTGCAGTTGCTGAAAGTCAGCCGTTTAGGGCCGAAAGCTTTTGAGCAGTGTGCGGGCTTTTTACGTATTAACCATGGCGATAACCCGCTGGATGCGTCCACCGTTCACCCGGAAGCGTACCCGATTGTTGAGCGCATTCTGGCGGCAACCGAACAGGCCTTGCAGGATTTGATGGGCAACGGCGAAGCGCTACGGGGCCTGAAGGCAAGCGAATTTACCGACGAGCGTTTTGGTGTGCCAACGGTAACCGACATCCTTAAAGAGCTGGAAAAACCCGGCCGCGACCCACGCCCGGAATTCAAAACCGCGAAATTTGCCGATGGCGTTGAAACCATGAATGACCTGCAGCCGGGTATGGTGCTGGAAGGAGCGGTCACCAACGTCACCAACTTCGGTGCCTTTGTGGATATCGGCGTACATCAGGATGGCCTGGTCCACATTTCTTCACTTTCCGACAGGTTCATCGACGATCCCCATAAAGTGGTGAAAGCCGGTGATATCGTCAAAGTAAAAGTGATGGAAGTGGATCTGGCGCGCAAACGTATTGCGCTAACCATGCGCCTGGATGAGCAACCAGGCGAGTCCAACCGTCGTGGCAGCGCACCGCGTGAACAAACTGAACGCCGCCCGGCCCAGCAGCAAAAACCGCGTGGCCGTGAAAACGCCAGCAGTAGCGCAGGCAACAGCGCAATGAGTGACGCACTGGCAGCGGCATTAGGTAAGAAGCGCTAATCTTTGATGAACCATTCCCCCTCTCCCACTCAATGGCGAGAGGGGGGATTTCCCTGACTCCAGATCCAGCACAATTTGTTTATTTTCACCAGGCATGGTCTAAATAACATTTCGTTATCACCCTAACCAATTCATCCCAATGAGAATAAGTTTGCGGCAGATCAATTTCCGCAGCCATTTAAAAACGCCACTAATATTTATCAAATACGTAACAGATGAAATATCTCGACAACATTAACGGAGATTAAATAATATTTTTATCATTTTAAAATAATCACAACCTGCTGTTATTTATATTGTTTGATACAAACAAGCCTTCAAATACCTGACGAATGAATAAGTAAAAGCCCGCAGAAAAATAAACCAAAACCAATTATGCGGCGCAAAAATAAATATTGAAGACAGAAACCATTCTCATTATCATTGATTTGTTCGTTATTTCTCCTCAATGCCTAACGATATTTTAAATACCTGAGCCAGGCTCTAAGTAGGTCCTATGCGATTCTTGCCAAGTAGTGCGTGGAAAATTACCGGCTTTGCCAGTGAAATTAGCCCGTCATACCGTCAAAAATTATTATCACTCGGTATGTTGCCCGGATCTTCGTTCAGCGTTGTACGCGTCGCCCCTTTAGGCGATCCCATTCATATTGAAACGCGTCGCGTAAGCCTGGTGCTGCGTAAAAAAGATCTCGAATTAGTGCACATTGAAGCCATTGCCTGACCGGCGGGGTGAGCGCTCGCGCTCGTTGCTATTTTCTTTAAGTTCAAGAATAAAATGAAAAAATTAACCATTGGCTTAATCGGTAACCCTAACTCG
Source organism: Buttiauxella warmboldiae (assembly GCF_003818135.1). GTDB lineage: Bacteria > Pseudomonadota > Gammaproteobacteria > Enterobacterales > Enterobacteriaceae > Buttiauxella > Buttiauxella warmboldiae. The sequence goes on along the minus strand of NZ_RPOH01000028.1, from coordinate 3,355 downwards.
GGGAAAACGACCCTCTTCAACCAGCTCACCGGCTCGCGCCAACGGGTGGGTAACTGGGCGGGCGTTACCGTAGAACGTAAAGAGGGTCAGTTTTCAACGCTTTCGCACCAGGTCACTCTGGTTGACCTGCCGGGCACCTACTCGCTGACCACCATTTCATCGCAAACCTCTCTCGATGAGCAAATCGCCTGCCATTACATTCTGAGCGGTGACGCCGACCTGCTGATTAACGTTGTCGATGCCTCCAATCTCGAACGAAACCTCTATTTAACATTGCAGCTGCTTGAACTGGGGATCCCCTGCGTGGTCGCGCTTAACATGCTCGACATCGCCGAGAAGCAGGATATTCGCATTGATATCGATGCCCTTGCCGCCCGTTTAGGCTGCCCGGTAGTGCCTTTGGTGTCGACCCGTGGCCGTGGAATGGAGGGCCTGAAGCTGGCCATCGACCGCCGTCAGCCCAATGCGCATACCGATTTAGTGCTCTATCTGCCGAAATTACTGGCAGAAGCGGACAAACTGGCAGCAGACATGCCTGCCGATCTGGCTGCGCAGCAGCGCCGTTGGCTGGCGCTACAAATGCTCGAAGGCGATATCTATAGCCGTGAATATGCCGGTCACGCCGCAGAGCAACTGGATGAGGTTCGTGCGCAGCTGGCAGCGGAAAATGAAGATCCGGCACTATTGATTGCCGATGCACGTTACCAGACTATCGCCGCAATCTGTGATTCCATCAGCAACAGCCTGACGGCTGAACCGCACCGTTTAACGGCCATGATGGATAAAATTATCCTCAACCGCTTCCTCGGCCTGCCTGTTTTCCTGCTGGTGATGTATGTGATGTTCCTGCTGGCGATTAACATCGGCGGCGCATTACAGCCCATTTTCGACGGTGGTTCTGCGGCCATCTTTATCCACGGTATTCAGTGGATTGGCGCCACCCTGCACTTCCCGAGCTGGCTGACCATTTTCCTGGCTCAGGGGATCGGCGGCGGGATCAACACCGTGCTGCCGCTGGTACCGCAAATCGGCATGATGTACCTGTTCCTGTCCTTCCTTGAAGACTCCGGCTACATGGCTCGCGCGGCATTTGTAATGGACCGCCTGATGCAGTCTCTTGGCCTGCCGGGGAAATCATTCGTACCGCTGATCGTCGGCTTCGGTTGTAACGTGCCGTCAGTGATGGGCGCGCGTACTCTTGATGCACCGCGTGAACGCCTGATGACTATCATGATGGCGCCGTTTATGTCCTGCGGCGCGCGTCTGGCGATTTTTGCGGTATTTGCCGCAGCCTTCTTTGGCCAGCAGGGCGCGCTGGTGGTCTTTTCGCTCTACATTCTCGGCATCGTGATGGCGATCCTCACCGGCCTGATGCTTAAACACACCATCATGCGCGGCGAAGCCACGCCGTTTGTGATGGAGCTGCCGGTCTATCACGTTCCGCATCTGAAAAGCCTGCTGCTGCAAACCTGGCAGCGCCTGAAAGGTTTCGTGCTGCGCGCCGGTAAAGTTATCGTTATCGTCAGTATTTTCATCGGCGCGCTCAACAGCTTCTCGTTTAGCGGCAAAGAAGTGGACAACATTAACGACTCTGCGCTGGCGTCGGTTAGCCGCGTGCTGACCCCGCTGTTGCAGCCGATTGGGGTTCACGAAGACAACTGGCAAGCAACGGTTGGCCTGTTTACCGGGGCAATGGCGAAAGAGGTGGTGGTAGGGACACTCAATACCCTCTACACCGCTGAAGATATGCATGAAGAGCCGTTTGATGCAGCAAGCTTCAGCCTGACCGATGAATTAGGTGCCGCCGCAGGCGAAACCTGGCAGAGTCTGAAAGACACCTTCAGCCTGAGCGTGCTGGCTAACCCCATCGAGGCCAGCAAAGGCGACGGTGAAATGGCCAGCGGTGCGATGGGCGTGATGAGCAGCAAATTCGGCAGCGCCGCTGCGGCCTACAGCTATCTGATTTTCGTTCTGCTTTACATCCCCTGCATTTCAGTAATGGGTGCCGTGGCGCGTGAGTCAAGCCGTGGCTGGATGATGTTCTCGGTGCTGTGGGGACTCAATATCGCTTACTCGCTTGCCACGCTTTACTACCAGAGCGTGACATTTAGCGCCCATCCGCAATACAGCCTGGTCTGTATCCTGGCGGTGGTGTTATTCAATGTGCTGTTGATAAGCGGCCTGCGTCGGGCGCGTAGCCGGGTGGATGTCAGCCTGGTGTCTACCCGTAAAACGGTCGCCGCGGCGTGCTGTAAAAGCGCCGCTGGCGATTGCCACTAAGGAGCGCAGATGGCGAGTTTAATTGAGATCCGCGATGCGCTGGCGCTGCAAGGCCGCCTGGATGCGATACAGATCAGCCAACAGCTCGCCACGCCGTTGCCGCTGGTGAACGCCATGCTCGGCCGTCTTGAAGCGATGGGCAAAGCGATACGCATTACCGAAGATCCCAGTGACTGCCTGACCGGCAGCTGTAAAAGCTGCCCGGAAGGAAAGAAATGTATTCGGGAAGTGTGGGCGCTGAAGGCATGAACCTGAAGTGGCGGGACCCGGTCCCGCCATTTTTATTTTACCCAGTGTGCCTTATATCCCCGTCCTTCAGGGCGGGGATATAAGGCACGGTTTTCTACCTAACCTGGTGTTTGCTGTTGCTCAATGTATTGCCGGATGATGGATATTGGCGCACCGCCGCAACTACTGGCAAAGTAGCCCGGAGTCCACAGAACGCCTTTGTAGTAATACCGAGCCGCAATATCAGGGCGGTCACGACGAAGCAATCGACTGGACACCCCTTTAAGACTGTTAACCAAACTGGATACCGCTAATTCTGGCGGGTAGTTGACCAACAAATGAATGTGATCACCTTCTCCATCCATCTCAACCAGTTCAACATCAAAATCAGCACATACACTGGCAAAGTAACTGCGTAACTTCTCGATAGCATCCTGATCAAATACTCGGCGTCGATACTTGGCAACAAATACCAGGTGAACATGCATCAGGAATGTGCAATGTCTTCCTCGACGAATATCAATTTCTTTTGTCATAGGCCAAAAATATCATCTTCCATATGAAACGACTACAAGCCTTCAAATTCCAGTTAAGACCTAATGGTCAGCAAGAGCGCGATATGCGGCGCTTCGCTGGGGCTTGTCGCTTTGTTTTTAATCGCTCACTTGCGTTTCAGAATGAAAATCATGAGGCCGGTAACAAATACCTTTCTTATGCACAAATGACAGCATGGCTGGTTGAGTGGAAAAAAGAACCTGAAACTCAATGGTTGAAAGAAGCACCATCTCAGCCTTTGCAGCAGGCGTTAAAAGACCTTGAGCGCGGCTATAAAAACTTCTTTCAGAAA
>NZ_RPOH01000027.1 GCF_003818135.1 Buttiauxella warmboldiae | reverse complement strand
CCCGTCAGCCAGACGAAAAGCGAAAATAAAACGCTTGACTCTGCAAGAGGAAAGCGTAATATACGCCACCTCGAGTTAGCAAGCGAAAGCGCGTAACTCACTGCTCTTTAACAATTTATCAGACAATCTGTGTGGGCACTCGCAGGATTGATATCTCAGATACCTTCGGGTATCACAAAAAATATCAAGTCTTGAAGAGTGACCAAGCAGTAATTCATTTAGTTGAATTATTACGAAAGTTAATTTTTGAGCACCGCTTCACAAGTTGAAGCAAATCAAGCTTTTAATTGAAGAGTTTGATCATGGCTCAGATTGAACGCTGGCGGCAGGCCTAACACATGCAAGTCGAGCGGTAGCACAGGGAGCTTGCTCCTGGGTGACGAGCGGCGGACGGGTGAGTAATGTCTGGGAAACTGCCTGATGGAGGGGGATAACTACTGGAAACGGTAGCTAATACCGCATAACGTCTTCGGACCAAAGAGGGGGACCTTCGGGCCTCTTGCCATCAGATGTGCCCAGATGGGATTAGCTAGCAGGTGAGGTAATGGCTCACCTGGGCGACGATCCCTAGCTGGTCTGAGAGGATGACCAGCCACACTGGAACTGAGACACGGTCCAGACTCCTACGGGAGGCAGCAGTGGGGAATATTGCACAATGGGCGCAAGCCTGATGCAGCCATGCCGCGTGTATGAAGAAGGCCTTCGGGTTGTAAAGTACTTTCAGCGAGGAGGAAGGCATTGTGGTTAATAACCACAGTGATTGACGTTACTCGCAGAAGAAGCACCGGCTAACTCCGTGCCAGCAGCCGCGGTAATACGGAGGGTGCAAGCGTTAATCGGAATTACTGGGCGTAAAGCGCACGCAGGCGGTCTGTCAAGTCGGATGTGAAATCCCCGGGCTCAACCTGGGAACTGCATTCGAAACTGGCAGGCTAGAGTCTTGTAGAGGGGGGTAGAATTCCAGGTGTAGCGGTGAAATGCGTAGAGATCTGGAGGAATACCGGTGGCGAAGGCGGCCCCCTGGACAAAGACTGACGCTCAGGTGCGAAAGCGTGGGGAGCAAACAGGATTAGATACCCTGGTAGTCCACGCCGTAAACGATGTCGACTTGGAGGTTGTTCCCTTGAGGAGTGGCTTCCGGAGCTAACGCGTTAAGTCGACCGCCTGGGGAGTACGGCCGCAAGGTTAAAACTCAAATGAATTGACGGGGGCCCGCACAAGCGGTGGAGCATGTGGTTTAATTCGATGCAACGCGAAGAACCTTACCTACTCTTGACATCCACGGAATTCGGCAGAGATGCCTTAGTGCCTTCGGGAACCGTGAGACAGGTGCTGCATGGCTGTCGTCAGCTCGTGTTGTGAAATGTTGGGTTAAGTCCCGCAACGAGCGCAACCCTTATCCTTTGTTGCCAGCGGTTCGGCCGGGAACTCAAAGGAGACTGCCAGTGATAAACTGGAGGAAGGTGGGGATGACGTCAAGTCATCATGGCCCTTACGAGTAGGGCTACACACGTGCTACAATGGCGCATACAAAGAGAAGCGACCTCGCGAGAGCAAGCGGACCTCATAAAGTGCGTCGTAGTCCGGATCGGAGTCTGCAACTCGACTCCGTGAAGTCGGAATCGCTAGTAATCGTAGATCAGAATGCTACGGTGAATACGTTCCCGGGCCTTGTACACACCGCCCGTCACACCATGGGAGTGGGTTGCAAAAGAAGTAGGTAGCTTAACCTTCGGGAGGGCGCTTACCACTTTGTGATTCATGACTGGGGTGAAGTCGTAACAAGGTAACCGTAGGGGAACCTGCGGTTGGATCACCTCCTTACCTGAAAGAGTCGAACTTGCGTAGTGCTCACACAGATTGTCTGATAGAAAACGAGCAGTAAAACCTTATAGGCTTGTAGCTCAGGTGGTTAGAGCGCACCCCTGATAAGGGTGAGGTCGGTGGTTCAAGTCCACTCAGGCCTACCAAATTCTCCCCTGTTCTGCGTTGCAACTCCGGCTCGCATATTAATATATGCGTCGCGAAGTCGCGCCTTGAACAGTGAAGAATTCACGGTAATCAAAGGTTTTACGAAATCGATGGG
>NZ_RPOH01000026.1 GCF_003818135.1 Buttiauxella warmboldiae | reverse complement strand
GTTGCCAAAGTGAAGGGTGAGTTGTGTATAAGAGACAGCCTGGAGTGAGAGGGCTGGGTGAGGATTACTTCTTCCAGCCATTACTCTGAACTTCAAACCCTACCGCCTGCATAAACGCATTCATCACACCGATATCTTCCACGCCGTCATTCGGCATCTGCCAACCGGTGATGTCTGGGTTATCACGAATCACTTCTTCAACCAGATACTGCCCCACGCCACGACGACGGGTGATTTCGCGCACCCGCAGCGAATCCAGCGTAGCTTCACTGCCCGCAAGCGTAACGCGCACCGCACCGAGTAGCCGGTCATTAAACTTTGCCGCGTAAATTCTGTGGGCGTCACTGAGCATCAGCGAGGTGCTGAAATATTCCGGCCAGATCTTCGCGAGATCGATCTCATCCTGGGCACTACACTCCAACAGACGAATGATGGTGAGTTTCATAAGTGAGCTAACCAAAAAGCGGGAAAACCCCGAGTGTAACCAATTTATTTACGCCAGACGCTTTCTCTTTTATCTGCCATATACCAGGTGATTAATTTTTGCGGTAAAGATAAACCAGTTCTATAAGCCGCAGATTGAAAGCTGTTCAGTATAAAACCCTAAAACCCAGTGATTTATTCCACTCTTTGTATCGCTATTTTATGCTGAAAAAGCTGCTTTTTTTTGTTTAACTCTCAGCAAATACAGCATAATATCTTTGCTTAATCGCCTGAAAAATAGAGGGTTTAGCCTTAAAAATTGTAAATTTTAACGCTAAGCCCTTAACGGCGCTCATAAAAATGGTTAAAGGTTGAAAAGTGCGCAGCATGTTTTTTAACCATAATAAAACCACAAATCACGAAAATGGGGATTTAAAGCATGAAAGTAAACGCGAAGACATTACTCGCTGGAATTATTGCGCTGGCGGTGTCTCACGCGGCAACCGCAGCTGATATCAAAGTTGCGGTTGTTGGCGCTATGTCTGGTCCGGTTGCGCAGTGGGGCGACATGGAATTTAACGGTGCCCGCCAGGCAATCAAAGACATCAACGCCAAAGGCGGCGTCAAAGGCGACAAACTTGTCGCGGTTGAATACGACGATGCTTGCGATCCGAAACAAGCCGTAGCGGTTGCCAACAAAATCGTCAACGACGGCGTGCGCTATGTTATCGGCCACCTGTGTTCTTCTTCCACTCAGCCTGCGTCTGATATTTACGAAGACGAAGGCATCCTGATGATCACCCCTGGTGCGACTAACCCAGAGCTGACTGCCCGCGGCTACAAAATGATTATGCGTACCGCAGGTCTCGACTCTTCCCAGGGCCCAACGGCGTCTAAATACATTCTGGAAACCGTGAAGCCGCAGCGTATCGCTATCATTCATGATAAACAGCAATACGGTGAAGGCCTGGCGCGTTCGGTACAGGACGGTCTGAAAAAAGGCGGCGCTAATATCGTCTTCTTCGACGGCATCACCGCAGGCGACAAAGATTTCTCCACGCTGGTGGCGCGTCTGCAAAAAGAAAATATCGACTTTGTTTATTACGGCGGCTACTACCCGGAAATGGGCCAGATCCTGCGCCAGGCGCGTGCTGTTGGCCTGAAAACTCAGTTTATGGGCCCGGAAGGGGTGGGTAACGCATCGCTGTCCAATATCGCGGGCAAAGCGGGCGAAGGGATGTTAGTCACCATGCCAAAACGTTATGACCAGGACCCGGCGAACAAAGCTATCGTGGACGATTTGAAAGGGCAGAAAAAAGACCCAAGTGGTCCTTATGTCTGGATTACTTATGCGGCGGTGCAGTCCCTGGCGACAGCGCTGGAGCGTACCGGCAGCGAAGAGCCTGCTGATTTAGTCAAAGACTTGAAAGCAAACGGTGCGAAAACCGTGATTGGGCCGCTGAACTGGGATGAGAAAGGCGATCTGAAGGGATTTGATTTTGGTGTCTTCCAGTGGCATGCCGACGGTTCGTCCTCAGTGGCGAAATAAGCAGATCGGTAATTCTGGGTCATCCCACCTCCCCGGCGGCTATGCGTTGGGGAGGAATAAATAAGGTTATTGTATGTCCGAGCAGTTCCTCTACTTCCTGCAGCAGATGTTTAACGGCGTGACGCTGGGCAGTACTTACGCGCTGATTGCCATCGGTTACACCATGGTTTACGGCATTATCGGCATGATCAACTTCGCCCACGGCGAGGTGTATATGATCGGCAGCTATGTCTCGTTTATGATCATCGCCGCCCTGATGATGATGGGCATTGATGTGGGCTGGATGCTGGTGGGGGCTGGCTTTTTGGGCGCTATTATCATCGCCAGCGCCTACGGCTGGAGCATTGAGCGCGTGGCATATAAGCCGGTGCGTAACTCTAAGCGCCTGATTGCCCTGATCTCTGCTATCGGGATGTCCATCTTCCTGCAAAACTACGTCAGCCTGACGGAAGGTTCGCGTGACATCGCGCTGCCAAGCCTGTTTAACGGCCAGTGGGTGGTCGGTAGCAGCGAAAGCTTCACCGCAACCATTACTACCATGCAGCTGGTGATTTGGGTGGTGACCTTCCTTGCGATGCTGGCGCTGACGCTGTTTATCCGTTATTCCCGCATGGGCCGCGCGTGCCGCGCCTGCGCAGAAGATTTAAAAATGGCGAGCCTGCTCGGTATCAATACTGACCGCGTTATCTCTTTGACCTTCGTGATTGGTGCGGCAATGGCTGCGGTTGCGGGCGTGTTGCTCGGCCAGTTCTACGGCGTTATCAACCCCTACATCGGCTTTATGGCCGGGATGAAAGCCTTCACCGCCGCGGTGCTCGGCGGCATCGGCAGTATCCCTGGCGCGATGATTGGCGGCCTGATCTTAGGTGTGGCGGAAGCGCTGACCTCGGCGTATCTGAGCACCGAATATAAAGATGTTGTCTCCTTTGCGCTGCTCATTGTGGTTCTGCTGGTGATGCCCACCGGGATCCTGGGCCGTCCGGAGGTTGAGAAAGTATGAAACCGATGCATGTTATTCTGGCGCTGCTTTCGGCGGCGATATTTTTCGTACTGGCGGGCGTCTTTATGGGCGTTCAGCTGAGCCTCGATGGCACTAAACTTGTGGTACACAGCGCGGATACGGTGCGCTGGCAGTGGGTTCTGACAGGTACGGTGATTGTCTTCGTCTTCCAGCTATTGCGCCCCGCATTCCAGAAAGGGATGAAAAAAGTCTCCGGGCCGAAGTTTGTGCTGCCTGCGTTAGACGGTTCTACACCGAAACAAAAATTGTTCCTGGCGGCACTATTGGTGCTTGCGGTTGCGTGGCCGTTTGTGGTTTCACGCGGCACGGTGGATATCGCCACGCTGACCATGATCTACATTATTCTCGGCCTCGGCCTGAACGTCGTGGTGGGGTTGTCTGGGCTGTTGGTTCTGGGCTACGGCGGTTTTTATGCCATCGGTGCTTACACCTTTGCGCTGCTTAACCACTATTACGGTCTGGGATTCTGGACATGCTTGCCGATTGCGGGCCTGGTGTCGGCGGCGGCGGGATTCCTGCTGGGCTTCCCGGTGCTGCGCCTGCGCGGTGACTACCTGGCGATTGTGACGCTGGGCTTTGGTGAAATCGTCCGTATTCTGCTGCTGAACAATACTGAAATCACCGGTGGCCCGAACGGCATCAGCCAAATCCCAAAACCCACGCTGTTTGGTCTGGAGTTCAGCCGTAGCGCGCGTGAAGGCGGTTGGGATACGTTCAGCAACTTCTTTAACGTCGCCTATAACCCGGGCGACAGAATTATCTTCCTGTATCTCGTGGCGCTGCTGCTGGTGGTCCTGTCGCTATTTGTGATTAACCGCCTGCTGCGTATGCCGCTGGGTCGCGCGTGGGAAGCGCTACGTGAAGACGAGATCGCTTGCCGTTCGCTGGGCCTGAACCCAACGCGCATCAAGCTGACCGCATTCACCATCAGCGCCGCGTTTGCTGGTTTCGCCGGAACGCTGTTCGCCGCGCGTCAGGGCTTTGTCAGCCCGGAATCGTTCACCTTTGCCGAATCGGCTTTCGTGCTGGCGATTGTGGTACTGGGCGGCATGGGGTCACAGTTTGCCGTTATCCTCGCCGCCGTGCTGCTGGTGGTGTCGCGCGAACTGATGCGCGATCTGAATGAATACAGCATGCTGGTGCTCGGTGGGCTGATGGTGCTGATGATGATCTGGCGTCCGCAAGGGCTGCTGCCAATGACCCGTCCGCAGCTGAAATTGAAGAAAGAGCAAGTGGAACAAGTGAAAGGAGAGCAGGCATGAGTCAGCCATTGTTATCCGTAAACGGCCTGATGATGCGTTTCGGCGGCCTGCTCGCCGTAAACAATGTTTCTCTGGAACTGCATCCGCAAGAAATTGTTTCGTTAATCGGCCCGAACGGGGCGGGTAAAACCACGGTGTTTAACTGCCTGACCGGCTTTTACAAGCCATCAGGCGGTACGATTCTGTTGCGTGATCAACACCTTGAAGGTCTGCCGGGCCAGCAAATTGCACGTATGGGCGTGGTGCGTACTTTCCAGCACGTTCGTCTGTTCCGCGAAATGACCGTGATTGAAAACCTGCTGGTTGCTCAGCATATGCAGCTGAAAACCGGTGTGTTCTCAGGTCTTTTGAAAACGCCTGCCTTCCGCCGCTCGCAAAGCGAAGCGCTGGACCGCGCTGCAACCTGGCTTGAACGTATTGGTCTGCTTGAGCAGGCTAACCGCCAGGCGAGCAACCTGGCGTATGGCGATCAGCGCCGCCTTGAGATTGCACGCTGCATGGTGACTCAGCCAGAAATTCTGATGCTTGATGAACCGGCGGCTGGCCTTAACCCGAAAGAAACGCATGAACTCGATGAGTTAATCATGGAGTTACGCAACCATCACAACACTACCGTGCTGTTAATCGAGCACGATATGAAACTGGTGATGGGCATTTCTGACAGGATTTACGTGGTAAACCAGGGGACGCCGCTTGCGAACGGCACGCCGGAGCAAATCCGTAATAACCCTGACGTAATCCGTGCCTATTTGGGAGAGGCGTAAGATGGAAAATATCATGTTGTCCTTTGACCATGTGAGCGCCCACTACGGAAAAATCCAGGCGCTTCATGAGGTCAGTCTGCACATCAAACAGGGCGAAATCGTCACCCTGATTGGCGCGAACGGCGCCGGTAAAACCACGCTGTTGGGAACACTGTGTGGTGACCCGCGTGCTTCAAGCGGCAAAATTACCTTTGATGGTAAAGACATCACCGACTGGCATACCGCGCGCATCATGCGTGAAGCCGTTGCGATTGTGCCGGAAGGCCGCCGCGTATTTTCTCGCATGACGGTAGAAGAAAACCTGGCGATGGGCGGCTTCTTTGCTGAGCGCGACCAGTATCATGAACGTATCCAACGCGTTTACCAACTGTTCCCGCGCCTGCTGGAGCGCCGCATTCAGCGTGCGGGCACGATGTCCGGCGGTGAGCAGCAGATGTTAGCAATTGGCCGGGCGTTGATGAGCCAACCGCGTTTGCTGCTGTTAGACGAACCCTCTCTGGGCCTGGCGCCAATCATCATTCAGCAGATTTTCGATACCATCGAACAGCTGCGTAGCGAAGGCATGACCATCTTCCTCGTCGAGCAGAACGCCAACCAGGCGCTGAAGCTTGCTGACCGTGGCTACGTGCTGGAAAATGGTCACGTGGTGCTGGAAGACACGGGGGACGCGCTGCTGGCTAACGAAGCGGTGCGTAGCGCCTACCTCGGCGGCTAAATTAGCGCTTAAATACGAAGGGGCCTTTTTGGCTCCTTTTTTTATGACATTTTGCCATCAGTCATAATTCCTTCACTTTATAGTCACGATCCTGTCACCTCACTGTTATTTTTCTGTCATTCGCGCATGTCATGTTTTGATGCGAACAAAAACGCGTATTTTCGCGCAACTTATTTCAACGCAAAATAATTCGAGAGATAAGACATGACTGCATCGTTACGACACACCGCAATTTGCCTCGCGCTTGGATGCGTATTTAGCAGCAGCGCTATCGCCGCCACTTCCATTCCATTCTGGCACTCGATGGAAGGCGAACTGGGCAAGGAAGTTGATTCACTGGCTCAACGTTTCAACCAAACCCATCCTGACTACAAAATTGTCCCGGTTTATAAAGGCAACTATGAACAGAACCTGGCGGCGGGGATCGCCGCTTTCCGTTCGGGCAATGCGCCAGCTATTTTGCAGGTTTACGAAGTAGGCACCGCGACCATGATGGCCTCGAAAGCGATCAAACCGGTGTATGAAGTGTTTAACGATGCGGGCATTAAGTTCGACGAATCTCAGTTTGTGCCGACGGTTTCTGGTTACTACACCGATGCGAAAACCGGCCATCTGCTTTCCCAGCCGTTTAACAGCTCAACGCCGGTGCTGTACTACAACAAAGATGCGTTTAAAAAAGCTGGTCTTGACCCCGAGCAGCCGCCAAAAACCTGGCAGGATCTGGCTGATTACACCGCCAAGCTGAAAGCTGCCGGCATGAAGTGCGGCTACGCCAGCGGCTGGCAGGGCTGGATTCAAATTGAAAACTTCAGCGCCTGGAACGGCCTGCCGGTAGCGACCAAAAACAATGGCTTTGATGGCACTGACGCGGTTCTGGAATTCAACAAGCCCGAGCAAGTGAAACACATCGCCCTGCTGCAAGAGTTGAACAAGAAAGGCGATTTCAGCTACTTCGGTCGTAAAGACGAATCCACCGAGAAGTTCTACAACGGCGATTGTGCGATTACCACCGCCTCTTCCGGTTCGCTGGCCGATATCCGCCACTACGCCAAATTCAACTACGGCGTGGGCATGATGCCTTACGACTCAACCATCCCGAATGCACCGCAGAACGCTATTATCGGCGGGGCGAGTTTGTGGGTGATGCAGGGGAAAGACGCGGCGACTTACAAAGGCGTTGCCGAGTTTATGCAGTTCCTTGCCCAGCCTGAAATTGCAGCCGAATGGCACCAGAAAACCGGCTATCTGCCGATTACCAAAGCGGCGTACGATCTGACCCGCGAGCAGGGCTTCTACGAGAAAAATCCAGGGGCGGATATCGCAACGCGCCAGATGATGAATAAACCGCCATTGCCGTTCACCAAAGGCCTGCGTCTGGGCAATATGCCGCAGATTCGCACCATTGTTGATGAAGAGCTTGAGTCGGTGTGGACCGGTAAGAAAACCCCTCAGCAGGCATTAGACAGCGCGGTTGAGCGTGGTAATCAGCTGCTGCGCCGTTTTGAGCAATCGACTAAGTCTTAAGTTTTTCAGTGTCGGATGACGCTTCGCTCATCCGACCTACGAATTGCTGTTTGTAGGTCGGGTAAGGCGCAGCCGTCGTCCGACATTGTTCAGGAAAAGAATCACTTATGTCATCATCTCGCCCCGTATTCCGTTCCGGTTGGCTGCCGTATGCGCTAGTGTTGCCGCAACTGGTTATCACCCTTATCTTTTTCATCTGGCCTGCGGGCGAAGCGCTGTGGTACTCACTGCAAAACGTCGATCCGTTTGGGCTTTCGAGCACGTTTGTCGGCCTGGATAACTTCAAACAGCTTTTCCACGACAGTTACTATCTCGACTCTTTCTACACCACCTTAATTTTTAGCGGATTAGTCGCAGGTAGCGGCCTGCTGGTGTCGCTGTTTTTCGCCGCGCTGACGGATTACGTGATCCGCGCCAGCCGTCTTTATCAAACGCTGATGCTGCTGCCCTACGCCGTCGCTCCGGCCATTGCCGCCGTATTGTGGATCTTCCTGTTTAACCCCGGGCGTGGTCTGCTTACCCATGTGTTAGAACAGCTTGGCTACCACTGGAACCACGCGCAAAACAGCGGCCAGGCGATGTTCCTGGTGGTGTTTGCTTCGGTCTGGAAGCAAATCAGCTACAACTTCCTGTTCTTCTTTGCTGCACTTCAGTCGATTCCTCGATCCCTGGTCGAAGCCGCTTCTATTGACGGTGCCGGGCCGGTGCGCCGCTTCTTTAAATTGTCGCTGCCGCTGATTGCTCCGGTGAGTTTCTTCCTGCTGGTGGTGAATCTGGTTTACGCCTTTTTCGATACCTTCCCGGTTATCGACGCCGCAACCGGCGGTGGCCCGGTACAGGCCACCACCACGCTTATCTATAAAATCTATCGTGAAGGTTTTGCCGGGCTCGACCTCTCCGCATCAGCCGCGCAGTCTGTGGTGCTGATGTTGTTGGTGATTGTTCTGACGGTGATTCAGTTTCGTTTCGTGGAACGTAAGGTGCGCTACCAATGATTGAGAACCGCCGCGGGCTGACTATTTTCAGCCACACCATGCTCATCCTTGGCATCATCGTGATTCTGTTCCCGCTGTATGTCGCATTCGTTGCGGCAACGCTTGATAACGAAGCCGTCTTTCAGACGCCGATGACGCTGATCCCCGGCAGTCATCTGTTTGAGAACATGGCTTATATCTGGACGCACGGCGTCGGTGCTAACAGTGCGCCGTTCGGCCTGATGCTGCTGAACAGTTTCGTGATGGCGCTGGTGATTACTATCGGCAAAATTACGGTCTCAATGCTCTCGGCATTTGCCATCGTCTGGTTCCGCTTTCCATTGCGTAACCTCTTCTTCTGGATGATTTTTATCACTTTGATGCTGCCGGTCGAAGTGCGAATTTTCCCCACTGTAGAAGTTATCGCCAATCTCAAGATGCTCGACAGCTACACCGGCCTGACGCTGCCGTTAATGGCTTCGGCGACCGCCACATTTTTATTCCGTCAGTTCTTTATGACGCTGCCCGACGAGTTAATCGAAGCGGCTCGCATTGATGGTGCAACACCAATGCGCTTCTTTCGCGACATCGTGCTGCCGCTCTCAAAAACCAACCTGGCCGCGCTGTTCGTCATCACCTTCATCTACGGCTGGAATCAGTATCTGTGGCCGCTGCTGATTATCAGCGACGTCAACCTCGGCACCGCCGTTGCGGGGATCAAAGGGATGATGTCTTCTGGCGAAGGCTCCACCCAGTGGAATCAGGTGATGGCGGCGATGCTGCTGACGCTGATCCCACCGGTAATAATCGTTTTAGCCATGCAGCGTGCGTTTGTGCGTGGCCTTGTTGATAGTGAGAAGTAAACCATGGCAGGTCTGAAACTACAGGCAGTAAGTAAAAGCTGGGATAACAAAACTCAGGTCATTCAACCGCTCACGCTCGATGTGGCGGACGGTGAATTTATCGTGATGGTGGGGCCGTCGGGCTGTGGGAAATCCACGCTGCTGCGCATGGTGGCCGGGCTTGAACGCGTGACCAGCGGCGATATCTGGATCGATCGCCAGCGCGTCACTGAAATGGAGCCGAAAGAGCGCGGCATTGCGATGGTGTTCCAGAACTACGCGCTGTATCCGCATATGAGCGTGGAGGAAAACATGGCCTGGGGGCTGAAAATTCGCGGCATGGGCAAAGCGCATATTCAGCAGAAAGTCGCGGAAGCGGCACGCATTCTGGAGCTGGACGGCCTGCTTAAACGCCGCCCGCGCGAGCTTTCCGGCGGTCAACGTCAGCGCGTGGCAATGGGGCGCGCCATCGTGCGTGACCCGGCAGTTTTCCTGTTTGACGAACCGCTCTCCAACCTCGACGCCAAGCTGCGCGTACAAATGCGCCTGGAGTTACAGCAGCTGCATCGCCGCCTGGAAACCACCAGTTTGTACGTTACCCATGACCAGGTCGAAGCGATGACGCTGGCCCAGCGCGTGATGGTGATGAATAAAGGTGTTGCTGAGCAAATTGGCACGCCGGTAGAGGTTTATGAACGCCCGGCCACTCGCTTTGTGGCAAGCTTTATCGGCTCGCCGGCCATGAACCTGCTGGAAGGAAATATTAGCGCTGACGGCACGCGTTTTGAACTGGCGGGTGGGATGGCGCTGCCGCTGGGGAGCGCGAAGCGTTCGTATCAGGGCTGCGCGGTAACGCTGGGTATCCGCCCGGAACATATTGCGTTAAGCTCACAAACCGCAGGCGGCATCCCCTTTATGGTGGACACGCTGGAGATGCTCGGTGCGGATAATCTGGTGCACGGGCGCTGGGGCGAGCAAAAAATGGTGGTGCGGCTGGCGCATCAGGAGCGCCCGCAGCCCGGCAGCACCTTATGGCTGCATCTGCCTGAAAATCATCTGCATTTCTTTAATAAAGAAAATGGACAACGTTTATGAGCCACTGGCCTTACCCAAAAGTCGCCGCCCATCGCGGCGGTGGAAAACTGGCACCGGAAAATACCCTGGCGGCGATTGATGTTGGTGCGCGTTACGGTCATACCATGATCGAGTTTGATGCCAAGCTTGCAAAAGACGGGCACATCTTCCTGCTGCATGACGATACGCTTGAGCGCACCAGTAACGGCTGGGGAGTGGCGGGCGATTTACCGTGGGATAAGCTGCTTAACGTAGACGCCGGAAGTTGGTTTAGCAATGAGTTCAAAGGTGAGCCATTACCGCTGCTTTCACAGGTTGCGGCGCGCTGTCATCAGCACGGCATGATGGTCAATATTGAAATCAAGCCGACAACGGGCAGCGACACGGAAACCGGCAAAGCCATTGCGCTGGCCGCCAGGGAATTATGGCAGGGGCAAACTGCACCTTTGCTATCCTCGTTTTCCATCAAAGCGCTGGAAGCGGCACAGCGAGCGGCGCCAGAATTACCGCGCGGTTTATTGCTTGATGAATGGCGTGATGACTGGCGCGAGCTAACCACTCGTCTGGGCTGCGTATCCATTCATTTAAATCATAAACTGCTGGATGAGTTGCGCGTGCGGGAACTAAAAGCGGCAGGATTACATATTCTGGTTTATACCGTGAATAACCCCCAACGGGCAGCCACGCTGCTGCGCTGGGGAGTGGATATCATCTGCACTGACCTTATCGACCAGATTGGCGCAGACTTTACGGCCCAATAGTTTTCAGCGGAATGCTCGGCTGTAACGTAGTCGAGTTGCCATCAGGATTTAACATGCTGCCGTTGGCCCTCGGCTGCAGCATGCGATCCTGCCCGCTGGCGTTCGACCCGCTGCCGCTTAGCATGCCGCCATTGGTGTTTGGCAGCACCTGCTGACTCCCGACATCCAGCTCATTGGGCAGCGTTTTCTTCACTTTCAACACATCCTGCTGCGAATTATTGTTGATCTGCGCTTCCAGATGCTGCTGTTGCATACGCGTCTGGGTCTGTAGCTGCTGATTTAACATCCCTTTTTGCTGTATCTGCTGCGTTTGCATCTGCTGCTGCATCCGCTGCTGGCTGGGGATCTGGTAACCCGGCTGGTTGGGGTTATTCAGGGTATTTATCGGCTGTGCCAGACAGGCCAACGGCAGCAAAGCCGCCACGGGTAATATTTTTTTCATCAATACTTCCTCCATTTGGGGGATCTATTAAGTTTAATCGTTTTCCGTAGTTACGAAGATTATTTAGGAGTTTTAGACCAGGCTTATTGGGCGATTGACTGGACAAACATGGAGAAAAAACGATGAAGCAGTGGAAAACTTTTTGCTCAGAAGCTCTGCGTTGGATGACGATTCCTGCGCTTATGATAGGACTTTGCTTTTCTGTTAATGCCGCGCCCCCTCCGGCGGCACCCCCGGTATCCTATGGTGTTGAAGCTGACGTACATCATGCGGTGCGTGCTGAAAATGGCATGGTGGCTGCGCAAGACGCCCTCGCCACACAAGTGGGCGTCGATATTCTGAAACAAGGCGGGAATGCAGTTGATGCCGCTGTTGCCGTCGGTTTTGCGCTGGCGGTGACTCACCCGCAGGCGGGGAATATTGGCGGCGGTGGCTTTATGATGTTGCGCACTAAAGATGGTAAAACCACCGCCATTGATTTCCGTGAAATGGCCCCGGAAAAAGCCACGCGCGATATGTTCCTTGATGCGCAGGGCAATGCCGACAGCAAAAAATCTCTCACTTCTCATCTTGCCTCAGGTACGCCGGGCACCGTGGCGGGCTTCGCTATGGCGCTGGAAAAATATGGCACTCTGCCGCTAAATAAAGTGCTTCAGCCTGCGATCGGGCTGGCGCAGGACGGATTTAGCGTCAACGATGCGCTGGCGGAGGATTTAGCCGTTTATGGCGCGGAAGTGCTGCCGAATCATCCCAACAGCAAAGCTATTTTCTGGAAAGCTGACGGTAAGCCGCTGCAAAAGGGCGACAAACTGGTGCAGGCCGATCTCGCTAAAAGCCTGGAGCTGATTGCTGAAAATGGCCCGGATGCGTTTTATAAAGGCTCTATTGCTGAGCAAATCGCCGATGAAATGGCAAAAAATGGCGGGCTGATTAGCAAAGCGGATCTGGCGAATTACAAGGCGGTAGAACGTGCGCCAATTAGCGGCGAATACCGTGGCTATGAGATTTTCTCTATGCCGCCGCCGTCTTCCGGTGGCATTCACATCGTGCAAATCCTCAATATTCTGGAAAACTTTGACCTCGCCAAATACGGTTTTGCTAGCGCCGATGCGATGCAGCTCACCGCAGAGGCTGAAAAATATGCTTATGCCGATCGCTCGGAATACCTTGGCGACCCGGATTTTGTCAAAGTGCCGTGGCAGGCGCTGACCAACAAAGCCTATGCGAAATCATTGGCAGAACAGATAGATATCAACAAAGCGCGGCCGTCGAGCGCAATCAAGCCGGGCAAACTTGCGCCGTATGAAAGTAACCAGACCACGCATTTCTCGGTGGTGGATAAAGACGGCAATGCCGTAGCGGTGACTTATACGCTTAATACCGTATTCGGCACCGGCATTGTGGCAGGCAACACCGGTATTCTGATGAACAACCAAATGGATGATTTCTCGGCCAAACCGGGTGTGCCGAACGTTTACGGGCTGGTGGGTGGTGATGCCAACGCGGTGGGGCCGCATAAGCGCCCGCTGTCGTCGATGTCGCCAACTATCGTGGTGAAAGACGGGAAAACCTGGCTGGTGACCGGCAGCCCAGGCGGCAGCCGAATCATTACCACCGTGCTGCAAATGGTGATGAACACCATTGATTATGGAATGAACGTTGCCGAAGCCACCAACGCGCCGCGTTTCCATCACCAGTGGCTTCCTGATGAGCTGCGCGTCGAAAAAGGCTTTAGCCCGGACACCATCAAACTGCTGAAAGAGAAAGGGCAGAACGTGCAGGTGAAAGAGGCGATGGGCAGTACGCAAAGCATTATGGTCGCGCCGGACGGCATGTTGTATGGGGCATCTGACCCGCGTTCGGTTGATGATTTAACAGCGGGTTATTAATCCGTTTTCTTGCCCTTTCCAGAAACGGAAAGGGCAAGAGCGTTTCAATTCGGCTTTAATCGCGCCATAAAATACGCGTCAACATACTGCCCGCCGCGCAGTACGTAGTTCTTACCTGTACCTTCTATCTCAAAGCCGAATTTACGATAGACCGCCAGGGCTGGTGCGTTATCAACAAACACCGTCAACTCGATACGCTCGACGCGCAGCCAGTTATCACACAGGTCTGTCATTGCTGCCATCAACGCGCTGGCGACGCCTCTGCCATGAAAATTACTGTCCACGCCAATGCCAAATGATGCGACGTGGCTGCGGCGCGGTGATGGTTCTACCGCAAACGTCAGTTGGCCAACAACTTTTCGATCAATACATGCGACCAGATTACGGCTGCCTGGTTTTGGTTCCTTCAACCGTTCTAGCCACTGCCCTTGCGGAGAATAAGGAATGTGTAGCGTGTCGCGTTGCGGCGTCGGTTGAGAGTAAAGTTGATGCAGAGCTTCCGCATCGCCGATTTCAGCATGACGTATCACTATTTCGCTCATTCCTTTTTTCCTCAATTGGTTAGGTAACCCCTTCAACATTATTGACTTTTTAATTTTCGTCAACTGCCATTTATTTCTAAAAAATAGTAGACAAGTGCGAATGATAATGATTATTATTGCCATGCGTTCAGGGGAGACCCTTACGGAGACAACCTGAAAGCACGACATTGCTCACATTGCTTCCAGTATTACTTTAGCCAGCCTTGCGCTGGCTTTTTTTTGCCCTTCTGATTTGAAGCTGTAGCTACGTTGGCTGCGCTCACTCACCCGAATCCCTTACATAAGTAAGCTCATCGGGATTCGTTCTCTTGCCGCCTTGCTACAACTCCAACTCATTTGGGCAAATTATTCGTAGGTCGGATAAGCGGCAGCGTCATCCGACAAAAATCGTGCGCAAAATCTCATGCCATCCGCCAGCGTCTGAAGTATGGTAATTGCAATTCAAAGTCAAAAAGGACGAAGCAATGACCCTACACTGCGCTTTTATAGGTTTTGGCAAGAGCACCACCCGTTACCACCTCCCTTACGTGCTGGTTCGCAAAGATAAATTCTACGTTGCCCATATTTTCCGCCGCCATGAAAAGCCTGAAATTGAGCAGCAGCCGGAATACAGCCATATCCATTTCACCAGCCAGCTCGACGATATTCTTAACGATCCTCAGGTCAAACTGGTGGTGGTCTGTACCCATGCCGATAGCCACTTTGATTATGCGAAACGCGCGCTGGAAGCAGGCAAAAACGTGCTGGTGGAAAAACCGTTTACCCCGACGCTTGCCGAAGCCAAAGAGCTATTTGAGCTGGCGAAATCGAAAGGGTTGACCGTCACGCCTTACCAGAATCGCCGTTTTGACTCCTGCTTCCTGACGATGAAAAAAGCCATCGAAAGCGGGAAACTTGGCGAAATTGTCGAAATTGAAAGCCATTTTGATATGTATCGGCCGGTGGCCGAAACCAAACCAGGTCTACCGGCAGACGGTGCGTTTTACGGTCTTGGCGTGCATACGATGGACCAAATTATTTCGCTGTTTGGCCGCCCGGATCATGTCGCCTACGACATTCGAAGCGTGCGCAATAAAGCCAACCCGGACGATACCTTTGAAGCGCAGCTTTTCTATGGCGATATGAAAGCCATCGTCAAAACCAGCCACCTGGTGAAAATCGATTACCCAAAATTCCTGGTGCACGGTACCAGAGGCTCGTTCATTAAATACGGAATCGACCAGCAGGAAACCAGCCTGAAGGCGTACATTATGCCGGGCGAGCCGGGCTTTGCGGCGGACAGCAGCGTAGGCGTGCTTGAGTACGTGAACGAGGCGGGTGAAACCGTGCGCGAAGAGCTGAAGCCAGAAATGGGCGATTACGGGCGCGTGTACGATGCGCTGTATGAAACCCTCCTCAACGGCAAACCAAATTACGTCAGAGAAATTGAAGCGCTGACCAATCTTGAGATCCTTGAACGCGGTTTCGGGCAGGCTTCACCTGCAACAATCACTCTCGCCTGACCTGAAAATTGACGCCGTAAACTCGTTCACTTTTTTTGAACAGAGGCGTCAATATTCACCCTCTATCATCCTCTCCGGTTCGGGTCCACACTTAGCCCATCAAACGAATGGCGGAGTAACAAAGATGATTTTTTTAAGAAAAGCGCAAGAACGCGGTCATGCGAATCATGGTTGGCTGGACAGCTGGCACACCTTCTCATTCGCTAATTATTACGATGCCAGGTTCATGGGTTTCTCGGCATTACGTGTGATTAACGAAGACGTGGTGGAGGCCGGTGAAGGTTTTGGCACCCATCCGCACAAAGACATGGAAATCCTGACCTATGTGCTGGAAGGCGCCGTGGCACACCGCGATAGCATGGGTAACGAAGAGAAAGTCCCGGCGGGCGAATTCCAGATTATGAGCGCGGGCACCGGGATTACGCACTCCGAGTACAACCCAAGCCAAAGCGAGCGCCTGCGCCTGTACCAAATCTGGATTATTCCAGACAAAACAGGCATCACACCGCGTTACGATCAGCGCCGTTTTGATGCGCCACAGGGCCGTCAGCTGGTGTTGTCGCCGGATGCGCGTGAGGGTTCTCTGAAAGTGAACCAGGATATGGAGCTGTCGCGTTGGGCGTTAGCGAAAGAGGAGCAATCTGTCTATCAGATCCCGGCAGATCGCCGCATTTGGGTGCAGGTTGTCAAAGGTGATGTGTCCATCAATGGCACTCAGGCTAAAACCAGCGACGCGGTTGCCGTCTGGGGTGAACCCGCGATTTCGCTTCATGCCAACGATGCGAGCGAGATTTTGCTGTTCGATCTTCCTCCCGTATAAGTCTTACCCTTAGTTACCGGTCACAACCTTCCTCGAAACAGGGGGAAGGTTGCGGCCGGTCCGTGCTAAACTTGGTGGTCGTTTAGTTAACCTGCACAGCAAGATAATGAAAAAGAAAAGACCGGTATTACAGGACGTTGCAGACCGCGTTGGCATAACCAAAATGACGGTCAGCCGCTTTTTACGTAACCCTGAGCAGGTTTCCGCTGCGCTACAGGTCAAGATTGCCGCGGCCCTTGATGAACTTGGCTATATTCCTAACCGCGCGCCAGACATTCTCTCCAACGCTACCAGCCGCGCAATCGGCGTGTTATTGCCCTCGCTCACCAACCAGGTTTTCGCTGAAGTGCTGCGCGGCATTGAAAACGTGATTGATGCTTACGGCTACCAGACCATGCTTGCCCACTACGGCTATAAACCTGAGCTGGAAGAAAAGCGTCTGGAATCGATGCTTTCCTGGAATATCGACGGCCTTGTCCTCACTGAACGCGCCCATACGCCGCGCACGTTAAAAATGATTGAAGTGGCGGGTATCCCGGTGGTGGAGCTGATGGATAGCGTTTCGCCATGCCTCGATATTGCCGTCGGTTTTGATAACTTTGAAGCCGCACGCCAGATGACCGCCGCCATTATTGCGCGTGGCCATCGCCACGTTGCCTATCTCGGCGCACGCCTGGATGAGCGTACCGTGATTAAGAAAAAAGGGTACGAGCAGGCGATGCGTGATGCGGGCCTTGTGCCGTATAGCGTGATGGTCGAGAACTCGTCTTCCTATTCCACCGGGATTGAGCTGTTCCGCCAGGCCAGGCGCGAATATCCACAGCTCGACAGTATTTTTTGTACCAACGATGACTTAGCCATCGGTGCAGCATTTGAATGCCAGCGTCAGGGCTTGCGTATTCCGCAAGATATGGCGATTGCCGGTTTCCACGGCCACGATATCGGGCAGGTGATGGAGCCGCGTCTTGCCAGCGTGCTGACGCCGCGTGAACGTATGGGGCGTATTGGCGCCGAGCGTTTAATGGCGCGCATCCGCGGTGAAACCGTAATGCCACAGAGGCTGGATTTGGGCTTTACGCTCTCGCCGGGCGGCTCCATTTAACGAAGCGGTTTCAGCTTGCAGGCGGCATTGACTGCAAAATAGTCTACGTCCGCAAGATTGTTTGATGTAGTTCACAGTTATTCGCTTTTTAAGCGAATGATGATTGCTTATTGCTACCGCGCTATCGACAATGTTACCGATAACAGTTACCCGTAACAATTTCATGTCACACTCGCTGTGCCAGTCGGAGCTACGCTATGAGTACTACCAACCATGACCATCACATCTACGTCCTGATGGGCGTCTCTGGCAGCGGTAAATCTGCTGTTGCAAGCGAAGTTGCCTATCAGCTTCACGCGGCGTTTCTTGACGGTGATTTCCTGCATCCACGCTGCAATATCATGAAAATGGCATCCGGTGAGCCGCTTAACGATGAAGACCGTAAGCCCTGGCTGCAGGCGCTGAACGATGCTGCTTTTGCCATGCAACGCACCAATAAAGTCTCTTTGATCGTCTGCTCTGCGCTGAAAAAAATCTATCGCGACCAGCTGCGTGCAGGAAACCCGAACCTCTCTTTCATCTACATGAAAGGTGATTTTGAGGTGATTGAAAACCGTCTGAAAGCGCGCAAGGGGCACTTCTTCAAAACGCAGATGCTGGTGACGCAGTTTGAAACGCTGGAAGAGCCCGGCGCTGATGAACCTGATGTGCTGGTGGTGGAGATTGACCAGACGCTCGAAGGGGTGGTGGCCAGTACTATTGATGTGATTCATAAAAACAGTGCGGCAGAGTAACGCATGTTTTAACCGCAATATCGCTCTGACAAAATGCCAGAGCGATAACTTCGGCCACTCTCTACGACATTAGCGGTAACAGCTGCTGATAAATCTGGTTAAACATTTTGCGGCGGGGCTGGTAACGTTGATGACGCACGCTATCCGGCTGATGCTGTTGCTCTGGTGCTAGCTGCGGCAACAGCGATGGCAAAGGCGTATCTGGATTGATCGCAATTTGCGCCAGGCGCGCCGCTCCCAGCGCCGGGCCAACGTCGCCTCCCGTGCGGTAATCAAGCGTTTGCCCGCTGATATCCGCCAGCATTTGCCGCCAGTACGGGCTTCGCGCACCGCCGCCGATAAGCGTCACGCTTTGCGGCGTCACGCCACAGGAATGCACCGCGTCCATACCCTCCGCCAGCGCATAGCCCACGCCTTCCAGCACCGCGCGTGCAAGCTCTGCGGGACCATGTTGATGAGTCAGGCCAAAGAACACGCCTTTTGCCTGCGGATTATTATGCGGCGTGCGCTCGCCGGAAAGATAGGGCAGGAACCAGATATCGCCCGCTTCCTCATCGGCTTTTTCTGCCGCAGCGAGCAGGGCCGGAACCGTTGCAAGCCCGGTGAGCTTTGCCGCCCAGTCGAGGCAGGAGGCCGCGCTGAGCATCACGGACATTAAGTGCCAGCGGTTGGGCAGGGCGTGACAAAAACTGTGCACCGCGCTTTCTGGCCTGCTGCGAAAACCCTCGCTGACGGCAAAGTACACGCCGGATGTCCCCAGCGACAGCATCGCCTGGCCGACATCCATCATGCCCACGCCCACGGCCCCCGCAGCGTTATCCCCCCCGCCGGCAATCACAGGTACGGCGGGCATATTCCACGCCCGGGCGACGTCTGCTTTCAGCGAGCCGGTTATTTCGCAGCCTTCAGATAACGCGGGCATCTGCCGGCGGCTTAGCTGGCAGGCATCGAGCATTGTGTCGCTCCAGTCGCGCTTTGCGACGTCCAGCCACATCGTGCCTGCGGCATCAGACATGTCGCTGGCAAAAATACCGCTCATCCGCAGCCGCAGATAATCTTTTGGCAGCAGCACCTTATCAATTTGTGCGAAAATTTCTGGCTCGTGGCGTTGAACCCACAGCAGTTTTGGTGCGGTAAAGCCCGGCATCATCAGGTTGCCGGTAATCTGGCGTGAATCAGGTACGCGAGCTTCTAACAATGCGCACTCTGCGCCGCAGCGCCCGTCGTTCCATAAGATCGCCGGGCGCAAAACGTTCTGCTGCTTATCAAGCAGCGTTGCGCCGTGCATTTGCCCGGCAATGCCTAGTGCTTTAACACCCGCAAGGGAGTGCTGTTCGCCGAGCGCTTTCATCGCGCGGTCAGTGGCTTGCCACCAGTGTTCAGGATCTTGCTCCGACCATAACGGATGCGGGCGCGACACCGTCAGCGCTTCAGTGCGCGATGCCAGCACTTCGCCTTGCTCATCCAGCAAAATCGCCTTCACACCCGAGGTGCCGAGATCGATTCCGATATACATAGAGACTCCTTATAAACGCGCCACGTAAAACGTGGCGCGGGGAAATCTGTTTATCGAGCAGTAAGTTATCTATCAAACAGATAGTGATTCACCAGGTTTTCCAGCAGCTCCTGATGCCCGCTCTGGTGCTGCGGCGCCAGGTTATGCTGTTCAGCGTACTGCGCCACCTGCGCCAGCGACATTTGCCCTTTCAGGATTTGCTGGCCAATCTCACCATTCCAGGCGGCATAACGCCTGGCGACGCGTTTATCCAGCTCGCCTTCTTCAATCATCCGCGCCGCAATTTTCAATGACAGCGCCATGACGTCCATCGCCCCAATATGGCCGTAGAACAGATCGTACTTATCGGTACTCTGGCGACGGACTTTGGCGTCAAAGTTCAGGCCACCGGTGGTAAAGCCGCCTGCTTTGAGAATTTCGTACATCACCAGCGAGTTTTCTTCCACGCTATTAGGGAACTGGTCGGTATCCCAGCCCAGCTGCGGATCGCCGCGGTTGGCGTCGACGGAGCCGAAGATGCCCAATGCGATAGCGCTGGCGATTTCGTGATGGAACGAGTGGCCGGCAAGCGTGGCGTGGTTCGCTTCAATGTTAACTTTGATCTCTTTTTCCAGCCCGAACTGCTTCAGGAAGCCGTAAACCGTGGCGACATCGTAATCGTACTGGTGCTTGGTGGGCTCCTGCGGTTTCGGTTCGATAAGCAGCGTGCCGCGGAAACCAATTTTATGTTTGTGCTCCACCACCATCTGCATAAAGCGGCCAATTTGTTCACGTTCCTGGCGCAGATCGGTATTGAGCAAGGATTCGTAACCTTCACGCCCTCCCCACAGGACATAGTTTTCACCGCCCAGCCTGTGGGTGGCATTCATCGCCGTAGCGACCTGCGTTGCCGCCCAGGAGAACACTTCCGGGTCCGGGTTGGTCGCCGCACCTGCGCCGTAACGAGGATGGGTAAAGCAGTTAGCCGTGCCCCATAATAATTTCACGCCGCTCTGTTGCTGTTTTTGCTCCAGCACCTCAGTCATCTGCGCGAAATTATTCAGGTATTCCTTCAGCGACGCGCCTTCTGGCGACACGTCCACATCGTGGAAGCAGTAGTAGGGAACGTTCAGCTTATGGAAGAATTCGAAGGCCACGTCTGCTTTATTTTTTGCCAGCGCTAGCGCGTCGCCAGCCTGCTGCCATGGGCGTTCAAACGAGCCGACGCCGAACATATCTGCGCCGTTCCAGCAGAAATTGTGCCAGTAGCACGCGGCAAAACGCAGGTGATCTTCCATGCGTTTGCCCAGCACCATTTCATCTGGATTATAGTGGCGGAATGCCAGGGGGTTAGTGGTTTTAGGGCCTTCAAAACGTACACGCTCAAGTTGGTCGAAATAGGCTTGCATAATTAACTCCGTAATCAGGGGGGCGGCAAGTAAGCGATTCTGTGACCATCCTGGATTTTCCTCGGGCGTTGCTCAATTACGTTATTTCACACTGCGATTCAGAGAATGCTTAACTGTGCGCTGCCTCGCAAAAAACAGCTGAATAGCCGATGAATTAATTTTTTTTGCTATCTGCGTAAATAACGCAATAAATCTTGCCGTTAATTTAAAAGCCGATCGCCATCATAAATTAACAATTAAACAAAAAAACGTAATGCGAAGATAAAAATCTGTAATTGCCGGATTGCCATTCCCGGTCAACAATCCTTTTCGCTCGACGATAAATAATTTTTAATCCGATTTATTCCACCCTACACAGGTATAACAATATGAAGATTAAGAACCTCCTGCTGACGTTGTGTGCCTCGCTGGTGTTGACCAGCGTCAGCGGTATCGCCAAAGAAGTCAAAATCGGCATGGCAATAGATGACTTGCGCCTTGAGCGCTGGCAGAAAGACCGCGATATCTTTGTTAAAAAGGCCGAGTCGCTGGGCGCGAAAGTGTTTGTGCAATCGGCGAATGGCAACGAAGAGACGCAGATGTCGCAAATCGAAAACATGATTAACCGTGGCGTCGATGTGCTGGTGATTATTCCTTACAACGGCCAGGTATTAAGTAATGTCATTGCCGAAGCCAGGCGGGAAGGAATAAAAGTATTAGCCTATGATCGTATGATTAATAATGCTGATATTGATTATTACATCTCGTTTGATAATGAAAAGGTCGGTGAGTTGCAGGCGCAAAGCATTGTTAGTAAAGTGCCTTCTGGTAATTATTTCTTAATGGGAGGCTCACCGGTTGATAATAATGCCAAACTGTTCCGCGCCGGCCAGATGAAAGTATTAAAGCCCTATATCGATAGCGGGAAAATTAAAATCGTCGGCGACCAATGGGCGGACGGCTGGCTGCCAGAAAATGCATTGAAAATTATGGAAAATGCGCTAACGGCCAATAACAATAAAATTGATGCGGTCGTGGCCTCAAACGATGCGACGGCCGGAGGAGCAATCCAGGCGCTAAGCGCGCAGGGGCTGTCAGGCAAAGTGGCAATTTCCGGGCAGGATGCGGATTTGGCTGCGGTGAAACGCATTATTGCCGGTACGCAAACCATGACGGTGTACAAGCCCATCACCCAGCTTGCGAATACGGCGGCTGAAATTGCCGTGGAATTAGGCGAGGGCAAACAACCCGCTTCTGATGCGGTACTCAATAACGGCGTAAAAGATGTCCCTTCACGGCTGTTGACCCCCATCGAAGTCGATAAAACCAATATCGACAGCACCCTGGTGGCCGACGGTTTCCACAAAAAGAGCGAGCTATAACCCACTGCGCCCGTGTGCTGCCACGGGCGATACCCTTAAAACAGGTAAAGGAGGGGCTATGCCTTGTTTACTGGAAATGAAAAATATTACCAAAGCTTTTGGTGCCGTAAAGGCGGTGGATAACGTCAGCCTGGCGGTGGATGCGGGTGAGGTGATGTCCCTGTGCGGCGAAAACGGCTCCGGCAAATCCACGCTGATGAAAGTGCTGTGCGGGATTTATCCTTACGGCAGTTATGAAGGGGAAATCTGGTTTGCCGGTGAAAAACTACAGGCGAGCCACATCCGCGATACCGAACGTAAAGGCATTGCAATTATTCACCAGGAGCTGGCGCTGGTGAAGCATCTGACGGTGCTTGAGAATATTTTCCTCGGCGCGGAGCTATCCCGGCATGGGGTACTCGATTACGACAGCATGACGCTGCGCGCTCAGAAGCTGCTGGCGCAGGTGAGCCTGAATATCTCTCCGGATACCCGCGTCGGTTCGCTGGGGCTTGGGCAACAGCAGCTGGTTGAAATCGCCAAAGCGCTGAATAAACAGGTGCGTTTACTGATCCTCGATGAGCCAACCGCTTCCCTGACCGGGCAGGAAACGGCGGTGCTGCTGGGGATTATTCGCGACCTGCAAGCGCATGGCATCGCCTGCATTTATATCTCGCACAAACTTAACGAAGTGAAAGCCATTTCCGACACCATCTGCGTTATCCGCGACGGGCAGCCTGTCGGCACGCGGGAAGCTGCGCTGATGGGTGAAGATGACATCATTACCATGATGGTCGGGCGCGAGCTTACGGCGCTCTATCCTAATGAACCGCACCAGATCGGGGCTGAAATTCTGCGCGTCGAGCATCTCACGGCCTGGCATCCGGTGAACCGGCATATCAAACGCGTCAACGACATCTCGTTTTCCCTGCACCAGGGGGAAATTCTGGGTATTGCGGGGCTGGTTGGCGCCGGGCGTACCGAAGCCGTGCAGTGCCTGTTTGGCGTCTGGCCGGGTAAATCAGAAGGCCAGATTTTCATTGATAACAAACCGGTCACCCTGAGTCACTGCCAGCAAGCTATCGCTCACGGCATTGCGATGGTGCCCGAAGATCGTAAAAAAGATGGCATCGTGCCGGTGATGGCGGTGGGGCAAAACATCACGCTGGCAGCACTTAGTCAGTTTTCGGGCGCGCTCACCCACCTTGACGATGCCGCCGAACAACACTGCGTGCTGCAATCCATCAGGCGGCTGAAAGTAAAAACCTCGTCGCCTGAGCTGGCGATTGGCCGGCTCAGCGGCGGCAACCAGCAAAAAGCGATTCTTGCGCGCTGTCTGCTGCTCAATCCGCGCATTCTGATCCTCGATGAACCCACGCGCGGCATCGATATCGGTGCGAAGTATGAAATCTACAAGCTGATTAATCAGCTGGTTGGGCAGGGGATTGCGGTGATTGTTATCTCATCGGAATTGCCGGAAGTCCTCGGTCTGAGCGACCGGGTGCTGGTGATGCATGAAGGGCGCATCAAAGCCGACCTGATTAACCACAACCTGACCCAGCAGCAGGTCATGGAAGCCGCACTGAGGAGTGAACAGCATGTCGAAAATCAAGCAGTCTGAAATGAAACTCACGGCGCACCCGGCCTCACCTTTTGCAGGTTTACGCACCCTCAATCTGCAGGTTTTTGTCATGATTGCGGCGATAGTAGCCATCATGCTTTTCTTCACCTGGACCACGGACGGCGCTTATCTCAGCGCCAGAAACATCTCTAACCTGCTGCGGCAAACGGCCATTACCGGGATTCTGGCCGTTGGCATGGTGTTCGTTATTATTTCGGCAGAAATCGATCTTTCCGTCGGCTCGATGATGGGGTTGCTGGGTGGCGTAGCGGCCATTTTCGATGTGTGGCTGGGCTGGCCTTTACCGCTAACGATTGCTGTCACCCTGCTGCTTGGGCTGGCGCTGGGCGCGTGGAATGGATGGTGGGTGGCGTATCGCAAAGTGCCGTCGTTTATCGTCACGCTGGCCGGAATGCTGGCGTTTCGCGGCGTGCTAATTGGCATGACTAACGGCACCACCGTTTCACCGACCAGCGCGGCGATGTCACAAATCGGGCAGAGCTATTTACCTGATGGCATTGGCTTTGGTATCGGCACATTAGGACTGGTCATTTTTGTGGCCTGGCAATGGCGTATGCGCACGCGCCGCGAAGCGCTAGGGCTGGCAACTCCCGCCTCGACGGGCGTCGTCGGGCGTCAGGCCATCACGGCGGTCATCGTGTTAGGAGCCATCTGGTTACTTAATGACTATCGCGGCGTGCCAACGCCGGTGCTGATCCTTACCTTATTGCTGCTGGCGGGGATGTTTATGGCGACCCGCACCGCGTTTGGGCGGCGTATTTACGCGATTGGCGGCAATATTGAAGCGGCGCGCCTCTCGGGTATCAATGTCGAGCGCACTAAGCTTGCGGTATTCGCCATTAACGGACTGATGGTCGCTATTGCCGGGTTGATTCTTAGCTCGCGCCTGGGCGCGGGCTCTCCGTCCGCCGGGAATATCGCTGAGCTGGACGCCATTGCGGCCTGTGTCATTGGCGGCACCAGCCTTGCAGGCGGCATAGGGAGCGTGGCGGGTGCGGTGATGGGCGCCTTTATTATGGCTTCGCTCGATAACGGTATGAGCATGATGGACGTCCCCACCTTCTGGCAATACATCGTCAAAGGGGCCATTTTGCTGCTGGCGGTGTGGATGGACTCGGCCACGAAACGCAGAGCGTAACTGTGGCAACGATCACAATGCCGGGGTAAGGTCCCCCGGCATTGGTGCCGTTGTGGTATTGCAGATACGGTTTTGTTATCAGGAATGAAAAGCATGTTTGAGAAGCGTCATCGCATTACGTTGTTATTCAATGCCAATAAAGCCTACGACCGCCAGGTCGTGGAGGGGGTGGGTGAATATTTGCAGGCCTCTCAATCCGAATGGGACATCTTTATCGAAGAGGATTTCCGCGCCCGCATCGACAATATCAAAGAGTGGCTGGGCGACGGGGTGATTGCCGATTTTGATGATAGTGAAATCCAGCGTTTGTTAGACGGGGCTGATGTGCCGATTGTGGGGGTGGGGGGCTCTTACCACTTACCTGAACACTATCCGCCGGTGCATTACATCGCCACCGACAACCATGCGCTGGTGGAAAGCGCCTTTTTGCATCTCAAGGAGAAAGGCGTTCAGCGCTTCGCCTTCTATGGTTTGCCGAACTCCAGTGGCAAACGCTGGGCGATGGAGCGTGAATATGCTTTTAACCAGCTTGTGGCGCAGGAAAAATACCGTGGAGTGGTGTATCAGGGAATAGAAACGGCCCCTGAGAACTGGCAACACGCGCAAAACCGCCTCGCGGATTGGGTGCAAACGCTGCCCCCACAAACCGGCATTATTGCCGTGACCGATGCGCGAGCGCGTCATCTTTTGCAAGTCTGTGAGCATCTGCATATTCCGGTGCCGGAAAAGCTCTGCGTGATTGGCATTGATAACGAAGAGCTGACCCGCTATCTGTCGCGGGTGGCGCTCTCATCGGTGGCGCAGGGGACAAGGCAGATGGGCTATCAGGCGGCTAAATTGCTGCATCGTTTACTGGATAATGAACCGCTGGCGCTACAGCGTGTGCTGGTGCCGCCGATGCGCGTGGTGGAGCGGCGTTCAACGGATTATCGTTCGCTGCACGATCCGGCGGTGATTCAGGCGATGCATTACATCCGCAACCATGCCTGCAAAGGGATTAAAGTGGAGCAGGTGCTGGATGCGGTAGGCATCTCGCGCTCCAATCTGGAGAAGCGCTTTAAGGAGGAAGTGGGCGAGACGATTCACGCCATGATTCATGCCGAAAAACTTGAAAAAGCCCGCAGCTTGCTGGTGTCCACCTCGTTGTCGATTAACGAAATATCGCAAATGTGCGGTTACCCTTCGCTGCAGTATTTCTATTCGGTATTTAAAAAAGAGTACGACGCAACGCCGAAGGAACACCGGGAAAGATATAGTGAAATATTAGTTTGAGTGAGGGTTGAGGCTAAAAAAAACGCCTTCATAGAGAAGGCGTGAATTATTACTTATTATTAACAATCTATTTTTAGTTAATTAGTTCGGTGCCATAAAGCGCTGATTGGATTGGTACATGGCAAACAGGTAGTTATTATAGCTGCTGCCGCGTGTGGAATACCCTTTCAGCTTATGGATCATATTACTGGCGGTCACTTCTTGATCCGCTTTACGCAATTGGGCGCGTGATTTACGGAAAGATTTATAGGCCGGGTGCGTATTCAGATTTGTTACGTACGCGTTAACGCCTTCTTTAACCGAATTGTAATGCAAATAGCCTTTAACTTTGCCAGGTTCGTTGTTGCAATGGCGCTTGCTGCACTTCATGCCGAACAGGTTGTTATTACTACGGGCAAGTTTAGAGGTGCCCCAGCCGCTTTCGGCTGCGGCCATCGTTGCCACCATATTGGTAGGAATAATGTCGACTTTTTCCATCAGCGTGTTCCACGGCACGTGCTTAGTATTACCATTCCACGCAATTTTATAGCGTTTAGTAATATCTTTCAGACGCGTACGCTCTGATGGTGACCAGCGTTTTTCATACTGCTTAGAAACCAACCAGTTACGGTCAGCAGTAATCGCTGCATTTTGACTTGTAATGTATGGCATGAGCGTCCGGAGAAACGCTTTTTTTCTCGGTGTTCCGGAAGGGTATTTTCGCAAATCAGGGAGCGATGCAATTTCACTATTGCGAGAATACTCTTTTTTACTGCTTGCCAGTTTCTTACCGTGTGTCGTAGTGCTTTTAGCGTTAACTAAATGGGCTTTATGCGATTTTGGCTCATGTTGACTTGCTAATACCCCAGTTGAAAAACTGCAGGTCAGTAACATCAGTATCGCAGCCCCAAATCGTCGGAATGGGGTTGATATCATTAGATCTCCTGGTCGGATCGTTGCGTTTGCCGTGCCTTATTTGTCAAAGGTTTCGAATAAACTAAACGCGGATACTAACAAAAATAGACTCCCGGAGCACCAAAAGAAATAATCCGATTCCTAAACGCTGTCGCCTGGAATGTTCTTCCGACGCTAAAAAGTAGCGAAATATGCGATGCTTATCGCATATTTTTAGCTAATAGATCGCGCCTTTACTCCCCCTGGTTCCTCATCCCCAATAATCCCCTGAGAGGATGAATTCAGTTAATTAAAACGGTGCCAGACTGAATAAAAGATCATCACCGGCTTAACCCTATGAAAAAATTACCGCTGCTCATTCTACTGTTCCCGGGGCTTGTGCAGGCCGCCTGGAACGCCCCCGGTTTGCCTGACTTTAAAATCCAGGGGCCGGGGCTGTTTGTCAGTGAAGGAAAGCTCGCAAAAGGGGCTTTGCCGCTAACGTTTACGCACGAACGGGCATGCTGGCAGCCTGCAGAATCAATAAAGCTCAACCAGATGCTGTCACTGAAGCCCTGCGCAGGAGAAGCTCCCGTATGGCGCCTGTTTCGTGCAGGTGAATACCGCATGCAAATCGATACGCGCAGCGGAACGCCAACGCTCAGCATCAGCGTGAAAGATGAGAAGCAGGCCGCTCCGGTTGATATTACCCGCCAGTGCCCGGTATGGGACGGTAAGCCGCTCACGCTGGATGTCAGCAAAACCTTTGCCGAAGGCAGCGAAGTGCGTGATTTTTACAGCGGCACGACGGCCACGGTTACGCAAGGCCAGATAACCCTGATGCCCGCAGCGAACAGCAATGGCCTGCTGCTACTCGAATCTGCCGCCACCCAACAGGCTGCGCCATTCAGCTGGCGCAACGCCACGATCTACTTTGTGCTGACCGACCGCTTTGCAAACGGCAATCCACAAAACGATAACAGCTATGGCCGCCATAAAGATGGCAGACAGGAGATAGGCACGTTTCACGGTGGCGATCTGGCCGGGCTAACGCAAAAACTCGATTATTTACAGAGGCTGGGAGTTAACGCGTTATGGATTAGCTCGCCGCTTGAGCAAATTCACGGCTGGGTTGGCGGCGGCACGAAAGGGGATTTCCCGCATTACGCCTACCACGGTTACTACACCATGGACTGGACAAAACTCGATGCCAACATGGGGACCGAAGATGAACTGCGCACGCTAGTGGATGAGGCGCATAAACGCGGCATCCGCATTTTGTTCGACGTCGTGATGAACCACACCGGCTACGCCACGCTTGCCGATATGCAGGAGTACCAGTTTGGCGCGCTGTATCTCAAGGGGGATGAGCTGACAAAAACGCTCGGCAAGCGCTGGAGCGACTGGAAGCCCGGCCCCGGCCAAAGCTGGCATTCCTTCAATGATTACATCAACTTTGGCGATAAAGCGGCCTGGCAAAACTGGTGGGGTAAGAACTGGATCCGCACCGACATTGGCGATTATAACCCCCCAGGCTTTGACGACTTAACCATGTCGCTGGCCTTCCTGCCGGATTTAATAACCGAATCAACGCAGCCCGCGGGTTTGCCGATTTTTTATCGCCATAAGCCTGATAGCGGCGCGCAAGAAATTGCGGATGCGACCGTGCGTGATTATCTGACCCATTGGCTCAGCCAGTGGGTGCGTGATTACGGCATCGACGGTTTCCGGGTGGATACCGCAAAACATGTCGAAAAAGCAGGCTGGCTGCAGCTTAAAGAGCAGTCTGTGGCGGCACTGGACGACTGGAAAAAAGCTAACCCGGAGAAGAAACTCGATGACGCCCCGTTCTGGATGACCGGTGAATCCTGGGGCCACGGCGTAATGCACAGCGATTACTACCGCAGCGGCTTTGATGCGATGATCAATTTTGATTATCAGGAACAGGCGGCAAAGGCCGTGGATTGCCTGGCTGATATCGATCTCACCTGGCAGCAGATGACGACAAAATTGCAGGATTTCAACGTTCTTAGCTACCTTTCCTCCCACGATACCCGCCTGTTCCGCGAAGGCGGCCCGCGTGCGGCTGAACTACTGTTGCTGGCACCGGGCGCGGTGCAGATTTTCTATGGCGATGAAACCGAGCGCCCGCCTGGTCCGACCGGTTCCGACCCGCTGCAAGGCACGCGTTCGGATATGAACTGGGGGCAAAACGTCGCCACGCTCGCGCACTGGCAGAAAATCAGCCAGTTCCGCGCCCGCCATCCGGCAATCGGGGCGGGAGAGCAAAACACGCTGAGTATCAAGCAGGGGTACGGCTTTAGCCGCGCCGCAGGCGATGACAAAGTGATGGTGGTGTGGGCGGGTAATCTTTAACTTTTTTGCGCTGTATGTCCTCTCCCTAACTCTCTCCCTCAGGGAGAGGCCGGGGTGAGGGTAGCCCGCTCTTCAACATTATGTGCTGCCCACCCGTCAATCTGCAGCATATTGCTCAGTGTCGGCTATCCTTAATGCGTTTGCACCGCGTCTTTTCCGGCGCTATGGTTAGCTTCTTTTGATAGTCAAAGACCTCTACGTTATGACGTTTTCACTTTTCGGCGACAAATTTACCCGCCATGCAGGCATTACTCGCCTGATGGAGGACCTCAACGACGGATTGCGTACGCCAGGCGCGATTATGCTCGGCGGCGGCAACCCGGCGCAAATTCCTGCCATGAACGACTACTTCCAGCAGCTGCTGGCTCAGATGCTGGCAAACGGGAAAATGGCCGATGCGCTATGCAATTACGATGGTCCACAGGGGAAAAGTGAGCTACTTGACGTGCTGGCGCAGATGCTGCGCAGCGAATTAGGCTGGGATATTACATCGCAGAATATTGCACTGACAAATGGCAGCCAGAGCGCGTTTTTCTACTTGTTTAACCTGTTCGCGGGGCGCTACGCCGATGGCAGCAGCAAAAAAGTGCTGTTCCCGCTGGCACCGGAATATATTGGCTACGCGGATTCCGGCCTTGAAGAAGAGCTGTTTGTCTCGACGCGCCCGAATATTGAACTGCTGCCGGAAGGCCAGTTTAAATACCATGTCGACTTCGAACACCTGCATATTGGCCCGGATACCGGAATGATCTGCGTGTCGCGCCCCACCAACCCGACCGGCAACGTCATTACCGATGAAGAGCTGATCAAGCTCGATGCGCTGGCAAATCAGCACGGTATCCCGCTGGTGATTGATAACGCGTATGGCGTGCCGTTCCCCGGTATTATTTTTAGCGAAGCCCGTCCGCTGTGGAATCCGAACATCATTCTGTGCATGAGCCTCTCGAAGCTCGGCCTGCCGGGCAGCCGCTGCGGCATCATTATCGCCAATGAAAAAATTATCTCCGCTATCAGCAACATGAACGGCATTATCAGCCTGGCTCCGGGCGGTATCGGGCCGACAATGGTGTGCGAGATGATTAAACGTAACGACCTGCTGCGCTTGTCTGAAACCGTGATTAAACCGTTTTATTACCAGCGTGTTCAGCAAACTATCGCCACTCTTCGCCGCTATTTGTCGCCAGAACGCTGCCTGATCCACAAACCGGAAGGGGCGATTTTCCTCTGGTTATGGTTTAAAGATCTGCCGATTTCCACCGAACTGCTGTATCAGCGCCTGAAAAAGCGCGGCGTGCTGATGGTGCCGGGGGATTACTTCTTCCCGGGCCTTGATAAGCCGTGGCCGCATACGCACCAGTGCATGCGCATGAACTATGTACCGGAACCTGAAAAAATCGAGGCGGGGGTGAAGATTCTTGCCGAAGAGATTGAGCGCGCCTGGGCCGAAGCGAAGTAAAAAGTTAACAGCCTTCTTCCCGGAAAGGGAGAAGGCTGGCCTGATTAACGAACCACCAAAGAGTCGTACCCTTTCCAGCGATAGTTCAGCATCGACACAATCCAGCAGGCGATAAACAGCCCAACCACGATAAAGCCCGCATTACCGAGGTTTTCATTGAGCGCATCAACCCATTTCCACAGGCCGGTATGCAGGTCGAATTTATCGGCTAACAGCCCTAATGCTTCCATGCCGCCGATAAACAGCGCCACCACAACCGAGGTGCCGGTGATGGTCATATTGTAATAGAGCTTGCGCTGCGGTTTGTTAAACGCCCAGCCATATGCGCCAACCATGATCATATTGTCGAGCGTATCAATCAGCGCCATGCCGCTGGCAAATAGCGCCGGGAACACCAGAATCGACCACATCGACATGCCGCTTGAGGCGCTGGCAGCAGAAATACCCAGCACGCCAATTTCCGTTGCGGTATCAAAGCCCAGGCCGAACAAAAAGCCCACCAGATACATATGCCAGCTTTTGTTGATCAGCCTGAACGTGGAGCGGAACAGCCAGCTCATCATGCCAGCGCCGTTAAAATCCGTCGCTTCAGCGCCGGGGGATTTACCGCGTTTTAACTGACGGAAGTTGCGCCATACGCCATGCAGAATCACCAGGTTGACCAGCGCCATCGCCAGCAAGAAACAGGCTGAAACTGCGGTGCCAATCACCCCGCCAACCTCATGAAACCAGTCCATATCGCTCTGGAAGGCTGCTGCCGTTGCGGCAATCGCCACGGATGCCAGCACCACGATGCTGGAGTGGCCGAGTGAGAACCAGGCGCCGATACCGAACGGGCGTTTTCCCTGCTGCATCATTTTGCGCGTCACGTTATCAATCGCCGCAATGTGATCGGCATCGACCGCATGGCGTAAGCCGTAGCACCATGCCAGCAGACTTGCCGCCATCAGCGCGGTGCTGTGGTGGAACGAAACCAGCGCCCAGGCCCAGGCGGCAAGATTGGCGGCGACTAAACCCGCGAGCAGAAAAGCAGCGCGTGGCTGGTCACGAAGAACACGCAATAACATCATTTTATCCTTGTGAAGGAAGGGGGAGACGGGCTGCGGCAATAAGAGCCTGGCCCAACGCAAGGGCACCGTCACCCGCAGGCAACAGTGTCGGGAAGAGCAGGGTAAAATCTGCGAGATGGTACGAAAATCTTTGGCGCAGCAGCTGGTTATGCAGTACGCCACCGCTGAATACGAGAGTGGTAATTGAGCGCTCATGCGCATGAATTCGGGCCAAATCGGCGAACCCTTTTGCCAGCGCATCATGAAATGCCCAGGCTCGGGCAGGCGCGTTGCCATGCCAGCTTAGCCATTGCCGCCAGAAGGTAGCCAAATTCAGCTTGCCGGCGATAACGGGCAGCGTGACGGGGTGGTTGCACCAGCCGCTTTGCGACGCCAGCGCTTCAAAGCGGCAGGCGGCTTCGCCTTCATAACTTTGTTGCAGCGGGGCGCAGTTCAGTGCCGCTGCGGCGGCGTCAAATAATCGCCCTGCGGAGGAAGCGAGAGGTGCGTTAATTCCACGCGCAATGGCCGTCGCCAGTAACGGCCAGTTTTGTGCACGTACCGCCTCGGTTTCAGGGAGTTGCTGCCAGTTCGCTACAAACGCCTCGCAATGAGCGAGTAGGTTTCGCCACGGCTGGCTGGCCGCGAGGTCACCACCCGGTAGCGCCACCGCCGGTAAGCCGCCGAGATGTTCGCACTCGCGGTAATTAACGCGTAAGCATTCACCGCCCCAAAGCTGGTTGTTCTCACCATAACCAATGCCGTCCAGGGTGAGCGCAATCACGTCTCCCCCTTCCCGCGGCCAGCCATGTTCGGCCATGCATGCCACAGCATGGGTGTGGTGGTGCAAAACACGGCTTACCGGCAAGCCCATTTCTTGCCCGATGCGGGCGCTGTGGTAACCGGGATGGGCATCAACAACGATCTGCTGCGGCGTAAAGTCATAGGCTTCGCACATCAGCTTTCGCGCTTTATGCCACTGCTGTTCAACGCCCTCTTCTGCAAGGTCGCCCAGATGCTGGCTCAGCACCGCCTGGTTACCGCGCAGTAAGCAGAAGGTATTTTTCAGATCCGCGCCAACCGCAAGTATCGGCGGTATGGCCTCAAAGCCTGGCGGCAGCGCCAGCGCATCCGGCACAAAACCTCTGGCACGGCGCAGCACTTCGCCGCCGGCGCGTACCACTGAATCATCCATGCGCTGCACGATATTGCGGTTGTGCAGCAGCCAGCCGTCAGCAATTGCGGCTAACTCTGCCAGCGCCTGCTGGTTGGTCATCGCGGGCGGTTTGCCGTTTAGATTACCGGAGGTCATCACCAGCGGGCCGCCGAAATCCTGCAGCAGCAGGTGTTGTAGCGGGTTGGCGGGCAGCATCACGCCCACTTCGCTTAAATGCGGAGCGATAAATTGGCTTAATCCGCAAAGATCGGACTTTGCCATTAGCACAATCGGGGCCGCTGGCGTGTTGAGTTGGGCGACCACATTGGCAGGCAGACCCTGTGAGTCCGGTAGCATGACCGCCAGCGGTTTTGTCGGGCGATGTTTGCGGGCGCGTAAGCGGGAAACGGCGGCGTCGTTACGTGCATCAACCGCCAGGTGGAACCCACCCAACCCTTTAATCGCAACGATTTTCCCGTCTTTTAACGCCGTAATGGCGGCCTGTAACGCATTTTCGCGCTCAAACTTTTGCTCGCCACAAAGCCATTCGATTTGCGGCCCGCATTCAGGGCAGGCAACCGGCTGAGCGTGGAAGCGGCGATCCATGGGGTCGCGGTACTCTTTTTCGCACGCCGGGCATAGCGGAAATGCTGCCATCACCGTGTTTGGCCGGTCATACGGCATCGCATTAATAATGGTGAAACGCGGGCCGCAGTGGGTGCAGTTGATAAATGGATAACGATAGCGGCGATCGTTCGGGTCGTTAAGTTCACGCAGGCAGTCGGGGCAGGTTGCCGCATCGGGGACAATTTGCGTATCCATCGTACAACTGGCGCTGTGGATGATGGTGAAATCCTGCGGGGCAGCGTTCCACTGCAGGGTCGATTGCTCAACGCTATCAATCCGAGCCAGCGGCGGGCAATGGGCGTGAAGCTCGCTGATAAACGCATCGGGCATCGACATCAGGCGCACCAACACACCTGCGCCGTCATTGCAGACGTCGCCGGTCAGGTTGAGTTTTTGCGCCAGTTGCCAGACGAATGGCCGGAAGCCAACGCCCTGAACTTTGCCGCGAATGCGTAGCATCACGCCGTTAAGATTCACAATTTGTACCCAATTTTAAGGAACTGGTAGAGTGGATAAGCGGAGCGCCATCCACCATTTTTTTAAACCTCCACAGCCTGGCGCAAACGCGCTTTCATCTTGCTGTATGTCGTCTGCGCGTAGTTTTCTGCCCATTGCTGGTCGGCAATCTGGCTGACGTTAACCGCGCAATACTTGGTTTCCGGCGTTTTGGAAATCGGGTCGAGATTGTCCTGCGTCAGCTCGTTACACGCGCCAATCCACCACTGGTAGGTCATATAAACCGAGCCGAGGTTGATGCGCTCGTTCACTTGCGCCCGGCTAATCACTTTGCCGCGGCGTGAACTGACCCACACCAGCTGTTGGTCTTTGATGCCGAGCTTTTCAGCGTCTGCCGGGTTCATCTGCACAAAGCCGGGTTCATCGGCCAGGGTTTGCAGTGCCGCGCAGTTGCCGGTCATCGAGCGGCAGGAGTAGTGGCCGACTTCGCGCACGGTACAGAGCACCAGCGGGTATTCGGCATCCGGCGTTTCGGCAGGCGCGCGCCACTCGGCGGCAAATAACTGGCCCTTACCGGTTGGGGTATCGAACTTGCTGTCTTTGTACAGATAGGGCGTGCCGGGGTGATCCAGCGTCGGGCAAGGCCACTGGACATG
This sequence comes from Buttiauxella warmboldiae, assembly GCF_003818135.1. Lineage (GTDB taxonomy): Bacteria > Pseudomonadota > Gammaproteobacteria > Enterobacterales > Enterobacteriaceae > Buttiauxella > Buttiauxella warmboldiae. Next base: position 45,781 of record NZ_RPOH01000026.1, on the reverse strand, counting down.
GCCCATATCGCCCATTTTTTCGTAAGTTACGCCGTAGAACAGCGGGCACAGCTCGCGCAGTTCATCCCAGATTTGCTGGTTGTTGTCGTAGTGCATTGGGTAGCCCATCTCGGTGGCGATGAGGCTGATAATTTCCCAGTCACGTTTGACGTTGTATTTCGGCTCGATGGCTTTCTCAAAGCGCTGGAAACCACGGTCGGCACAGGTAAACACGCCGCCGTGCTCGCCCCAGGAAGTGGCGGGCAAAATCACATCTGCCATTTCCGCGGTTTTGGTCATAAAGATGTCTTGCACCACCACAAAATCGAGCGCTGCAAAACCTTTGCGCACCAGGCCAAGATCGGCTTCGGTCTGCAACGGGTCTTCACCCATGATGTAGTAGGCTTTCATCTCGTCATGAATTGCCATGTGCGGCACTTCGGTAATACGCACGCCAACTTTGTCGTCCATATCATCGACGTTGATGCCCCAGGCCTTGGCGAATTTGGCGCGCACTTGCGGGTCAACCACATCCTGATAACCGGGGAACTGGTTGGGCAGCACGCCCATATCGCACGCGCCCTGCACGTTGTTCTGCCCACGCACCGGGCCAACGCCGACGTTTTCGCGGCCGAGGTTGCCGGTCAGCAGCGCAAGGCTTGAAAGCCCTTTTACGACATCCACTGCCTGGCCGAACTGAGTCACGCCCATGCCCCACATAATGGTGGCGGAAGGGGCAGCGGCAAATGTGCGCATCGCCTGGCGCACTTGATGCGCAGGCACGCCGGTCAGGTGCTCAACCTCTTCTGGCGCGTAGCCTTTAACCACCTCGCGGTAAGCATCCAGACCTGCGGCGAATTTTGCAACGTACTCTTGATCGTAGAGATTCTCTTCGAGCAGCACATAGCCAAACGCATTCACCAGCGCCATATTACAGCCGTTTTTCAGCTGTAAATGTTGATCGGCAATGCGCGCGGTTTCGATACGACGCGGATCGCAAACAATGATTTTTGCGCCGTTTTCTTTCGCTTTAATCACGCGACGCGCCACTATCGGGTGCGAATCGGCGCAGTTGTAGCCAAACACCAGCAGGCATTTTGAATTTTCGATCTCGCCGATGGAGTTACTCATCGCACCATTTCCCAGCGTCACCTGCAAACCGGCAACCGACGGCCCGTGGCAAACGCGCGCACAGCAGTCGACGTTGTTGGTATGCAGCACGGCGCGTGCAAACTTCTGCATCACATAGTTGGTTTCGTTACCCGTACCGCGCGAAGAACCCGTGGTCATAATTGAGCGCGGGCCATATTGTTCTTTAATCGCTTTCAGGCGTTTAGCGGTATAGCTAATGGCTTCTTCCCAGCTGACTGGCTGAAGTTTTCCGCCTTTTTCGTAACGAATCATCGGCTGCGTCAGACGCGGTGTGAGCAGCTTAGTGTCGTTGAGAAAATCCCAGCCGTAGTAGCCCTTCAGGCAGAGTTCATTTTGGTTTGTCACGCCATCAGCCGCTTCAGCGCGGATAATTTTGTTCTTCTCAACAACCAGTTTCAGTTTGCAGCCGGCACCACAGTAAGGGCAGACGCTGGTAATTTTTTTCATCAGTAACAGACCTGTTAAAAGTGAATAAGCGAAATTAGAAAATCAAAGATGAAGTGGCATCAAACGCGGCACGACGGCGTTTTTCGGCACTCATTTGTTCAAGTTTGTTGCGATCAACGCAGATAATGGCGTTAGTTGGACAGGCTTCCATACAGGCCGGGCCTGATGCGCGGGTGTGGCAAAGGTCGCATTTATTCGCTTCGGCTTTTTCGGCCATTACGTTAAGACCCGCGCCGCTGTTGCGCACAACCGGACGCACAACCACTTCCATTGCGCCGTACGGGCAAGCAACCACGCAGGTTTTGCAACCGATGCAGCGTTCCTGCATGACGTTGACAAAGCCATGCTCGCGGGCGATGGCCCCGTTCGGGCAGACGTTGGCGCAAGGGGCGTCTTCGCACTGGCGGCACATGGTCGCGGTAGAAACATTTACGCCTTTAATCACGTGAATACGTGGCAGGAAGGTTTGCGGGGTTAATGCGGCGCAATCCTGCGCTTCCTGGTGGGACACGACACAGGCCACTTCGCAAGTGCGACAGCCAATACATTTGCTTGAATCAGCAATGATGAATCGGTTCATCATAGCCTCCTGGAAAGAGTGTTTTTATCAGTCGGTGTTAGGCATACATAAAGTGTGCCAACTTTGAAACTAGCGTGATTCCGGGCGTGGCGCATTGATCCGGGGTGGGATGACAGTGACATCGACACATTTGACGATGTCATTTGGGCAGATGACAGAGGGTTTGCAAAGCCCCTCGCAATTCCTCAACGCCAAACCAAAAATGCGTCAGGGAAGGTTTCCCTCTTGATATGTTTTAACGAACGGAGGGGTTAATATGATTGACGCATGAAGCGGCAGCCGAAGAACTCGTGGCTTTACCCTCGCAATTGCGAGGCCGAATGTTTCGCTTAATTGAACGACTCGAATCTGAAGGAAATCAACTGCGAATGCCCCATAGCCGGGTGTTGGGTAACGGGCTTTTTGAACTGCGAGTGGGCGATAAAGAGATTGCTCGTACGGTCTATGCTTTTAGCTACGGGCAAACTATTTATATTCTGCATGCCTTTACGAAAAAGACACGCAAAACTCCGGATCAGGCCATTGAAATTGCACGTATAAGGTTGAAGGAGTTGATGAAGTGAAACCTGTCTGTCTTGATGAACTGAAAACAAGAATGCTTTGCGATGATGAGTCCGTGCAGGCATACCATGAAGCCGACCAGGAGATCCTGTTAATTCAGGCATTATATGAAATGCGTGAGAGAGCAGGACTGACGCAAATGGAGCTGGCAAACAAGCTTGGTACCAACGCGTTGGGTATTAGCCGTCTTGAGAAAAAACCGCTTAGCGCCAGCGTCAAAATGCTCAAGCGTTATGCCTCAGCCTGCGGCGCAAAGATCTCGCTCAATATCCACTACCTATAATTTGAATTATCAGCTGATGCTGCGCTTATTCAACCAGGCGGTTTTGCAGGGGAATAAGCGCAGCTCCAGCGACCAAAAATCACTCAAATTCAGGCGCTTCCAGCTGTGCGAAACCGCCTTTTCCTTCCCAGCCAGCCAGGCTTTGATATACCGTCTCAACTGCCGCTTTTACCGCGTCGGTCATTGGGTAGTAGAAGCCGATGATATCGGGCTGAATACCCAAGAAAATCACCTCGCCAACGTCTTCTTTCAGCTGATCGATCAGGTAGTTGAGCGGCATATTGTGGGTGGTCATCATAAACATTTCCGCGATGTCGTCCGGGTCGATGATGCGGATTTCGCCAGGATTGAGGCCCATATCCGTCGCATCCACCAGCAGCAATCTATCCGGGCGCAATTCACGAATCGCGACCACATCGTTTTCCGGCGCGCTGCCGCCGTCGATAACCACCCAGTCGCCTTGCGGGGCGGCCTGGCATTTCTCGGCAAGTAATGGGCCTGCGCCATCGTCGCCCATCATGCTGTTGCCGACGCACAGCAAAACATTAGTCATAACGCCTCCGAACCATCAAATAAATAGCGGGTTCTTGTTGAATAGCTTGCAGCATATCGAGCAATTCCTGGCTCCACTCTTGCTGCTGTTCAGTTTGCGTTGGTTTGGCGGCATCAAACGCTTTCGCCAGCAAAACCACATGGCTTTGGTCGATAACGATTTCACCGTAGCGCGGCACCCCTTCCATTTTGCGCCGCGCTTCGCTGCCCTCTTCAAGCGTGGCAATCCACGCTTTGTAAGGCTCATACGAGCAAACCAGGTTCTCTTTCAGGCAGTCGATAACGCCCAGATGGTGGCCGATTGCCAGGCTGTAATAGACCACCTGTTGCGCATCGCTCGGCGTGTTGTCGTTTTCATCGACAAACTTACGGCTAAGCTGGCAAAACACCACCGACTCGCTCATGGCACGCGCTCCTGCTTCACCAGCGCTTCCAGATTGCTGACGATTTCAGTCAGACGCGGATCGTTCTCGTGGGCCAGCCACTGCTGGACGCTGCCGTTTCCGGCGGTCAGGTTTTCCATATAGCTGTCGGCAATCTGGCGGCCATAGCGATAGCCTGCCAGACGACGTGCCTCGCGGTCGATGCGCACACGCAATGGCTGAACCATATCCGGGTGCAGAATCTGCGCCGGTTGAGCATCCATTTCGCTGGCTTCGCGGGCGTGGATTTTCTGCTCCAGCAAGCCTAATGCCATAGCAAAGCCGTACAGCGTTGCCGCAGGCGTTGGCGGGCAGCCTGGAATATAAACGTCTACCGGGACGATTTTATCGGTGCCGCCCCAGACGCAATACAGATCGTGGAAGATGCCGCCGCTGTTGCCGCATGCGCCGTAGGAAATACATATTTTTGGGTCCGGCGCTGATTCCCATGCGCGTAGCGCGGGGGAACGCATAGCGCGAGTCACAGCGCCGGTAAACAGTAAAATGTCCGCATGACGTGGCGACGGAACCACTTTGATCCCGAAGCGTTCTGCATCGAAAAGTGGTGAAAGGGTGGCGAAAATTTCGATTTCGCAGCCGTTACAGCCACCGCAGTCAACGCGGTAAACATAGGCGGAGCGTTTGATTTTTTTCAGCAGCGACGTTTTCATCAGGCTGATGGACTCATCCACCGTCATCGGCACTGGCATGCCTTTATCGTCGCGCGGGCCGAGTAACATACTCATGAGCGCACCTCTCTTATCTGGCGGCTAAGGTCGATCTGGTCGGAAGAGACCAGGCAAAGCTTACGTTTGCATTCGGGGCAGGTTTCGAACGAGGCGCGGTGCGCTTCGGCAAGTTTGTTGCCGTTGTGCTCAAGCAGCGCAATCGCGTAATCAATCTCTTTTTGCACGGCATAAGGCCTGCCGCACTGGCGGCAGTCGCACAGATCAAAGTGCGCCTGCTGCAGGAAATCCGCCTTGTTCCACACCGCCAGCTCATATTGCTGAGAAAGCTTGATGGCTGCCGTTGGGCAGACTTCTTCACAGCGCGCGCAGAAAATGCAGCGCCCCAGGTTAAAAGTCCACGCCAGTTGCCCCGCCATCAGATCGGTTTCCACCGTCAGGGCGTTGGAAGGACAGGCGTTCACGCAGGCCGCACAGCCGATACATTGCTGCGGGTTGTGTTCCGGTTTGCCACGGAAATTCGGGTCCACGGCGATCGGTTGAAGCGGGTACGACTCGGTGGCCACGCCGCCTTTAATGGCTTTTTTGATGAAGTTAAACATGGTGACTCCGTCTATTTCAGCGGCGAATTAGTACGTTCAATGCTGTAGCGCTCAAGCTCTTTGTACGGCACCACTTTGGTCTTGCGCTTGCGTACATCCACCACCGTCATGCGGTCGGTACAGGAGTAGCAAGGGTCCAGGCTGCCGATGATCAGTGGCGCATCAGAAACGGTGTTGCCGCGCAGCATGTAACGCAGCGTTGGCCAGTTGGCGTAGGTCGCCGCACGGCAGCGCCAGCGGTACAGTTTCTGGTTATCGCCGGTCATCGACCAGTGAATATCATCGCCGCGCGGGGCTTCAGAGAAACCAAGCGCGAAACGGTTCGGAATATAGGTGAAGCCGTCTACCGCCAGCGGGCCGCCAGGCAGGTTATCGAGGCCGAAATCAATCATATTCAATGCGGTATACACCTCGTTAATACGCACTTTCAGGCGTGAAAGCACATCACAGCCGGTTTCGCTGTGAACTTCCATTGGCAGCAGGCCGTAGCCGACAAACGGGTGATCGGCACGAGTGTCACGGGCGTGGCCGCTGGCGCGAACCATTGGGCCGACGTTGCTGAAATCGCGGGCGATTTGCGGGTCCAGGCGGCCAATGCCGACGGTGCGTTGTTCGATGTTTGGCGTGCTCATCAGGATATCGACCAGATCTTTCACTTCGCGACGCATCTGCTGTGCCAGCTGGCGCGTCTGGATCATGTCGTCTTTCAACAGATCGCGGCGAATCCCGCCGATCAGGTTCAGGCCGTAAGTTTTACGCGCGCCGGTGAGGATTTCTGCCATTTTCATCGACATCTCACGCACGCGGAAGAACTGCATAAAGCCGGAGTCGAAGCCGACGAAGTGGCAGGCGAGGCCGAGGTTCAGCAGGTGGCTGTGCAGTCGTTCTACTTCCAGCAAAATCGCGCGGATCATCTGGGCGCGTTCTGGCACCACGATGCCCATCGCGTTCTCAACTGAGGTGGTATAGGCGGTGCTGTGGGCGAAGCCACAGATGCCACATACGCGGTCAGACAAGAAGGTGACTTCGTTGTAGCCCATACGGGTTTCAGCCAGTTTTTCCATGCCGCGGTGGACGTAGAACAGACGGTAATCGGCGTCGATAATGTTTTCGCCATCAACGAACAGGCGGAAGTGGCCGGGTTCATCGCTTGTCACATGCAGCGGGCCAATCGGCACCACGTTGTTCTTTTTGCTGCCCAGTTCGTTGATGAACTCGTAAGTTTCCCGATCGCTGGTTGGTGCCGGGCGCTGGCGGTAATCCATGCTGTCTTTACGCAGCGGATACAGGTCGTCTGGCCAGTCATCCGGCAGCACTAAACGGCGCTCATCCGGCAGACCGACAGGCTGCAGGCCGTACATGTCGCGCACTTCACGCTCGCCCCAAACCGCAGCAGGTACGCGTGGCGTAACGGACGGGAATTCCGGTTTGTCGGCGTCAACTTCTACGCGCACGGTAATCCAGCATTTCACGCCGCTTTCCATGGAAAGCACGTAATACACCGCATAGTTACCGCACAGCTGGCGCTCATCGTTGCCGAACAGCACGGATAACCAGCCGCCCTGCTGGTAGTAAAGCCACTCCACCACTTCTGGCAGCATATTGAGCTTCACGGTGACGGTGATTTGGTCTTTGGTCTGCCACGCTTCGTCGATCACCGCATGAGGAAATTGCTTATGCAGCGCCGCGAGATAATGTTGGCCAATCTTTTCTTCAGACATAGATAAATTCTCTTAAATCACGCCGCCAGCAAGGAGACGAAGGCTAAAAAGGCAAAGCCAAAACCGGCCCAGGTAACCGTTGAGGTTTCCAGCATGCGCAAACGCGCCATGCTGTTCTCGAACAGCGCAATAATCAGTACGCCAGCAACCAGTTTTACCGCGGCCAGAACCAGCGCAATCGCCAGGCCGCCCCAGCTAAATTCGCTCATCTGGCCCCACGGCAGGAACACGCCAACGAACATTTGCAGCACTACCAGCTGCTTGAGGGAAATCCCCCATTTCAGCACCGCAAAACCTGCGCCGCTGTATTCGGTCAACGGCCCTTCCTGCAATTCCTGCTCGGCTTCTGCGAGGTCAAACGGCAGTTTGCCCATTTCGATAAAGGTGGCGAATGCGCAGGCGGCGAGCGCGAGGATCAGCGTTAAGCTTTGTGCGGCTGGCCAGTGATAAATGGTGGAAGCGATATTGCTGATATGCGTGCTACCTGCCACTTGCGCGGCAACCCACAGTCCCAGAATCAGGATGGGCTCAACCAGCACGCCCAACATCGCTTCACGGCTGGCCCCGATGGCGGTAAACGGGCTACCGGTGTCGAGACCCGCAATCGCAAAGAAGAAACGGGCGATGGCGAACAGATAGATAAGCGTTATCAAATCGCCCAGCGACGGCAGCGGTGAATACAGCGTTACCACCGGCAGAGCGGTGGCAATCGTCAGCATCACGCCAACCATCACAAACGGCATCAGGCGGAACACCCAGCCGGAGGCGGCTGGGGCCACGCTTTGGCGGCTAAATAATTTAAACAGGTCGCGATATTCCTGCAGTACGCCAGGCCCACGGCGGTTGTGCATACGGGCGCGAGTGACGCGGGTAATACCAGACAACAGCGGCGCGACGGCAAACAAAACCAGCGCCTGAATCAACGAAAAGAAAAGGGTATTCATCTCAGGCTCCTTAAGCGCAAACCGCAACCAGCAACACCGCCAGTTCGATCATCGCCAGGCGACGGAACGTACCGGCAAGGCAATCACACTGCCAGCCAGGCACCCACTTCACCGGGTTCAGGGTTTTGCGCAGTTTCAGCAGCGGCGCGAACGCCGCTTTCACTGGCTGAGCAAAACCGCCCGCCGTAATCACCATCGCCTGTTCGTGATCGTAACCGCAGACCCAGGCCGTGCCGCGTGTGCGGTTTGGCAGACGGTCGCCACGGAACATCACCATCAGAATGAAGGGCAGCAGCGGGCTGGCAATCAGCAGCAGGGTAATCATCGGTTGTGAAACGGTGGTATTCGCGGTTTGCAGCGGCAGCGGAATCGCGTTTTGCAGTAGCGGAATCAACCACGGAGCGGCAACCCCGGCAATCACACAACAGGCGGCCAGCGCTGCCACGGACAGGCTCATCAGGAAAGGTGCCGGGGTCGCGTTTTCAGCTTCTGGGGTGCGAGGCGCGCCGAGGAAAGTCACACCATAAACCTTCGCCATACACATCACCGCCAGCGCGCCGGTAATCGCCAGGCCTACAGCCAACAGCGGCCCTAAGAAATGTGCAATAAACAGCGGCAACGTGCCGAGGTGGAAGAAGGACTGGTAAATGACCCACTCACCGGCAAAACCGTTGAGCGGAGGCAGTGCAGCCATCGCCATTAAACCCACCAGCATGGCGATAGCAATCAGCGGCATACGTTTGCCAATCCCACCGAGCTTTTCGATATCGCGATGACCGGTACGGAACCAGACCGCGCCAGCGCCGAGGAACAACGTGGTTTTGAACAGGCTATGGTTGAACAGGTGATACAGGCCACCCACCATCCCGAGCGCCACCAGCGTTGATTCGTTTAGCGCAAGCCCCATCAGGCCACAGCCCAGGCCGAGCAGAATAATGCCGATGTTTTCCAGCGAGTGATAAGCCAGCAGGCGGTTGATGTTGTGCTCCATCAGCGCGTACAGGCCGCCGATAAACGCAGTAATTATCCCCAGAACTACGACTAAAATGCCCCACCATAACGGCATGACGTTGCTGATAAGCGAGAAACTCATGATGCCGTACAGGCCAATTTTCAGCACCACGGCGGAGAACAGCGCGGCTGCCGGAGCAGAAGCGTTGGCGTGTGCTTGCGGGACCCAGCCATGCAGCGGAATAATGCCTGCAAGCAGGCCAAAACCGACCAGGCTCAGCAGCCAGACTACGGAGCTGATTGGTGCGCCGTTGGTCATCTGGTGTAGTTCGGCATAGCTCAGCGTGCCGTACTGTTTCCACAGTAACCCGCAGGCCACCGCCAGCAGCATCGTACCCAGGCGGCCCAGCGCAAACCAAAGCTGGCCGGATTTCTGGCAGCCCGTCAGGAAGTAGCCGCTCAACGCCACGATTTCCGCCAGCACCACCAGCATGCCGAGGTTATCCGCAACCAGTGCCGCTACCGCTGCCGCCATCACCAGGTTCACCAGCAAGCCGTTCGCTTTAATGGCGTGATGACGATGCCAGTCGATGTTAAACAAAGAGATGAACAGGCCAGGCAGAGCCAGCGTCACCAGCCACACGCCGTTAAACGCGTTAAGCTGTACATGCAGCTGCCAGACTTGCGCCATACCGGTAAAGCCAGTTAAGGCATTGAAACCGGCGAGTAAAACCATGATCGAGCTGATGGTTCCGCCGATCCCAGCAATAAAACCGCTAATCGGCTTATTAAAGGCCGTGATACCTGCCAGCACCGCGCTTAGCACAAATCCCATCAGCGCCCAATGAATCAGGATAAAAGCACTCATTTTTTCACCTTCGGCTGGGTAAACAGGGTGAGATCGCCAGGCGTCGCGCCCAGGGTCAGTTCACGTTTGCGCTTGCTTGATTGGGCAATATCGTGGTTATCAACCACGCGCAATGCTTTGGTCGGGCAGGTGCGCACACACGCCGGGCCATTTTCATCGAAACTGCACAGGTCGCATTTCACCGCAATGGCGCGAATGCCGGGCACCCAGTCGATTAGCGAGCTGACGCGAGCAGGTGCGGGAGGGGCTGGTGGTGCCTTCGGGCTGTTGGCATTTGCCGGGATATGGATAGGACGGCTGCCGGAGAATTCAATCGAACCGAACGGGCAGGCGATGGCGCACAGTTTGCAGCTGACGCAGAGGCTTTCATTAAGCTGTACCGCGCCATCGATGCGAGTAATAGCGTTAGCCGGGCAAACGCCCGCGCAGGGCGCATCTTCGCAGTGATGGCACATTTGCGGCGCGGAATCATTCGCGTCACGCATCACTTTCAGGCGCGGCATGGATTGCAGGCCGTGCAGGCGGTGCGTTTCAGAGCAGGCCGCCTCGCAGGTATGGCAACCCATGCAGAGTTTGGAGTCGGCGATAATAAAGCGGTTCACCAGGTGTTCCTTAAAGCATCATCATTTTTGACGAAACCGTGCCGAAGCCTGTCGTTTCGACAGTTTTCGACACCCAGAGGAGCAATCAGGCCTGAGCACTTTGCTGCAGTTGACCCATCGACACTGGGGTATCGCTGTTCACTGCGCTGTACAGGCTTTCATAGACCGGACGAATTTTTTCGAGGTAATGATCGAGCACGTTTTCGCGGTCACGGTTACTGATGCTGTTGTCGATGCGGCCTTCGTCATCAAGCATCGCTTTGGCAATCAGGACTCTGTCTTCGCCGCTACGTTTTTCGACATAGTATTCAATGGTATGGCTGTTAAAGCCTTCGGCGAGGCGCACGTTAATAATGAAATGGTCAAATAAGAAGAAGCGCAGGGAATCATCAGGGTTGCAGCCTACCGCGTGATGCAGCCTGGCTTTAGAAAGGGTGATGCCCTGAATCAACGTATTGCAGTATTGCTGCCACTGCGTAAGCAAGCGCTGGTGCTTGTCGGCAATGTATTCGGCTTTTTCGCTCAGTTCCCAAATGTTCATTTTTAAATCACTCTGTTTTTGCTGATGCGTCTACAGAGCATGTTTCGTGCCAAGTTTGTATTTGTCTGAAATTGTTGGTTTTTGTGTGGATTCGTGGCGGGTAGCCGCAGAGTTGACATGTCATTTCGACATCTTTGACGGTGCGTTGATTGATCACCCTCACCCCGACTCTCCCCGAGGGTGAGGCTGCATCTGGCATCATCCTTGCATTACCTCTGCCAGATATCCCCGGAGGTACTATGCACGAAATCACCCTCTGCCAACGCGCACTGGAACTCATTGAAGCTCAGGCCCGCCAGCACGGCGCGACTCGCGTCACCGGCGTCTGGCTCGAAGTGGGCGCTTTCTCCTGCGTTGAGCAAAGCGCGCTGGAGTTCTGTTTCGACTTAGTGTGCCGCGACACCTTAGCCGAAGGCTGCCAGCTTCATATTCATCAACAGCAAGCGGAATGCTGGTGCTACGGCTGTCAGCAACACATCACCTTGTTAACGCAGCTGGTGCGGCGCTGCCCGCTGTGCGAAGGCAGCAACTTACGCATCGTGGCGGATGATGGCGTACAGATTAAACGTCTGGAAGTAGAGGAGACAAATCATGTGTAGCACCTGTGGTTGTGCTGAAGGCAACCTGTATATAGAAGGCGATGAGCGCAACCCGCACTCCGGTTTCCGTAGTGCGCCTTTTGCGCCAGCCGCGCGAGCGCTGACGCCAATCACCGGCATGAAATTTGCCCCCACTGCCGACGATCAGGGTGACCTGCATTACGGTCACGGCGCGGCGGGCACCCACGCGCCCGGTATGACGCAGCGCCGGATGCTGGAAATCGAACTTAACGTGCTCGATAAGAACAACCAGCTCGCCGTGTATAACCGCGAACAATTTGCTAAACGGCAACAGCTGGTGCTGAACCTGGTTTCCAGCCCAGGCTCCGGTAAAACCACGCTGCTGACCGAAAGCTTAAAACGCCTGCACGGTAATGTACCTTGCGCGGTTATTGAAGGCGATCAGCAAACGGTGAATGACGCGGAACGTATTCGCGCCACCGGCACGCCAGCCATTCAGGTGAATACTGGCAAAGGTTGCCACCTTGATGCGCAGATGATCCGCGATGCCATGCAGCGCCTGCCGCTTGAACGTAACGGCATTCTGTTTATCGAAAACGTGGGTAACCTGGTGTGCCCGGCGAGTTTTGATCTCGGCGAACGCCATAAAGTGGCGGTGCTTTCGGTTACCGAAGGCGAAGACAAACCGCTGAAATATCCCCATATGTTTGCTGCGGCTTCCCTCATGCTGCTCAACAAAATCGATCTGCTGCCGTACTTACAGTTCGACGTCGATAAATGCCTCGATTACGCCCGCCAGGTGAATCCGGATATTGAAATCATTCTGGTTTCCGCGACCAGCGGCGAAGGCATGGAACAATGGCTGAACTGGCTGGAGGCTGAACGATGTGCATAGGCATTCCGGGCCAAATCGTTGAGCGTTTGCCAGACGGTAGCGCCAAAGTCGATGTCTGCGGCATCAAACGCGACGTCAACCTGATGCTGGTGGGCGAGGCGCAACCTGGCCAGTGGGTGCTGGTTCACGTTGGTTTTGCGATGGCTATTATTGATGAAGCCGAAGCTCGCGACACGCTCGACGCATTGCAAAACATGTTTGAAGTGGAGCCTGACGTTGGCGGCCTGCTGTTTGGGGAAGAAAGTCGATGATGCGCTTTGTTGATGAATATCGTGCGCCGGAAAAAGTGATGCAGCTTATTGATGTGTTACGTGAACGCGCGCCTGAGCTGCCCTATACCGCACGGCGCCCGCTGCGCATTATGGAAGTCTGCGGTGGGCATACACACGCTATCTTTAAGTTTGGTCTCGACCAGTTACTGCCCGATAACATTGAGTTTATTCATGGGCCCGGCTGCCCGGTGTGCGTGTTGCCCATGGGGCGTATCGACACCTGTATCGAAATTGCCAGCCACCCGGAGGTGATTTTTTGCACCTTTGGCGACGCGATGCGCGTGCCGGGTAAAAACGGCTCGCTGATGCAGGCCAAAGCGCGCGGTGCGGATGTGCGCGTGGTGTATTCGCCGATGGATGCGCTCGCTTTAGCCAGTCAGAATCTGGATAAAAAAGTGGTGTTCTTTGGCCTCGGTTTTGAAACTACGATGCCGACGACCGCCATCACGCTGCAACAGGCGAAAGCGCAGGGCATCACTAATTTTTACTTTTTCTGCCAGCACATCACGCTGATCCCTACGTTGCGTAGCCTGCTTGAACAGCCGGATAACGGCATTGATGCGTTCCTCGCTCCCGGTCATGTCAGCATGGTGATCGGCACCGCCGCCTATCATTTTATCGCGACCCAGCATCAGCGCCCGCTGGTGGTGGCAGGCTTTGAGCCGCTGGATTTATTGCAGGGCGTGGTGATGCTGGTGGAGCAAAAAATCCAGCAGCGCAGCAAAGTGGAAAATCAGTACAAACGCGTGGTGCCGGATGCCGGAAACAACCTGGCGCAGCAGGCGATTTCAGAGGTGTTTACCGTGCGCGGTGATGCGGAATGGCGCGGGCTTGGCACCATCAGCGATTCCGGCGTACAGCTGACCGCAGACTATCGTCAGTTCGATGCGGAGGATCATTTCAAACCCGCGCCGCAGCAGGTGTACGACGACCCGCTCGCCCGCTGTGGCGATGTGCTCACCGGGCGTTGCAAACCGCATCAGTGCCCGATGTTCGGCCAAACCTGCAATCCTCAAAATGCCTTTGGCGCTTTGATGGTGTCATCCGAAGGTGCATGTGCCGCGTGGTATCAGTATCGCGGCCAGGAGTGCGAAGCATGAAAACGATAGAACTCGCCCACGGCAGCGGCGGCCAGGCAATGCAAAAGCTGGTAGCTGACTTGTTTATGCAGGCATTTGATAATCCGTGGCTGTCAGAGCAGGAAGATCAGGCCCGATTGCCGCTGGCTGAACTGACGGCCAGCGGTGACCGGCTGGCCTTTTCCACCGACAGCTATGTTATCGACCCGCTGTTTTTCCCCGGCGGCGATATCGGCAAATTAGCTATTTGCGGGACGGCGAACGACATTGCGGTCTGCGGGGCGACGCCGCGCTGGCTATCGTGCGGATTTATCCTTGAAGAAGGTTTACCCCTGGAAACGCTGGAGCGTGTTGTCACCAGTATGGCGGCGACGGCTAAAGCGGCCGGTATTGCCGTGGTGACGGGGGATACCAAAGTCGTGCAGCGCGGGGCGGCAGATAAGCTGTTTATCAACACCGCAGGGATGGGCGCCATTCCCGCAGGTCTGAACTGGGGCACGCAGCAGATCGGCGTGGGGGATGTCTTGATCGTCAGCGGGACCTTAGGTGACCACGGAGCGACTATCCTTAACCTGCGTGAATCGCTGGGTCTGGAAGGGGCGCTAAGCAGTGATTGTGCGGTGCTGGCCCCGCTAATCGCCCCTCTGGTGAAGATCCCCGGCGTAAAAGCGCTGCGGGATGCCACGCGCGGCGGCGTGAATGCGGTACTGCATGAGTTTGCGGCGTCCTGTGGATATGGAATGGAAGTGGCTGAAAGCCAGCTGCCGTTAAACCCGGCAGTGCGTGGCGTGTGTGAATTGCTCGGCCTTGACGCGCTGAATTTTGCCAACGAAGGTAAACTGGTGATTGCGGTTCAACGTGAATCCGCCGAAGCGGTGCTTGCGGCACTGCGCGCTCATCCGTCCGGCACAGAGGCGGCAATTATTGGCGATGTCGTTGAACGTAAAGGCGTACGCGTCGCCGGACTTTATGGGGTAAAACGGACCTTAGATTTGCCGCATTCTGAACCGCTACCACGCATTTGTTGACCCAGGCCCGGATTACCGCGTAGCACTCTGGCTACACTAAAGCATCGGGCGCGATTTATATGATAAATACACTCCTTACCCGGTCACTCGCCGGGTCTCTTTTTTTGGATAAGCAAAATGCCATACACACCGATGAGCGATCTCGGGCAGCAGGGGCTGTTTGATATTACGCGTACCCTGCTGCAGCAACCCGATCTCCCGGCCCTTGCCAGCAGCCTGACGCAGCTGGCGAAGCAGGGGGCGCTGGCGGACAGAGTGAATATTCTGCTTTATCATCCGCTGCACCAGCGCGTGGCCTTTTATGGCCTGGATAACCACGGCAAAGAGCTGCATTACGAAGATGAAATGGTGCTGGCAAATGGGCCGGTGCGGCGGGTGCTTTCGCGCCCGGAAGCGCTAGTTTGCACCCAGGAAGAGTTTAACGACACCTGGCCGCAGGTGATGAATCTCGAACTGTACGCGCCTTTCGGCCGCTACTGCCTGCTGCCGCTGGCCGCTGAAGGCAAAATTTTTGGCGGCTGTGAGTTCATCCGCAATAGCGATCAAAACTGGACGGATAAAGAGCTCAACCGTCTGCATACGCTGGCGCAGATAGTCGGGCTGGTGGCAGAACAAATCCAGAGCCGTATCGACTCACACCTTGGCTATCAGCAGCTGTGCCGCGAACGTGACGATTTCCGTATCCTGGTCGCGGTGACAAACACCGTGCTGTCAAAGCTCGATCTTGATGAACTGATCGGCGAGATTGCCCGCGAGATCCATCACTACTTCTCCATTGATTCCATCAGCATTGTTTTGCGCGGCAACCGCAAAGACCGGCTGACGGTCTATTCCACCCACTTTGTCGATGAGCAGTCGCCAATCCACGACCAAAGCGATGTGGCCCTGACGGGTACGCTCTCCGAACGGGTGTTTAAAAGCGGCGAAATGCTGCTGTTAAACCTCAATCAAGGCGACAGGCTTGCGCCCTATGAACGCATGCTGTTTGAAATGTGGGGCAACCAAATCCAGACGCTGTGCCTGCTGCCGCTCACTTTCGGCAATAACATGCTGGGCGTGTTGAAACTGGCGCAATGCAAGGCGGGCGTCTTCACCCCGCAAAACCTCAAGCTGCTGCGCCAGATTGCCGAGCGTATCGCGATTGCGGTAGATAACGCGCTGGCGTATCAGGAAATCAACCGCCTGAAAGAAAACCTGGTGGATGAGAACCTCTATCTCACCGAACAGATCAATAATGTCGCCAGTGATTTTGGGGAAATTATTGGCCGCAGCGACGTGATGTCCAACGTGCTTAAACAGGTTGAGATGGTGGCCAAAAGCGATAGCACCGTGCTGATCCTTGGTGAAACGGGGACGGGCAAGGAGCTGATTGCCCGAGCCATTCACAACCTGAGCGAGCGCAACAGCCGCCGGATGGTGAAAATTAACTGTGCGGCAATGCCCGCGGGGCTGCTGGAAAGCGACCTGTTCGGCCACGAGCGCGGGGCATTTACCGGCGCTAACACCCAGCGCATCGGGCGTTTTGAGCTGGCGGATAAAAGCTCGCTGTTCCTTGATGAAGTCGGCGATATGCCGCTGGAGCTGCAGCCGAAGCTGCTGCGCGTGCTTCAGGAACAAGAATTTGAGCGCCTTGGCAGCAATAAAGTGCAGCAGGTGGATGTGCGCTTAATCGCCGCCACCAACCGCAATCTTAAAGAGATGGTGGCGGAGCGCGAGTTTCGCAGCGATCTTTACTACCGCCTGAACGTGTTCCCGATTATGCTGCCGCCGCTGCGCGAGCGCCCGGAAGATATTCCGCTGCTGGTGAAATCCTTCACCTTTAAAATCGCCCATCGCATGAACCGCAATATTGACAGCATTCCGGCTGAAACCCTGCGTGCGCTCAGCCGTATGGACTGGCCGGGCAACGTGCGCGAGCTGGAAAACGTCATCGAACGCGCGGTGCTGCTGACCCGGGGCAATGTGCTGCATCTCTCCTTGCCTGAAATGGACTATCAGCCGCCGCAAGAAAAACCGGCACCGCTGGTGGCGAGCGAAGAGTTTCGTGAAGGGGAAAATGAGACGCAGAGAATTTTGCGCGTGCTCAAAGAGACCAACGGCGTGGTTGCTGGCCCGCGCGGTGCGGCGCAACGTTTAGGGTTAAAGCGCACCACGCTGCTTTCACGTATGAAACGTTTGGGGATTGATAAAGAGGGAAATTAACCGGAAACTGGTGATATCTCTGATTTGTATAATTGACAGGCGTTGACTATGGCTCTGATCCCGAAAAACTACACGCGGCTGGAAAGCGGCTATCGTGAAAAAGCATTAAAAATCTACCCGTGGGTATGCGGGCGCTGTTCGCGTGAGTTTGTTTATTCAAACCTGCGCGAGCTGACGGTTCACCATATCGACCATGATCATACCAATAACCCGGAAGACGGCAGCAACTGGGAGCTATTGTGCCTGTACTGCCACGACCATGAGCATTCCAAATACACCGAAGCCGACCAATACGGCACGCGTGTAGTAGCGGGTGAAGACGCTCAAAAAGAGGTCGGCGAAGCGACCTATAATCCCTTCGCGGATTTAAAATCGCTGCTTAATAAAAAGAAATAATTATTCGGTGGGCAAGCTTAACGCTGCCCACCGTTTTTGCTGGCCGCTCTAAGCCCAGCTTTAATTTGATTGAAAATAAATTTTTCCCGCTTCTGGTATATCTCAGGTGTGGATAAAGTATTTCTGGTTATATAAATATTTCGTTTGCAGTAATGGCAGAAGAACGCGGCGCATTTCATGAGGATTTTATTTATTTTTAAACTGCGGTCATGATGGCTATAATCAAAGTGAAATCATTGACCGAGGAAAACTGATGCCGTTATCTGCCCCCGCCAAACCGGATGACTCAATTGAGCGCCTGCTCGCCGCGCTGCTGCCGGAAAGCCATGAAATAAATGTGGTGCCGCGCAAGAGATTGCACTGGGAATACAAAGGAGAAGCGCAACTGTATCTCTTTATGCAAGGGGAAGTTTCGGTTTTACGCGCCACCGACGGGCTGGTGATTGCCAGCGCCTATGATTCACATCTGTTTGGTCTGGCTGAATCACTGCAATCGCTGCGCTGCCATATTCTGCGTGTCGAAACCGCATCAACCATACTGCGTGTCGGTGTGGGCAAGGCGATGGAGATATTCGATCGGCAAAATCTGTGGCGCGACGTCGCCATTACCCTGGCCTACTTTAATAGCTATCTCTTTTACCGCAATGACCTGGTGGTGCAGCAACGCACCTATTCTGTGATTCGCGATCATTTACAGGAGATGATTCAGCTGCCGCTCGCCACAAGAATGCGCACCTCTATTCTTGAGTATATTCAGGAAAGAACGCATTTATCACGCAGCAGCGTGCTCAATGTTATCTTTGCGCTGAAGTCAGGAAGCTATATTGAGGTTAAAAGAGGCGGTTATTTAATCGCTATGAAGCATTTGCCTGAGAAATTTTGATAGCAGCACGAAAAGTGAAGCTATTATTTTTTAGCCCAGCGTGTTAATGGTTTTTCTCCATTACAGAGTGATGCGGCAAACCGGATTTATTTAAAAATAAACTTATTAGAAATTTAAGCGGGCGAACTCTTGCCTTATTATTCCTGTCAACAAACTTATGGCAATTTAATTCTGAGTCGTTTGCTCAGATATTAGGATATGTTAGGGAATATATGAAAAAGACTCTTGTCGCTTTAATCGTGCTGAATGTCTGCGCCGTTTCTAACGTATTTGCTGCGGCAGATGCGAACACCTGGTACGGCGGCGCTAAAATGGGCTGGTCGCACTATTTTGATGCCAGCGGCGATAAAAACTTCAGCGATAACGCCAGCAGCGCCACCGACTTTGATTTCGATAAAGACAACGCCAGCGGCGGCGTGTTTGCCGGTTATCAGGTGCTTCCGTGGTTAGCCGTTGAAGGTGGCTACGACTACCTTGGGAATATGGGCATTAACGGCAACAACGGCGTCGCGGGCGCGAAAATGAAGAGCCAGGGCCTGCAGCTCTCTGTGAAAGCCAGCTACGGCCTGACGGATAGCTGGGATATTTACGGTCGCGCAGGTGTGATGGGTTACCGCGCCGAAACCAATAATGCGGGCCATAACAACTTTGAAACCGGTGTGCGCCCGCTGGCCGCGCTCGGTACTGAATATGCCTTTACTAAAAACTGGGCTGGCCGTCTGGAATACCAGTGGGTCAGCAATGTGGGCAACGCTAACCAGATTGGCATCAGCAGCGATGTAAGCTCTGTATCAGCGGGCATTGTCTATCGCTTTGGCCAGCATGATGACGCCGTTATCGCCCCTGCTGCAGCGCCAGCGGCGGCAGTGCCTGAAGTGAAAAAATTCAATCTGAAATCTGATGTGCTGTTTGGCTTTAACTCAGCGCAGCTGACCGCAGAGGGCCATGGGGCAATTCAGCAGCTGTATCACAGCCCTGAGATGCAGGCGGCGAAAAACAGTGCGACAACGGTCGTCGGCTACAGTGACCGCCTGGGAGCGGCCGATTACAACCAGCAGCTTTCTGCGCAACGTGCGCAAGCCGTCGTTGATGCGCTGGTAGCACAAGGAATGTCAGTTCAAAGCGTGCATGCGCAGGGGCGTGGTGAAAGCGATTCCGTCACCGGCAGCAGCTGCGACAGCCATATGCCGAAATCCCAGCTTGTTGACTGCCTGGCGCCAGATCGTCGCGTAGTGGTTGAGATTGCGGGCGAGCAGTAAGCATTATTCGTCAGCGCATGCGGTGCAAATGCACGCTGCACAGAGAGAAGCGCCTGAATACGTTGCCCGGCATCTTTGCCGGGTTTTTTTTGGCGTTATGGCTTCTGTTTTGCCAGCCAGACGGCACCCAGCATCCCCGCTTTATTCCCCAGTTTGCAGGGGCGAATCGGCACTTTCAGCACGTCCCAGAATTTAAATCCTTCCAGGTGGCGCTCCAGCATGGGATAGAGCATCGGTTGGGTACTGACGCCGCCGCCCAGTAAAATGGCCTGCGGATCAAATAGCGATACCACGCTATAAATCCCACGTGCCAGATGCTTCACCCAGTTGTCGATAACCCCCTGAATATGCAGATCCGTTTCGGCGCGGGCAAAGATCTCTTTGCCGTGGATTTTTTCTTCTGCGGGAATATTCATTTCACGTCGACAGGCTTCCATCAGCCCCCTGGCCGACGCCAGCTGATGCATATCTTCGCCATATTTGCCGACCGGCAACACGCCGAACTCCCCGGCGCGGAAGTGCGAGCCACGCATCAATTCGCGATCGACGATAATGCCGCCGCCGATGCCGGTGCCAATCGTCACGCAGACCAGCGAATCATATTCGTTACCTGCACCGAGCCACATTTCGCCGAGTGCGGCGCAGTTTGCATCGTTTTCTACGGTAATGGGAAGGTCCGTCAGCTCACCAAAAATCTCCAGCAAATTGCTGCCATCCAGGAACTCCAGCGCTCCTGCCTTAGGGACATTTCCGGTATGGGGATTGATATAGCCGGGGAAGCTGATAGCAATACCCGCAATTTCATTATGTTGCCTGTATCCCGCCACCACGCTTTGCCAGGCATTCAGAAACTGCTGGCGGTCGTAGTGGGTATCATACTCTTCGGCGATCAGCACCTCCCCCTCTTCGGTGAATAAACCATGCTTCACATGGGTACCGCCTACATCGAAACTGATAAACAGGCGCATGAGCAATCCTTGTAGCGAAACGGGAAAAGGTAAACTTTAAGTATGTATCAAAACCCATAACCTGCAGGCTGATTACTCCTAATCCGCTCATTGCCAATCCGTGACCTGCGTCGTAAAGCGCTTAAACACTGGCGAAGAAACCCGCGCCGACGACTACGCTTGAGAGTGCAAACCGACAAGGAGACTAAGATGACAAATAATCCTCCCGATACCCGCATTATCCCGGGCGAGTATGGTTTTCCGCTCAAGCTTAAACCGCGTTACGACAACTTTATTGGTGGCCAATGGGTTCCACCGGTCGACGGCAAATATGACGAAAACCTGACCCCGGTCACCGGTCAGCGGCTATGCGAGATTGCCAGCTCCAGCAAAGGCGATATTGATTTGGCGCTTGATGCCGCGCACGATGCGAAAGCCGCCTGGGGCAGCATGCCCGTGCAGGAGCGCGCCAATATCCTGCTAAAAATTGCCGATCGCATGGAGCAGAACATCGAGCTGCTGGCGGCGGCGGAAACCTGGGATAACGGCAAGCCGATTCGTGAAACCAGCGGCGCAGACGTGCCTCTGGCTATCGACCATTTCCGCTATTTTGCCTCCTGTATTCGTGCGCAAGAAGGTGGGATCAGCGAAGTTGACGGCGACACGGTGGCGTATCACTTCCATGAACCGCTTGGTGTGGTCGCGCAGATTATTCCGTGGAACTTCCCACTGCTGATGGCGAGCTGGAAGATGGCTCCGGCGCTGGCGGCAGGTAACTGCATTGTGCTCAAACCGGCACGCTTAACCCCGCTGTCGGTCCTGTTATTGATGGAGCTGGTGGGTGATTTACTGCCGCCAGGCGTGATTAACGTGGTGAACGGTGCCGGAGGGGAAATCGGCGAATATCTGGCAACTTCAAAACGCATCGCTAAAGTGGCGTTCACCGGCTCTACCGAAGTGGGCCAGCAGATCATGCAGTATGCCACCCGGAACATTATCCCGGTCACGCTGGAGCTGGGCGGCAAATCCCCGAATATCTTCTTTGCTGATGTGATGGACGAAGAGGATGCCTTCTTCGACAAAGCGCTGGAAGGTTTTGCGCTGTTTGCCTTCAACCAGGGCGAAGTTTGCACCTGCCCGAGCCGCGCACTGGTGCAGGAATCTATTTACGAACGCTTTATGGAACGCGCCATCCGCCGGGTGGAATCGATCCGCAGTGGAAACCCGCTGGATGTGAACACACAGATGGGCGCGCAGGTATCCCAGGGGCAGATGGAAACCATTCTGAACTATATTGATATCGGTAAAAAAGAGGGCGCAGATGTGCTGACCGGCGGGCGCCGTAAAATACTGGATGGCGATCTGCAAGCGGGCTACTACCTTGAGCCAACTATTCTGTTTGGCAAAAATAACATGCGCGTTTTCCAGGAAGAGATCTTCGGACCCGTGCTCGCGGTGACGACCTTTAAAACGATGGAAGAGGCGCTGGAGCTGGCGAACGATACCGAATATGGCCTGGGGGCGGGCGTCTGGAGCCGCAACGGCAATCTGGCCTATAAAATGGGCCGCGGGATTCAGGCGGGGCGGGTATGGACTAACTGTTACCACGCTTATCCGGCCCATGCTGCGTTCGGTGGCTACAAACAATCCGGTATCGGGCGTGAAACCCATAAAATGATGCTGGACCATTATCAGCAAACCAAGTGCCTGCTGGTGAGCTATTCCGATAAGCCATTAGGGTTGTTCTGATGGTGGATCCCTTTCCTCTATTCAGGAAAGGGATTCTAATAGCATTGTTAAATAAAGTGAGTGCGAAATTAATCGTACAAACAGGCCGTTGATTTCAAAATATCCGCGTGCTGGTAGATATCGTCTAAAGATGTTATTGGATGACGAGTTTCATTTTTATCTGCATCAAAAATACCAATGTATTTTTGATTGCGATTGAAATGTAAGCGGCATATTGGTTTGCGATTATTATCATCAAGTAAAATACCAAAATAGCTTTTCGTATCTCGCTGGCTGATTCGCCCTGCCTCAACTACTGTGCGTACTATTGATTTAACGATGTGGTAGCCCTCAAGCTCCTCAAGTGTAGTCTGGATTTCGTTCTCATCAGAAACTTCTTGCTCTCCATTGTATGGTTCAGGTGATGTTTCTGAAGCCACTACAGGAACTTGTATCCCGTTCATGGCCGATTTTAACCTTTCGTTTATCTGATCATTTAAGAACTGAGTCGTTGCTTTTTTTGTTAGCGCTGTAAAAGAATCACGAACTTTTTGTGTGATAATTCCGTCATAGACTCTTGATGCGAAGAATCGGACAAAGTCTTCATCAGGAGTAGAAAATTGAGCATTAATTAATTTTTTAATTTGACTAACATATTTCAGCTCACCTGCAGCATTAATAATCGATTCAACATCAAATGCAGATTTAGTTAGTTTGCGTAATTCTGGTAGCACATACTCATCAATATCTAATAAATCGAATTCAAGAAAAGGTTTTTCATCCATTTTATTAGGAGAATCAAGATCGGTGAAAAATTTATAAACTTGACCATTAGTTAGAATGGAAATACGTGCATTTGTGACGTGAAAATATCTGAATAATTGTGATGCGTGGTTTAGATTGAGCGCATCACCTATTTTTTTACATTCAATAAGAATTTGCACTTCGCCATTTTTAAAAATAGCATAATCGATCTTTTCACCTTTTTTAGTTCCCACATCACAGATAAACTCAGGAACAACTTCAGTGGGATCAAAAACATCATAACCTAATACATTATGGATAAATGGCATCACAAATGCTGTTTTTGTTGCTTCTTCAGTTTGAATTGCACTTGCTTGTTGTTTTATTTTTTCCGAAAGTGTATTTAATTTTTCCATAAAATCCATGGGTTATGCCTCAAAAATGGGTATCCATTGATACTCCTTTATGCAGGAAAATAAAAACTTGATATACATCACTTTGATCAACGTAATAGTCTAATTAAGCTAATTTTTTATCGATTTCTCTGGTGTTCAAGATTCTTGTTAGCTTTACAATAAAACCTTCTCCATATAGATAGAGAAGGTTTCTGTTTGCTGTGCGTTACATTGCTGCCAGATAAATAGCCACGATCTCTTCATGTGTCGCTTGTACTGGATTGGTCAATCCGCAGGCATCTTTCAGGGCGTTGGTCGCCAGTTCGGCAATATCTTTTTCTTTCACGCCCAGCTGGCGCAGACCGGCGGGTATATTGACGCTGCTTGCCAGCTCCTGAATGGCGCTGATACAGACTTGAGCACCTTCAGCATCGGACATGTTTGTCACCTCCACCCCCATTGCAGCGGCAACATCCCGCAGGCGTCCCGCGGCGGCAGAGCTATTAAATTGCTGCACGTAGGGTAGCAGGACTGCATTGCATACGCCGTGTGGTAAATCGTAGAAGCCACCAAGCTGGTGGGCCATCGCATGAACATAACCTAGAGAGGCATTATTAAATGCCATGCCTGCAAGGAACTGCGCATAGGCCATCTCTTCACGTGCTTGTGTGTTATCGCCATGGGCTACTGCGACAGGCAGGGAGCGGCAGATCATGGCGATCGCTTTGAGCGCACAGGCATCGGTAATGGGCGTTGCGGCAATCGAAACGTAAGCTTCGATCGCATGAGTCAGAGCGTCCATACCGGTCGCGGCGGTTAACGATTGCGGCATACCGACCATCAGTGCAGAGTCGTTAACGGACAGGATGGGTGTGACATGCTTATCGACAATCGCCATTTTAATGTGGCGCTTTTCATCAGTGATGATACAAAAGCGCGTCATTTCTGAGGCGGTGCCTGCTGTGGTATTGATAGCAACGAGCGGCAGCTGTGGGTGTTGAGAACGATCGACGCCTTCGTAATCACTAATTTTTCCGCCATTGGTCGCCACCAGCGCAATGCCTTTGGCGCAGTCATGAGGTGAGCCGCCGCCTAGCGAAATCACGCAGTCGCAATGATGCTGGCACAGCAGTGCCAGCCCGGCTTCAACGTTGCTGGTGGTGGGGTTAGGGTGAGTGCCGTCAAAGACGAAGCTTTGAATATTGCGGCTTGCCAGGGCCTGCTGCAGGTTTTTCGCCAGGCCCTGAGCTGAGAGCGTGATATCGGTGACGATTAAGGCGCGCTGCATGCCGTATTCGCGCAGGTGATTTAATGCATCGTCCAGGCAGTGGGTGCCGATGATGTTGACGGAAGGGATAAAAAATGTGGTAGCAGCCATAATAACTTCCCTTAGTTAATGATGATTGCTGACAACATATTCCTCTAAACGGAAAATTAAAGTTCAATAGCCGCTAAATGTAATCGAAGCCGCAAAAATAATCAGCCTGGCATTGGTGTTGTTTATAATATTTTATATATCATATAGATAACTACATCACTGAGAGTTTATTCCAGTGACGTAGCTATAGGGGAGGGTTTATTTTCCTGTCATAAATAGGGCTTGATCACGCAGCAAATGGTCGTTCCCACGGCGGCGGGTAAAGCCAATTCGGTCAAAGTACTCGAGGATTTGCACCGCAAGTTTGCGACCGACGCCGAGACTGTCACGGAAATCCGCCGCGCTGGTAGCGCCCTGCGTTTGATCCAATTCGCGGATCAAATTAGCGAAGGTTTGAATCCGATCGTTGCGGTAATAACGATCTTTTAAGATCGCCGTTACCAGCCCGAGCTGTGCGGCAAAGCGCAGCAACTGGCGCATGGTTTGTTCATCTTGCTGCGTTTCCCGCGCCAGATCGCGCACCCACCACGGGTCATCGCCAAACAGCACATCTACTTTTTCCCATATCGCCAGTTGTTCGGCGGAGAAACCCGGTTTGTGGTCTGGAAGATGCAGCCAGCCCTGGCGACTTGCGAGCAACTCTTCCTGACGCATTTTCTCGATTAACGCCAGAACCAGCGGTTCGTCTTCGCCAGGCAACGCCATGCGGCGCAGGCGCTCGCGCCCGGGGCCTGGCTGGTCGTCATGCTGTTGATGATAGCGCTCGAGGGCATCCAGCAGTTTCTGCTGCCAGCGTGCGGCAAGCGCCTCGCTAAGCAGGCTGTTGCCCGCGCGCAGATAATCGCTTCTGTTCAGCAGCTCCTGCAAACCCTGGGAGGTGAGCTGCCGCGCCCAGGAGAAATCCGGCAATGTCACGGCGCTACGCTGCAAATGAATGTCGAGCGCAAACCGATCGTTTTCTGCCTGTTTTAACTGGTGTAGCCAGTTCAAAAATGCAGGCTGGCGCTTGCCGCGACGTGGGGCATGCAGAAGAATGGCTCGCGCACCGGCAAGAGTGGCGCGGGCGCTGATATCACGTAGTACCAGGCGGTCGTTGTCTGCAAGCCACAGCGGAACATCCAACACCAGTTCAGCCAGGTCATCTTCCAGCAGCGAGATACGCCCGGTGACGTGGCTTGCGGCATGATGAATATGCAGCGGTTGCCACTGCTGCAGCGGTGCATGGCTTTGTAGTTGAACAATTACGCGCTCCACCGGCTGGAGTGGTCGTTGCGCCAGTAACCAGTCGCCGCGTTTGATCTCCATTTTTTCCGCATCACCGCTGATATTCAGAGCGATACGTTGCCCGGCAGACGCCGTTTCTGTTTTGCTGTTTTGCGCATGCAGGCCGCGCACGCGCATCGGCTTATCGGCGCCGGTTAACCACAGCGTGTCGCCAATGTTGACTTCGCCGCTTAACGCGGTACCGGTGACCACCAGACCTGCGCCTTTCACCGTAAATGCGCGGTCAATGGCGAGGCGGAAGCGATGGTGGCGCGGATGAGGGCGTTCCGGTAGCGCAAGCAGGTGAGCGCGCAGCTCATCAATGCCGATGCCGCTGGTGGCTGCGGTGACAAACAAAGCAGCATCTTGCCAGCCAAATTCTTTGACCGTTTCCAGCACTGATTCACGGACTTCATCGATACGCGCTTCGCTCACCCGGTCGGCTTTGGTTAAAGCCACGGTCAGCGACGGTTTGCCGGTTAATTGCAAAATGGCAAGATGCTCACGGGTTTGAGCCATCACGCCATCGTCGCAGGCGACGACCAGCAGCGCATGGTCAATACCCCCTACGCCTGCCAGCATATTGGCGAGGAATTTTTCATGCCCTGGCACGTCGATGAAACCGGGAATTCGGCCGTCGGGCTGTGGCCAGTAAGCGTAGCCCAGGTCGATGGTCATGCCGCGCTTTTTCTCTTCCGGCAGACGGTCAGCATTCACGCCGGTTAAGGCCTGCAGCAGGGTGGTTTTGCCGTGGTCAACATGCCCGGCGGTTGCAATAATCACGGGTGTAAATTCTCCAGCAGGCCAGCTTCATCTTCAAGACAGCGCAAATCGAGCCATAAACGCCCATCGCTGATGCGGCCAATAATGGGTTTAGCCAGTTCGCGCAGGCTTTGGGTGAGCGTGGCAAGCGTGGTGCCACGGCCATCTTTAGGGGTGAAAGTTAACGCCGCGCTCGGTAGCCTGTCCACAGGCAGAGAGCCGCTGCCAATTTGCGATAAACAGGGTTCGACAAGCAGGGTGAAATGTTCGCCAAATTTGCCTTCAAACGCAGGTAGCAGCCGTTGCGCGAGCGTTGTGATTTCGCCGGCATCACGCGTTAATAGGCGCAACGTCGGCAATCTTGCGGCCAGCGTTTCCGGGTGCTGATATAAGCGCAGGGTGGCTTCCAGTGCCGCCAGCGTCATTTTATCGGCGCGTAAAGCGCGTTTCAGCGGGTGCTGTTGGATACGGGCGATAAGCTCTTTTTTGCCAACAATAATCCCCGCCTGCGGGCCACCGAGCAGCTTGTCCCCGGAAAAACTCACCAGGCTTACGCCTGCAGCTATCAGCTGCTGCGGCATCGGTTCTTCCGGTAGCCCCCATTGGCTAAGATCGACCAGCGAGCCGCTGCCTAAATCGGTGACAACCGGAATGTTCAGCTCGTTGCCAAGCTCCACCAGTTCGGCCTCGCTGACGGTTTTAGTAAAGCCCGCAACCTGATAGTTGCTGGTGTGGACTTTCATCAGCAATGCGGTGTTTTCGCCCGCCGCCTGGCGATAATCTTTCAGATGGGTACGGTTGGTGGTGCCGACTTCGACAAGCTGGCAACCGGCCTGGCGCATCACATCCGGAATGCGGAACGCGCCGCCAATTTCCACCAGCTCGCCGCGAGAAACCACTACTTCTTCACCGTTGGCGCAGGCTGCCAGCATCAGCAGCACCGCCGCTGCGTTGTTATTGACGATGCAGGCGTCTTCCGCACCGGTCAGCTCGCACAGCAGGCCGGACAAGGCTCTGTCACGATGGCCGCGTTGTGCGCCGTGCAGGTCATATTCCAGCGTCACCGGGTAGCGCATCGCCCGGGTGACCGCTTCAATCGCCGCTTCTGCCTGCAAGGCCCGCCCAAGGTTGGTGTGTAACACCGTGCCGGTCAGGTTAAATACCGGCAGCAAGGCGCTGCGCTGCGCTGAGGCAAGCTGCAACTGAGCATGGGCTGCCCAATCGTCGTTCCAGCAGGGTAGCGCTTGCTGAGTGCGGATATGCTCCCGGGCAATGTTCAGCATCTCACGCAAGATGTTAACCACCTGGGTGTGGCCGAAGGTATTGAGCAAAGTGCTGAAAGAGGCGTCGCGTAATAGCTTATCAATGGCAGGAAGCTGGCTGTACAAGGGGCGATGGGTAGTCATGGCAAGCCGCAGAGTGGTGAAATATCGCGATAGTTTACAGGGGGAGTTGCCCCCCTGTCATGGCGATAGATCATGCCGTCGGCGGTTCGGTACGGGCAAAACTTTCACGTGTGAAAAGTTTCTCTACCAGTTTCACCAGATGCGGGCGCTCCACGCACCAGCCCGGGGAAACGCGCCGGAAGTTGAGGTAGCCCACCGCGCACGCTACCGCGATGGTCGCTACGCTGAGGTTTTCCGCATCCAGTTTTTTATCCGCGGCGTACTGTTCGAGCAGCGTCAGCCCACGGCTGATTTTCTCACGCTGGCGCAGCAGCTCCGTTTCAGATTGTTGCTCAATCGGGCGCTGCCGCTCGCGCACTGAAACCAGCGCTGCGTCCATAATGCCGTCGGCCAGCGCCTCTATCTGGCGCATTTGCAGAGCGGCTAATGGTTCGCGTGGAATAAGAGGTGGGGCGATAGCCAACAGTTCGAGATACTCGGCAATCACCGGGGAGTCGAACCAGCACTGGCCGTCGTCGGTCACCAGCGCCGGGACTTTTCCCAGCGGGTTATATTGCGGCGTGCTGCTTTCTGCCGTCCACGGGTTATCGTTGACAAACTCAAACGTGATGCCCTTTTCCAGCAAGATTACCGATATTTTGCGCACGTATGGGCTGGTGTAATTACCGATAAGTTTCATGACATCGTCCATTTTTAATCGACAAAGGGTAAGTATGGTTCAGGTTGCCTGAAAAAGTAGTACACAGTCGCCTGCCGCTGCGCTGTAGTTTTCAGACAAAATGAAATCCACGCCTCGCCCTGGATCACACTAGTGAACAATGGCATAAAATATTTTGTGAGGTAACTCACATTTAAATAACAAAGTGATAATCGTAAAGTGTGACTTTCATCACATAAAGATGTCAGAGATGAACAAAAAATGGCTGATGCGTTTTTTTTACCCGGCCATTATGTGATTCAGATCGCTAGATCTGGCTTCAGCCTCCCCCGTAATGAGTGATCTTTGTCACACAAATTTGCCACTACTGGACAGCTTAACGATCACGTGCCAGATTTCGCCTCACTAGAGCATCTGGCAACCCTGCGTTGCCGCCACATTAACAATAATTCTCGGGCTACTTTTTCAGCACGTAAACACAACAAGGGGTGTGCGTATGTCATCCGATATCAAGATCAGAGTGCAAAGCTTTGGTCGTTTCCTGAGCAACATGGTCATGCCAAACATCGGCGCATTTATCGCCTGGGGTATTATCACCGCTTTATTTATTCCAACCGGATGGTTGCCAAACGAGACGCTGGCGAAACTGGTCGGCCCGATGATTACCTACCTGCTGCCGTTGCTCATCGGTTATACCGGTGGTCGCTTAATCGGCGGCGACCGTGGTGGGGTAGTCGGCGCCATCACCACCATGGGCGTTATCGTCGGTGCGGATATGCCAATGTTCCTCGGCGCGATGATCGCAGGTCCTCTGGGCGGTTGGGCGATTAAACATTTCGACGCATGGGTTGATGGCAAAATCAAATCCGGCTTTGAAATGCTGGTGAACAACTTCTCCGCTGGCATCATCGGTATGATTCTGGCGATTCTGGCGTTCATGGGTATCGGCCCGGCAGTTGAAGTCCTCTCCAAAGTTCTGGCGGCGGGCGTTAACTTCATGGTGGTTCATGACATGCTGCCGCTGGCGTCTATCTTCGTAGAACCGGCAAAAATCCTGTTCCTGAACAACGCCATCAACCACGGTATCTTCTCGCCGCTGGGCATTCAGCAGTCTCACGAGCTGGGCAAATCAATCTTCTTCCTGATTGAAGCCAACCCGGGTCCGGGTATGGGCGTGCTGCTGGCGTACATGTTCTTCGGCCGTGGCAATGCTAAGCAGTCTGCGGGCGGCGCGGCAATCATCCACTTCCTGGGCGGTATTCACGAAATTTACTTCCCGTACGTGCTGATGAACCCACGTCTGATCCTGGCCGTTATCCTCGGTGGTATGACCGGCGTGTTCACTCTGACTCTGCTGAACGGCGGTCTGGTTTCTCCGGCATCTCCGGGTTCCATCCTTGCGGTTCTGGCAATGACGCCAAAAGGTGCTTACTTCGCGAATATCGCGGCAATCGTTGCAGCAACAATCGTCTCCTTCGTGGTTTCAGCGATTTTGCTGAAAACCAGCAAAGTGAAAGAAGAAGATGATATTGAAGCCGCGGCTCGCCGTATGGCTGAGATGAAAGCGGAATCCAAAGGTGCAACCGCGCCACTGGCGGTAGGTGCTGGCTTGTCTAACGACCTGAGCCACGTACGCAAAATCATCGTAGCGTGTGACGCCGGTATGGGTTCAAGCGCCATGGGTGCTGGCGTGCTGCGTAAGAAAGTCAGCGATGCGGGCCTGAAAAATATCTCGGTGACAAACTGCGCAATCAACAGCTTGCCGGATGACGTTGACCTGGTAATTACGCACCGTGACCTGACCGAGCGTGCGATGCGCCAGGTGCCACAGGCACAGCATATTTCCCTGACCAACTTCCTCGACAGCAGCCTGTATTCCAACCTGACCGAGCGTCTGGTGGCCTCTCATAACCTGAGCGAGAAAGAAGTGAAGGTCATGAGCAGCCTGGAAGACAGCTTCGTTGCTGACGAAGAGATGCTGTTCCGTCTGGGCGCTGGCAACGTGTTCCTCGGCCTGACGGCGACCACCAAAGAAGAGGCGATTCGCTTTGCCGGTGAGCAACTGGTAAACGGTGGCTATGTCCAGCCGGAATATGTGGATGCGATGTTCGAGCGCGAAAAACTGACCCCAACTTACCTGGGTGAAGGTATCGCGGTTCCACACGGTACGGTTGAAGCGAAAGACCGCGTGCTGAAAACCGGCGTAGTGTTCTGTCAGTATCCACACGGCGTGCACTTTGGTGAAGAGAGTGAAGATATTGCCCGCCTGGTTATCGGTATTGCTGCCCGCAATAACGAACACATCCAGGTGATCACCAGCCTGACCAACGCGCTGGATGATGAGTCGGTGATTGACCGCCTGGCGAATACCACCAGCGTTCAGGAAGTGCTCGACCTGCTGGCCGGTAAGAAGTAAGTCTTAGTTTCCCTCTCCCGGATGGGAGAGGGTTCCGGTGAGGGGCGTTTCCCTAAACGACTCACCCGAACCCTCTCGGGTAATTCAAATTTAAGAAGGTGAACGACATGAAAGCATTACATTTTGGCGCAGGTAATATCGGCCGTGGCTTTATCGGAAAACTGCTGGCAGACGCGGGTATCCAACTGACCTTCGCAGACGTTAACCAAACCGTGCTGGACGCGCTGAACGAACGCCATAGCTACCAGGTGCGCGTGGTGGGCGAGCAAGAGCAAATCGATACGGTTTCTAATGTCAATGCCGTCAGCAGCATCGGCGACGATGTTGTTAGGTTGATTGCCGACGTTGACCTGGTGACCACCGCCGTCGGGCCGGTTGTGTTGGAGCGTATCGCGCCAGCTGTCGCCAAAGGTTTGGTGCTGCGCCGTAGCAACGGTAATGAAAAACCGCTGAACATTATCGCCTGTGAAAATATGGTGCGCGGTACCAGCCAGCTGAAAGCTCACGTGATGAAGGCACTTTCTGAAGATGATCAGGCCTGGGTTGAGCAGCACGTTGGTTTTGTTGATTCTGCCGTTGACCGTATCGTTCCGCCTTCAGAATCTGCCACCAATGACCCGCTTGAAGTGACCGTTGAAACCTTCAGCGAGTGGATTGTGGATAAAACCCAGTTCAAAGGTGAGCTGCCTGACATTGCTGGCATGGAGCTGACTGATAATCTGATGGCGTTTGTGGAGCGTAAGCTCTTCACGCTCAATACCGGGCATGCTATAACCGCGTACCTTGGTCAGCTGGCCGGTCATCAGACCATCCGCGATGCCATTCTGGATGAGAAAATCCGTGCGGTGGTGAAAGGGGCGATGGATGAAAGCGGCGCGGTGCTGATCAAGCGTTATGGCTTTGATGCAGACAAGCACGCGGCCTATATCCAGAAAATTCTGGGCCGTTTCGAGAATCCGTATCTGAAAGATGATGTGGAACGTGTGGGCCGCCAGCCGCTGCGTAAACTGAGTGCGGGCGACCGCCTGATTAAACCGCTGCTGGGCACGATTGAATACGGCCTGCCGCGCCAATTCCTGATTGCCGGCATTGCGGCGGCGATGCATTACCGCAGCGAGCAAGATCCGCAGGCGCAAGAGCTGGAGAAACTGCTGGCGGCTAAAGGCCCGCAGGCCACGCTTGCGGAGATCTCCGGCCTTGATGTCAATAGCGATGCGGTGGCAGAAGCGGTGAGCGCCTATAACGGCAAATAGCTATAGAGAACGGGTGCCGCGGACGCTGCACCCAATAATACTTTGAGTGATGTAGGCAAAGATGGAAGAAACCCAGGCCTTTGAAAACCGTGTGCTTGAGCGTCTTAATGCCGGAAAAACCGTACGCAGCCTGCTGATTGCCGCAGTCGACCTTCTTACCGAAGCGGTGAATATCCTGGTATTGCAGGTCTTCCGTAAAGATGATTATGCGGTGAAATACGCGGTGGAACCGCTGCTGGATGGCGATGGCCCGTTAGGGGATCTTTCCGTGCGCCTCAAGCTAATCTACGGCCTTGGCGTGCTCAATCGCGCCGAGTACGAAGATTGTGAATTGCTGATGGCTCTACGCGAAGAGTTAAATCACGACGGTAATGAATATAATTTTACCGATGATGAAATGCTTGGCCCGTTTGGTGAACTGCACTGCGTTTCAGCGCTGCCGCCGACGCCCAAATGGGTTGATGGCAGCGATCCTGAACTGTTTGCCATGCAAAAACAGCGCTACCAGCAGATTGTCCGCTCAACGATGGTGCTCTCTTTAACCGAGCTGATCTCACGGATCAGCTTAAAAAAAGCCTTCCAGAAGTAATCTCACGCAAAGTCCCTTTTCGCCCTCTTACGCCGAATGGTGTATCCTTGCCAGCAATGAAAGTTATTCACGGTTAATCAAAAATGAAAGAAATCGAAAAAGCAGAAATCAAACGTCTTAGCGATCGTCTGGACGCCATCCGTCACGAAATGCCGCAATTGCATCTGATCAACGATGTTGAAAAGTATGCTGAGCTGGAAAAAGAGAAAGCGAAGCTGGAGATTGAAATTGTGCGCCTGCAAGCGGTGCGCAACCAGAAGCTGAGCAAAGAAGCGCAAAAGCTGATGGCGTTGCCGTACAAACGTCCTATCACTAAGAAAGAACAGGCTGATATGGGCAAGCTGAAAAAAGCGGTGCGTGGCCTGGTGATTGTGCATCCCATGACGGCGTTAGGCCGTGAAATGGATCTCGAAGAAATGACCGGTTTTGCTAATACCGATTTCTAATTTTTCCCGCTTTTAAAAAAGGGATAGGCCGTTCTGGTTTATCCCTTTATTTTGCTCACGATTTCCTTTTTGCGAAGCTTCCCCAGTATTTCTGCTCCCTTTATTTATTGAATTTCTTTCCCGTCATATCGTTCTTAAATTGTTTAGCTATCCACTGTTGCGTAAAAAGGAACAGTGGTGATATTGTTCCTTGTGAGGGAACAGGATGTGCGGATGATCAGAAGTTTTAAGCACAAAGGACTCAAAAACTTGTTTTTAAAAAAACAGCCTCAGGGGCTGTCCCGGGAGCATGTACCGCGTTTACGTAACCGCCTGGCTATTATTGATGCGGCTGAAAAAATAACTGATATAGATATGCCAGGTTATCGTCTTCATGCCCTGAAAGGGGAACGAGAAAACTTATGGTCCATTACTGTTTCCGGGAACTGGCGTATTACTTTTGAATTTTATCAGGGTGATGCGTGGAATTTGAATTACGAGGACTACCATTAATGAAAATGAAAAACCCTCCGCATCCAGGGGCAATTATCCAGGAAGCGCTTGATGAACTTAACGTAAGTCTGCGTGAGTTTGCCAAAGCGATGGATATCGCACCTTCAACCGCAAGCCGCTTGTTAACTGAAAAAGCAGCCCTTACGCCTGAAATGGCGGTTAAGTTAGCTATTGTAATCGGCAGTTCTGCCAGCGTGTGGATGAAGCTACAAAATGCGCATAGCCTTGCGGCGGCGGAAAGCGCGGTTGATACCTCTAAGTTGCAGGCCTTGCGCGATAAACTTACCCGTTCCTCCATCCAGGCAGAAGCCGCTAATTTATATGATGGAGATGAGGTTTTTGACAAGTTAATACAAAACCTTAGTTAAACGCCGATAGCTTCATAGGGCGGATAAGCGCAAGCGTCATCCGCCACAATAATTACTTCAGTACCTGCGGATTGACGCAGTTCTCTTTCACATTGCCACTCAGCGCAGCAATCAGGTTATCTACCGCGCAGGCCGCCATGTTGTAGCGGGTTTCGTGCGTCGCAGATCCGATATGCGGCAGCGCCACCACATTTGGCAGACTAAGCAGCGGTGAGTCAGGCGGCAGCGGCTCTTGCTCAAATACGTCGAGACCTGCGGCGTGAATTTTGCCTTCAATTAGCGCCTGAATTAACGCTTTCTCGTCGATAACCGGGCCGCGTCCGGCGTTAATCAGAATGGCGGAGGACTTCATTCTTGCCAGCTGCCCGGCACCAATCAGGTGCCAGGTTTCCTCAGTCAACGGCAGGGAAATACAGACGAAATCGGATTCGGCCAGCAGGGTATCGAGGTCGCAATAACGCGCGTTAAAGCGCTCCTCTGCTTCCTGATGATGGCGGCGTGCGTTATACAGAATCGGCATGTTAAAGCCAAAATGCGCGCGTTGCGCCAGCGCAAGGCCAATGCGGCCCATGCCTAAAATCCCCATCGTCTTGTGGTGCACGTCGATACCAAACCAGTCCGGCCCGATGCTGCCCGTCCACTCGCCCGTTTTTACGCGTTCCGCCACTTCCAGCGCCCGGCGAGCAGTTGCCAGCACCAGTGTCATCATGGTGTCGGCGACGGTTTCGGTTAACACGGTTGGCGTGTGCATCAACGCAATACCGCGCTCGCTCAGCGCCGCCACGTCAAAATTGTCGTAGCCAACGGAAACCGTGGAGGCGGCGCGCAGCCCAGGCGTGTGCTCTAAAAATGCCTTATCCACTTTCTCGCTCGAACCAAGAATTCCTTCCGCACGGGCAAAAGTCTGTGCGTTTTGTCTGACGGTTTCCGGGCTTAAATCGGCAAGCTGGGTCACGGTAAAGTGGCTTTCCAGGCGGGCAAGCAGGTCGTCAGGTAACGTTTTATAGAGGATAACGGACGGCTTCATAGCGTTCTCCGATAAACAGTTTGAATACAGCCAGGCGGTGAAAATGGCCGCCTGGCTTGAGATTAGGCGTGGTGTGCTGCCACCGGAACCTGTTGGTTTATCGCTGGTTTCACCATCAGAGTTAGCCACACCGAAGCCAGCAATGCTACCCCCATAAATATGTAGGAAGCGGCAGGACTGCCCGTTATACCGTTAAGGTAGCCAACAAACCAGGAGCCGACAAACGAACCGAGCGCCCCCATGCTGTTAATTAATGCCATCGCGCCACCGGCAACGTTGCGTGGCAGCATTTCAGGAATAATGGCAAAAAAGGGGCCGTAGGGGGCATACATTGCCGCACCGGCAATCACCAGCAGAGTATAAGAAACCCAGAAATGGTCAGCGCCAACCAGCCAGGAGGCGAGGAATGCCAGCGCGCCAATCAGCAGCAGCGGCCAGACGAACAGCTTGCGGTTCTGCATTTTATCTGACGCCCACGACACCACAATCATCGCGATAGTTGCCGCCAGATAAGGAACCGATGACAGCCAGCCCACTTCCACCATCCCCATGCCCGCAGCGCCAGCATTGCGGATAATCGACGGCAGCCACAGCACGAAGCCGTACACACCAATACTCCAGCAGAAATATTGCATACACAGCAGCACGACGTTGCGCGAACGGAACGCTTCGCCGTAATTGCGCACCGCTTTAATTCCCTGCTGTTCTTTTTCCAGTTGAGCCTGCAACGTGGATTTTTCTGCATCAGACAACCAGCCAACTTGTGCAGGTTTATCTTTGGCCAGCATCCACCAGGCGAATGCCCAGATAATGGCCGGGATCCCTTCAAAGATAAACATCTCACGCCAGCCGAAGGCCTGAATCAGATAGCCTGAAACCACCGACATCCACAGTACCGTCACTGGATTACCGAGGATTAAGAAAGTGTTAGCCCGCGAGCGCTCGGACTTAGTGAACCAGTTACTGATGTAAATCAGCATGGCGGGCATCACCGCCGCTTCTACCACGCCGAGGATAAAACGGATCGCCGCCAGCGCCGGAATATTGCTGACCACACCGGTCAGCGACGCGCAGCCACCCCATAAGATCAGGCAGACAAAGATCAGCTTGCGCACGCTGCGACGTTCGGCGTACATCGCTCCTGGGATCTGGAAGAAAAAATAGCCGAGGAAGAACAAAGCCCCCAGCAGCGACGAAATCCCTTTGGTGATCCCGAGGTCTTCGTTAATCCCTGCGGCAGAGGCAAAACTAAAGTTGGCACGGTCCAGGTACGCCAGGCTATAGGTGATAAACACGATTGGCATGATGTACCACCAACGTTTTGGCGCGATTGTATGGGTTTTCATAGGCTAGCCTCGGTGTTGAGAACGTTGCATCATGCCGGGTGTAGGGCACAGCTGATGCAGTCTTTGTTTATTCGCCAAGCGAGCTACGGGTCGGTAACCCTTCGCTATCGCCGATGGCTTGAATCGCCAGTGAGCCGATTTTATTTCCGCGGCTGATGGCATGTTCTAAGGTTTTCCCTTCGAGCAGGGCGCTTATCACTCCCACCGCAAAACCGTCGCCAGCGCCGACGGTATCGACGACGTTCTCGACTTTTACCGCACTTACTGCCCCTTTATCACCTGAGGCCGTTTTGTACCATGCGCCATCAGCGCCCGTTTTCAGCACCACGGTCTTAACGCCGTGGTCGAGATAGAAATCGGCAATCGCTTCTGGTGTTTTATGCCCGGTCAGAATGGCGCCTTCGCTTAATCCTGGCAGCACCCAGTCTGCCTGGAAGGCGAGTTGGTTCAATTGTTTCACCATTTCTGCTTCACTCTTCCAGAGCACCGGGCGCAGATTAGGGTCAAAAGAGATCGTTTTGCCTTGCTGCTTCATCACGCGAGCGGCGTGATTGAGCAGTTCTAATGAACTATCCGACAGTGCTGCCGCCACGCCGCTTAAATGTAGATGGCGTGCCGAGCCAAAATACTCTTCATTAAAATCAGCGCTAGAAAGATGGCTGGCCGCCGATCCTTTACGGAAGTATTCCACAATGGGATCGGTTCCATTTTCTGCTTTAGATTTAAGCTGAAAGCCTGTAGCAAAGCGCTCGTCTGTCGTCACGCCACGGCTGTCGATATTCTCTTTCGCCAGCTGCTGCAGCACAAAACGGCCAAAGGAATCATTGCCCACGCGACTGACCCAGCCCACATTGAGGCCAAGGCGCGCAAGCCCGGTGGCGACATTAAGCTCTGCGCCTGCGACTCGCTTAACAAAATGTTCGGCGGCGGCTAAATCACCAGCATCGTCTGCGACAAACATTGCCATCGCTTCACCAATGGTTATCACATCCAGTTGATTCGACATCATTTACACCTCGCGTAATACAGTGACGTAATGGCGCGTGACCACCGTCAGGTCGCGGCCTTCGAGCGGGAATTCAATTGCGCGCGGGGCATCGGCGGGCAGATTTTTTAACAGTTCCAGCCAGCGCGGTTCGGCGTCATCCAGCGCAATTGCCCGGTAGTGATAATGATGCGCCACGGCGGCTTTGACGTGGATATAGCTGACCGATGGCGCAAGCACGCGTGCCGCAGCTTCAGGTGATTCATCGACCCACAGCCAATTGGCCATATCAAACGTTAGCGTCACGGGGAGGTTTAGCACCTTACAGGCGGCCTGAAAGCGCTGCATCGGGGCGAGTTTGCCGCAGTTTGTCTGATCGTTTTCCACCACCAAAGCCACCTCTGTTTCTGCAAGCCACTGTTGCAGGAGGGAAAACTGTTGGCTGCTACGGAAGTGGCCGAGAGAAAGTTTTAGCCATGTTGCACTGAGCTGGTGGGCTTCAAGCAGCAAAGAAGGGATCAGCGGATTAAGTTTGCCGTCTTCTACAAACAGCGGCTCCGGTGCGGAATAACAGGCTTCGAGTTGATGTGCAGCAATTTGCCGGGCCAGTTCTGGCAAGGCATCAAGCTGTGTGTGATCGAATAACTCGCGGCGAATTTCCACGCCGTCAGCACCGGCGTTGGCGATAATCGGCAACAGCGCTTGTTGGCCGCCCATTGCGGCGATGCGGTCATGCCCGTAAGCGGCGGTGACGACAATAATTTTTCTCGGCATTCAATTCTCCGGGCAGCTTCATCTCGTTAACATCATTATTACGCTAGATGGAACCGGTTCCAAAGAAAAGTCAGGCATCTTCAATTTATGATCGCTATCACGAACATTGATTAACGGACGGTAGAACCGCGAACGATTAATTCGCCGGAAAAGACCTGTTCATAAACGGTGTCGCTGCCGCCTTCAATGCGCTTCACGACCTGTTCGAGCGCGGCGTAACCAATCTGCCAGGTCGGCTGTTTAAGAGTGGTGATGCCGACTCCGGCAAGCTCCGCCCATTCGAGTTCATCGAAGCCAAGCAAGCCAATATCACTGCCCCAGTGCAGACCGATGCGGCGCAGCGAACGGGCCACCTGAAGGGTAAGCGCACCATTCGCTGAAATCACCGCTTTGCGCATGCCACGGTGTGCGGAATGGAAGTGGCGCAGGGTATTGTCCATCAAATCGCCTTCGTGCAAAGGCACTTCGGCGTTTTCGGCAACAATGCCCGGGTAGCGTTTGAGAGTAGCGTGGAACGCCTTCAGGCGCTCGCGGCGAGTGTTCACTGTACCGAGCGGTTCGCTGAGGAACAGAATTGCTTCAAAGCCTTGTTCCACGAGGTGTTCGGTGGCGGTCGTTGCGGCCTGCGTGTTATCCAGACCGACCATGTCGCAGGCAAAATCAGGAATTTTGCGGTCAATCAGCACCATCGGCAGCGCAGATTGTTGCAGGCGATTTAAGCCCTCTTCACGCATCCCTACCGCATTCACCACAATCCCTTCCACCTGATAACTGCGCAGCAAATCCAGGTAATGCAGCTCCTGATCCACTTCGTTATTGGTGTTACAGACCAGCGGCGTAAAGCCCTTTTCACGGCAGGCGGCTTCGATACCGCTCAACACATCGACGGAGTAGGGGTTGGTGATATCGGCGATGATCAGGCCAATTAAGCGGGTTCGCCCACGTTTCAGGCCGCGAGCCATTTGGCTTGGGCGGTAATCGAGTTCGGCGATCGCCGTTTCAATGCGTAAACGCAGACCGTCGGACAGCGCGTTCTGCTCGCCGTTCAGATAGCGGGAAACACTGGTTTTTCCGGTCTTTGCCGCTTTCGCGACGTCGCTTATCGTGGGGCGTGCCGCCTTGCTGTTCATCATGTTCTCCGTATTTTTCTGGAGAGTAACATAATTTGCTGGCGAATCAGGTGGGCTGTTTAGGGTTTTCCTTCGCGGCTGACAACGGGTCCCGATCCACCCTCATCCTGTCCGTTTTTGGTCTTAGCAACCGCGCTAACCCTTGTCACAATGGGTTCATACCCAGTGATAAGGAGTACCAAAATGTCCCGTTCTGCCCTGATAAATATCGACACCCAGCAATCTTTTTTCCAGCGTGATTACTGGCAGGAGGCTGATTTTCCTGCGTTCCAGCAGGCCATTTCAGCGCTGATTTCCGGCTGCCAGGATTTGAAAATACCGGTGGTGGATATTTTCCACGTTGACGATTCAGGCCCGTTTGCGCTGGAGTCCGGCTATGTTAAACCTATGCCTTTCTTGCAGCATCGAGCCGATGTGACGTTTCAGAAACACGTCCATAATGCCTTCACCGATACCGGCCTCGACCTGTGGTTGCGTAAAGGTGATATTAACCACCTGATTATCTGCGGGCTCCGTACCGAACAGTGCTGCGAAACCACCACGCGGGTAGCAGCGGATCTGGGTTATCGTGTCTCCTTTATCAGTGAAGCGACGCTCACCTTCCCGATGAGCTGGAAAGGCGTTACGCTGGATACCCAAACCCTGCGCCACCGTACGGAAACGGTGTTGGCAGGGCGATTTGCGGAAATTCAAACCGTTGCCGAATGCCTGGAGTCTTTATCGTGAGTATTGGGGTCTGGTTCGTGGTTTTGCCTGGCGTATTGTCCCTCGACCTGACCGGGCCTGCGGAAACGCTGGCGCTGGCGGGCGACGCCTTTCACCTGAGCTTCATCGGACCGGACCCGCAGGTCGCCACCTCCATCGGGCTTAATTTTTCGGGTATTGAGCCGCTGCCGGAAAGTTTTCCTCCCGGCAGCCTGTTAGTGTTGCCGGGCTCTTGCGATTCCAGTCATTACTTCGACATACCACAGGCGGAAACGGTACGCCGCTGGCTGACGCGCCTGCAACCGCACATTCACGGCCAGCAGCTTAATCTGATGTGTGTCTGTTCGGGAGCGCTGCTGGCGGCAAAAGCCGGGTTGCTGAACGGCGTGCAGTGCACCACGCATCATGATGTTCTCGCGCGACTACGCGTAGCGGCCCCCAGAGCGCAGGTGAAAGATAACCGCATATTTGTTGAAGATCGGGGGATTTGGACCAGCGCGGGGATCACTTCCGGCATCGATTTGTCGCTGCATCTGATTAACCGCTACTGTGGGCCAAAAGCTGCGCTGGATGTGGCGCGCGAAATGGTGGTGTGGTTTCGCCGCTCCGGCGATGACCCGCAACTATCGCCGTGGCTGCGCTACCGTAACCACATTCACCCGGCCGTGCATCGCGCTCAGGATCTGCTTTCGGCAGCACCAGAGTCCGCGTGGGATGTGCAGGAAATTGCCGCCAAAGTTCACGTCAGTTCGCGCCACTTATCGCGCCTTTTCCAGCAGCATTTGGGGATTTCGGTGCGGGATTACCTGGAGCAATTGCGCCTGGCGGTTGCCGAACAGCGCTTGTTGCAGGGGCAGCGCATGGAGCAGGCGGCGATAGCAGCGGGGTTTTCTTCCCCCCGACAGCTGCATCGCGCCCGCGCCCGTCACGCCTAGCTCACCATTTTTCGGGTGTCGATGCGCTGCAATGCTATGGAAAGTAACAAACTTCCGGCAAGCGTTGCGCCGAAAATCCACAAAATATCGAGCACCGGCGAGCGGGTTATCTGGTAGCCGTGGGTGCGCAGGAAGTGGATAATCAGCGCGTGGAAGCCGTAAATCCCCAGCGAATGTTTTGATATCAACGCCAGCCCCGGCAGCGGGCGGCTATTCAGGCAGTTTTTCACCAGCACCAGCAGGCTAATTGCCGCGATAAACACCAGCGGCCCGCAGTAAACATAAAAAGTATCGGCAAAGTTACCGTTCACTTCTAATTGATGGCGCGTGCCGGTCGCAATCGAAAAAATACACAGCGCAAATAAACCCGCAGCCAGGCCGCTAACCCAGCGTTTGTCGGTTTCCAGCATCCCAATTGCGCGCCCTAATAAGCCGTACAGCACGTAATAAAACGTATCGCCGCGAATATATAAATTAATCGGTAGCCATTTTACGCCATCCAGGGTCTGCGGCACGGTATTGGGGTTGGCCGCCACGCCAAATAACACCATCAGCCCCAGAATCACCATCGCGTTCACCTTCTTCACCTGAATGAGTGGCGACAGCAAATAGATAACCACGATGGCGAAGAAAAACCACAGGTGGTAGAACACCGGTTTTTGCAGGATATAGCGCAGCGACAGTCCGGCGTTGATGGGGGTAAAAAATTTGATGTAAATCAGGGCAAGTACGCTATAAAACAGCAGGCAGGTGACGATACGCAAAAAGTGGCGCTGCTGCGCGCTGCGTTCGCCGAAAAACAGATAGCCTGAAATCATGAAAAACAGCGGTACGCTCACCCGGGATGCGGAATTCAGCACGTTCGATAAATCCCAGCTAAACGGGCTGACGATATTGGCGTTGGTGATGTACCAGGTTGTGGTATGAATCATGACGACCATCAGGCACGCAATCCCGCGCAGGTTATCAACCCAGTTAATTTTCTGCTGCATTCGTTCCTCTGGCGCCTTTACGGGTATTTATCTGAGTTTGCATTCGTTCTCTTGTCAGGTGAAATGCGGGTTTGCAGAATGCGTAATACCGGTTAATGATTGAATAACAATAACGATTTTAACGTACAGATAACCAATGATGATGCGAAAAATAAAAAATAGCCGTTGGCTGCTAATTTTAGCCGCCCTTTTACTTAGTGCCTGTAGTACCCCGGAGCGACACCCGCAATATGCACAAGTTGCGCAGTCTCCTGCGATTCAGGGGGACGCGATGATTGAAACCTGCAAAGGTGAAGCGGCGCATCGTTACAATACGCGCGTCGAACGCATCAGCGTGGTGGATTTGAAGCAGTACCAGGGAAGCTATGAGATTTCTGGCAGCACCCCGCGCCGGGAGGGATTCACCTGCTCCTTCGACGAAAGCGGTCAATTCTTACACCTTTCGACGACATAACGCCGCAACATCAGGCAAAGGTACGCCGATTCGGGCTGTTTATCTTCCACTCAACAGGTATACTGGCCGCTTCCCTTTTTAACCCTCTCGAACGCGTGCGAAATCAACATGCAAAAGTTTGATACCAAGACCTTTCAAGGCCTGATCCTGACGTTACAGGACTACTGGGGTCGCCTGGGCTGCACCATTGTTCAACCTTTGGACATGGAAGTCGGCGCCGGCACCTCTCACCCAATGACCTGCCTGCGGGCTTTAGGGCCAGAACCGATGGCGACTGCTTATGTGCAGCCATCGCGCCGTCCTACCGATGGCCGCTACGGTGAAAACCCGAACCGCTTACAGCACTACTATCAGTTTCAGGTGGCTCTCAAGCCCTCCCCTGACAACATTCAGGAGCTGTACCTTGGGTCGCTTAAAGAGCTGGGTATGGACCCAACGATTCATGACATTCGCTTCGTAGAAGACAACTGGGAAAACCCAACGCTGGGCGCCTGGGGTCTGGGCTGGGAAGTGTGGCTCAACGGCATGGAAGTGACGCAGTTCACTTACTTCCAGCAGGTGGGCGGCCTGGAATGCAAACCGGTTACCGGTGAAATCACCTACGGTTTAGAGCGCCTGGCGATGTATATCCAGGGCGTAGACAGCGTTTATGACCTGGTCTGGAGCGACGGCCCGCTGGGTAAAACCACCTATGGCGACGTGTTCCACCAGAACGAAGTTGAGCAATCAACTTATAACTTCGAACACGCCGATGTGGATTTCCTGTTCTCCTGCTTCGAGCAGTATGAGAAAGAGGCACAGCATCTGCTGGCGCTGGAAAACCCGCTGCCGCTGCCTGCTTACGAACGCATTCTGAAAGCCGCGCACAGCTTTAACCTGCTTGATGCCCGCAAGGCCATCTCGGTGACTGAACGCCAGCGCTACATTCTGCGTATTCGTACTCTGACCAAAGCCGTGGCCGAAGCCTATTACGCTTCTCGTGAAGCGCTTGGCTTCCCGATGTGCAATAAGAATAAATAAGAGGCTGCCATGTCTGAAAAAACTTTTCTGGTGGAGATCGGCACTGAAGAGCTGCCACCAAAAGCCCTGCGCAGCCTGGCGGAATCCTTTGCTGCGAACGTGACTGCGGAACTGGATGCGGCGAACCTCGCTCATGGCGAAGTCAAATGGTTTGCGGCTCCGCGCCGTCTGGCGCTGAAAATTTCTAATCTGGCGCAGTCTCAGCCTGACCGTGAAGTTGAAAAACGCGGCCCGGCAATTTCTGCGGCGTTCGACGCAGAAGGTAAACCAGGCAAAGCTGCTGAAGGCTGGGCTCGTGGCTGTGGCATCACCGTCGATCAGGCTGAACGTCTGGTGAC
Source organism: Buttiauxella warmboldiae (assembly GCF_003818135.1). Taxonomy (GTDB): domain Bacteria; phylum Pseudomonadota; class Gammaproteobacteria; order Enterobacterales; family Enterobacteriaceae; genus Buttiauxella; species Buttiauxella warmboldiae. The sequence goes on along the minus strand of NZ_RPOH01000026.1, from coordinate 1,765 downwards.
GGATAAAGGCGAGTGGTTGATGTACCGTGCGCACGTTAAGGGCGAAAGCGCGCAAGCGCTGCTGCCGACGATGATTGCTACCGCACTGACCAAATTGCCGATTCCAAAGCTGATGCGCTGGGGTGATAACAACACCCAATTCGTGCGTCCGGTTCACACCGTGACTCTGCTGCTTGGCGACGAAGTGATCCCGGCCACCATTCTGGGTATCACATCCGACCGCATCATTCGTGGCCACCGCTTTATGGGCGAGCCGCAATTCACCATTGATAACGCCGAACAGTATCCTGAAATTTTGTTCACGCGCGGCAAAGTTATTGCCGACTACGAGCAGCGTAAAGCGGCGATCAAAGAAGGCGCTGAAGAAGCGGCCCGCAACATTGGCGGTAAAGCCGATCTGAGCGAAAGCCTGCTGGAAGAAGTGACTTCTCTGGTGGAATGGCCGGTAGTGCTGACGGCGAAATTCGAAGAGAAATTCCTCGCGGTGCCTGCGGAAGCGCTGGTTTACACCATGAAAGGTGACCAGAAGTACTTCCCGGTGTACGCCGAAGACGGCAAACTGCTGCCGAACTTTATCTTCGTCGCCAATATTGAATCAAAAGACCCGATTCAGATTATCTCCGGTAATGAGAAAGTTGTGCGCCCGCGTCTGGCGGATGCCGAGTTCTTCTTCAATACCGACCGCAAAAAGCGCCTGGAAGATAATCTCCCGCGTCTGGAAACCGTGCTGTTCCAGCAACAGCTCGGCACGCTGCGCGACAAAACCAACCGTATCGAAGCCCTTTCTGGCTGGATCGCGGGCCAAATTGGCGCGGATGTAAACCACGCAACGCGCGCCGGTTTACTGTCCAAATGCGACCTGATGACCAACATGGTGTTCGAGTTTACCGACACCCAGGGCGTGATGGGCATGCACTATGCGCGTCACGACGGCGAAGCTGAAGACGTTGCGGTTGCGCTCAACGAGCAGTATCAGCCGCGTTTTGCGGGCGACGAACTGCCGTCTAACCTGGTGGCCTGCGCGGTAGCGATCGCCGATAAAATGGATACCCTCGCGGGCATCTTCGGTATCGGCCAGCATCCAAAAGGCGACAAAGATCCGTTTGCTCTGCGTCGTGCCGCCCTTGGTGTTCTGCGTATCATCGTGGAGAAAAACCTGCCGCTGGATCTGCAAACTCTGACCGAAGAGGCCGTGCGCCTTTACGGCGAGAAGCTGACTAACCAGAAGGTTGTCGACGAAGTCATCGACTTTATGCTGGGCCGTTTCCGCGCCTGGTATCAGGAAGAAGGCCACAGCGTGGATACTATCCAGGCGGTGCTGGCGCGTCGTCCAACCAAACCTGCTGATTTCGATGCGCGTATGAAGGCGGTGTCCCACTTCCGTACGCTGGACTCTTCATCTGCACTGGCGGCGGCGAACAAGCGTGTTTCTAACATTCTGGCGAAGTCAGACGAACAGCTGAACGACCACGTTCACGCCTCCGTTCTGAAAGAAGCAGAAGAGATCCGCCTGGCCACGCATCTGGTGGTGCTGCGCGACAAACTGGAACCGTTCTTCGCTGAAGGCCGTTACCAGGAGGCGCTGGAAGAGTTAGCCAACCTGCGCGAGCCGGTGGATGCCTTCTTTGACAAAGTGATGGTGAACGCAGAAGAGAAAGAGCTGCGTATCAACCGTCTGACCCTGCTTTCCAAACTGCGTGAGCTGTTCTTGCAGGTTGCGGATATCTCTCTGCTGCAGTAAGTATGTCGTATGCCAGTGAAAACC
>NZ_RPOH01000025.1 GCF_003818135.1 Buttiauxella warmboldiae | reverse complement strand
TTTCCTTCTTTGTCAGCAAGAATAAAGCCGCTTATCTAAGCGGCTTTATTCTTTTACCAGACCGGTAATTCGTCTTGCAGGAAGGGATTATGCAGGCGTTCGTAACCGAGGGTGGATAATGGCCCGTGACCGGGAATAAACGTCACATCATCGCCCAGCGGCAGCAGCTTACGCTTAATGGAGTCGATTAGCACCGCGTGATCGCCACGCGGGAAATCGCTACGCCCTACTCCGCCTTTGAAAATCACATCACCGGAAATCAGAAGCTGGGAGCGAGCGTCAAAGAAAACCACGTGGCCAGGCGTGTGGCCCGGGCAGTGCAGCACCTGTAAAGTCACATTGCCAACCGCTACCGTCTCGCCATCATTAAGCCAGCGAGCGGGCGTCAGCGGCAAACACTCTTCCATACCAAACATCTGGCTTTGGGCCGGTAAACCCTGCAGCCAGAATTCATCTTCTTTTTCCGGCCCAACTACAGGAACACCATAGTGTTCAGCCAGTTCAGCTGCCGCCCCAACGTGATCCAGATGACCATGCGTAAGCAGGATTTGCGTGAGTTTCACGCCTTTCGCCGCAACCTGCTGTTTGATCTTTTCGGCTTCACCGCCGGGATCGACCAATGCTGCCTGTTGCGTGACTTCGCACCAAATCAGCGAACAGTTTTGGCCGAATGCGGTAACCGGGATAATGTGATAGTTCATGAGGCTCCAATACCGGCAACGCTCGCCGGATTCCGTTGTTTTACCAGTGCCTTAGCGGCCCGGTATCAATATGCACAAAGTTGCTGCGTGGGTAATATCCTACACCACCTGCGCGCATAGATAATGCTGCTTTGCGTACATTGCTTAACGAAATCCCTTCAATATGGAAATCCATGGCCTGGCCTTTGGTGTGGTAGCTCTTTTTTGCCACTCCCTTGCCGTGAGCGCGTAGCCCATTGTTGGTGACCAGCGAGCGGTAGCCTGACACCAGCTGCACGGGTTTGTTGGTGCCTAACAAACTCTGCAGGCGGTACAGCTGGTCAAAGAGTTTAGGGTCGATGGATTTGATTTTATTCGCGCGATAATCACGGAAGAAATGGTTAAGCCTTGCTAATTCATCCTGAATATAGCCTTTACCATCAAAAAATTCAGCTTTCAGTGACTCCCCCGTATGCAGGTTATTAAGAGTCAGAATGCGCGGGCGTGGTGTTGAAAGCGTGGCCAACGCTTGCGATGGAAGCAGAGCGGCACCTAAAGCCACGCCACCCAACGCCAGCAGCCTGCGGCGGTTTGCGTCAAATTTGTCCATGATGTCCAGGTCTACAGATAAACGGTCGAATAATATGCACTTCGGGCGCACTGCTGCGCACCTTAACTGCCTAAGCTTAGTGAGTCAAGACGCGCTGAACCCCGGTAAATCCGGGCCCTGTAGCGGGCCCGGATGGCTTACGCAATGATTACGACCGCTAATTCATTAGAATTACTGCATTTAGCGCATCAATAATTCCGCTTTTGCCAGGATTTGTGCGCCAGATCGCGCGGTGAGATCGTAATTGTAAATATCTGTACGATATTGTGTGCGCCCGTCCGCACCGACAAACGCAGTCAAATAGTACAGATTGACCGGGATACTCTGGCGGATGTTGACGTATTTGGTGCTGCCGTCTTTAAGCTGGCTCGAAATCCGTGCGTCGTTCCAGCCCGCATCCTGTAACAGCATATTTGCCAGCTCAGAGGCTTTATTGACGCGTACGCAGCCTGAACTCAGCGCTCGCGCCTCTTTCTGAAACAGATTATGGTTTGGAGTGTCATGCAAATAGATGGCGTCAGAACTTGGCATATTAAATTTGTAACGCCCTAACGAGTTCTGCGAACCGGGTTTTTGCTGGAAGCGGAAGGGTAAATTGCTGGCGGTGATGGTGCCCCAATCGACACGCCACGGGTCAATGGCTTCCGCATTATTGATCCAGCCGCGCAATACGCTATAGCCGTGTCTGTCGAGATAGCCCGGGTCCTGACGAACTTTTGGCAGAATATCCTGCCGCGCCAGCGTCGAGGGCACATTCCACGGCGGGTTAACCACCACATTATTCAGCGCGCTACTCATCATCGGCGTTTTGCGATCCGGGCGGCCGACAATCACCCGCGACGCCAACACTTCACTACCGTTAAGGTAATAGCTCAGTGAATAGTCAGGGATGTTAACCATAATGCCGGTATCCAGTTTTTTTGGCAGTAGCCGCAAACGTTGAATGTTCAGCGCCACCAGCGAGGCTCGCTGCTGCGGCGTCACGTTTAGCCAGTCTCGCGTGAGCTTCCCAACCGCTCCGTCAACCCCCAGCCCCTGCCATTTCTGAAAACGCTTCACCCCTGCTACCAGCTCTTTGCTGTAGGTGCTGCGAACCGCAGGAGCCGCTTCCTGTTTGTTATCGGCGACGGCATCTGGAAGCCGGTGCGCACTCTGCTCGCCGTCTAACTGGATCGCAGACGGGCTGACAACCGCCGCGATGTCGGAAACACCTGAGCGTTCAGTTAGAGGGATCGCCGGTTCAGCTTGCAACATACCGTTACGCGCCAGTATTTCACGCAGCGCGGGAACATCGTTGCTCCACTGGCCTGGACGCAGGGTTTCACTATCGGTGAGCTGCGGCCACGGGCGCGAGTCACTCAGTAGATGCACCAGCGACTGATGCAGCTTAGCGTATTGCGGGTGCTGAGGGGCGAGGGTGGCAACAAAGCTGGCCAGGGTTCCCCGATCGACCGCCACCTGCCACTGGTTAATCACCGAAATGGGCGGAGTTTGCAGCCTGTAAGGCTTAGTGCTGTACAGCCAGCGGTTGCCTTGCGTAGGTATGCCATAAACAAATTGCAGATAGCCCATCATCGCGTCGGACAACACGACGTCCCGCGCAAGGCCGGTGACTGACGGATCGGTAAGCAGTTCAACCCAGGTGGTGAATTGTGGCTGGATGCCTGAAATAGCCAGTTCGGCGAGCTGCTGCTGGAAAGCTTTCACCGCATCGCGGTTTTCCCACAGCGGTTTCATTTCGCGTGCCGCATAAAATGCCGCCAGCGCATTGAGGTATATCGGCGTGTAACCGGCAGGCAGATGCGCAACCAGCTGTGAGCGACTTTGTGCGGCAGACATGCCTGTTAAATCAAGGGGTAAAACCCCCACCATCGCGGCCGTTGCGGCTGACTGTGGCAGCGGCTGGCCTGCTGAGCTGGCAGGTTCAATGCTCACCGCAGAGCTATCAGAAGGGACCAGCGCAGGCTCATCGGCCTGCGCCATAAACAGTGGCGCGAAACTGAGTACCAGCCCGCAGGCCAGCGCTGACAGTCGAAAACCGTGCAATTTTGTTAGCAACATCCCTTGCCCCTCTGTTTATCACTTATTACTTCACCCAGCTTTATCATTGGGTTCAACAATCAGTATATAAACAGCGAATAGTATTTGCCTGTATAAATGTAAATAAAATTAACGATTAAGGTGTGGCAGAAAAGAAAACGCGGGCCGTAGCCCGCGAGTTTTATTACGCATCTATGGCGCCAGCCACAGGTTCGGGCAGCGGGGGGGCAAAGCCCCTGAGCCCCACGACGTGGACGTGTTCGTGGTTGTGCACCACCTTACGTACCAGCTTATAAGTGGTGCCTTTTTCCGGGCTGATGTTCTCAGGTGCGGCAATGATCAGCTGCATTTCAAGTCGTTCGCACAGCTCAAACAGCGTGGCAATTGACTTCGCATCCAGTCGCGCGGCCTCATCAAGGAACAGCAGACGACATGGGGAGATATCTTTACCGCGCAGGCGGCGTGACTCTTCTTCCCAGCTTTGTACCACCATCACCAGAATCGACATCCCGGTACCGATAGCCTCACCGGTGGACAACGCGCCGCTTTCCGCGCGTAGCCAGCCGTCTGAACCACGGTTAACTTCCACTTCCATTTCCAGGTAGTTACGGTAATCGAGCAGCTCTTCACCGATGGTTTGCGGCGTACGCTGGCCCATATCAATTTGCGGATTCAGGCGTTGATACAGCTTCGCTAATGCCTCTGAGAAACTCAGGCGGCTGCTGTTAAACAGATCCTGATGTTGCTCATGCTGCTCTGACAGCACGTTGAGCAAGGTGGCGTGGGTTTCACGCACGTTCACATTCAGGCGCACGCTGTTCACCTGGCCGAAGGAGACGCTTTGCAGCCCCTGGTTTAGCATCCGAATGCGGTTCTGCTCACGCTGAATGGTCTTGCGGATAATATTCGCCGCGCTGCGTGAACTGATCGCCAGTTTTTGCTCGCGCGAGGTCAGCTCTTCGGTCAGGCGGCTCAGTTCAATCTCCATCTGTTCGATGGCTTCAACTGGGTCGTCAGTACGGATGATATCCTGGCGGATACGCTCGCGAAGATGCTGGTAGACAGCCACAAAGAACTGAATTTTACGTTCAGGGCGCTTTGGATCTTCCGACATGCGCAGCACATCGCGCAGGTGTTCGTTATCCGCCACCGCCAGACGCAGCGCCCCCAACGCTTTATCCGAAATAGAACGCAGCTCGTCGCCGGTGACATAGGCCAGCTCGCGCCGATGCAGACGGCGCTCAACGCCATTGTCTTTCACCATGCGCATCACGGCACACCAGCCCGCTTTGGCTACCACAACCTGCTCACGCATTTCAAAATAGCTGCGTTCCAGCTGTTTGAGCTTACGCGTCAGGTTGCTCATTTCCGCTTCACACAGGGTCAGCGCTTTTTCGAGCTGATTGCGGCGCGAACGGTTGTTGCTCAGCGCAGTATGCAGTTCGTCACGCCGCGCACGCGCCCGCTCTTCCGCGCCGGTATCCGCACGAACGCCGATATCCTGTAGCTCTTTATGCAGATCGGTTAACAGCTCTTTTTTGGTATCGAAGGAGCTTTTCAGCGATGCCATTAGCTGGCTGAACTGGCTTAGCTGCTGGGCATGGCTACGCAGCGCTTCACGTGAACGCGTACGTTCGGCTTCAGCCTGTTCAAGACGACGGCGTAATTTCTCGTTTAAATCGCTGTTGCCATCCAACATGGCAGCTGAATCTGAGTAGCCGAAGTGCGCCCGGCGCTGCACCACTTCGGTCAGGGCAAACGCCTGCTGACGCGCATCGCGCTGCACCTGCTGTGCGTACTGATAATCTTCTTTTAGCTGCTCGAACTGCTCAGGGTCGCTTTGCAGCACCGACGCCACAGCTTCGAGTTTCGCCAGCGGGTTACCAAACTGCTGCAGGAAACGCGCCGCTTCTTGCGCTTCATCCAGACGCTCACGGATTTCATCACAGCGGTCAGCCAGTGTTTCATCATTTAACAAACTAATGCGCGGCAACAGGCGGTTAAGTTGATCAACGCCTTCTTTTGCCCGATCGTATTGCTGGCGCTGCTGCTGATTGTCGTTTTCATGGCTGTTGATAGCACGTTCAACTTCACCACGGCGGGTGTTTAGCTGACGAATTTCCGCTTCCGGATCGTCGTCAAATGCCACGCCCAAATGCTGGCCGATGAAGCGGCTGAATGACTGGTGCAAACGCTGAGATTTCTGAACATCAAATGACAACGTTGCGAAACGTTCCGCCAGTGTTTCACGCTCTGCATGCAGCTTTTCGAGACGATTTTCACGGGCCGCGCGACCAAACAATGGCAGCTGAGGCAAACGCGAATAGCGCCACTGGCGTTCTGCCGTTTTCACCAGCACCGCGGCATTCAGCTCTTCAACGGTGAAAACGCTGTCATCGAAGGAAGCCGGGTCCCCTTCAATTAAGTACAAGTCTTCCGGGCAATCTTCGAGGTTATCGAGTTGATCGCGCACTAACGATAAATCTGGCACCACAATGGCGTGACGCGATGGGCCATACAACGCAGAGAAGTACGGTGCGTCGTCGAGGCTGATATCGTCATAAATTTCTGACAGCAGTACGCCGCCAAAGCGTTCAGCCAGGGCATTTAAACGTGGGTCTTCAGCGCCACCGGGTTGGCTCAGACGTTCGATTTCTTCATCGATGGCACGCTTACGGGCGCCGACTTCATCACGTTCAACGGTGACTTCACGCTCGCGCTCAAGCAGCTGCTGCATATATTCAGTAACTTGCTGACTGCTCTCAAACTGCTCATGGCTTTGCTCGCAAAGCTGAGTCAAGCTGGTTTGCGCTGCCAGCCAAATCGGTGCGCGCTGTTGCAGGCGTTTAATACGCGCCTGAATTTGCTCTTGTTCCTGACGCAAGTTGGCACGCTGGTCGCTGGCATCAGAAACGCGTTGCTGCAAGGTTTCGATACGCTCAGAAAGTTCGTCGTGCAGCACTTCCAGATCTTCGGGATCGAAGTGTTTGCCCTGACGTTTGCAGAACTCAGCCAGCAGACGCTCGGCTTCCTGCTGCTCGCGCAGACGCTGCTCAAGTTCGTTAAGACGCGCACGCAGCGGCTGAACCTGTTCCATCAGATGCCGCTGATTATTGCTGTCACGCAGTAATTCACGCGCAACGTTCCAGGCATCGCTACGACTCACCGGACCATTGATTGCCGTCACCAGTTGATAAGCATGCTCAAACTGGCTGTGCGCCGTTTGCGCCACGCTCATTTTCTGCTCAAGATTAAGCAGGTTTTCAGTACTTTCCTGCTCTTTAGCCTGGAAGGTTTCCAGCCACTCTTCCGCACTTTCAGCGGTTAAATCTGGCAGATGGCACAGTGAACGTGCACGCTCGAGCGCCTGCAACGCTTGCTGGTATTGAATCGCGCGAGTTTGCTGCACGTCGAGTGCTTGCTGGTAATCGGCAAGCTGGCTTTTCAGCTCATCCACTTCCAGCTCAGCGGCTTCGGCGCGAACTTCATTCTCTTCTTGCTGCTCAGCGGCTTCGGCAACAATTTCATTCTGCTCTTCGAGGCGCATTTGCAGTTCGTCGAGGTCGGCTTCATAGCGCTCGATTTTTTCCTGCTGGCGAATCGCCGTTTGCACCAGGTTCAGGTGGTCACTGGCCGCCTGGTAATCCGTTTCCAGATCCCCTTCTGCGCCGCTGTGTTCCGCCAGCTCACGCGCCATCTCAACGTGCTTGTATTGCTCCGCAGCCAGCTGTTTACGGCTGGTCAATAGTTCACGACGCAGTTCGAGCGCTTTATCCAGATGGATGCGACGCTCGTTGGCATGGCGCATGTAATCCGCCGCCACATAGTTAGTGGCTTCAGAAATCAGGTGCTTAAACAGGTCACGGTCGGACTGCGTGACGCGAATCGCTTCCAGCGTCATGCGGTTTTCGCGCAGCGCCGCTTCCATATCCTGGAAAGCTTTACGCACGCCGCCGTTTTCTGGCAGCAGATAGTCGCGCAGTGAACGCGTAATGGCGCTGGAGATCCCGCCGTACAGCGAGGCTTCGATCAGGCGATAGTACTTGCTACGATCCGAGGCGCTACGCAGGCGACGCGCAATAATGCCCAGATCGAACATCAGCGAATGGTAATCCGTAATCGAGTTGAACTGCTTAAACTGCACCCCTTCGATGGTTTCAACTTTATCTTTCAGCTCCTGCAGGCTCAGTACCCGAGCCTGGCGCTCGTTAAGCGTTTCAGTCAGCAGCTGAGTTGGCTGAATCGACGTTGGCAACCCCTGAATGGCAAAGGGTTTGATATCGACTTTACGATCGCGGCCGGCAACCTGTTGCAGGCGCACCCCCACCACCACACGCTGATGGCGTGAGTTCATCACATCCAGCAAAGAGTAGCAGACGCCCGCTTTTAATTTACCGTGCAGACCTTTGTCGCGGGAGCCCGATGTCGCCCCCGCTTCGGTGGTGTTACGGAAGTGCAGCAGCGTCAAATCCGGGATTAGCGCGGTGACAAATGCCGCCATGGTGGTCGATTTACCGGCCCCGTTACCGCCGGAAAGCGTGGTAACCAGTTCGTCTAAGTCAAAAGTACGCGCGAAGAAACCGTTCCAGTTAATCAGCGTTAGCGAGCGAAACTTACCGCGTTCAATCATTCCTGTTCATCCTCCGCGTTATCCTGAGCAGTTTGCGCCTCTTCTGTTTCATCATTGAGCTGCAAACGAGTTTCCACCGGCATCGCTTCACCATCGCGGATCATGCGCAGCTGCGCTTCGCGCGCGTCGTCACCGGCACGCACGTCGGCACCAAAGCGGAATACGGATTCGGTAATGCGGAATTTGCTGCTGTCGTGGCCCATAAACCAGATCATCCCCAGACGGCGCAGGCGCGTCAGGGAGGCACGAACTTTTTCCTGCAGCTTTTGGCGGTCCAGGTCGGAACCGGTAGAACGGTTGTTCACCAGCTTCAGCAGCTTGCTTTCATCGGCCAGCGTCAACAGCTCATCGTAGAGTTCTGCCTGGGTGAAAATACCTTCATTCGCCAGGCGTTCCGGGCTGAGGTAAAGGTAACAGAGAATTTTACCCACCATCATATCCAGTTCAGATAACACAGAACGCGGAATGAGCGTGGTGGAGCGCGGACGCAAATAGAAGAACCCTTCCGGCGCGCGAATCAGCTCCACGTTATAGCGGGTGTAAAACTCTTCCAGCTCATCCTGGAAATCCATCAGATAAGCATGGTTATCCAGCTCATCAAGCCCGACGTGCCTTCCGGCGCGTAGCTGGCTATCGAGCGCCGGGAATAACGGATTGACCAACGCCTGTGCCAGTTTGACCGGCATCACTTTTTCAATATTTGTTGATGACATGCGCCTGTACCTTGGCTCCGTAATCGTTAATTGCCTGCCACTGCGGCGGCAAGCCAGTAAAATCTGCTTCAGCCACACCCAGACGTACCGCCTGGTCGACTACAATTCTCGCCACATCGAAATGGCGCGCGCGCGGGTATTGCGCCAGATAGTCACGCATCACGACCCCCAAATCCAACGGCACCTGCCTGGTTTTATAAACCTGCAGTGCCGCCTCAATCATGGCGGCGAGCTGTTCGCGGATTTCATTAAACTCCTCGAACTCCAGATCGGTTGGCAGCTCGCCCATCACCTCTTCATCACGCAGCGTTAATTCTTCGTCGCGCATATCGAGCAGACGATCGGCGTTAGCGTAGCTCAGCGCCCACGGCGCATCGAAATAGTTCTGTACCGAGACGCGCAAACGCTGGGCAAAGACGCGATTTTTATCCATATCAATGGCGGTACGAATGAATTTATGGACGTGGCGATCGTAGCCAATCCACAGGTCAATCGCCTGCTGGCCCCAGCTGACGATACGGTCGAGTTTGCTTTGCAGATCGAATACCAGGCGGTCGACAAAGTGCAAATCGTCACGCCCGAGAATCGCATCCTGAATGCGCAGCAGGTTAGCCTGAAGTTTGTCGCCCGCCGCTTCCAGGGTGTCCTGCAGTTCACGCAGCGTGCCGGAAGTTTCGGACAGCAGCATTTCACAGCTGGAAATAGCCGCGCGCCAGTCTTTGTTTAATAGCTGGGCGATATCGTCTTTAACCTGCAGCTGTTGCTCATCCATAATGCGCTGGGTGAGATCGATGCTGTCAAAAATCTCCGCCACCGAGTATTTCAGCGGTGCAAAGACGTTGCGATGCCAGTGAAACTCATCGCCGCCTTCATCTGCCGAATCGGCGGCGCGCTTCAGTTCCCCTGCCACAATCGACAGCTGCATGGACAAACGCAGCGTGGAAAACTCCCGCTGGCGGATGTAGTAATCGGTAATGCCAATGCCGAGCGGCGTGAGGCGATAAATCGCATTGCCTTCGTTGATTTCGCTGACAAAACGGTTAATCAGACGCTGGCGCACCATATCATTGATGGCGTTATTGGCACGAACGTTAATGGTTTCGCTGGTTTGCTCGAAACCGTCACTGACGTGACGGAAAGCATCAATCAGCTCGCCTTCACTCATTTCACCGTCTAATCGCTCACCGTTTAAGGTGGCGATCGCCAGCAGGAACGTCAGGCGCTCTGTCGGCAGTGACAGTGAATAATCATTTTTCCTGGCCCAGGCAACCAGTTCCGGCACTGTCTGGGAAACATCACTCATAATTTTTCCTTGGCTCAAGCGGCTTGATAGCTGTCACGTGGATGTAGCGGCCAAGGCTCACAAAAGGTTCCTGGCGGCAATAGCGCGTTTCCAGCTCAAGCAAATCGTCAAAACCATCGCGCTGTTTGTGCTTATCGCGCAAGTAATCGTGGAACACTCGCACCCCGGTTTTCCCGGTTATCTGCCAGCCAATTTGCTCCAGCCAGTGATAAACCTGTTCTGGCTGCAGCGGATTGTCGGGCGAAAGCGTTTTACGTTTATTCTTTTTCATGCCCTGAAGCACATATTCGAAGTTACCGACAAACATGTTTCTCATCAGCAAGCCGTTAGCATTGTAGAACATCAGGGATAAAGCTCCGCCGGGGGCAAGGTTTTCCCACAGCGTTTTAAGCACCGCTTGCGGGTCAACGACCCATTCCAGCACCGCGTGGAACAATATCAGATCAACCGGCTTTTCCAAATGTTGGCCAATATCCTGGGCGCAGGAATGTACAAAATGCATGTTGTCGCTCACACCTTTCTCGCAGGCCAAAGCCTGCGCGCGGGCAATCATCTCAGCTGAGACATCACAAAGCAGGACTTCATGCCCCCGCTCAGCAACACCGCACGCAGTTTGCCCTTCGCCGCCGCCGGCATCCAGTACGCGGATTTTTTCAGGCAGGGTAGCCAGCAGTGCGTCAAGATCTTGCCACAGGATAGCCTGGCGGAGCTGGCCTTTGGTTGTACCGTAGATATTGCGTGAAAACTTCTCAGCAATGTCGTCAAAATTGCGGTCACGCACGGGTACGGCTCCATGGGGAAAAGGATCTTCTCAGAAAGGGGGTATTTTGGCACAGCCGCGCCAGGAATGAACCCGTCTGGTGTAATATCATCCGCGTTTACCTGCTGTATGGCTAAAAAAGGAGCCAACATAGATGCTTTTTATCCTGAAAAAATTTATCGGTGGGCTGCTACTGCCCTTACCTTTTTTATTATTGATGATGGGCGTGGCGCTTGGCTTACTGTGGTTCACCCGCTGGCAAAAAAGTGCCAAAGCGCTATTAAGCTTGAGCTGGTTAGTTTTGCTGCTGCTTAGCCTACAGCCGGTCGCCGATAAAATGCTTAAACCTGTTGAAAATAGTTACCCGACCTGGCACGGCCGCGAGAAAGTGGACTACATCGTGGTTTTAGGCGGCGGCTATACGTGGAACCCAAAATGGGCGCCGAGTTCCAATCTTATCAATAATAGTTTGCCCCGCCTGACCGAAGGCGTGCGTTTATGGCAGGCAAATCCTGGTTCGACGCTAATTTTCACGGGGGCACGAGCGATGACCAATCCGGTGAGTACCGCAGAAGCCGGGGCGCGTGTTGCGGAGAGCTTAGGCGTGCCTCGCTCCCAAATCGTCACGCTGGATGAACCAAAAGATACCGAAGAAGAAGCGGCGGCAGTGGCGAAAGCCATCGGGCAACAGCCATTCTTATTAGTGACTTCCGCTTCCCATCTACCACGGGCGATGATTTTCTTCCGCAATGCCGGTTTGCACCCTATTCCTGCACCAGCTAACCAACTGGCCATTGAATCACCGCTGAATCCCTGGGAGCGCATCATTCCATCACCGGTCTGGTTGATGCACAGCGAGCGCGTCAGTTACGAAATGCTTGGCCGCTTCTGGCAGTGGCTGAAAGGGCCGTCAGGCGATCCAGGGAAGTAAGTTTTTCGCCGCCATATCAAAGGCGGGTCGATTCAACCGGCCCGTCTGTAACAGCTGCGCTACCCCATCCCAAAGCACATACAGCCAGCGCCGCCACAGGAAGGACTCCGCAACCGGCGCGCGTTGCAGGTAATGCCACAACAGGCTTTCCGACTGCCCCGCTTCATACAAGCGAAAAATGTCATATTCACGCGGGGCCCAAAGCGTCATGCCAGGATTGAGCATCGCCAGCAGCTGATCGCTGCGCGCATCTTTCAACATGCTGCTGAGGGTAAAGTTGCCGTGCACCAGCACACAGTTGTCGTTAAAGTCTTCGAACAGGCGCGGCAAACATTCCCGGCTGCGAAACAGAATGCGCCTGTCCTGCATGGTCAGGCCACTGTTGGGATATTGATTGACGGTGGCCCACAGCGTTTCGACGCGCTGCCGATACCATGACGGCCAGATATTTTCCTGGGTACTGTCGACATTCCCGACGCAGCCCCGACTGTCAACGCGATGCCAGCCGAGGAGCCCTTCAACAATTTGATCTTTAAGATGCTCCCAACGATCGGGAGTTCGGGTTGGGGCCTCCACCGGAACGCCGCGCAGGCGCTCCATTAACAGCACATCCGGCCCTGGCGTATCATCATGAGTGACCACCCCATAGACCACCGGCATACGCACCGTACCGTAGCGTGCCAGCATCGAGATTTTCCACGCGAGCTGTGCGGCGATCCCCGGCGTGCTGAAACTTTTCGCCAGCAACGACATCGCCTTTCCGTCGCTGTCATACAGCGACCATAAAGCGCTGTTTGGCTGTTCATTGATGCACTCAATCCGGCTTAGTCTTTCACCCAGCAGATGGCTCAACTCCTTACGTAGCAATTCCATGGCTCATTACCCCTTGTAACACTGGTGTTTTAATAATGAGCCTGCGGATGCGGGATGTCATCTCCTGAGATCAATATGCCGGTTTTTTACGCTAAACGTGGGCAGCTGACGCTTAAAGCATCGCCTGGCGCACGCGCTGCAAATCTTCTGGCGTATCCACGCCAATACTCGGGATCTCTTTCGCGACGGCGACATGGATTTTTTCACCGTTCCACAATACGCGCAGCTGTTCGAGCATTTCGATTTGCTCAAGCTGGCTTGGCTCCCAGGTCACGTAACGACGGATAAAACCGGCGCGATAGCCGTAGATGCCGATGTGGCGTAAAAGCGAATCGCCAATCTTTTCACGCGACTGTGCAAAGCGGTCCCTGTCCCATGGAATGGTCGCACGGGAGAAATAGAGCGCGTACCCCTGCGCATCCATCACCACTTTGACGGCATTTGGGTTAAATGCCTCTTCGGCAGAGTCGATGGGCACCGCCAGCGTCGCCATGCCCGCCTGGCTGTTTGCCAGATTGCGGGCGACCTGGCTGATGATAGCCGGTGGGATCATCGGCTCATCGCCCTGCACGTTGACGATCACGGTATCATCGCTAAAACCACATTTTTCGATAACTTCCGCAAGGCGCTCAGTACCGGACTGGTGATCGGCTCGGGTCATACAAACTTCACCGCCAGCCGCTTCCACCGCACGCGCCACGTCTTCATGGTCGGTTGCCACAATAATGCGTTCAGCGCCCGATTCACGCGCGCGTTCCATTACGTGCACCACCATCGGTTTACCATTGATATCTTTAAGCGGTTTGCCCGGTAAGCGCGTTGAGGCGTAGCGAGCAGGAATTATGGCCACAAAACTCATGGATTTTTCTCGTCAGATGTCAGGACTCGGGCTTCGCTCTCCAGCAGCACGGGGATCCCCTCGCGCAGAGGAAACGCCAGATGGTCAGGTTTGCAGATAAGCTCCTGCTTTTCCTGATTAAAATAGAGCTTGCCGTGACAAACCGGGCAAGCGATGATTTCAAGTAATCGATGATCCATGGTTACTCCAGAATGGCTGCCATCAAAGGCAGGAGGATAACATAACTCGCGCATTCGCCGGGCTAATTTCCCCGCCATCCTCTCATGATGAGGCTGGCTGGACGGAAATATTTCCGGGGCGAATCAAGGCTGCATCCTGCCACTTTTGCGGGTAGTGACCTAAGCGGCTAAACAGAACAAGATAGACGCGACGGGCAACAATATTAATAGTGTCGATTTGCAGCAGCGAGTTTTAAGCAGTAAACCCGATCCCTTTATCGCACCAGCGCCAATAGTGACTGCAATAATTCATCGGCCTGAGGCTGTGAAAGATGCGCATCAACCGGCAGATACCACCAGTTCTCATGACCTGCGGCAAACCCACGGCATTTCACGGCATCTTTTTCCGTCATCAGTAAGGTTTGCCCCGGCTGAACTAATTTTACGACATCATGCTCGGTTAATACCTGGTGGTCTGCCAGAGCGATAGTCTGAACCGGAGCCACGCCGCATTGTTGCAGGGTGGCGAAAAAACGCGGTGGATGGCCGATTCCCGCCATAGCAACGACGTTTTCAAGGGTCTGTACCGAACGGCGTTCTCCCGTTAGCAGATTAACCGCTTCACCGGGATGTAGCCTCATGGCTATCTCGCCAGGTTTCGCGTTACCCCCATTGGTAATAACCGCGTCAACGCAAGCAAGGCGCCCTGCTCGTTCGCGCATCGGGCCGGCGGGAAGCCACCAGCCGTTACCAAAGCGTCTGACGCCGTCAACCACCACAATTTCTTTATCCCGCGCCAGGGCATAATGCTGCAGGCCATCATCGGTGATAATCAACTGCGGCTGAACTTGCTCAACCAGCATTTGTACCGCATCGCTTCTGCGCGGTGCCACGGCTACGGCAACACCAGTGCGCTGGTAGATAAGAACCGGCTCATCTCCTGCCTGATGAGTCGCGGTATTTTGATCGAGCAATAGCGGATAGCGTTCGGATTTCCCGCCATAACCACGAGAGACCACGCCGACGCGAACGCCGCGCTGCTGGAGCTGTTCCACCAGCCAGATAACCACCGGTGTTTTTCCGTTACCGCCGGCGGTCAGGTTGCCCACCACCACCACCGGCACCGGCGCGCGCCAGGCTTTTTTAAGGCCTGAACGATAGGCCAGGCGAATAGCGCCGCTCACCAGGCCATACAGCCAGGAGAGCGGCAATAGCAGAAGATAGAGGGTCGATTTTCCCGACCAGATGCGTTCTATCATGAACCGAATTGCATCCGGTGCAGCTGGGCATAAACCCCACGATGCTCGATAAGCTCTGCATGAGGGCCACGCTCCACGATTCGCCCATCTTCCACCACCACGATTTCATCTGCCTGCTCAATAGTGGATAAGCGGTGGGCAATAACCAGTGAAGTCCGGTTTTTTTGCAGCTCATCAAGGGCTGCCTGAATAGCACGTTCAGATTCGGTATCCAGAGCGGAGGTCGCCTCATCAAGGATCAGAATTGGGCTATCGCGCAATAAGGCGCGGGCGATGGCGATACGCTGACGCTGGCCCCCCGAGAGCAGCACGCCATTTTCCCCAATAACGGTATCCAGGCCATTCTCCATTTTATTGATGAAGTCCATGGCATAAGCCATACGCGCGGCTTTTTCGATATCCTCGCGGCTGTACTGGTCGGCACGCGCATAGGCGATGTTGTTGGCAATGGTATCGTTAAACAGGTGAACGTTCTGGGAAACAAGGGCAACCTGGTTACGTAGCGAAGATAAGGTGTATTCGCGGATATCCACCCCATCAATGGTAATGTTACCTTCCTGGATATCGTAAAAACGCGTCATCAGGCTGGCGATGGTGGATTTACCCGAGCCAGAACGCCCAACCAGAGCCACGGTCTTACCGGCAGGAATGTTCAGGTTGATATTGCGTAAAGCGGGTATTTCGCGTCCTGGGTAGGTAAAGGTCACGTCACGGAATTCAACATCACCTTTCGCACGCTCAATCACCTGCTTGCCTTCGTCTTTCTCTTGCTCAGAATCGAGGATTGAGAACAGCGTCTGACAGGCCGCCATGCCGCGCTGGAACTGGGCGTTAACGTTAGTCAGCGATTTTAGCGGGCGCATCAGCGCGATCATGGAGGAAAACACCACGGTAATAGTACCGGCGGTCAATGTTTCCATCACGCTCGGGAAGCTTGCCGCGTAAATCACGAAAGCCAGCGCCAGCGAAGCAATCAGCTGAATAATGGGGTCAGAAATCGAAGATGCCGATACCAGTTTCATTCCCTGGCGACGCATACGGTTACTGACGTTGTTAAAGCGTTCAGTTTCCACCTGCTGGCCGCCAAAGATCAGCACTTCTTTATGGCCTTTGAGCATCTGCTCCGCGCTGGTCGTCACCTGCCCCATGGTGTTTTGCATGTTTTTGCTGATATTACGGAAGCGTTTGGAGACTAAGCGAATCGCAAAGGAGACGATCGGTGCCAGCACAATCAGAATTAACGACAGCTGCCAGCTGTACCAGAACATCAGTACAAACAGGCCGATAATCGAAGCCCCTTCACGCACCACGGTAATCAGCGCGCCGGAGGACGAGGAAGCCACCTGTTCTGAATCATAGGTAATACGAGACAGCAGCGTCCCGGTGGATTGTTGGTCGAAGAAGGCAACCGGCATCCCCATCATATGGCTGAACAAGCGGCGACGCATGTTCATGACCACCTGCCCGGAAACCCAGGAGATGCAGTAGCTTGAAACATAACTGGTGATACCGCGCATCACCATAAGCCCGATGACCACCAGCGGCATCCATAACAAAACGGATTTATCCGTTTTACCAAAACCATCATCCAGTAACGGTTTGAGCAGCGATAGCATAAAGGTATCGCTGGCTGCGTTGAGGATTAACGCAATCCCAGCCACGATCAGACCTGCTTTAAAAGGCGCAATCATCGGCCACAGGCGGCGGAAGGTCTGCAATGTGGAGAGATCTTTATCGTTCTGCATTAAGTCGAACCAGCATGTGATGAAATAGCCGCATATTCTACCCATTATCCCGGGATACACCAAACCACTGATGATACCAACGGGGTGAAATTTGCGCTCTGAAGCTGTTGATTTGCCATTTATCACTATTTATCTCAATAGTGAGCTGGCCCGATTGCGCAGTGTCGTACCACATGTACCCCTGCGACTGATAGCGTTTAACCACTTTAGCGGAGGGTAAGCGCCAGGCGTTATAACGCGATGTTGATGCCAGCGCGGCCCTTCCCGCCACCGCTCGTAGCAGCGGCGCGGTGGAAGAGGTCCGGCTACCGTGATGGGGCACCTGAATAATATCAGCAGCTAAGAGATCCCATCGCCTCTTGAGCATAGCCAATTCCGCTTCAGCTTCCAGATCGCCGGTCAGTAAAATGCGAAAATGCCCATCGCTGACCATGATTACGCACGAGCCGTTATTCCCCGTCATCACCCGCTCGCCCGGAGGCCAAAGCACGGTAAATTGCAATTTTTGCCATTCCCATTGCTGCCCCATAAAGCAGGGTTGATGCCCTTCCCAGCGCAATGCGCTACGAATAGTCACCGCTGGCCATTCACGTTGCAGCGCGGGTAAACCGCCGCGATGGTCAAGATGTTCATGGCTAATGACTATTTGCTCAAGCGTTAAGTGGTGCCAGCGCAGCCACGGAATAATAATTTGCTGCGCCACATCGCCACCCGGCCAGGCATTGCCGGTGTCATACAAAAACACTTTCCCCTCACGGATAAACGCCATCGCCAGCCCATGCCCAACGTCCAGCATGGTGATTTGCCATGCGCCCTCTTTTTTCTCAGGCCTGATGGAAACAAACAACGACAAAAGCAGCACCATAGCTGAAGCCCAGGAGCTGCGCCACAGCGATAAACGATAGATAATGACGATAAGCCAGCCGCTCAGGCTAAGAGCCTGAAAGCGTTGACCAACGGACAGCCAGCCATCGGGTAGCAACGATAATGCGGTAAAAAGAAGTGCCAGCAGACGGTCAACGCCCCACCACAGATACCCTCCTGCCCACGGAATGCTGGTAAAAACCAGCCCCGCTAATAACAGCGGGACAACCACCAATGAGATCAGCGGCACCGCGATTAAATTTGCCAGCAGGGCGCTAAGACTGATGCCGTGAAAGATAAATATTTGTAACGGCATTAATAAAATCATCATGCCAGTTTGCAGGTGCAGGAGCGCCAGCGGATAACGATAAAACTCGTTAGCTTGCGCAACACAGCGCGGGAGTGGCATCCATTGATACCAGAAGATCAGCGCCGCAACAGCCAGTGCCGATAGCCAAAAACTATCGGATAAAACCGTTAGCGGATCGTAAATCAGAATGCCAGTGATACAGCATAACCACATCTCCCAGCCTGACCAATTCCTGCCCTGTAACCGCAGCACTAGCCAGATAATCACACCAATCAATGCCCTCACGGCGGGAGGATTCCCCCCGGCAAGCCAGGTATAAATACCGGCGGCAAAAACGCTGGCCAGCAACGGCATGCGAAAGTGAATCAGGTGCGCAGGCAACAGCAGCTGCAGTGCGCGCGCGATTAGCCAGCCAACCATGGCGGCCAGTGAAATATGCATCCCGGAAATCGCCATCAGGTGCGCGGTACCGCTCTGGCGCAGTAAGTTTTTCTGCTCATCGCTAACCCCGGAGCGCTCACCGAAAGCCAGTGCCAGAATAACGCCCTGATAGGGCAATGATTGCGTCGCCGTTGCCACCGCAGCAAGCCATCGGGCACGCAAGCTACACTGCTGCGTGATACGCTGAGCTGAAATAATGCGCGCGGTTAATGGCCGGTGCTGTGCGAGAGCATAACGCTGGCTGTCAAAGCCGCCTTCATTAAGCAGCCCATGAACCGGCCGAAGATAAACTTTCATGCGCCAGCGTTGCCCGACGCAAAGGCTATCAGGAAAGTAGCCCTTCTGAACCCTGATGCCCACCGCGGGAAAAATGATTTTTCCCGCAGCCGCGACCATCCGCAGCTCATGTTGTTGTACGCCGTCGCTGCGCTCAATAATGGCTTCAATCACTATGGGTTTACCCGTCCATTCTTCAACGGGCATCAGGGATTGTCTGGCGCAAAAGAGGGCCCAGCAACAGCTCAGCAAGCCCAGCGCGACATAGCGGGTGAATGGATAATTAACGAGTGCAACGCACGGCGCGGCAACCAACAATGTTGCCATCGCTGCTAGCGGTGGCATGGTCGGCAGCCACAGCAGCGGTATGATGCCAATAATGGCGCTGAAACAGTATGCGATAAGGTTCCCCACGACCACCTCCTTGTTGCAGGAAGTCTGCGGGATCACGTCGTGGGGATCAGCCGGGGCTTGCGGCTACTGCGAGAAAGGTTCCTGAGATTTTAGGGGGCGTGGAAGTATGCGGCATAGCTTTGCGACTCGTCCCGGAACGACAAAATTTACCCATAAAAAAACGGCACCCGCGGGCACCGTTCTTAACCACTAAATCCGCAGACTTAGTTGCCGTAAATGTTGGCGCGGTCACGCAACTCTTTACCTGGTTTAAAGTGTGGAACGTATTTACCTTCCAGATCCACTTTATCGCCAGTTTTTGGGTTACGTCCGGTGCGAGGTGCGCGATAGTGTAAGGAAAAGCTGCCGAAACCCCGGATTTCAATACGCTCACCCTGGGCGAGAGTAGAGGCCATATGCTCCAGCATCTCTTTTACTGCATCTTCTACGGCTTTGGCCGGGATGTGAGATTGCGAAGTTGCCAGTCTTTCTATTAATTCTGACTTGGTCATGATTCCTCCGGTTTCCTTCAGGAAAATAGCTTACCGCTATCTATCGAACAAGGGCGGCCGTAGCCGCCCTGATTTAGTGCTCAGACGATTACTCGCCTTTAGCTGCTTTAAATGCTTCAGCCATTGCGTTAGAGAAGTTCGGTGCATCTTCCTGTTTGTTGTTAACAGTAGCGATTGCATCTTTCTCGTCAGCTTCGTCCTTAGCACGAACAGACAGGCTTACAACACGGTTTTTACGGTCAACGCCGGTGAATTTAGCTTCAACGTCGTCGCCTACGCTCAGAACCAGAGTTGCATCTTCAACGCGGTCACGGGAAGCTTCAGAAGCACGCAGGTAGCCTTCTACGCCATCTGCTAATTCAACTGTAGCACCTTTCGCGTCAACTGCTGTTACTTTACCAGTAACGATAGTACCTTTCTTGTTCAGTGCAACGTAGTTGTTGAACGGATCTTCTGCGAGTTGTTTAACACCCAGGGAGATACGCTCACGCTCTGCGTCAACCTGCAGAACCACAGCCGCGATTTCGTCGCCTTTCTTGTATTCACGAACTGCTTCTTCGCCTGTAACGTTCCAGGAGATATCAGACAGGTGAACCAGGCCGTCGATGCCACCGTCCAGGCCGATGAAGATACCGAAGTCAGTGATTGACTTGATTTTACCTTCAACGCGGTCGCCCTTGTTGTGGGTTTCAGCGAACAGCTGCCATGGGTTAGATTTGCACTGCTTCAGACCCAGGGAGATACGACGACGTTCTTCGTCGATATCCAGAACCATCACTTCCACGACATCACCAACGTTAACAACTTTGGATGGGTGGATGTTTTTGTTGGTCCAATCCATTTCGGAAACGTGAACCAGGCCTTCAACGCCTTCTTCGATTTCTACGAAGCAGCCGTAATCAGTCAGGTTAGTCACGCGACCAGTCAGTTTGGTACCTTCTGGATAACGCTTAGCGATAGCGACCCATGGATCTTCGCCCAGCTGTTTCAGACCCAGAGACACACGAGTACGCTCACGGTCGAACTTCAGTACTTTAACGGTAATTTCATCGCCAACATTCACGATTTCGCTTGGATGCTTAACGCGTTTCCATGCCATATCAGTGATGTGCAGCAGGCCGTCAACGCCGCCCAGATCAACGAATGCACCGTAGTCAGTAAGGTTCTTAACGATACCTTTAACTTCCATGCCTTCTTGCAGGTTTTCCAGCAGTTGATCGCGTTCTGCGCTGTTTTCGGATTCGATAACTGCACGACGAGAAACAACAACGTTGTTACGCTTCTGGTCCAGCTTGATGACTTTGAACTCAAGCTCTTTGCCTTCCAGGTGCAGAGTGTCACGTACCGGACGAACATCTACCAGTGAACCTGGCAGGAACGCACGAATACCGTTCAGCTCTACAGTGAAGCCACCCTTAACTTTGCCGTTGATGATACCGACCACAGTCTCAGCTTCTTCGTAAGCTTTTTCCAGCGTGATCCAGGCTTCGTGACGCTTAGCTTTTTCACGGGACAGCAGAGTTTCGCCAAAGCCATCTTCAACAGCGTCCAGAGCAACATCAACTTCGTCACCAACCTGGATTTCCAGTTCGCCAGCAGCATTTTTAAACTGCTCTACAGGAATTGCAGACTCAGATTTCAGACCGGCGTCAACCAGTACGATATCTTTGTCGATAGCAACGACTACGCCACGAACGATGGAACCCGGACGGGTTTCGATTGTTTTCAGGGATTCTTCAAAGAGTTGAGCGAAAGATTCAGTCATGTTGTTAATCTTCAAGGTTCTTTAGTTTAACGTCCATTTAGCATCCCGCCGAATGGGGTTGTTTCACATACCCCGCCATTGGCTCCATGCCGACAGGGTTTAGGTTACAGGGGTAAAAAACTACCCGATATGTCAGGATACCACTATGGCAATATCATGACAAATATGACAAAACAGACACCAGCGCGCTATTCGCTATTGCGCTGGCGTTAAAATTTTCTGCGCGTACGTCAGCGCTTGTTTGATGACTTCCTCAATGGACATGCTGGTGGAGTCCAGCACCAGCGCATCTGCGGCTGGCACTAACGGCGCTACTGCGCGGTTACGGTCACGGTCATCACGTTCTTTTATTTCTGCCAAAAGGCGCTCAAAGTTAACACTAAAGCCCTTCTCCTGCAACTGTAGCATACGCCGGTGAGCGCGCTCTTCAGATGAGGCGTCAAGGAAGATTTTTACCGGGGCGTCAGGGAAAACAACCGTCCCCATATCACGGCCATCAGCAATCAGACCGGGTGCTTCTCTGAAAGCGCGCTGGCGACGCAACAAGGCTTCGCGGACACGCGGGAAAGCAGCGACTTGAGAAGCAGCGTTGGCAACTTCCTGAGTCCGAATTTCCGCGCTCACGTCTTCGCCTTCCAGGATCACTTCCAGATTTCCATTGTTGGCAACAAAGCGCACATCAAGGTGAGCGGCCAGCGGAACCAGCGCATCTTCGGATGCCACATCCACCTGGTGATGCAGGGCCGCCAGTGCCAGAACCCGATAAATAGCACCGGAATCAAGCAGATGCCATTGCAGCGCTTCCGCCATAGCCTTACACAGCGTACCTTTGCCTGCGCCGCTTGGACCATCAATCGTTATTACCGGGGCGGGTGCCGTCATCGTACTCTCCTCTCGCTGGATTTGCGGACCTGAAATATCAACGCCGCATATTATACGCTGCCAGAATCCTGACCGTTACCTTTCCTGCCAATTATCGTCGTTAATAAAGCTGAGTGTAGAAGAATTGCGCAACTTGCGTAAAAGAGCGCAGAAAAGAGTCGTAATGGCGGAGGGAGTCAGGGCTATCAGCAGAGGACGGGCATGAAAGTTTGCCCCGGCACACAATGCAACCGGAGCAAATTCAGAGCGTTATGCGAGCGTGCTAATGCGCGCTAATTGTTCGAAATAGTCCGGGAAAGTTTTCGCGGTACATTTCGGATCGAGGATAGTGACCGGCGTGTCTGACAACGCCACCAGCGAGAAGCACATCGCCATACGGTGATCGTTATAGGTGCCAATTTCAGCCACCTGCAGCTGAGCAGGCGGCGTGACGGTAATATAATCTTCCCCCTCCTCCACCACAGCGCCCACTTTACGCAATTCTGTCGCCATTGCGCTCAGGCGGTCAGTCTCTTTTACACGCCAGTTATAAATATTGCGCAGCGTGGTGGTTCCCCGGGCAAATAGCGCGGCCGTTGCGATAGTCATTGCCGCATCAGGGATATGGTTCATATCCATATCAATGGCGTTGAGTTCGCCGCGTTCACAAGCAATGAAGTCCTCACCCCAGGTGACTTTCGCCCCCATTTTTTCCAGCACATCGGCAAAGCGAATATCGCCCTGTACGCTGTTGCGCCCGATACCGGTTACTTTGACCGTGCCGCCTTTGATCGCGCCGGCCGCGAGGAAGTAAGAGGCAGAAGAGGCATCGCCTTCTACCAGATAAGCCCCCGGTGAGGTGTATTGCTGCCCGCCGCGAATAACAAAACTGCGGTACTCACGGTTTTCCACTGCCACACCAAAGGTTTTCATCAGGTGCAAAGTGATATCAATATAGGGTTTTGATACCAGCTCACCTTTAATGGTGATTTCGGTGTCATTTGCAGCCAGCGGCGCCGTCATTAGCAGCGCCGTCAGGAACTGGCTGGAAACGCTGCCGTCAACGGTCACCTGGCCGCCGCTAAACCCACCCCGTAAACGCAAAGGCGGGTAGTTTTCCTGCTCCAGATAGTCAATCTGCGCGCCGCCCTGACGTAAAGCATCAACCAGATGGCCGATTGGGCGCTCTTTCATACGCGGCTCGCCGGTTAGCACAATATTGTTGCTCCCCAGACACAAAGCCGCCGCCAGCGGACGCATCGCCGTTCCCGCATTGCCGAGGAATAGCTCCAGCTCGCCCGCAGCCCGCAGCGGGCCGCCCATGCCGGTCACTTCGCAACGAGTGCGATCGGCGGAGAGCGTATAGCTGACTCCCAGCGCCTTCAGCGCATTAAGCATATGACGCACGTCGTCACTATCGAGCAAATTAGTCAGCTCAGTCGTGCCATGCGCCAGCGCTGCCAGTAGCAGGGCGCGGTTAGACACACTTTTTGAACCAGGAAGATTAATTGTGCCGTCGACAAGGGCGACAGGTTGTAACGTCAGGGATTCCAGCATGGGGAAAATACTCTCAACTCGAAACAGAATAAAAACCCCGCGAAGCATGTCGCGGGGATATCACAACTCACAGCAATTAACCGTGGCGACGTTCGAAATCGACCATAAAGTGGGTTAATGCTTTAACGCCTTCAAGCGGCATGGCGTTGTAAATCGACGCGCGCATTCCACCAACTACGCGGTGACCTTTCAGCGCATGCAGACCTGCAGCAAAGGACTCTTCAAGGAACACTTTATCCAGCGCGCTATCAGCCAGCTGGAACGGGACGTTCATGCGTGAACGGTTAGCCGGAGCAACATCGTTACGATAGAACTCGCTGTTATCGATGACTCCGTACAACAGTTCAGCTTTCGCCCGGTTAATTTTATCCATGGCTTCTACGCCGCCCTGCTCTTTCAGCCATTTAAACACCAGACCTGACAGATACCAGGCGAACGTGGGTGGGGTGTTAAACATGGAATCATTTTCATTAAGCACGCTGTAATCAAGAATTGACGGGCACGCTTTATGCGCCTTGCCGAGCAAATCTTCACGCACGATGACCAACGTCAGACCCGCCGGGCCGATATTCTTTTGCGCACCAGCGTAAATGACGCCAAAGCGGCTAACATCCATCGGATGCGACAAAATAGAAGATGAGTAGTCAGCGACAACAACCGCATCGCCAAAGTCTGGCGTTTCATGAATAGCGATGCCGTCAATGGTCTCATTTGGGCAGAAATGCAGATAAGCGCTATTTTCAGAAACTTGCCACTCGCTCATCGGCTTGATGGCGCGCAGGCCATCCACGGTTACTTTGGCATCAATAACGTTTGGCGTGCAGTATTTATGGGCTTCTTTTACCGCGCTGCTTGCCCAGTATCCCCCATCAACGTAGTCCGCCGTGGTTTTATCACCCAGCAGGTTTAATGGGACGCCAGCAAACTGGCCGCGGCCGCCGCCGTGGCAGAATAAAACTTTGTAGTTCGAGGGGATTTGCAGCAGATCGCGAAAATCTTGTTCTGCTTCAACAGCAACCTGAATAAACTCTTTACTGCGGTGGCTGATCTCCATTACGGAGGTGCCCAACCCCTGCCAGTCGCAGAGCTCATGTTGCGCACGACGAAGCACGTCAGCCGGCAGCATTGCCGGGCCAGAACTAAAATTGTATACCTGAGTCATTTCCCCTCACCACGCTTAGAGCATTAAGTTTTATCACGCTATCGGTTTTATCACTCAGATGCTGAGGCTGCAACGGTTAATCAGATGTCGCGAGGTAATGTGCGCAAAATCACGCAACACAATCAACCAGCCGCTGAATGAAATGCGCGATATATGCTCGTCAGGTCACGCGCTTAGCGGTACTGGCTTTAACCCACTGTTGACGTTTACAGCGCGGGCATACGGCTTTTGTTCCCGCATTAAACGCCAGCACTTCACTACAGCGGATGCAGGCGTAATCCCCCTTTTCAGGGATCACCTCAAAGCGTTCGTTGCAATATTGCGGCAGGATCGACAAACCGGGCCGGACCCGATCGTCCGGGTAGAAATAGACGCTGATCTGACCATTGGTTTCGAGTATCGCCAGACGCACCTGCCCCAGGTGCTCCACCCCGCGCAGGCGCAGCTCCATAAAGAACTCGAATTCGGTCATATTCTGGGCTTTCATTTTTTCCCAGGCAAACTCGCCGTCTTTAATAACGATCGCAGGTTTCCCTTCAAACAGATCTTCCAGCTTTTCGCTGTGGCTCATTAACCACATCACCAGACGATACAAAGCGGCCAGGGTAATAAACACCACCAGCACCGGCAGCATCGGAACATCGTGATAAAACGCCACATCACCGGCAGCCGAGCCAAGGGTCAGGATAATTAACACTTCAAACAGCGACATCTGACGTACGCCACGTCGCCCGGTAATTTTTAAGAACAGAAAGACAAGAATAAAGGTATAAACGCTGCGAATGGCGACTTCTAATAAGAAGTCAGGGGGCATTTCGTCAAACGCCATACGTTTTAAATCAAAGCTCTTCATTTACACCGCCATAACAGTAGGTTACTGACAGTAAGCATAGCCTGTTATGCTATTGCCGCCTGCTTGCTGCTGACAATGGCGTCAGTGTGCTAAAACCCGTATCATTGCGCGCTTTGCGTACGACAAAAGTGAAACCTCATGACTCAAACCTTTATTCCTGGCAAAGATGCCGCACTGGAAGACTCCATCGCTCGCTTCCAGACTAAGCTTGCCGACCTTGGCTTTAATATAGAAGAAGCTTCCTGGTTAAATCCGGTCCCTAACGTCTGGTCGGTGCATATCCGTGATAAAGACAGCGCGCTGTGCTTTACCAATGGTAAAGGGGCGACCAAAAAAGCGGCACTGGCCTCTGCTCTGGGTGAGTATTTCGAACGTCTGTCGACAAACTATTTCTTTGCTGATTTCTGGCTGGGCAAAACCCTCGCCAATGGCCCGTTTGTGCATTATCCAAACGAGAAATGGTTCCCCATTCCCGAAGACGAGCAGCTGCCGGAAGGCATTCTCGATGACCGCCTGCGTGCATTCTACGATCCTGAGAACGAAGTCACTGCGGGCATGCTTATCGACCTGCAGTCGGGCAATGAAGAGCGCGGTATCTGTGCGCTGCCATTTACCCGCCAGTCCGATCAAGAAACTGTTTATATCCCGATGAATATCATCGGCAACCTGTACGTTTCCAACGGGATGTCCGCGGGCAATACGGCAAACGAAGCGCGCGTGCAGGGGCTGTCAGAAGTTTTTGAACGCCACATTAAAAATCGTATTATTGCTGAAAGCATCAGCCTGCCGGAAATTCCGCAGGAAGTGCTGGCGCGATACCCAGGCGTGGTTGAGTCCATTGCCACGCTTGAAGCGGAAGGTTTCCCAATCTTTGCCTACGACGGCTCGTTAGGCGGCAAATATCCGGTTATCTGCGTGGTGTTGTTCAACCCGGCAAATGGCACCTGTTTCGCCTCGTTTGGCGCGCATCCTGATTTTGGTGTGGCGCTGGAACGCACGGTGACCGAGCTGTTACAAGGGCGTGGCCTGAAAGATCTGGATGTGTTCACGCCACCCACATTCGACGATGAAGAAGTCGCCGAGCATGCAAACCTTGAAACTCACTTTATCGACTCAAGCGGCCTTATCTCCTGGGATATGTTCAAGCAGGATGCTGACTATCCGTTTGTTGACTGGAACTTCTCCGGTACTACCGAAGAAGAGTTCGCCACTTTGATGGCCATCTTTGACGCAGAAGATCAAGAAGTGTATATCGCCGATTACCAGCATCTGGATGTCTACGCCTGCCGTATTATCGTGCCGGGCATGTCGGATATTTATCCTGCGGAAGATCTGCTGCTTGCCAATAACAACATGGGCTATCACCTGCGCGATACGATTCTGGCTTTGCCGGGAAGCGGGTGGGAAAAGCAAGATTATCTGGATCTCATCTCTCAGTTAGATGAAGAAGGCCATGATGACTTTACCCGCGTGCGCGAGCTGCTGGGCCTGGCAACCGGTAAAGACAACGGCTGGTACACGCTGCGTATTGGTGAGCTCAAGGCCATGCTGGCTCTGGCGGGGGGGGACACCGAACAGGCGCTGATCTGGACTGAATGGACGATGGAGTTCAACGCCTCTATTTTCAGCGCTGAACGCGCCAACTACTACCGCTGCCTGCAAACCTTGCTGCTGCTGGCGATGGAAGAAGACCGCCAGCCGCTGCAGTACCTGAATGCCTTCATGCGTATGTACGGTGCGCAAACGGTTGAAGCGGCAAGTGCTGCGCTGAGCGGTGAAGCGCCATTCTATGGCTTGCAAGCTGTCGATAGCGATCTGAAAGCCTTCCCTGCCCATCAGGCATTGTTAAGCGCCTATGAAAAGCTGCAGCGCGCAAAAGCAGCTTTCTGGAAATAACGAAATTAAAGCGTGAGTAAAGATGTGTAAACCATAAGGTTTACGCTATATTACGGGGCGATTTTTATTGCCCCGTGTATTTATTGGCGACGCAATCCTTTCATTTGTAGGTCAATGATTAAAGATTGATGAAATATTGTTATTTTAAATAATAAATGTTGTTGCCAAATTATTGAAATACTCCATTCTAATTAACCCGATACAGGAGCAGCGAGACTAAATATCAAATTACATTATAAAATTTAAAATTTATTTTTATCATTTAAATCAATAATTTAAACTGAAAATTAGCTAAATACCTGCTTTTTTCAGGCCTATAAGCTTGGCGAGATATGATCCATATCAAATTTTACTCTATAATGCTTTGTTAGTATCTCGTCGCCGAATTAAATAAGAGAGAGTTAGTGTGAAAGCTGACAACCCTTTTGATCTATTGCTCCCAGCTGCCATGGCGAAAGTCGCCGAAGACGCTGGCGTCTATAAAGCAACAAAACACCCGCTGACCACGTTTTATTTAGCGATCACCGCGGGGATGTTCATCTCGATTGCCTTTGTCTTTTACATCACCGCCACCACCGGTACTGCAACCATTCCGTTTGGTATCGCAAAGCTGATTGGCGGCACATGCTTCTCCTTAGGGCTTATCCTGTGTGTTATCTGCGGCGCCGACCTTTTCACCTCTACGGTGTTAATCGTGGTTGCAAAAGCCAGCGGGCGTATCACCTGGGGTCAGCTAGCCAGGAACTGGATTAACGTCTACTTCGGTAACCTGATTGGTGCCTTGCTATTCGTGGTGTTGATCTGGTTGTCAGGCATGTATATGACAGCAAACGGTGCCTGGGGTCTGAATGTGCTTCAAACCGCAGACCACAAAATGCATCACACCTTTATTGAAGCTGTGTGCCTCGGCATTCTGGCTAACCTGATGGTCTGTCTGGCCGTCTGGATGAGCTATTCCGGCCGCAGTTTGATGGACAAGATGTTTGCTATGATCCTCCCGGTCGCCATGTTTGTTGCCTGTGGTTTTGAGCACAGTATCGCAAACATGTTTATGATCCCTCTGGGTATCGTAGTACGCAACTTTGCAAGCCCGGAATTCTGGACCGCAGTTGGGTCGTCTCCGGACAATTTCACACACTTAACCGTGTTAAACTTCATCACTGATAACTTAATCCCCGTGACTATCGGGAATATCATCGGCGGTGGTTTACTGGTTGGGTTGACGTACTGGGTAATTTATCTGCGCGGTGGCGATAAGCACTAAGTGCTTGCCATTGCTCAGGGAATAAGAAATCCACATTAGAAGGTAGGTGTTAAATGTCCGAGCTTAATGAGAAGTTAGCCACAGCCTGGGAAGGTTTTGCCAAAGGCGACTGGCAGAATGAAGTCAACGTGCGTGACTTTATTCAGAAAAACTACACCCCTTACGAGGGTGACGAGTCCTTCCTGGCAGGTGCTACTGAAGCAACTACCACTCTGTGGGACAGCGTTATGGAAGGCGTTAAACAGGAAAACCGCACTCACGCGCCTGTTGACTTCGACACTGACCTCGCTTCCACCATCACCTCTCATGATGCTGGTTACATCAACAAGTCCCTCGAAACTATCGTGGGCTTGCAGACTGATGCTCCACTGAAACGTGCCATTATTCCGTTCGGTGGCATCAAAATGGTTGAAGGTTCTTGCAAAGTATACGGTCGCGAACTTGACCCAATGCTGAAAAAGATCTTCACCGAATACCGTAAAACCCACAACCAGGGTGTGTTTGACGTTTATACCAAAGACATCCTGAACTGCCGTAAATCAGGCGTAATCACTGGCCTGCCAGATGCTTACGGCCGTGGTCGTATCATCGGTGACTACCGTCGCGTTGCGCTGTACGGTATCGACTTCCTGATGAAAGACAAGTTTGCTCAGTTCAACTCTCTGCAGACCAAACTGGAAAACGGCGAAGACCTGGAAGCAACTATCCGTCTGCGCGAAGAGATCTCCGAGCAGCACCGCGCTCTGGGTCAGATCAAAGAGATGGCGGCTAAATACGGCTGCGATATCTCTGGTCCGGCTAAAAACGCTCAGGAAGCTATTCAGTGGACTTACTTCGGCTACCTGGCTGCGGTTAAATCTCAGAACGGCGCTGCAATGTCCTTCGGTCGCGTATCCACCTTCCTGGATGCTTACATCGAACGTGACCTGAAAGCGGGCAAAATCACCGAGCTTGAAGCACAGGAAATGATTGACCACCTGGTCATGAAACTGCGTATGGTTCGCTTCCTGCGTACCCCTGAGTATGATGAGCTGTTCTCTGGCGACCCAATCTGGGCGACAGAATCTATCGCCGGTATGGGCGTAGATGGCCGTACTCTGGTTACCAAATCCAGCTTCCGTTTCCTGAACACCCTGTACACCATGGGGCCGTCTCCGGAGCCGAACATTACTATTCTGTGGTCTGAAAAACTGCCACTGAACTTTAAGAAATACGCGGCTAAAGTTTCCATCGATACCTCTTCTCTGCAATACGAGAACGACGATCTGATGCGCCCTGACTTTAACAACGATGACTACGCAATCGCATGCTGCGTAAGCCCAATGGTTGTTGGTAAGCAAATGCAGTTCTTCGGTGCTCGTGCTAACCTCGCGAAAACCATGCTGTATGCAATCAACGGCGGCGTTGATGAAAAACTGAAACTGCAGATCGGCCCTAAAGAAGCGCCAATCATGGCTGATGTTCTGGACTATGATAACGTTCTGGATCGTCTGGACCACTTCATGGACTGGCTGGCTAAACAGTACGTCACCGCGCTGAACATCATTCACTACATGCATGATAAGTACAGCTACGAAGCGTCCCTGATGGCTCTGCATGACCGTGACGTAGTTCGCACCATGGCTTGTGGTATCGCGGGTCTGTCTGTTGCAGCTGACTCCCTGTCTGCAATCAAATACGCGAAAGTTAAACCTATCCGTGACGAAGACGGCCTGGCTGTAGACTTCGAAATCGAAGGCGAATACCCGCAGTTCGGTAACAACGATTCTCGCGTAGATGACATCGCTGTTGACCTGGTAGAACGTTTCATGAAGAAAATTCAGAAACTGACTACTTACCGTAACGCTATCCCGACTCAGTCCGTTCTGACCATCACCTCTAACGTGGTTTATGGTAAGAAAACCGGTAACACCCCGGACGGTCGTCGCGCTGGCGCGCCATTCGGTCCAGGTGCTAACCCAATGCACGGCCGTGACCAGAAAGGTGCTGTTGCCTCTCTGACTTCCGTTGCTAAACTACCGTTTGCTTACGCTAAAGATGGTATCTCTTATACCTTCTCTATCGTTCCTAACGCGCTGGGTAAAGACGACGAAGTGCGTAAAACTAACCTCGCGGGTCTGATGGATGGTTACTTCCACCACGAAGCGTCCATCGAAGGTGGCCAACACCTGAACGTGAACGTTATGAACCGTGAAATGCTGCTGGATGCGATGGAAAACCCTGAGAAATATCCTCAGCTGACCATTCGTGTATCTGGTTACGCGGTACGTTTTAACTCCCTGACTAAAGAACAGCAGCAGGACGTTATTACCCGTACCTTCACTCAAACCATGTAATTCACGGTTTGTCTGAAAAGGCGTAGAATAAAGGCTCCACTTCGGTGGGGCCTTTTCTTATCTCAGAACCGGTTTTGCACGATAACTGCTACGTTTAAGTTATCGCGCAAAACTGATTCGACGCGGCAATCTGTACACAGACCGCGCTCAACCGGGTTCCTGTTTTAAAGCACGAGCCCATACTGGAGAGAACACCGCAATGTCAGTAATTGGCCGAATTCATTCCTTTGAATCCTGCGGAACCGTGGATGGTCCCGGCATTCGTTTTATCACCTTCTTCCAGGGCTGCCTGATGCGCTGCCTGTATTGCCATAACCGTGATACCTGGGACACCCACAGCGGCAAAGAGATAACCGTTGAAGAGCTGATGAAAGAGGTGGTGACCTATCGCCACTTTATGAATGCGTCGGGTGGTGGCGTCACGGCCTCCGGCGGCGAAGCCATGCTGCAGGCCGAGTTCGTGCGCGACTGGTTCCGCGCCTGTCGCCAGGAAGGCATTCATACCTGCCTGGATACCAACGGTTTTGTACGTCGCTACGATCCGGTGGTTGATGAATTACTCGAAGTCACCGACCTGGTGATGCTGGATTTAAAACAGATGAATGATGAGATCCACCAGCATCTGGTTGGCGTCTCGAATCACCGCACGCTGGAATTTGCACGCTACCTTGCAGATAAAAACGTGAATGTCTGGATCCGCTACGTGGTCGTGCCGGGTTGGTCAGACGATGATGACTCGGCGCATCGCCTTGGCGAATTCACGCGTGATATGGGCAATGTCGAGAAGATTGAGCTTTTGCCATACCATGAACTGGGCAAACACAAATGGGTGGCGATGGGTGAAGAGTACAAGCTTGACGGCGTGCATCCACCGAAGAAAGAGACCATGGAACGCGTGAAAGGTATTCTGGAGCAGTATGGTCACAAGGTGATGTACTGACTTTGCCACATTAGCAATATGGCCCTCATGCTGAATGAGGGCCATTTTTATCAGGCATGGGCAATCGGTGTGGTATGCGCCCCTGCTTTGCGCAGTAACATCAGCAGGTATACAAACGCCACGCCGGCAATCATCACAAACAGTAAACTGTCTGAGTAGCTTTGCATCAGCATCGAGGTCAAGGTTGGGCCCAGCAAGCTGCCCACGGTATAGCTCAATAACAGAGCCTGATTCATGGCGACCAGCTGGTGGTGCTCCACTTTTTCACAAGCCCAGGCCATCGCTACCGGATACAGCGTAAACCCAGCCGCCCCCAGCACAAACAGTGTTGGCCCCATTGCGGCATGAGTTAGCATCGCCATGCAGCCCAGAATAACCACGAACACCTGAACTCGCAGCACCAGCAAACGGCCAAAACGATCGGCCAGGCGCCCTACCGGCCACTGCCCGACAATGCCCGCACTGACCATCACCGCCATCCAGAAACCAATGCCCGCATCGCTGACGCCCTGATGATTTAAATACAGCGGCATTAATCCGTACAGCGAACCCAGAACAATCCCGGAAATAATGCAGCCGTTCACGCCAAGGCGCGCGTGGCGCAGGCGCAGCATCGGCCAGACCGGTGTCGCCTCCTGATTTTCACTGCGATCGTTCACAATACGGGTGAACAGCAGCGGAAGAATAGCGCTCAGAATCAGCGCGGTTACCCCTGGCAGAACGCTGGCTAAATCCGTGGGCATTTTGCTTATCAACAGTTGACCCAGCACGGTGCCTACGTAATAAACCATCATGTATGCCGCCAGCAGGCGTCCGCGATTACGCGAAGTCCCGCTGCACATCAGCGCACTTTCCACCACTACCCAAATCATCGCGCAGCCAACCCCGGCAATGAAACGCCACGCCATCCAGCTCCAGAAACCGGTCATTAATCCCAGCCCTGCGCAACCAGCGGCAAAAATCAGCGAGGCCAGATAGTAGCTGCGGTTAAAACCCTGACGCTTAATCAGCCAGCCGGTCAGCAAAGTTCCGAGCAGGTTGCCGGTAAAATAGGACGACCCCACCATCCCGACTTGCCAGGTTGGCAGATGCTCATGGGCTAACCAGAGTGGAACCAGCGTATTTAATACCGCAATCGCCAGGGTCAAAAGCATCAGACCACAGAGCAAAAGCAGCACCGGTCGGGTATAGGTGGACATGTAAAAAAAACCGCGAGGAAGAGAAGAAATTGCGCGCATCATGCCAGCGGAAAAAAGATTGTCAATCCAGCGCTGGCAGGGCCTGGCGCGATTTGCAGGCTGTCGATTGATAAAACTTATCTAACCGGTCGGGGAAGCGCTAACGCCAGAAGCTATCTGACTGTTTTTGATGGGATCTTAGGATCGTGCCGCGCGGCTGACCGGATGAAAAATTTCATGGTCATTCGGATGATATTTTCTTATCTGAAAAGACGAAATGCGCCCGCAGGCGCATTTCGTTTTAAGCGTTGACTAGCTGGCGATCGCCATACCGACGGTCATATGTAAGCCGTAGAATACGCCGCGCCCGATAAGCTCTCCGGCAATCATCAGCACAAAAGCTAGCGCCAGCAGCGCGGGATTTGCCAGCCCACCTTTGAGCTGTGGAATAATCCAGCAGGCTAAAGCCGCAGCCAGAACCAGCAGTCGCCATGACATTAACGCGCCGTATTGCGGAACCAGCGTCGATGCCTGCGCAATGGAACTTTGAATAGTCGCTAGCTCCATTCCTTGCAGCATCACCACCGCAGTACTCGCAACAACGGCTAACAGTGATACAGCCGGAAGAATGCGCATCCCCCAGCCGGTGACGCCAGCCACTCGCAGTAGCAGATAGCCCAGCAGCGGCCCGCCAATCAGCATCGTCAGGAAGAAACTGAGCGGTGTATAAATGCTATACCACGTTGGTACGGTATCAATCAGGTAGACCTTGCACATCATCCAGACGAAAAACACGCCCAGCACCATGGTCAGCGCCATCCAGATTTTACCCAACGCCTGCGGCATTTTGCCCAGCACGGTTAGCAGCCACCAGAATCCGCCTGCGGCAAAGAACAGCGAACCGCTGGCAATTTCATTACTCAATGCTGACTCGCCCATTCGATTAAGCGAGTTGAAGGCGCGCAGCGGTGAACCAAGGTGAAGCACCGAGGCCATAAAGCCAATCCCCATCAGCACCCACAGCACGATCATCGCCCAGTGCACGCGTTTAAGCTGCGCAGGTTCCCTAACGCCGGTCAGCAACGCCAGCGCGATAACAATAAAGCCACCGGCGACGCACTGCCCTAAAACCGTAAAGACCATCAGCGGCCATTCATGCCATCCGTTACCCATCTCACACCTCCTTAGGGTTTGCCAGATAGCCGGTTTTGTCCCCACAAGGGCGGCTGTTGGCGTTAGGTTTAATGACGATATTTGGCCTGGTGAAATGGGCCGATGGCAGCGGAGCTATCGCTGCCTGCTCGCCATATTTCGCGCGCAGTTCAGCAATTGGTGCCATATCCAGCGCACGCAACGGACAGGATTCCACACAAACCGGTTTCTTCCCTTCCGCGATACGCGAGTAGCAGCCATCACATTTCGTCATATGGCCTTTTTCTGCGTTGTACTGTGGTGCGCCATACGGGCAAGCCATATGGCAATAACGGCAGCCAATGCATACGTCTTCGTTGACGACGACAAAGCCGTCCTCACGCTTGTGCATCGCACCGCTTGGGCAGACCTTGGTACATGCAGGATCTTCGCAGTGGTTACAGGCAATCGACAGATAATAGGCGAACACATTCTGCTGCCAGACGCCGTTATCTTCCTGCCAGTCGCCGCCCGCGTATTCATAGATACGGCGGAAGCTGACATCCGGGCCTAAATTTTTGTAGTCTTTGCATGCCAGTTCGCAGGTCTTGCAACCGGTGCAGCGGCTGGAATCTATATAAAATCCGTATTGAGTTGTCATCAGCTATTCCTTACGCCTTCTCGACCTGGACGAGGTTACTGTGGGAGGGGTTGCCTTTGGCCAGTGGCGATGGTCGCTGGGTGGTCAGCACGTTAATGCAGCCAGCATGGTCAATTTTATTGGCATCCGGGCTATACCACGCCCCTTCTCCCATCGCGACCACGCCAGGAATAATGCGCGGCGTGACTTTCGCGTTGATTTGCACTTCTCCTCGATCGTTGAAGATACGCACGATGTCGCCGTTTTTAATGCCGCGCGACTGTGCATCCAGTGGATTGATCCACATCTCCTGACGGCAAGCGGCCTTCAGCACATCCACGTTGCCGTAGGTTGAGTGGGTACGCGCTTTATAGTGGAAACCGGTCATCTGTAACGGCCATTTTTCCGCCAGCGGATCGCCGTAGTTTTCAAAGCCCGCGCTGTAAACCGGCAGCGGGTCGATAACGTCGCCTTCATTGAGCTGCCAGCTCGCAGCAATTTCTGCCAGTTGCGCAGAATAGATCTCAATTTTCCCGGATGGGGTGGTCAACGGATTCGCCACAGGATCTTCACGGAAGGCTTTATAGGCAACATGGTGTCCATCAGGATCGCGCTTCTTAAAGATGCCTTGCTTGCTGAACTCTTCGAAGCTCGGCAGCTCAGGAATCGCCTGCTGAGATTGCTGATACAGATGGCGCATCCACTGTTCCTGGCTGCGACCTTCGGTAAATTTCTGCTCCACCCCCATGCGCTTAGCAATCTCGCTGGTCATTTCATAAATCGTTTTGCACTCAAAGCGCGGTTTAATGGCCTGGCCGGCAAAGATCACGTACGCCATGTTGCCTGCGGAGGCATCGAGGCAGAAATCCATCTGTTCCGAAGCGGTGCAGTCTGGCAGCAGGATATCCGCGTATTTCGCGGAAGAAGTCATGTGGTTATCAATAACCACAATCATCTCGCATTTTTTATCATCCTGCAGGATCTCATGGGTGCGGTTGATCTCAGAATGCTGGTTGATCAGGCAGTTACCGGCATAGTTCCAGATCATCTTGATCGGTACATCTAGCTTATCTTTACCACGCACGCCATCGCGTGTGGCGGTCATTTCCGGGCCACGTTCGATAGCATCCGTCCACAAGAACATTGAAATACTGGTCTTGACGGGGTTTTCAAATGTCGGCATACGCACAAACGGCAGGCTATAAGAGCCTTCACGCGCGCCGCTGTTACCGCCATGAATACCGACGTTGCCGGTCAGAATCGACAGCATTGCGATGGCACGGGAAACCAGCTCGCCGTTTGAGTGGCGCTGCGGCCCCCAGCCCTGGCTGATAAATGCGGGCTTAGCGCTGGCAATTTCACGGGCCAGCTTCACAATGCGCTCAGCAGGGATCCCGGTGATTTTTGCCGCCCACTGCGGGGTTTTTGCCACGCCGTCAGCGCCGGAACCGAGAATATAAGCCTTGTAATGGCCATTCGCTGGGGCAGTATCCGGCAGCGTTTTTTCATCGTATCCCACGCAGTATTTATCAAGGAACGGCTGGTCAACGAGATTTTCAGAGATCATCACCCAGGCCAGAGCGGAGATAAGCGCGGTATCTGTACCTGGACGAATCGGGATCCACTCATCTTCGCGCCCGGCGCCGGTGTCGGTATAACGCGGGTCGATGATAATCATGCGCGCGTTAGATTTCTCGCGTGCCTGTTCGAGGTAGTAAGTCACCCCGCCGCCGCTCATCCGCGTTTCCCCTGGGTTATTGCCAAACAAGACGACAAGCTTGCTGTTTTCAATGTCAGACGGGCTATTGCCATCCGCCCAGCCGCCATAGGTGTAGTTCAGGCCCGCGGCGATTTGTGCGGTCGAATAGTCACCATAATGATTCAGATATCCGCCACAGCAGTTCATCAGACGCGCAATCAGCGTCGAGCCCGGTGGCCAGGAACGGGTCATTGTCCCCCCCAACGTCCCGGTGCCATAGTTCAGATAAATGGCTTCGTTACCATACTCTTTAATGATGCCTTTCATGCTGTTAGCGATGGTATCAAAAGCTTCGTCCCAGCTGATGCGCTCAAACTTGCCTTCGCCACGGGCACCTACGCGCTTCATTGGATATTTCAGGCGGTCGGCATTATAGACGCGGCGACGCATTGAACGGCCACGCAGGCAGGCACGAACCTGATGCAGCCCCTCATAATCATCATTACCGGTATTATCGGTCTCGACATATTTGATTTCACCGTCCACCACATGCATACGCAGCGGGCAGCGGCTGCCACAGTTCACCGTACAGGCGCTCCAGACCACATTCTCAGCGGCGTTCAGGGTGTCAGCGGGAGTTTGTGCAAAAGCCAGACGGCTAAAGGGGAGCGTTAATGCTCCGCTCGCAGCGGCAAGCCCACCGATAGCGGTGGTTTTCACCAGCTTACGGCGGCTGACCTGCGCGCCCAGAACCGCATCAGAAGTTTTCTCTTTCATAATGACCCACTTGTTTGGTGCTCACATTTAAACAAGCCGGCAGTGGTTACCCAGGAAAGTGCAGCCCGCGTTTCCGTTGCTCGGCTCAAAAGAGAAAGGAGTGTTTTAATTTATCTCAGTATCACGACTGGCTGCCGGTCACTTTATGTCACTTCAAACCGCCAATGATAAGCAAACTGAATGAGTTGTCTTCGTCACCTTCACTCTCTTTCTGAGGGCGATAATACTCATATAGGGGTATTTGTTATTGCCTGATGTCAATAAAGGGAGGTTAACTGTGGGAATGAGAATAATTACGCCATAAAAAAAGCGCCCGCAGGCGCTTTTCCAGAATGAAATAGAACGAATACATCAGCCGTAATAATTAGCCGATGTACTCCAGCCCTTTCATGTACGGGCGTAATACTTCCGGTACTGCAATACGGCCGTCCGCTTGCTGGTAGTTTTCCAGCACCGCGACCAGAGTACGGCCAACGGCCAAACCAGAACCGTTCAGCGTGTGCACCAGACGGGTTTTCTTGTCTGTTTTGCTGCGGCAGCGCGCCTGCATACGACGAGCCTGGAAATCTCCGCAGTTAGAGCAAGAGGATATTTCGCGATAGGTGTCCTGTGCCGGCAACCAAACTTCCAGATCGTAAGTTTTGACCGCGCCAAAGCCCATGTCACCCGAGCACAGCAGCACTTTACGGTACGGTAGATTCAGCAGCTGCAGCACTTTCTCTGCGTGGCCTGTCAGCTCTTCCAGCGCGTCCATTGACTCTTCCGGACGCACGACCTGAACCATTTCGACTTTATCGAACTGGTGCATACGAATCAGACCACGAGTGTCACGGCCATAAGAACCCGCTTCTGAACGGAAGCAAGGGGTATGAGCGGTCATCTTCAGCGGCAGGGATTCGTCGTCCAGAATTTCGTCACGCACCAGGTTGGTCAACGGCACTTCCGCGGTTGGGATCAGCGCGTAGTTGCTGGCGCCAGCTTCTTCTTCCAGTGGACGCGTATGGAACAGGTCCCCGGCAAATTTAGGCAGCTGGCCAGTACCGTACAGGGTGTCATGGTTTACCAGATACGGAACATAGTTTTCGATATAACCGTGCTGTTCGGTATGCAGATCGAGCATGAACTGGCTCAGGGCGCGGTGCATACGCGCAATCTGCCCCTGCATCACAACGAAGCGTGAACCCGTCAGCTTAACGGCAGAGGCAAAATCCAGCCCTTTCGCCATTTCACCCAAAGTCACGTGGTCACGCACTTCAAAATCGAATTTGCGCGGCTCACCCCAACGGCTGACTTCAACGTTTTCGCTGTCGTCTTTACCCATTGGTACACAATCGTCCGGGATGTTAGGCAGCGTCAACGCGATGTCGCGGATCTCTGCCAGCAGGGCATCCAGCTCGGTTTTAGCTGCATCCAACTCTTCGCCAAGCTGGTTAACTTCCAGACGCAACGGCTCGATATCTTCCCCACGCGCTTTCGCCTGGCCGATGGATTTCGATCGCGAGTTACGTTCAGCCTGCAGATTTTCAGTTTTAACCTGCAACACTTTACGACGCTCTTCTAAGGAGCGCAGCGTTTCTACATCCAGCTTGAAGCCTCGGCGTGCCAGTTTTTCAGCGACTGCGTCTGGCTCGGTACGCAGTAGATTGGGATCGAGCATGCTTATCCTGTGCTTATCGAATTAAATGAAGGGGATAGCGGTCACAGCCTGCAACCGCATAGAAAGTCTTGCTAACCTTACCGCAACGTCTGCATTAGCGGTAGCGTTTTGTCGGGCTATTTTGATCCTGTTCAGCAAGCCAGGCGAGCTTTTCACCAATCTTGCCCTCAAGACCTCTGTTTGTCGGGCGATAATAGCGTGTTTGTGCCATTTCCTGCGGAAAGTAAACTTCGCCGGAAGCATAGGCATTGGGTTCGTCATGAGCGTAGCGGTACTCCTGCCCATACCCCATTTCTTTCATCAATTTGGTTGGCGCATTGCGCAGATGAACAGGAACGTCGTAATCCGGGCGCTCACGGGCATCGGCCATTGCCGCTTTAAATGCCGTGTAAACCGCATTGCTTTTCGGCGCACAGGCCAGGTAAACAATGGCCTGGGCAATAGCGCGTTCCCCTTCGGCCGGGCCAACGCGCGTGAAGCAGTCCCAGGCCGCAATCGCGACTTGCATCCCACGCGGATCGGCATTGCCTACGTCTTCCGAGGCAATGGCTAACAGACGACGCGCCACATACAGAGGATCGCCACCCGCGGTGATAATGCGCGCATACCAGTACAGCGCTGCATCCGGAGAGGAGCCGCGCACCGATTTATGCAAAGCAGAAATCAGATCGTAAAAACGATCGCCTTTGTTATCAAAGCGCGCGCTGCATTCGCCTGCAATTTCGGTCAGAAGCGCCATTTGTAAAATGCGTTGTCCGCTGGCATCAACTTCCGCCATATCGGCCATCATTTCGAGCGTATTCAGCGCGCGGCGAGCATCGCCGTTCACCAGTTCAGCAATGGCCAAACGGGTTTCATCCGGCAGCACGATATTCTGCCCGCCGTAGCCGCGAGCCGTATCGCTCATCGCCTGATCGAGCACTTGTTCAATGTCTTCAGCGGTCAGCGATTTCAACAAATAAACGCGGGCGCGTGAAAGCAGCGCCGAGTTCAACTCGAATGACGGGTTTTCGGTGGTCGCGCCGATAAAGGTAATGGTGCCGTCTTCGATGTGCGGCAAAAACGCATCCTGCTGGCTTTTGTTAAAGCGATGAACTTCGTCCACAAACAGAATGGTACGCCGCCCGGCATTGCGGTTCTGGCGCGCGCGCTCTATCGCTTCGCGGATCTCTTTGACCCCGGAAGTGACGGCCGAAATGCGTTCCACATCCGCATCAGCATAGTGAGCAATCACTTCCGCAAGCGTGGTTTTACCGGTGCCTGGCGGCCCCCATAAAATCATCGAATGAAGATGCCCCGCAACGATGGCTTTCGGTAGCGGTTTGCCGGGGGCAAGCAGATGTTGTTGGCCGATGTACTGCGCGAGGTTCTCCGGCCGCATACGAGCGGCCAGAGGCTTGAAGGTATTTTCAGAAAAATCGAGCGACAGGTTGCTCACTGATACCCCTACTTACGTTGATCGTCCACCGTCACGCCTTCAGGCGGGGTAAATTTGAACTTGCTCATCTCCACCGCGCCGTTTTGCTGCGTTTTCAGCGCATAGCTACTGCGCTGATCGTCCTGCTCAATGGCGCTGAACTGATGGATAGTCCCGTCGCGGCCGACGTTAATCGTGAACTGCTTGAGGTTGCCGGCGCTGGTTTTTGGCGTCAGCACAAAATCATCACCGCTTTGCCTGATGTTGTATTGCTGCCAGTCGCTGCTTTGGTTGCGGGCAATCAACATAAACGGCGTATTCCCGGTGGCGTCTTTCAGCCAGGTCGCGCTAACTTGCTCAACAAACGGGTTGTAGAACCACAGAGTTTTGCCATCA
This sequence comes from Buttiauxella warmboldiae, assembly GCF_003818135.1. Classification (GTDB taxonomy): domain Bacteria; phylum Pseudomonadota; class Gammaproteobacteria; order Enterobacterales; family Enterobacteriaceae; genus Buttiauxella; species Buttiauxella warmboldiae. The sequence goes on along the minus strand of NZ_RPOH01000025.1, from coordinate 74,141 downwards.
GAAACCAGAATGCTCTCATCAGGCTGCGTCATATGCCAGTTGAACAGGTTCGGGCGCTTCACCCACAAATCCCCCTGACCTTCCTGAACCGCAGCACCGCTACCATCGGTCACCTGCTGCGTGAAGCTGGCGTGGAAGCTGCTGACTTTATCCAGACGGGCTTTCAGGTCGCCCGCGGCGTCAGCCCAGGCGGCGGTAGCGGTCAGAGCCGCCAACAAAGCACCAGTAATAGCGATTTTTTTCATTATGATCCCTTTAAATTCATGCGCCACAAAGCGAGTGCGCTGTAGCCTTTCTGCTGCCCACTCTAGTCGAGAGCCGTTGCTGAGCAACAGAAGAATAAGCTGATTTTCCGGCAATTTACCCATCTTTGCAAAAGAGCCGCAGCCGCGGCTCTGATGCAAAAAGTTACTCAAATGGCGGTGGCGCAAGCACTTCACGGTTACCGTTATGCCCCTGCGGACTGACGATGCCCTGCGCTTCCATCTGTTCAACAATGCGAGCGGCGCGGTTATAGCCAATGCGGAACTGACGCTGTACGCCGGAAATAGACGCTTTACGTTTTTCAACCACAAAAGCAACCGCCTGGTCGAATAACGGATCGAGCTCTTCATCGCCGTCCAGCCCGCCTCCTGCGCCGCCTTCACTTTCACTATCGGAAGTAATGCCGGTGATGTATTGAGGGCGACCACGCGCTTTCCAGTCCTGAACCACCGCATGAACTTCCTGGTCGCGTACAAACGCGCCGTGCACGCGCACCGGCAGCGTTGAGTTTGGCCCGGAATAAAGCATATCCCCCATTCCCAGCAGCGACTCAGCACCGGCCTGGTCGAGAATGGTACGGGAGTCGATTTTGCTCGACACGGTAAACGCCACGCGCGTTGGAATGTTGGCCTTAATCAAGCCGGTAATTACGTCAACCGATGGACGCTGTGTGGCCAGTACAAGGTGAATACCTGCGGCACGTGCTTTCTGCGCCAGGCGAGCAATCAGCTCTTCCACCTTCTTGCCAACCGTCATCATCAGGTCGGCAAATTCATCCACCAGCACCACGATATACGGCAGTTTTTCCAGCATCGGATGGGAGACTTCCATGCTGTCGCCTGGCTTCCAGAAGGGATCTGGAATTGGGCGGCCCATGCGTTCGGCTTCCAGCACGCGTTCGTTGTAACCCGCCAGGTTGCGCACGCCCAGGGCTGACATCAGCTTGTAGCGGCGTTCCATCTCGTTAACGCTCCAGCGCAGGGCATTAGCAGCGTCTTTCATATCTGTTACCACTTCCGTTAACAGATGCGGGATGCCTTCATACACCGACAGCTCAAGCATTTTCGGGTCGATCATAATAAAGCGCACTTCATCCGGCGTGGCTTTATACAGCATGCTGAGGATCATGGCGTTCACGCCGACGGACTTACCTGAGCCGGTGGTGCCCGCCACCAGCAAGTGCGGCATTTTCGCCAGATCGGCAATCACCGGTTCACCGCCGATGTCTTTACCCAGCACGACCGTCAACGGCGAGGCGCTTTCGCGGAATTTAGGACAATCCAGCACTTCACGCAGGTAAACGGTCTGGCGTTTCTTGTTCGGTAATTCAAGCCCAACATAAGGTTTGCCGGGGATCACTTCGACAACGCGCACGGCAACAGTTGATAACGAACGTGCAAGGTCCCGTGACAGGTTAGAAATACGCGCCGCTTTCACCCCCGGTGCTAAATCAAGCTCAAAACGAGTGATAACCGGGCCCGGAGAGTAATCCACCACGTCAGCTTTAATGCGGTAATCCGCCAGACGGGCTTCAACCAGCCGCGCCATTTGCTCCAGAGCAAAGGTATCTACCGGCTCAACTTCTGCCGGTGGAGAAGTCAGTAAGTCCAGCGAGGGCAACGGCGTGGTTGGGCGCTGTAGCGGACGGTCGTCCCCATTTCGCATCAGGAACGGGTGAATCAAACTTTCCTGTATCGATGGCGCCGCAGCGGGAGCAGGTGCTGGCGTTTGTTGCGGCATATGTGCCTGTGGTGCAGCCTGCCAGCTTTGCGGCTGCGGCACCGGAGCTGGCTCTTCAATATGACCCGGCGTAAATAATGGCTCGCTCGGCCCATCGTTAACCAAGGTTTTCATCGGTGAGAGACCAAAATCATCCAGTGAGAACGGCGCGTTATTGGGCTGTTGCTGAGTCGGTTGCTGCGGTGGTGCGGAATAGCGTTGCTGCTGTTGCGTAGCAAACTGACGCGCTAATTCCGCCTGCTCGGCTTCATCCTCACTTTGCTGAACGGCGTCATCTTCGTACTCTTCGCCGTAGCGCTGTTGCTGCTGAGCGGCAAACTGACGCGCCAGCTCATGCTGCTCTCTTTCTTCGGCATCGTCGGCATACCCCTCATCGATGTCCATGCCATTCTGCCGACGAGCTTCCTCTTCCGCCATGCGTTGAGAAGGCAGCTTAATACCGTAAGAGGCAAGTTCACGACGCGTTGGCACACGCACACGATTTGGACGTGGCAGCTGTGGGCCAATCCCTTCTTTGATCTGTGGGCGCGGCGCGTCTCCTGCAATGCTGAATACCGGGCTAAACGCCGCCGCAGCGCCCGCAACTTTCGCCGCCTCTTTCACTCCCTGCGCTACGGCTGGAGCCGGAACAACCGGAGCCTCAGGTGTAACGCTGGCAAAACCATGAGGCATCGCCGGTGCGTCAAAATGCGACGTAGCCGCTGGAGAGGCCGATGCAAAGGCCGGGGAGCTGTCGTAGCCGTAAGGGTCCGGCTTTGGTTCATTAACCGGCTGATACCAGGCCGCCAGCTGCTCACGCTCACGAGCGCGTTTCGCTTCAACCTCTTCAAAATGGTAGATAGGCGGACGCACCGCAGGTTTGATTTCTTCAACGGGTTCAGGCTGGACGGCTGGCTCTGCCGCAGCGGGCGCAAAATAAGCTGGCTCAACTGGAGGTTGCGTAACCGCCGGTTGCGCAAATTCAGGCTCTGACCAATAGCTGGTTACCTGCTGTGGCTCCTGCTGAGGAGGAGATTGCTGCGCAATGCCTGGGGTATTGTAGCTTTCCGGCGCCGGAGCAATCACTGGCTCTGGAGTCACCGGTGTGGGTGCCGGTTCCCAGGCAATCGCGGGGATTGGTTCCATTTCCGGTGCGGGAACGATAGCCGGTGATACGGTCGCCTCAGGCATAGCCGGAGCGGCGTAGGCAGTGTTCGCCATGGCGGCTGCGGCAGGCGCAGCTACAGGTTCAACGATAGAATAGCCGTGCAGCAGCGGATCGTACTCTTCGCTTTCAGGCATGGTCGCTTTATGCCCCGAAAACAGAACATCTTCTTCCGGCAGCGTGGCTTTGTGATCCGAGAACAAAACATCATCATCCGCATCGTCCATGCGTTTACCAGAAAACAGCGCCGAGTCTGTTTTGCGCCCGTTCGGATTAGAAAACTTCTCCGAGATTCGCTGCTTGCGCGCTAGTGCGCCGCGTAAAATTCGCGCACGACGAGACTCACGCCGTTCAACCTCTGGCGCGTATTCCTCATCATGATGCTCTTCATCGTCGTAATCATCGTCCTGCCAGGTGTTATCCCGGCGTGTGCGGTTGCTGGCAAACGTCAGCACGCTCAGGGTCGCGCTGCCGATTTTCTCAGCAATACCGATCCACGACCAGCCGGTGAACAGCGTTAAGCCCGCAGCCCACACGCACAGCAGTGCAATAGTGCCGCCGCTGCTGTTGAGCAACGGCATCATCGCGGTGCTTAATAAGCTTCCAATCACGCCGCCGGAGGCAAAATACCAGATGTCATCAGCGTTTATCGCCGCCAGGCCACAGGCCGTCAGCACCATGGCCAGTACGCCAATCAGACGCAGGGAAACGGCAAAATAGTCCACAAACTCTTCGCTGTCGCGATTGCGGAAAGTGAACCAGCAGGCACCGATGATGATCGCCGGGATGGTGTAGGCCATCACGCCAAAAATAAATAGCAGCGTATCGGCCAGCCACGCGCCGGGGATCCCCCCCAGGTTATGGATAGGTTCGTGCCATGCGGTTTGTGACCAGCTGGGATCGGAAGGATTAAAACTAAGCAACGCCACCATCAAATAGACGGCAAAAATGGCAACAAGGAGCAGTAAGGCCTCTAATGCCCGCCGCCCGCTGCTGAGTTTGCGTAATGTCACTTCTTTTTCTTCGGTGTATTCCTGGCTCAAGTAAGTCTCTCCAGGTCCTTAATAAATATGGAGAGCAACAGCGCCGAGCATTCCCGGCACTGTTGCTGTATGAATTACCAGGAGTGTAACCAAAATACGCAGATTTTGCACCTGGCCCGTGATTAACGGGTCTTAATGACCAGACGATTGCTCTGTTTGACCTCTTCCATCACCACATAGGTACGGGTATCGTTCACACCCGGCAGTCGTAACAGGGTCTCGCCTAATAATTTGCGGTACGCAGACATATCAGGTACGCGGGTTTTCAACAGGTAGTCGAAATCGCCGGATACCAAATGACACTCTTGAATTTCTTCCAGTTTTTGAACTGCAGCGTTAAATTGCTCAAACACATCCGGGGCGCCACGATTCAGAGTAATCTCAACAAAAACCAGCAGTGATGCATCCAGATAATGCGGGTTCAGCAGAGCCATATAGCCCTGAATAAACCCCTGTCGTTCCAGGCGACGCACGCGCTCAAGGCACGGAGTCGGTGAAAGACCCACACGCTTCGAAAGCTCGACGTTGGAAATACGCCCATCTTTCTGCAGCTCATTGAGAATATTGCGATCGATGCGGTCGAGATCTTTGCCAGGGCGCTTCTTACTATCTACCATTATTATTGTCTCTCTGTGTTCCTTCCTTCACCTGCCATAACCCGGTCAACGTCACTGTTCCAGGTGTACGTGAGAAGACCGGTGCCCAACGGGCGCTATCGACATCACTTATGGCGTCTGTCCACGCCATGAGTAGATTTCAATAACCCGGTAAATTGGCATCGGCTATGCGCGGTTATTTTACCGCTCTCATACCCAATGTTTTTCTTCCTCGAATGTTTTCGCAAATGCTTAGCGGATTGTCAAAGCAAAACATCGAAATTTAGTGGAACGTGCCATATATCCGGGCTACCTGACGATTATTCATCACTTTACCGGCGTGACTAATTACCCTGTTCAGATGGATTTTTATGCGCTACGGGATATTTTAGCGCTGGCTGAATGGGCGCGGCTATTGCACATATAGTTAACAAAATCGCTGCACCCTTTTTTTACCCCGCTAAATTCCCTACAATCCTTCGATTGACTGCCAACGAACAATGAGGATCTCATGGGCACCGCTAAACACAGTAAATTGCTAATTCTTGGCTCCGGCCCTGCGGGCTACACCGCAGCAGTCTACGCGGCGCGCGCCAACCTCAAGCCGGTGTTGATTACCGGGATGGAAAAAGGTGGCCAGCTAACCACCACAACCGAAGTTGAGAACTGGCCGGGCGATCCCGAAGGCCTGACGGGCCCCGCTCTGATGGAGCGTATGCATGAGCACGCCGCTAAGTTCGAAACTGAAATTCTGTTCGATCACATCTCTAAAGTTGATTTGCAAAACCGTCCGTTCCGTCTGACGGGCGACAGCGGTGAATACACCTGTGATGCGTTGATCATCGCAACCGGTGCTTCCGCCCGTTACCTGGGACTGCCTTCAGAAGAGGCATTTAAAGGGCGTGGCGTTTCAGCCTGTGCAACCTGTGACGGTTTCTTCTATCGCAATCAGAAAGTGGCGGTCATCGGTGGCGGTAATACCGCGGTTGAAGAAGCGCTTTATCTGGCCAATATTGCCTCTGAAGTGCATCTGATTCACCGCCGTGAGAGCTTCCGCGCGGAGAAAATCCTGATCAACCGCCTGATGGACAAGGTGAAAAACGGCAATATCGTGTTGCATACTAACCGCACGCTGGATGAAGTCACCGGCGACCAGATGGGCGTCAGCGGCCTGCGCCTGCGTGATGTCCATAACACCGATACCACCGAAGAGCTGGCAGTGGCTGGCCTGTTTGTCGCCATCGGCCATAGTCCGAATACGGGGATTTTTGACGGCCAGCTGGAACTGGAAAATGGCTACATCAAAGTGCAGTCCGGTATTCACGGCAACGCCACACAAACCAGCATCGCTGGGGTGTTTGCGGCAGGCGATGTGATGGATCATATTTATCGCCAGGCGATTACCTCTGCGGGCACCGGCTGTATGGCGGCGCTCGATGCCGAGCGCTACCTGGACGGCCTGGCCGAACAGAATAAGTAACTGCCCCTTCTTGATTAGCAGTTTGAAGATACGTAAAGGCGACTGAATAGGTCGCCTTTATTTTGCCTGCGTTGTAACATTGCCCGCAAATTTTGCCTGATAATGTATTACCAACCTGCGCTGGCAACTCATGAATAAAACCCGTCAACAACAACTTAGCCGCTGGCTAAAACAACAAAGCGTTATTTCGCGCCGCTGGCTGGGGCTGTCCCGTATTTTAGGCCTGGTCAGCGGGCTGTTAATTGTTGCTCAGGCATGGCTTTTAGCCCGAATTCTGCAGCATATGATTATGGAAAATATCCCGCGCGATGCCCTGCTGCTGCCTTTTATTATCCTGATCCTGATTTTTGTCTTACGCGCCTGGGTGGTCTGGCTGCGTGAAAAAGTGGGCTTCTACGCCGGGCTGCATATTCGCCAGCAAATTCGCCGCCAGGTGCTCGACCGCGTGCATCAGGCCGGTCCCGCCTGGATTCAGGGCAAGCCTGTCGGCAGTTGGGCAACGCTGGTGCTGGAACAAATTGAAGATATGCATGATTATTACGCCCGTTACCTGCCGCAAATGTCGCTTGCGGTGATGGTTCCGGCGCTCATTCTGGTTGCTATTTTCCCGTCTAACTGGGTCGCGGCCCTGATATTACTCTGCACGGCACCGCTTATTCCGCTGTTTATGGCGATGGTTGGCATGGGGGCTGCGGACGCTAACCGCCGCAACTTCCAGGCGTTAGCCCGGCTCAGCGGCCATTTCCTCGATCGCCTGCGCGGCATGGAAACGCTGCGTTTGTTTAATCGCGGGCACGCCGAAACAGAAAATATCCGCATCGCTTCCCGGGATTTCCGTCAGCGCACCATGGAGGTGTTACGCCTGGCGTTCCTCTCCTCCGGCGTGCTGGAGTTTTTCGCCTCGCTCTCCATCGCGCTGGTTGCGGTGTATTTTGGCTTCTCCTATCTGGGCGAGCTGAACTTTGGCCATTACAGCACCGGGGTGACGCTGTTTGCCGGTTTCCTCGCGCTGATTCTGGCGCCTGAATTTTTCCAGCCGCTGCGCGATCTGGGCACTTTTTATCATGCTAAAGCGCAAGCCGTGGGGGCTGCCGACAGCCTGATGACCTTCCTTGACGCTCCGTTACAGCAGCGCAAGCAGGGTACGATGCGCTTCAATGCCAATGACCCTATCAGCATTGAAGCGCGCGATCTGGTTATCTTGTCCGGCGAGGAGAAAATGCTCGCCGGGCCGCTGAACTTCACCCTGGCTGCCGGGCAACGCGTGGTGCTGGTGGGGCAAAGTGGCGCGGGGAAAAGCTCACTGCTCAATGTGTTGTCAGGTTTTTTACCCTACCAGGGGCAGTTACTGATCAACGGTGTTGAGCTGGCTGAGCTGGAGCCGGAATGGTGGCGTGAGCGGCTCAGCTGGGTTGGGCAAAACCCGCAGCTTCCGGCAGCAACCATCCGTGAAAACGTGCTGTTGAGCGCGCCGGATGCCAGCGCTGCGCAATTAGCCACGGCGCTGGATAAAGCCTCTGTCAGTGAGTTTCTGCCGTTGTTACCCCAGGGGATAGATACGCCTCTGGGTGAAGCTTCTGCACGTTTATCCGTGGGCCAGGCACAGCGTGTCGCGGTGGCGCGCGCTTTACTGATGCCGTGCGGATTGCTGCTGCTCGACGAACCTGCCGCAAGCCTTGATGCCCATAGCGAACAACGCGTAATGGAAGCATTGAGCAACGCCTCCCGTCAGCAAACCACCCTGATGGTGACCCACCAGCTGGATTACATCAGCGAGTGGGATGAGGTTTGGGTGATGCGTGACGGGCGTATCGTGCAGCAAGGAAGTTACGCAACGCTGTCCTCTGAGAACGGCCCGTTCGCTACGTTACTGGCTCATCGCCAGGAGGAGATCTAATGCGCGCTTTACTTCCCTATCTGGCGCTGTATTGCCGCCATAAATGGCTGCTGACGCTTGGCGTCGTGCTGGCGATTGTCACGCTGCTGGCAAGTATTGGGCTGCTAACGCTCTCCGGCTGGTTCCTGTCTGCCTCGGCGGTGGTTGGCGTGGCGGGTATTTACAGCTTTAACTACATGCTGCCAGCAGCAGGCGTGCGCGCTGGCGCAATTACCCGTACTGCGGGCCGCTACTTTGAGCGCCTGGTGAGCCACGATGCAACCTTCCGCGTGCTTCAGCACCTGCGCGTTTCCACCTTCAGCAAACTGCTGCCGCTCTCCCCTGCCGGGCTTGCCCGTTTTCGTCAGGGCGAGTTGCTAAACCGCCTGGTGGCGGATGTCGACACCTTAGACCACCTCTACCTGCGTGTCATTTCACCCATGGTCGGCGCGTTGGTGGTGATAATGGTGGTGACGTTTGGTTTGAGCTGGCTGGATGTGCAGCTGGCCCTCACGCTGGGCGGTATTTTACTGGCAACGTTAATTCTGCTGCCGCCGCTGTTTTATTTTGCCGGAAAGCCAACCGGCGAAGCGATCGCCATTCAGCGCGGACACTATCGCCAACAGCTCACCGCATGGCTGCAGGGCCACGCGGAATTAACCATTTTTGGTGCCGCGCCGCGCTACCGGCAGCAGCTTGACGAGACCGAGGAACGCTGGCAAGAGGCGCAGCACCGTCAGGCTGACCTCAGCGCGCTTTCCCTGGCCGTGATGATGCTGATAAGCGGGGCCGCGACCATCCTGATGCTGTGGATGGCGTCGGCGGGCGTGGGGGGAAATGCCACGCCGGGTGCGTTGATAGCGCTGTTTGTCTTCTGTACGCTTGCCGCTTTTGAAGCGCTGGCCCCGGTCACCGGCGCATTTCAGCACCTGGGACAGGTTATCGCTTCTGCGCTACGCGTCACTGAGATCACCGGCCAAAAACCAACGGTGGTTTTCACCGATCGCGCTCATACAATTCCTGAACGCGTGGCGCTGGAAATTAACAGCCTGAGCTTTGCCTATCCTGAGCAAGCGCAAATGGCGCTGCGTGATATTTCGCTGCGTGTCGAAGCAGGGCAACACATCGCTATTTTGGGACGTACTGGCTGCGGAAAATCAACATTGCTCCAGCTGCTAACCCGTGCGTGGGAACCGCAGCAGGGCGAAATTCGTTTGAACGGCGAAGCACTCGGCCAGTTTGATGAAACTGCTTTGCGCGCTTCTACCAGCGTGGTGTCACAGCGGGTGCACTTATTTAGCGCCACGCTGCGCGATAATCTTTTGCTGGCCGCGCCAGGCGCAAGCGATGCCGAACTGAGCGAGGCTTTGTCTCGTGTCGGTCTTGAGAAACTGCTGGAGGATGCCGGTCTTAACAGCTGGCTGGGCGAAGGTGGCCGCCAGCTCTCGGGTGGCGAGCTGCGCCGCCTGGCCATTGCGCGTGCATTATTACACGATGCCCCGCTGTTTTTACTCGATGAGCCAACCGAAGGTCTGGATGCGGAAACCGAACGTCAGATCCTTGATTTACTGGCTACGGTAACCAGAGATAAAACCGTGCTAATGGTCACACATCGCCTGCGTGGACTCGCTAATTTCGACAGCGTAATTGTGATGGACAACGGGCGAATTATTGAGCAAGGCCATCACGCAGATTTAATGGCCAGCGGTGGGCGCTATTATCATTTCCACCAGCGTTTATAGCCTGCGTAAGTAGGCTATCATCAATAATTATCACCACCCCGGAGCCCTGACACCATGCGCCTTATTCAGCTTTCCCGTGACTCAATTGCCTTCCCTTCGCCGGAAGCAGCGTTGCGTGAACCTAACGGGTTACTGGCGCTGGGGGGAGATTTAAGCCCCGCCCGTTTATTGATGGCTTATCAGCGCGGTATCTTTCCCTGGTTCTCTCCCGGCGACCCTATTTTATGGTGGTCGCCCGATCCGCGCGCGGTGCTGCTTCCTGAGCAATTCCACCTGAGCCGCAGCATGAAGCGTTTCCATCGCCGCTCCCCTTATCGCGTGACGCTGAATCATGCGTTCGAGCGAGTTATCAGCGCCTGTGCTGATGACCGTGAAGAAGGGACCTGGATTACCCCGGATATCATCGATGCCTATATGCGGCTACATGAGTTGGGACACGCCCATTCGGTTGAGGTCTGGGAAGGTGAGGAACCGATCGGCGGGATGTATGGTGTGGCGCAAGGGGCGCTGTTTTGCGGTGAATCGATGTTCAGCCGTCGGGAAAACGCGTCCAAAACGGCACTGCTGGTCTTCTGCCAGCACTTTATCAATTATGGCGGCAGGCTGATTGATTGCCAGGTGCTGAATGCGCATACCGCATCTTTGGGCGCAGTTGAAATTCCGCGTCGGGAATATCTGGCGCAGCTGGCTATATTTCGTCCGCTACAGCTACCCGCCTATTGTTGGGTGCCGCAAATCCTCTCGTAACGATAATGTTTACGGCACAATACGGTTAAGAGTGTTATAATTAGCTCCGCAGAGTGAACTCTGCTCATTACCCCACCGCCGTTTGGGATTAGCTTTAACAGGGACAGCCCATCGTTTATCTCTTCGCAGCCCTCATGACCAGCGCCAGGCGTGCAGCTTTTGAGTGGGTTTCGGGTAATGTGCAAATTGCACTTTCGCTGGTGATTTCACCAACAATTCTTTACATGATACGTGAACCTGGGCATTATCTTGCCGGTTCAAAACTATGGTAGTGATACCCTCGAGGATTAGATGGCCAAAGAAGACAATATTGAAATGCAGGGTACCGTTCTTGATACGTTACCTAACACCATGTTCCGCGTTGAGCTGGAAAACGGGCACGTGGTAACCGCTCATATCTCCGGTAAAATGCGTAAAAACTATATCCGCATCCTGACGGGTGACAAAGTCACTGTAGAGCTGACCCCGTACGACCTGAGCAAAGGCCGCATTGTCTTCCGTAGTCGCTGATAGTTTTATTTAGCGCGGCCCTGACAGGCGGCGCAAACAGTTTAGTAATAGAAAGGCCAGGTTATTTATTAACCTGGCCTTTTTTTATTAGGCTGCTGATGAATAATTAGTGAGCCGCTTCCGGTTTGTGCTTCTGCGCGCTATGGAAATTATAAACCAGTTTCTGATCCTCTTTATCCAGCGCCACCGTGACCTGGCCTCCGTCCACTAATGAACCAAACAGCAGTTCATTGGCGAGCGGTTTTTTCAGGTTGTCCTGAATTACACGCGTCATGGGACGCGCGCCCATCGCACGGTCATAGCCTTTCTCTGCCAGCCAGTCACGCGCTTCCTGGCTCACTTCCAGCGAAACCCCTTTCTGATCCAACTGCACCTGTAGCTCAACAATAAATTTGTCGACCACCTGGTGGATCACCTCGGTAGAGAGATGGTTGAACCAGATAATGTTGTCCAGACGGTTGCGGAATTCCGGGGTAAAGATCTTTTTGATCTCTTCCATTGCGTCGGTACTGTTGTCCTGACGAATCAGGCCAATCGACTTACGCTCGGTTTCACGCACCCCGGCGTTGGTGGTCATCACCAGAATCACATTACGGAAGTCCGCTTTGCGCCCGTTGTTATCGGTCAGCGTACCGTTATCCATCACCTGTAATAGCAGGTTAAAGACATCCGGGTGCGCTTTTTCGATCTCATCAAGCAGCAGCACAGAGTGAGGATGCTTAATCACCGCATCCGTCAGCAGGCCGCCCTGGTCAAAACCTACGTATCCCGGAGGCGCGCCAATCAAACGGCTCACCGTGTGGCGTTCCATATATTCCGACATATCAAAGCGCAGCAGCTCAATGCCCAGCGATTTCGCCAGCTGCACGGTCACTTCCGTTTTACCCACCCCGGTTGGGCCGGCAAACAGGAAGGAACCAACGGGCTTACGATCGTGTCCTAACCCGGCACGGCTCATTTTGATCGCTTCGGTTAACGCCTCAATGGCTTTATCCTGGCCAAACACCAGCATTTTCAGACGGTCGTCCAGGCTTCTGAGCGTATCACGATCGCTTGCCGACACGCTCTTCTCCGGGATGCGGGCAATACGTGCGACCACGGTTTCGATATCGGCGACATTGACCGTTTTCTTACGCTTGCTCACCGGCATCAGGCGGCTACGAGCCCCTGCTTCGTCGATAACGTCAATTGCCTTGTCCGGCAGGTGACGATCGTTGATATATTTCACCGCCAGTTCCACCGCGGCACGAATCGCTTTCGCGGTATAACGCACGTCATGGTGCGCTTCGTATTTCGGTTTCAGACCGTTAATAATCTGCACGGTCTCCTCAACGCTGGGCTCAGTAATATCAATTTTCTGGAAGCGACGTGCCAGAGCACGGTCTTTTTCAAAGATATTGCTGAATTCCTGATACGTTGTTGAGCCGATGACGCGGATCTTGCCGCTCGACAGCAGCGGCTTAATCAGGTTGGCCGCATCCACCTGGCCGCCGGACGCGGCGCCTGCACCGATAATGGTATGAATTTCATCGATAAACAGAATGCTGTTCTGATCCTGTTCAAGCTGCTTGAGCAACGCTTTAAAACGTTTCTCAAAGTCACCGCGGTATTTCGTGCCCGCCAGCAACGAACCGATATCCAACGCGTAAATAGTACAATCGGCAATCACTTCCGGCACGTCGCCCTGCACGATACGCCAGGCAAGCCCTTCGGCAATCGCCGTCTTCCCGACCCCGGACTCCCCCACCAACAGCGGGTTGTTTTTACGGCGGCGGCACAGAACCTGAATGGCGCGCTCAAGCTCTTTCTCGCGGCCAATCAGCGGATCGATCCCTCCCACGCGTGCAAGCTGGTTGAGATTGGTGGTGAAGTTTTCCATACGTTCCTCCCCGCCTGCCTGCTCTTCATTAACCGGATTTTCTGCGCCCGGCGCCTGGTTAGGTTCGTCTTTGCGTGTACCGTGAGAGATAAAGTTGACCACATCAAGCCGGCTGACTTCATGTTTACGCAGCAGGTACGCAGCCTGGGACTCCTGCTCGCTGAAGATAGCCACCAGTACATTTGCCCCGGTCACTTCACTGCGGCCAGAAGACTGGACGTGAAAGACCGCACGTTGCAGCACACGCTGGAAGCTAAGCGTAGGCTGAGTGTCACGCTCTTCTTCACTGGCGGGCAGAACCGGCGTGGTTTGTTCGATGAAGGCCTCGAGTTCCTGTCGCAGCGCCACCAGGTCCACGCTACACGCTTCCAGCGCTTCGCGAGCCGATGGGTTACTGAGCAAAGCCAGTAACAGATGCTCGACGGTCATAAACTCATGTCGGTGCTCGCGCGCTCTGGCGAAAGCCATGTTTAAACTGAGTTCCAGTTCTTGATTGAGCATAGGCACCTCCCCCAAATTTTGCCTTCTTCAGGCTTTTTCTAGCGTACACAGCAACGGATGCTCATGCTCTCGTGCGTACTGGTTCACTAACGCGACTTTGGTTTCCGCTACTTCTGCAGTAAAAATGCCGCAGGTAGCTTTACCCTGATAGTGCACGGTGAGCATCAGTTGCGTTGCACGCTCTACATCATAAGAAAAGAACTTTTGCAGCACGTCAATAACAAATTCCATCGGCGTGTAGTCATCGTTCATTAACATTACTTTATACATTGAAGGGGGTTTTAGCGCTTCGCGCAGTTTATCACCCACCAGCTGGTCGAAATCCAACCAATCGTTCGTCTTACCCATTGCAAATCGTCATCGTGTTAAATCGCCCGTTATGATGAAGGCGAAGCCCATAGGTTGAGTGTAATACGCTTTCAGTTAACGTGAAGCACCGAGTGTAAAGCGGTCACTATTTGCGAGCGCGAGCCCGATCACATTAATCAGCATAGCGTTAACTGCTTCAAATTTTTGATTCATTCTCAAGGGTTACCCCCCGCGCAACGCTTGACGACATGGTTAAATTATCTACATTGTACAAGCGTGAGCTGGCGAGGTTTTGAACAGCCCGCCCTCACCCACCGGTTGATTCCATCTCACTTATAAGATTTACGAAGGATGTCGAAGCATGGAAACGGGTACTGTTAAATGGTTCAATAACGCCAAAGGGTTCGGTTTTATCTGCCCTGAGGGCGGTGGCGAAGATATCTTCGCACACTACTCCACCATTCAGATGGATGGTTACAGAACGCTTAAAGCCGGACAAACTGTCAGGTTTGATGTACATCAGGGGCCAAAAGGCAATCACGCCAGTTTGATTGTGCCTCTGGAGCTTGAAGCAGCGGTCGCCTGACCTTTTGCCTCATTGTGTACATCCCAGGGATAAAATGCCAGCCGCCAGGCTGGCATTTTTATACCCAAACGTCATAGCTGAGATCGATTTAATCTCGCGCCAGCGCATCAATAGGGTTAAGCCGCGCGGCATTTCTTGCCGGTAGCCAACCAAAAATAATTCCCGTTGCGGTTGAACAGACAAACGCGGTTAATAAGGCCATCGGTGAAAAGCCTATCTCCCAGCCGGGCAATACCAGCTGCAGCGTGAAGGCGATTAACAGCGATAACGCAATGCCTAACGCTCCCCCCACCAGACACACCAGCACCGCCTCGATCAAAAACTGCTGTAGCACATCGCTGGCACGCGCCCCTACCGCCATGCGGATACCGATCTCTTTCGTACGTTCCGTCACCGACACCAGCATGATGTTCATCACGCCAATCCCGCCGACCAGCAATGAAATCACCGCCACCAGCGTCAGGAACATCTGAAGAGTACGTGTGGTCTTTTCCGCCGTTTTCAACAGCCCGTCCATATTGTAGGTGAAGAAATCTTTCTTACCGTGACGTAACTGCAACAACCGGTTGAGCTGCTGTTCAGCTTCCTGGCTGTGATAACCCTCGTTAACGCGCACCGTAATCGAGTTAAGCCAGCTCTGCCCCATCACCCGCCCGGCCATGGTGTTATACGGCAACCAGACGCGCAGAATTTTACTGCTGCCAAACATCGACTGCTTCTCCTGCGCCACGCCTATCACCGTCGCAGGCATGTTGCCCACCAGCACAATTTCCCCCACCACCCAGGCTTTATCCGGAAACAGCTGGCGTTTGGTATTGCTGTCCAGCACCACCACCTGCGCACGCCCTGCCAGCTGCTCGTCGTTAAAAGTATTCCCTTCGCTGAAGGTCATGCCGTAAACGTTAAAGTACTGGCTGCTGACGCCATTCACGCTTGCGGCAGCATCGACGTTACCATAGCGCACCCGTAAATTACTCGAAAGCGAAGGGGTTGCCGACCTGACCCAGGGCTGCTGGCTGATGGCCGCCAGGTCGTCATATTTTAATGCCTGCTGGTATTGCGGGTCATCGTCGCCAAAATCTTTCCCCGGATAGATATCGATGGTGTTGGTGCCAATCGAGCGAATATCCTGCAACACCAGCTGCTTGGCCGCATCGCCGACAATCACTATCGATACCACCGAGGCGATACCAATAATAATGCCGAGCATCGTCAATAGCGTGCGCATTTTATTCGCCGCCAGCGCCAGCCACGCCATAGTGAATGCCTCACGGAAGCTGCTGAGCGTTTGCTGAAACGGTGAGTGAGTCGGCTGCGGCTTTGCCTCTTTCTGTACGCCAGCCGATGACGCCAGCGCCGGAGGATTGCTGATAATCTCACCGTCACGAATTTCGATAACGCGCTGAGCCTGTGCGGCAATAGTCGGGTCGTGGGTGACGATAATCACCGTATGCCCCTGTTCCCGCAGCTGTTTGAGCGTCGCCATCACCTCTTCGCCAGAGTGGCTATCCAGCGCGCCGGTCGGCTCATCCGCCAGAATCACCTGGCCGCCATTCATCAGCGCGCGGGCGATACTGACGCGCTGCTGCTGGCCGCCGGACAGCTGTGCCGGAAGATAGTCAACGCGTTCAGCCAGCCCCAGGCGCATCAGTAAAGCTCGTGCCCGCTGCTGGCGATAAACCCGTGCCGTACCGGCATATACCGCCGGCACTTCCACGTTTTGCGTGGCGTTAAGATGCGAGAGCAAATGATAGCGCTGGAAGATAAAACCAAAGTGCTCGCGCCGTAAGGTGGCAAGCGCGTCGCTATCAAGCAGCGCGACATCCTGCCCGGCCACTTTGTAACTGCCGCTGGTGGGTTTATCCAGGCAGCCAAGGATATTCATCAGCGTGGATTTACCGGAGCCTGAGGCCCCGACAATCGCCACCATCTCACCCGCGGCAATGGTGATATTAATGCCTTTAAGCACCTCAACCTGTTCATCTCCCGACGGGTAGCTACGGCGAATATCCCGTAGCTCAAGCAGTGCCGTCATGGCGCACTCCCGGCGGCACTTTTACCCATCACCACTTCTTCCCCCTCGGTCAGGCCCGATACCACCTGTACCTGGGTATCGTTACGCATGCCAATGGTGATTTCACGGTCGCGGGTTTCGCCGTTGCGCAGCACCGAAACTTTGTAGCGGCTATTGCCCACCGGATCCCCCAGGGCGGCAAGCGGGATGGTTAACACATTTTTCGCCCCGCCGAGCTGGATATGAACCTGTGCCGTCATTTCCAGGCGCAGGACACCTTGCGGATTAGGAACTTCAAAGCGCGCGTTATAGAAAATCGCGTCGTTCACTTTTACCGGCGTGGGAAGAATATCGATCAGCAGCCCTTCGTAACGCGTCAACGGATCGCCAAGCACGGTAAACCAGGCTTTCTGGCCGGATTTAAGATGAATAACATCAGCTTCCGAGACCTGTGCTTTAACCAGCATGGTGCCGAGATCGGCAAGCGTCAGAATGTTCGGTGCCTGTTGCGCGGCAATCACCGTCTGGCCTTGTTTCGTGGTGATTTCCGTCACTTCCCCCGCCATCGGCGCCACAATCTGCGTGTAATCGAGGTTGGTTTTTGCGGTATCTAATGAGGCCTGATTGCGTTTAATTTGCGCATCGATCGTGCCGATCTGCGCCTGTCTGACCTCAAGATCGGTCGCCGCCGTATCCAGATCCTGTTGCGAGATCGCCTGGGTTTTGGCCAGCGCACGCTGGCGATTTAACGTCACCTGCGCAAGCTTCGCCTGAGCCACAGCCTGCCGCCGCTGTGCGCGTAACTCCATTAACGTCGCTTCAACCTCTTTAATCTGGTTTTGCGCCTGTTCGGGGTCGATAACCCCCAACAGCTGATCTTTTTTCACCTTATCGCCAATGTTAACCGACAGCGTTTTGAGCTGTCCGCTCACCTGAGCGCCCACATCGACTTTGCGTAACGCATCCAGTTTACCCGTTGCCAGCACGCTTTGTTGCAGCTCACCTTTGCGCACAATCATAGTCTGATAAACCGGCGCCGGCGCATTGATAAACTGCCAGAGCCAGATCGCCAACAGCAGCACCAGCAGGCCCAGAAGCCAATAACGTTTTTTTATTTTTCCCTTAAATCTCATAGGTATCCTGCAAAAAGACGGGCTAATTAAATAAAGTCTCAACAAAAGTCAGCTGCGGGTAACGGCCAGGCGTTGATTGAACATTGGTTGAGCTAACAGGTGTTGAAATTACCCCACTCTTTCTCAACCAGGTTGCAACCATGTCACCGATTGCCGCAGACGAATTTATACCAATAAGCCAACTCAGCGGTTGGCAGCTGTTTCTTTGTTTAGCAAAAGGGCAATGGAGGCCGGGGCACGCATGGCACAATCCGGCGTACCGTCGCAAATTTGTCCTGCGATCGCTGGCAAGCCCGCTGACCACAGCACAATTACTGACTACTCTGGCACATCAGCCGTTATTAGAAAAACTGCTGGCAGCGCAGCCGGGCCTGCCCTGTCGGGCTCATCGCCCCTATTTAACGGCGAAGTTTAACCCCAGGGCGGTGGCGCATGCCTTGTCTTTCCACTATCAGACCCTCAGCGGCGTGTTACCGGAACAGCTGTTACAACAGCAATATTCCGCCAACGGCGCGCGCCTGGCAACAATAACGGGTAAAGATGAACACCGCTACCATCTTGATTTATGCGCCAATGCCAATCTCGATAAGGAAGGGGAAGCCACCATAACATTCACCCGTCCGGATGGCGTAGCGCTTGCGGGGTTAACCTTTACCCTGTGCCGATACCAGGAAATATCAACGCTGTTTATTGGCGGGCTACAGGGTGCCAGAAGCGATATTCCTCATGAGAGCATTCAGCTTGCCACCAAAGCGTGCCATGGATTATTCCCCAAGCGCCTGGTGCTGGAGGCGGCCTGCCTGCTGGCGCAATATTCAGGTATGAGTCAGATTCTGGCCGTCAGCAATAGCGCACATATCTACTGCTCATGGCGGTATGCGCGAAAAAAGAAAGATAAAATCCATGCCGATTACGATTGCTTTTGGGCGTCAATGCGCGGTGAATTAACCGCTGAAGGGCTCTATAAACTGCCGCTTGAAGCGGCACGCAAACCTCTTGAAGAGATCGCCAGTAAAAAGCGGGCGGAATACCGCCGCCGCTACGGCTTGTTAGACGCCATGGAAGAACAAATCCAGCGGCAGCTGTAAGCGGACGGGCGGGTTAATCAGCCCGGCCACGCGCCAGCCAGAGCACGCGTGAAAACATTTTCCGCAGCAAGGACGGCACGGCATCAATCCCCCGCCTTCCCGCTTCCATCGCCACTTCAATAGCCAAATCAGGTTTTGAAGAGCGATGAATGGCTTTGACGATAACGCGGCGCATATTCATCGGTACGTTTTCCGGGAGCTGCGCCACGCGGTGGTAGACATCAGAAAAGCCCTGACGATACATAAAATGCTCCATATCCATCGCCGGTAGCACGGTCAAGTGCTCGCGTTCCTGGTCACGGTCATTTTCCAGAATGCCACGCACCGTAGCGGCATATTTCTTTCCGGCTTCGTCGCCATCAACCAGCACGTGCCATTCAATACCCATGCGCCGCGCAAATTTAATTAAAGGACGCAGGCCAGACTGCGCAAACTCAATGACCTTAACCCCTTCAGCATCAAAATGATGCCCGCACTGGCGCGCCAGCTCGTTCATCACCCACACTTCGGTTTCCCCTTCAACCAACAGCCAGCAGCGCGCAAACAGCGAAGAAGCCCGGTTAAAGCGGATGTGAAACGCAATGCGGCGGCTATCTTCGGCATTCATCCCGCCGGGGCCAAGCCGCCAGGCGGCGACTTTTGCAGATTCACGCACCAGGCGGCAGACATGCTCCACCGGGGTGAGCGATAGCAGCTCGCCAGAATTGGTGGTAGTGATTTTTTGCAGCGGCAGCAGGTTTAACAGGTGCCAGGCCACCGATAGCATAATCGGGTGCAGGCGCGTTTCCGGGTCTTCCACCAGCAGCAGCGGGCGCGCATCTTTATCCAGCGCCACGCTGCCCTTTGCCTGCAAAAGCGTGGAAAACATGCCCAGTAAGATCATGCGATGGGTGCGACTGTTGGGCTTGTCTATCATGCGGTTGATGGTATCCAGATAGCGCCAGCTTCTCTGCTCATCGTGCGAGCGGCGTCGCAATAAACGCTTGTGCGCCGCCGCCCCCTGTTCAGAAAAATAGTGTTCAAGCAGCTGCACCATCGCCGACAGCCCCTGACGTAACTGCGCATCGGTGAGATTTTGTGGTCGCGACACCAGTTCACGCGCCAGGAAATCTAACTGGCGAGCCGTCATTTCGGTTTCAGGCATGGCGGGAATACTGTCGTTGCGCAGCCGGCGCATAAAACGCGCATCGCGCAGGCGTAATACGGGGTTGAGGCGGCTGATTTGCCGCGCCAGGGCATCGATATTATCCAGCCTGACGGCGTGACCTTTAGCATCCAGGAAACTGCGCAGCGTCAGGATGGCACCATCTTCGGCAAGCTCGCCGACCAGGCGATACATAATGCGCTGAAAGCCATCGCTTCCTTCTACCCACACTGGCGCAAGCGAACGATATCGCCGCCCGAGATGGTGACCCGGCGCGGATTCCCGGAAGGTCAGCACAATATGCAGATGGTGCTCCCGGCCTGGTAGATCGCCTGGGGGAAAATAGAAGTCGTCACGGCTGAAGTGATAGAGCGTTTCATCGGGCGACAGCAGCAGGGTTAGCGCATCAAGCAGGCTGGATTTACCCCATGCGTTTTCGCCAATCAGCACGTTGTTTTGCTCAAGCATTAACGACAGACGGTTAATACCCCTGAATCCGACAATCTCTACTCGCTCGAGAAACATACTCCCTCCAGATGAGTTAGTGCTTTCCTTTACCTGCCATTGACTCTCAGGCTCGAGTATATACTCTTCATCCGCAAGTCGGCAGGGCGCACCGCGCGTTATTTATTGCTTAGCAGGAGGCTATTAAAATAGCCATTTTTATTTTAACCGAAAATAAACCGCCGATTTTCTGGTGAATACCTGTGGCCCCCAAATCCCGATAAAATGTGTTTAACACCAGAACATTCTTACTTTATTAAAACTCTTCTATACTTGTAAGGTGTTTATTCTGCGGGGATTGCCATCTCATTGCCCTAAATCAATTTTTTAGGTTTTTATCGTGTAGCTCTGCCTCACTGAACTCATTAACATTACTGCTCTTTAATTATTTACGTTACGTCTTAAATAGTTGTGACCAAAATAATCGGGTAGGTACTTTTATTTACCTCACCCGCCGTCATTTTTTGAAATGCAGAGGTGGTTATGTTTAGAAAATTAGCAGCAGAATGCTTTGGGACCTTCTGGTTAGTATTTGGTGGCTGTGGTAGTGCGGTTCTGGCGGCGGCTTATCCTGAATTAGGGATTGGCTTTGCCGGTGTGGCATTAGCATTTGGCTTAACCGTATTAACCATGGCCTACGCCGTAGGACATATTTCCGGTGGCCACTTTAACCCGGCGGTGACGCTGGGCTTATGGGCTGGCGGCCGCTTCCCGGCCAAAGAGGTGATTGGCTATGTTATCGCCCAGGTCATTGGCGGGATTGTTGCAGCGGGTATCCTCTATTTAATTGCCAGCGGCAAGAGCGGTTTTGATGCGGCAGCCAGCGGTTTTGCTTCTAATGGCTACGGTGAACATTCACCAGACCATTATTCCATGCTGTCGGCCATCATTATTGAAATCGTATTAACCTGTGGCTTCCTGATTGTGATTCATGGCGCGACGGATAAATTTGCCCCGGCCGGTTTTGCGCCGATTGCCATCGGCCTTGCGCTGACGCTGATTCACCTGATCAGCATCCCGGTAACCAATACCTCGGTCAACCCGGCACGCAGTACTGCGGTTGCTCTCTTCCAGGGCGGTTGGGCGCTGGAGCAACTGTGGCTGTTCTGGCTGATGCCGATCATCGGCGGTATTCTGGGCGGCGTGATTTACCGCACATTGTTAGAAAAACGTAGCTAATCTGATTTAATTGCCACGCCACCCGCAGAAGATAAACGGGTGGCGCGGCGCTGAGGTCTCTTTTCCTGGCGGCAATCTGCATAAATACTCTTCTTTTTCGTAGCTTTACTCATTCCCTCTCTTTGGGTAGTGTGAGATACGCCGTTACTTCTCCTGCAAGGATTGTCTGCACCATGTTTTCGGGATTGTTAATTATCTTAGCGCCGCTGATTGTCGGTTATCTGATTGCTCTGCAACGAACCAGCCTGTTAAAGCTCATTAATCGCCTGCTGAGCTGGATGGTGTATGTCATTTTATTCTTCATGGGAATCAGCCTCGCTTTTCTCGATAACCTGGCAACTAACCTGCTGGCTATTTTTCACTATGCGGCGGTCACCGTGGTGGTGTTACTGCTTTGCAATGTGGCGGCCCTGCTTTGGCTGGAGCGTTCCATGCCATGGCGGCACAGCCACCAGCAAGAAAAACTCCCCTCGCGCGTGGCGATGGCTCTGGAATCGCTAAAGCTGTGCGGCGTGGTGGTCGCGGGTTTTCTGCTGGGGCTGAGCGGATGGCCGGTGCTGCATCACGCAGCCGAAGCCAGTGAATACACGCTTATTTTCCTGCTATTGCTGGTAGGTATCCAACTGCGTAACAGCGGCATGACGTTAAAGCAGATTGTGCTGAACCGACGCGGCATGATAGTCGCGGTTGTGGTAGCGCTCAGCTCGCTGGCGGGTGGTGCGATCAATGCCCTGCTTCTCGATTTACCGCTTAAAGCGGGCTTAGCTATGGCATCGGGCTTTGGCTGGTATTCGCTGTCCGGGATTTTGATAACGGAATCCTACGGCCCGGTGATTGGCAGCGCGGCATTCTTTAACGATCTGGCGCGCGAATTAATTGCCATTATGCTGATTCCCGGCCTGCTACGCCGCAGCCGCTCAACGGCGCTTGGCCTGTGTGGCGCAACCTCGATGGACTTCACCCTTCCGGTACTGCAGCGCAGCGGCAGCGTCGAAATTGTGCCGGCGGCAATCGTGCATGGCTTTATTCTGAGCCTGCTAACGCCGGTGTTAATGGCATTTTTCGCCTCCTGATACCTCATTGGCGGTAGGTTTCTGCCGCCAAATTTGCGCTAAATCAATCTCTCTCTATATTGCATAAAAAATCCCTTTTACCGCCGTGACACTAAGCATAACCTTAAACATGTATATTAAATATAACTTTAAAAGGTACGATCATGTTTTGTGTGCAATGTGAACAAACAATCCGCACCCCAGCGGGCAACGGCTGCTCTTACGCGCAGGGGATGTGTGGCAAGACTGCCGAAACTTCGGATCTGCAGGACCTGCTGATTGCCACGCTGCAGGGGCTGTCTGCATGGGCTATTGCGGCGCGTGAAGTCGGCATCATCGACCATGAAATCGACAACTTTGCGCCACGCGCTTTCTTCTCTACTCTGACCAACGTTAACTTCGACTCTCCGCGCATTGTGGGCTACGCGCAGGAAGCGATCGCTTTGCGTGAAAGCCTGAAAGCTCGCGCTCTGGCGGTTAAAGCTGACATTACCGTGACTAACCCAATGGCTGAACTGCAGTTAGTCAGCAACGATCTGGGCGACCTGCAACGTCAGGCGGGCGAATTTGCGCCTAACCGCGATAAAGCAGAAATCGGTGACGATATTCTTGGCCTGCGTCTGCTGTGCCTGTACGGCCTGAAAGGCGCCGCAGCCTATATGGAACACGCCCACGTATTGGGCCAGTACGATAACGACATCTACGCCCAGTACCACAAAATTATGGCATGGCTCGGCACCTGGCCTGCGGACATGGGCGCGCTGCTTGAGTGCTCCATGGAAATCGGCCAGATGAACTTCAAAGTGATGAGCATTCTGGACCACGGCGAAACCGAGAAATACGGCCACCCAACGCCAACCCAGGTTAACGTACGCCCGGTAGCGGGTAAATGCATCCTGATCTCCGGCCACGATCTGAAAGATCTCTATAACCTGCTGGAGCAAACCGAAGGGACAGGCGTTAACGTCTATACCCACGGCGAAATGCTGCCGGCACACGGCTACCCGGAACTGCGTAAATTCAAGCACCTGGTCGGTAACTACGGCAGCGGCTGGCAGAACCAGCAGAGCGAATTTGCCCGCTTCCCGGGGCCGGTTGTCATGACCTCTAACTGCATCATCAACCCGGAAGTGGGTTCTTATGCAGATCGTATCTGGACGCGCAGCATCGTCGGCTGGCCGGGCGTTAGCCACCTGGAAGGCGATGATTTCGCACCGGTTATCACTCAGGCACAGCAGATGGCGGGCTTCCCGTACAGCGAAATCGAGCACCTGATCACCGTAGGTTTCGGTCGCCAGACTCTGCTGGGCGCGGCTGACACCCTGATCGATCTGGTTAGCCGTGAAAAACTGCGCCACATCTTCCTGGTCGGCGGCTGTGACGGCGAGCGTGGCGAACGTAGCTACTTCACCGATTTCGCCACCAGCGTGCCAAAAGACTGCCTGATCCTGACGCTGGCCTGCGGTAAATATCGTTTCAACAAGCTCGACTTCGGCGATATCGAAGGTCTGCCGCGCCTGGTGGATGCAGGCCAGTGTAACGATGCCTATTCCGCCATCATTCTGGCCGTTACGCTTGCTGAAAAACTCGGCTGCGGCGTGAATGATTTACCGCTGAGCCTGGTGCTTTCCTGGTTCGAGCAAAAAGCCATTGTTATCCTGCTGACCCTGCTGTCACTGGGCGTGACCAATATCGTCACCGGCCCAACGGCGCCAGGCTTCCTGACGCCAAATCTGCTGGCTATCCTCAACGAGAAATTTGGCCTGCGCGCCATCACCACCGTTGAAGAAGACATTAAACAGCTGATGGGAGCATAAGGAGAAGCCATGACTATGCCAACGCCACTGTGCCCGTATCGTATGCAGGTACATCATATTCACCAGGAAACGCCGGATGTCTGGACGCTGTCGCTAATTAATCACGACTTCTATCCCTATAAAGCCGGGCAGTATGCATTGGTGAGTATTCATAACAGTGATGAAACGCTGCGCGCCTACACAATCTCTTCCACACCGGGGATCAGCCCGTTCGTTACGCTGACTATCCGTCGTATCGAGAATGGCGTTGGCTCTGGCTGGCTGACCAATGAAGTGAAGGTCGGCGATTACCTCTGGCTGTCAGAAGGCCAGGGGGAATTTACCTGCGAAAATCTGACGACCGACCGCTATCTGTTAATGGCGGCAGGCTGTGGCGTGACGCCGATTATGGCGATGCGCCGCTGGCTGGCAAAACATCGCCCGCAGGCCGATGTGCAGGTGATCTATAACGTTCGTTCGCCGGAAGATGTCATTTTTGCCGACGAATGGCGTAATTATCCGGTGGCAATGATTGCCGAGAATCACGCAACGCACGGTTTTATCGCCGGGCGCCTGACTCGCGAAATTCTTGCTACCGTGCCGGATCTCGCCGCACGAACCGTAATGACCTGCGGCCCTGCACCGTATATGGAACTGGTTGAGAAAGAGGTCAAAGCGCTGGGCGTCACCGAGTTTTACTCGGAGAAGTTCTTCACTCCCGTTGCCGCACCTGTTGAGAGCGGTTTGAAGTTCACCACGCTAAAACCTCTGCGCGAATTCTACGCGCCGGTCGGCAGTACCTTACTGGCCGCGATGGAAAGCAATAGCGTGCCGGTGAATGCGGCATGTCGCGCCGGTGTTTGCGGCAGCTGTAAAACCAAAATCGAATCTGGTGACTACAAAGTTAGCAGCACCATGACGCTGACCGAGGCAGAGATCGCGAACGGCTACGTACTGGCCTGCTCCTGCCACCCGCAAGGTGATTTAGTCCTCGCTTGATAACCCTCATGCCACTCCATTCGGGGTGGCATTTTCCACCTCGCCTCATCCCTTCTTTGACTAAGCTTGCTAACGTTAACCCAATCGTGACAAGTCAAGTAGAGTCAATCCAATGGCACAAGCCCCACCGCTTATCTGGTAAAAACCAACTGCTTCCGGTAAAACAGAGGTTTATTGTGGATAATTTCAAGGACCCACCGTGATTGATTTGCGCAGCGATACCGTAACCCGCCCGAGCGAAGAAATGCTTAAACGTATGATGTCAGCGCCGACCGGCGACGACGTTTACGGCGATGACCCAACGGTCAATGAACTGCAGAACTACGCCGCCAGAATCAGCGGTAAAGAGGCCGCGCTATTTCTGCCAACCGGCACCCAGGCAAACCTGGTGGCGCTGCTGAGCCATTGCGAGCGCGGCGAAGAGTATATTGTCGGGCAACTGGCGCATAACTATCTCTATGAAGCGGGTGGCGCGGCGGTGCTGGGCAGCATTCAACCGCAGCCGATTGACGCAAATCCTGACGGTTCATTGCCGCTAGATAAAGTCGCCGGAAAAATCAAACCGGACGACATCCACTTTGCACGCACAAAATTATTGAGCCTTGAAAATACCCATAATGGCAAAGTGCTGCCGCGCGAGTACCTGAAACAAGCGTGGGAATTTAGCCGCAACCACAATCTGGCTTTGCACGTTGACGGCGCACGTATTTTTAACGCCGTAGTCGCGTATGGCTGCACGCTGGAAGAAGTCGTGCGTTATTGCGATACCTTCACGATTTGTCTGTCAAAAGGGCTGGGAACGCCAGTCGGTTCACTGCTGGTCGGCAGCCACGAGTACATTAAACGCGCCACCCGCTGGCGCAAAATGGTGGGCGGAGGCATGCGTCAGGCAGGCATTCTGGCAGCGGCGGGTTTATATGCACTTGAAAATAATGTGCAGCGCTTACAAGACGATCATGATAACGCGCATTGGCTGGCGGGAGCATTGCGTGAAATCGGTGTTGATGTGAGCCGCCAGGATACCAACATGGTGTTTGTGCGCGTACCGGTTGAACAAGCAGAAAACCTGGGCAACTACATGAAAGAGCGCGGCGTATTGATGAGCGCCGGGCCCATCACTCGTCTGGTGATTCACCTTGATGTGAATCGCGAGCAGCTGGCCGCAGTGGTTGCCCACTGGCAGGCCTTTTTACAGCGCTAGGCTCGGAGCCAGGGACGATGAAACAGCCACAAAATATTCTGGTGCTCGGAGCAAGCGGCTATATCGGGCAGCATCTGGTGCCGCAACTTGCGGCAGCCGGACATCAGGTGACGGCTGCCGCAAGGCGGGTGGAGTGGCTGGAGAAACAACCCTGGCCGGACGTGGCCTGCCGCCATGTCGATTTGCAGTGGCCGGAAACCCTTCCTCAGCTGCTGGAAAACGTCGATACGCTGTATTACCTGGTGCACAGCATGGGTGACGGTGCGGATTTCGTGGCCCATGAACGCCAGACCGCACTCAACTTACGCGATGCCCTGCGCGAGCATCCGGTAAAGCAGCTGATATTCCTGAGTTCCCTGCAAGCCGCCGATGGCGATGGCGATTCTGAACATCTGCGCGCTCGCCAGCTAACAGCAGATATCCTGCGCGACTCAGGCGTTCCCGTCACCGAAGTGCGGGCCGGTATTATCGTCGGTGCCGGTTCCGCCGCCTTCGAAGTGATGCGCGATATGGTCTATAACCTGCCGGTTCTGACGCCGCCGCGCTGGGTGCGCTCGCGCACCACGCCGATTGCGCTGGAAAATTTGCTGCATTATTTAGTCGAACTGCTCAATCATCCTTCGCAGGAAAATCGCTTATTTGAAGCCGCAGGGCCGGAAGTGCTGAGCTATCAGCAGCAGTTCGAGCGCTTTATGGCGGTAAGCGGTAAAAAACGCCCGCTGATTCCCATCCCGTTCCCGACGAGCTGGATCTCAGTGTGGTTTCTCAACATGATTACCTCAGTGCCGCCAACCATAGCGAAGGCTCTAATCCAGGGGTTAAAGCACGATCTGCTGGCTGACGATCGTGAGTTACGCAGGCTTATCCCACAACGACTGCTCACCTTTGACGAGGCTGTTCGTGCCACGCTTGAGGATGAACACAAATTGGCAAACTCCCAGGACTGGGGTTACGACGCCCAGGCGTATGCCCGCTGGCGGCCAGAATATGGTTTCTTCCCCAAACAGGCGGGTTGTACATTAAAAACTTCGGCTGAGCTGGCAGATTTGTGGCAAGTCGTGAATCAGATTGGCGGCAAAGAGGGCTATTTCTTCGGTAATATTCTGTGGCAAACCCGCGGCTATATGGATTTGCTGGTGGGGCATAAACTGGCGAAAGGCCGCCCGGAACGGGCTATGCTTGAAGTCGGAGATTTAGTCGACAGCTGGAAGGTGATTATCGTTGAGCCACAAAAAGAGCTGACGCTGCTGTTTGGCATGAAGGCACCGGGTCTGGGACGTCTTTCTTTCACCCTGCGCGACCACGGCAAACATCGCACCCTGGATGTTCGCGCCTGGTGGCATCCGCATGGCAGCGCCGGTTTATTCTACTGGCTGGTGATGATCCCCGCGCATCTGTTCATTTTTCGCGGTATGGCCCGCCGAATTTGCCAGCTTTCGCAAAAATTGTCACATAAAGTCCGTTAACTCCTCCTAATCTTTAGCTTTCCCCATTGCAAGCGCTGCCATTTCACGGAAAAATGCGCAGCGTAAATCTCAATTATGATGAGTTGGTCGACATGAAGGTTCTGGTAACGGGCGCCACCAGCGGTTTAGGCCGAAACGCGGTCGAATTTCTTCGCGCCAAAGGTATCAGCGTCCGGGCAACCGGTCGCAATGAGGCGATGGGTAAACTGCTGGAAAAAATGGGCGCAGAGTTTGTTCATGCCGACCTGACCGAGCTGGTGTCTTCACAGGCTAAAGTGATGCTGGCCGATGTCGACACGCTCTGGCACTGCTCAAGCTTTACCTCACCGTGGGGCACCCAGGAAGCATTCGATCTCGCCAATGTCCGCGCCACTCGCCGCTTAGGTGAATGGGCCGTGGCCTGGGGCGTGCGCAACTTTGTGCATATTTCATCCCCGTCGCTCTACTTTGATTACCACCATCATCGCAATATCAGCGAAGACTTTCGCCCGCTGCGCTTTGCCAACGAATTTGCCCGCAGCAAAGCCGCCAGCGAAGAGGTAATTCAGCTGTTAGCGCAGTCCAACCCGCATACCCGCTTTACCATTCTGCGTCCGCAAAGCCTGTTCGGCCCGCATGATAAAGTCTTTTTCCCGCGTCTGGTGCAGATGATGCGCCACTACGGCAGCGTTTTACTGCCGCGCGGCGGCGAAGCGCTGGTGGATATGACCTATATCGAAAATGCGGTACATGCGATGTGGCTCGCCACTCAGAGTGAAACGCAACCTTCCGGGCGAGCCTATAACATCACTAATATGGAAGCTCGCCCGCTGCGGGTCATTGTACAAAAGCTGATTGATGAGTTAGAGATTACCTGCCGGATCCGTTCCGTCCCCTACCCGATGCTGGATATGATTGCCCGCAGCATGGAGCGTCTGGGCAGCAAGTCAGCGAAAGAGCCGGTGCTGACTCACTACGGGGTGTCGAAGCTGAATTTTGATTTAACGCTGGATACTACGCGGGCGCAAACCGAGCTGGGTTACCAGCCGATTGTCACCCTTGATGAAGGTATTCGCCGTACCGCCCACTGGCTACGCGACCACGGTACGCTGCATCGTTAATCAACCCTGGCCGTATTTTTCAAGCAAAGCCTGCGCAATAGCCTGCGTTTGCGCATCCGCCACGCCCGAGTATTGGATCGGGCGGAAGTGCATCTGAAAGGCGCGAATCACCCGCTGTTGCTGCTCCGTATTCATATCCGGCGTGACCTGATACCCATAGCGCGATAGCAGGTCGAGCATATTTTGCGTCTCTACCGGCTCAAAAGGAGCGCGGCCGTTCAGATAAAACGCCACTCTTTCCGGGTCGGGCCAGGCACCGATGCCCCGTTTCGCCAGCTGCTGCCACGGAAATAACGGGCCGGGGTCGACTTTACGCTGCGGGGCGATATCCCCATGGGCAACCACGTTTTGCGGCTCAATGTGATAGCGAGTGACGATCTCCTGCGCCAGCTTCTCCAGTACTGATATTTGCGCAGCATTGAACGGGTAGAATTGTTTTACCCCGCCCCGCCGCGTGTAGCCCTTATTTTCCAGCTCAATACCAACCGAAGTGTCATTAATCCGCGTGGCGCCACGCCAGAAACTCACCCCGGCATGCCATGCCAGCTCTTCTTCAGGCACCAGTTGCCAGATAAGCGGTTTGCCGCCGGAAACGGGGGGCGTATCAGGAATGAGATAATGAGAACTGACGTTGCGGTCAGTCAGAGTGGCTAACGAACCGCTAAAATCATCGGCGGTGTAGTGAATAACTAACACTTTCACGCGCGGCCAGGCCGCCTGCGCCCGATGGCGCGTATCGACCTTATAATCACCTTTATCGACAATGCCGGTTTCGCTGGCGCAGCCTGCCAGCAAAGCTGCAAACAGAAGCGCAGCAAAACGTCTTTTCATCGACGGGTCTTCACCGCGGTTCCGGTGACGCTCACCATCAGCATACTGCCTTCTTTGCCCACGGTTTCGTAATCAATATCAATCCCCACGATAGCATTGGCCCCGAGGCTTTCAGCCTGCTCCTGCAGCTCCCTGAAGGCAATTTCACGCGCTTTACGCAGCTCTTTTTCATAAGCGCCGGAACGGCCGCCAACGATATCGCGCACGCCGGCAAAAAAATCACGGAAAATATTGGCCCCCAGAATCGCTTCCCCGGTGACCACGCCACAATATTCGGTAATGCTCTGCCCTTCGAGCGTTGGGGTTGTGGTAAATTGCATTAGCTTCTCCTCTTCTGGTATCAACATCTTAGCGCATAACCCGCCACGCATTTTGCCAGCAATACGCTATGCTAAGTTAGTCCTCCTGAGAAGATAAGGAAATAAAAATGCGCAGCCCAGTTCTGCTTCTTGTTCCGTGCGCGCTGCTACTCACGGCCTGTACCACCAGCGTGACGCCCGCTGTTAAAGACATCGGCACCCGCAGCGGCCCCTGTATCGCTGGCGGCCCGGATAGCGTTGCGCAACAGTTTTACGACTATCAAATAAGCCATAAAACGCAGGGCAGCAGCGCAAGTACCGCTTTACGACCATACCTCAGCGACTCGCTCGCACTGCAAATGCAAAAAACCAGCGCGTCGCCAAATGCGCAAAATGCTTTTATGCGCAGCAATATGTTCACCAGCAACGCCGGAGGCGCTGACGGTGCCAAAGTAGCCTCTGCGTCAACCATACCTGATACCGACGCGCGCAATATTCCGCTGCGGGTGAAACTCACCAGCGGCAGCCAAAGCTGGAACGATGAAGTATTGATGATTCGTGAAGGCCAATGCTGGGCCGTTGACGACGTGCGCTACCTCGGCGAAAACAGCCATGCTCCAGCGGGCAGCCTGCGTCAGGCAATAGTAACCAATTAACTCTGTTTCAGGCGGGAGAAGTAACCCTTGTAAATAGTCTGGAATTTTTAAATAACTCCGACATTTATTCTTACCTCCTTCCCGCCTCGCTATATTGTGCTACCTTTAAGCCATGAGCGCAGTTATTTTTAGGTTTTAACGCACAAAGATTGCATAACTATTCTGTTAAAGGTACCCTTTGCGGCTTCAATTGCTATTCAACTTATGCGCATGAGTATTCAACTAAACGGCATTAATTGTTTTTACGGCGCTCATCAGGCGCTGTTCGATATCACCCTTAGTTGCCCACAGGGCGAAACGCTGGTGCTGCTTGGTCCAAGTGGCGCAGGTAAAAGCTCGCTGCTGCGCGTACTCAATCTCCTTGAGATGCCGCGCTCCGGGCAGCTCACCATTGCAGATAACCGCTTCGACTTTGCTAAGGCACCTGGCGATAAAGCCATTCGTGAGCTGCGCCGCAACGTGGGCATGGTGTTCCAGCAATACAATCTCTGGCCTCATCTCACCGTGCTGCAAAACCTGATGGAAGCGCCTTGTCGCGTGCTGGGTATCAGCAAAGATGAAGCGCGCCTGCGGGCCAATAAACTGCTTGAGCGTTTACGCCTGAATCCTTATATGGACCGCTATCCGCTGCACCTGTCCGGTGGCCAGCAGCAGCGCGTCGCGATTGCTCGTGCCCTGATGATGGAGCCGCAGATCCTGCTGTTTGATGAGCCCACCGCAGCACTGGACCCGGAAATCACCGCGCAGATCGTCAGCATTATTCGTGAGCTGGCCGAAACCAACATCACTCAGGTTATTGTGACCCACGAAGTGGAAGTGGCGCGTAAAACCGCAAGCCGCGTGGTGTATATGGAAAATGGCCATATCGTTGAACAAGGCGATGCGAGTTGCTTCGCACAACCACAGACCGAAGCGTTTAAATTCTATCTGTCACATTGATGTATCCGGGGAAAATAACCATGAAAAAAGTTCTGCTTGCCACCTTATTAGCCAGCCTGAGCCTTTCCGCGACGGCTGCACAAACTATTCGTTTCGCAACGGAAGCCTCTTACCCTCCGTTCGAATCTATGGATGCCAGCAACCAAATCGTGGGCTTTGATGTCGATTTGGCTAACGCGCTGTGTAAAGAGATAGAGGCTACCTGCACCTTCTCCAACCAGTCTTTCGACAGCCTGATCCCGAGCCTGAAATTCCGTCGTATCGACGCGGTTATGGCGGGTATGGACATCACGCCTGAGCGTGAAAAACAGGTGCTGTTCAGCAACCCTTACTACGATAACTCGGCTCTGTTTATCGGTCAGAAAGGTAAAGTTGCGGATATCGCAGCCCTGAAAGGCAAGAAAGTTGGCGTGCAGAACGGCACCACGCACCAGAAATTTATTATGGATAAGCATCCAGAAATCATCGTAGTTCCTTACGACAGCTACCAGAATGCGAAACTGGATCTGCAAAATGGCCGTATCGACGCGGTATTTGGCGACACCGCGGTAGTGACCGAGTGGCTGAAAGCAGAAGCTAAACTGGCGGCTATTGGTGACAAAGTGACGGACAAAGGCTACTTCGGTACCGGTCTGGGCATCGCTGTGCGCCAGGGCAACACTGATTTGCAGGCGAAGTTCAACACCGCGCTGGAAAAAGTGAAGAAGGATGGGACTTACCAGACCATCTACGAAAAATGGTTCCAGAAGTAATCTGAATGAACGAAATGTTTCCTTTAGCGAGCGCCGCCGGGATGACCGTCGGCCTTGCCGTTTGTGCGTTAATCATCGGTCTGGCTCTGGCGATGATTTTCGCCGTATGGGAGTCCGCGAAATGGCGTCCGATTGCCTGGCTGGGTTCAGCTCTGGTAACGGTGCTGCGCGGCCTGCCTGAAATTCTGGTGGTGCTGTTTATCTATTTCGGCGCCTCACAGCTATTGCTGATCCTCTCGGATGGTTTTGTCGTAAACCTCGGTTTTGCCCAGATCCCTGTCCAGCTGCAGATTGAGAATTTCGATGTCAGCCCATTCCTGTGCGGCGTGATTGCCCTCTCCCTGCTCTATTCGGCTTATGCGTCGCAAACTTTGCGTGGCGCACTCAAAGCCGTGCCGGTTGGGCAGTGGGAGTCCGGCCAGGCGTTAGGGCTGTCGAAAGCGGCGATTTTCTTCCGTCTGGTGATGCCGCAAATGTGGCGTCATGCGCTGCCGGGTTTAGGCAATCAGTGGCTGGTATTGCTGAAAGATACCGCGCTGGTGTCGCTGATTAGCGTCAACGATCTGATGTTACAAACCAGGAGTATCGCCACCCGTACCCAGGAGCCCTTTACCTGGTATGTGGTTGCCGCCGCGATCTACCTCGTGATCACCCTCATCAGCCAGTACGTTCTGAAGCGTATTGACCAGCGAGCGACACGTTTTGAACGGAGACCCGGCTGATGCTTGAATATTTACCGGAACTGTTGAAGGGCCTGCACACCAGCCTGACGCTCACGGTGGCATCGATTATCGTGGCGCTGATTTTATCGCTGCTTTTCACCATCGTTCTGACGCTGAAAACACCGGTATTAGTGCATATCGTCCGTGCCTATATTACGTTGTTTACCGGTACGCCTTTGCTGGTGCAAATCTTCCTGATTTACTACGGCCCGGGTCAGTTTCCTGCCATTCAGAACTACCCGGTGCTGTGGCACCTGCTTTCTGAACCCTGGCTGTGCGCCTTGATTGCGCTGTCGTTGAACAGCGCAGCCTATACCACGCAGCTATTTTATGGTGCGATCCGCGCCATTCCGGATGGCCAGTGGCAGTCATGCGGCGCATTAGGAATGAGTAAGAAAGACACGCTCGCTATTTTGCTTCCTTATGCATTTAAACGCGCGCTCTCCTCTTACTCCAACGAAGTGGTTCTGGTGTTTAAAAGCACCTCTCTTGCCTACACCATTACGCTGATGGAGGTGATGGGTCATGGGCAGTTACTGTATGGGCGCACTTACGATGTCATGGTATTCGGCGCAGCAGGGCTGGTTTATCTGGTGGTAAACGGAATTTTGACGCTGTTAATGCGCATTATTGAGCGCCATGCGCTGGCGTTTGAAAGACGTAATTAAGCGGCAGTCACTCATCCTGAAAAGGCGGATCCTCCGCCTTTTTTTTCGCCCCTGATAATATATTTATACATTTTTATTGCATATTAATTCATGTGCTGGCATGATTTTTTGACGCCGGGAAACGGTGAATACATAAAATATGACAGACGGGAGCAACACACATGAAGAAGTTTATTCTGGCCGCTATGTTCGCTACAGCCGCATTTAACGCGGCCGCCGCCGAGAAAATCAACTTTGGCTCTTCGGCCACTTATCCGCCATTTGAATCCCTTGACGCCAACAACCAGATCGTCGGTTTCGATATCGATCTGGCTAAAGCTTTATGCAAACAGATGCAGGCTGAATGCACATTCACTAACCATGCTTTTGACAGCCTGATCCCGTCGCTGAAATTCCGCAAATACGATGCGGTGATCTCCGGCATGGATATTACGCCTGAACGTAGCAAACAAGTCTCTTTCACCACCCCATACTACGCCAACTCAGCGGTAGTGATTGCTAAAAAAGGGGCATTTAACTCTTTTGACGAGCTGAAGGGCAAACGTATCGGTATGGAGAACGGCACCACGCACCAGAAATACCTCCAGGATAAGCACCCGGAAGTTAAAACCGTCTCTTACGACAGCTACCAGAATGCGATTATCGACCTGAAAAATGGCCGTATTGACGGCGTATTTGGTGACACTGCGGTAGTCAACGAGTGGCTGAAAACCAACCCGCAGTTAGCTACCGTGGGTGAACATGTTACTGATGCGGAATATTTCGGAACGGGCCTTGGGATCGCGGTACGTCCTGACAATCAGGCGCTGTTAAGCAAACTCAATAGCGCGCTGGCGGCGATTAAAGCTGACGGGACCTATAAGAAGATTAGTGACCAGTGGTTCCCGCAGTAAAAGAAACCTATCCCCCACTAGCACTATCTCTTATACATAACTCACGCTGGCAATCTGTCAGGGTGAGTTATGTAAGCTTCGCAGGTTTTCCGTTCACTTGAACGCAGAGCGATCTTTGTGATTTTTGTATGCGGTGAACATCGCGATAAGCCAGAGAAACGAGTTAGCCGTTGATGCTGCTGGCATTCACAAGAATATGCTTGAAAAAACCGCTACTGAGGGAGAAAACTATACTCTCACCAGCAAAGCCAAAACCTCGTAATGCGCCGTATGCGGGAACATATCGAATAGCTGCACGCGCTCAACCCGGTACTCCGCCAGCGCCGCAATATCCCGCGCCATGGTCTGCGCATTGCAGCTTGAATAGATAATATATTGCGGGGCCATGTTATTGAGGAAATAACAGAGCGCTTGGCCAATGCCGCGCCTTGGCGGATTGACTAATACCAGGTCAGGCGTCTGCTGTTGCTCAGTAGCAAACCTGGTGGAATCCAGCGCCTGGAAGTGAATATTTGTTAACCCGAGCAGCTGCGCTGACTGGCGCGCACAGGCTATCGCTTCAGGGGCAATTTCAATCCCTGTCAGTTTCATCTCGGGCGTGGCGCAGTGCAGGCCAAAGCCTCCGACGCCACAGAATAGATCCCACATATGTTTGACGGGCAGTTCGCGCACCCACTCACGGGCGCTGGCATACAAAGAAGCGGCAACCGTTGGGTTGGTCTGGAAGAAACTTTGTGGCCGGATATAGAGCGGCACGCCGTTAAATTCCTCGGCCAGCGTCTGCTGTTCGGTTAGCGGGATTTCCTGCTCGCCTTCCATAATCGCCATATGCACCGGCTGGATATTAGCGGAAATCACTTTTAGCTGTGGAAGCTGCTGCTGTAACCACGGCAGCGCCGCGCGCAGCTGTTCAAGCTTAGCCTCGCTGCGCAGGACAAAACGCAGCATCATGCCGCCATCTAACTGACTTTCTGTCAGCAAAAGATATTTCAGCTCGCCCCGCTTGCGCGCCACGTTATAAGGCGTTAAGCCTGCTCGGGCAATAAAGATTTTCAGAACGGCAAATACGGCCTGAAATGAGGCAGGATAAAGCGGGCATAAGGTTAAGTCTTCAGGCGTTCCATCACGATGCAGCATTCCCAGCAGCGGCTTTTCTACGCTACCGTTAACCACCATTTTGGCTTTGTTGCGAAATGCCTGCTCAGGGCCACTGACGGGTAAGCGCCACTCCTGCACCGCGCACCCCGTCAGCAGGTGCTGAAGCTCACGCATTTTGGCGGTGAGCTGTTCGGAAATCGGCTGTTCAATCCACTGACAAGAGCGGCAGCGATTTGCCTGATAGAGCGCGCAATGCATAATTAAGTCCTGAAAACCGGGGCGTAGATTGTAACACTACGCGATTATTGAAGTTTGAAAAAAAGCCGACTCCGCGCTGGGATAAACAGCAGGAAAAGCACTAATAGATCGGGGAGCTTCTGAGTGAACAACGAACGGAAAATCTCACGTTTTGACTCCCCGGGGATACTGAAAAGCTCTGGATAGCCCCAGCCCAGCGACGCGGCCCACAAATATCCCACGGCAATGACTTGCGTCGCCAGAAATAGCCAGCGCCCCCAATTGCGCCCCTTGATGATGACAAACGCGCAGCGTATTTCGATACACAGCATCACCAGGCTTGCGAGGAAAATCAGCGTCAGGTTCCAGGTTTGCACACTGCGATGAACAAAATCAAGTATTCCACGCACCCCGAGCAGGTTAAAAAGCAACACCAGATCGAGCATACGCGTCGTCACAATAGCGATTGCCGCCACCAGCACTAAGGTAGGAGCGTTTAATTTGGCCTGTATTTGACTTCGTTTCCTGAAAATTTCCGCAAACCTCGTGTTCCATACGTCACAGTGCCGCGTCTGGCGCGGCACTGAGGGTTTTATCAGATTTTAAACCTTTCAGCTATGCCTTGCACGCTGGATATCGCGCAGACGCTGTTTTTCTGCCCGCGCCATAAACCACCAGGCGATTAAACCAATAACGCCGACGACGCCCAAAATAATCGAAGCCAGCGCGTTAATTTCAGGGTTTACCCCCATTCTGACGCTTGAAAAAACCAGCATCGGCAAGGTTGTCGCACCGGGCCCCGAAACAAAGCTCGCAATCACCAGATCGTCAAGCGATAGGGTGAAGGCTAACAGCCAGCCGGAGATTATCGCCGGCGCAATCATCGGTACGGTTATCACAAAAAAAACCTTCAGCGGCGTTGCGCCTAAATCCATCGCCGCTTCTTCAATTGAGCGATCCAGCTCGCGCAGGCGAGAGCCGATCACCACTGAAACATACGCGGTGCAGAAGGTGACGTGCGCAAGCCAGATGGTCAACATGCCGCGCTCAGCGGGCCAGCCGATGGCGTGACCTAAGGCGACAAACAGCAGCAGTAACGAAAGGCCGGTGATGACATCGGGCATCACCAGCGGCGCGGTAAGCATAAACGCAAACCCCGTTGAGCCACGAAACTTACCAAAACGCACCATTACCACTGCCGCAATTGTTCCGAGAATAACCGCCGCCGTGGCCGCAGCCGCCGCAATGGTCAAACTAAGCCCAACGGCGCTCATCATTGCTGAGTCCTGGAACAACTCAACATACCAACGCGTTGACCATCCCGCCCATACCGTCACCAGTTTCGAGCTGTTAAACGAGTACACCACCAGCATCAGCATGGGCGCATACAGGAACGCGAAACCCAGCACCAGAATCAAAATACGCCACGGTGAACGCACTACCGGTAAGTTGTTCATGCACGCTCCCCCGTCGTTTTGTTCTGGTATTTGTGGAACCACATGATCGGCACAATCAACAAAATCAGCATGGTGATCGCCACCGCTGACGCCACCGGCCAGTCGCGGTTATTAAAGAACTCCTGCCACAGCACGCGACCAATCATGATGCTATCTGGCCCACCGAGCAGCTCCGGGATAACAAACTCCCCTACCGCCGGGATAAACACCAGCATCGAACCGGCAATAATGCCGCCTTTGGTGAGCGGCACAATCACGCTAAAGAAGGTTTTCAGCGGGCGCGCGCCCAGATCCAAAGCAGCCTCTACCAGCGAATAATCAAGCCGCGTCAGCGCGGTATAAATCGGCAGCACCATAAAGGGCAGATAGGCGTAAACGATGCCGATATAAACTGCGAGGTTGGTATGCAAAATCACCAGCGGTTGATCGATAACGCCCAGCCACATCAGCGCGTTATTAAGCACGCCATTATTTTTCAGGATCCCCATCCATGCATAAACGCGGATCAGGAACGAAGTCCACGAAGGTAAGATAACCAATAACAACAGGATATTACGTGTTGAGGATTTACTATGAGCCACCGCCCATGCCAGCGGATATCCCAGCAGCAAGCAGAAAAGAGTAGAAACGCCTGCGACCTGCAGCGACTGGAAATAGGCTTCCGCATACAAAGGGTCGTCAGCGAGCTGGAAATAGTTCGCCAGATTCAGCGCCAGTGAAAGCTGGTCGTCAGCCCAGCTGACCAGATCTGTATAAGGCGGAATAGAACGTGCCATTTCGGCAAAACTTATCTTGAAGACAATCAAGAACGGCAGCATAAACAGCAAAACCAGCCACAGATAAGGCAAAGCGGTCGCCAGCTTGCGGCCATGGCGCATCTGCATTTTTGCCAGCCACAGTTTAAAACCGCCTGCCGGAGGCTTGACCGGACGTTCCGTTATCATGCTCATCTCGCCCCCTTAAACCGTGAGAACCACACAACTTTCGGCATCCCAACACAGGCGTACTTCATCATCCCAGGTTGGCATCCCCTTGCGGCTGCGATGCTCATTTTGCAGCTGCGCGCTGATCATCTGGCCGCTTTTCAGGCGAACGTGATAAATCGACAGGTCGCCCAGATAGGCGATGTGCACCACTTCACCGACCGCAAAATTGTAGCCGTCTGCCGGCGGCTCTTCGCAGAGCATCACTTTTTCCGGGCGTAGCGCAACATAGACCGGCACGCCGTCCACCACCGAAATATCCGGGTCGACTTTCAGTGGATGTACCAGCCCCGGGCTATCAATGACTAAGCCATCTTCCTGACGCTCCTTCAGCAGCCCCTCAAAGACGTTCACCGAACCGATAAATTCAGCGCTATAGCGGGTTGCCGGATATTCATAAACCTCTTCCGGCTCGCCAATTTGCTCGAATTTCCCGCGATTCATAATCGCAATCCGCCCCGCCATGGTCATCGCCTCTTCCTGATCATGCGTCACCATCACGCAGGTTGCGCCCACGCGCTCAAGAATATCCACTACTTCGAGCTGCATACGGTCGCGCAGTTTTTTATCCAGCGCCCCCATCGGCTCGTCGAGCAGCAGTAATTTGGGGCGTTTTGCCAGGCTGCGCGCCAGGGCGACACGTTGCCGCTGCCCGCCGGAAAGCTGGTGTGGCTTACGTTTGGCGTACTCCTGCATATGCACCAGCGCCAGCATCTCCTGCACGCGCTGGGCAATTTCTGCTTTTGGCAATTTATCTTGCCGCAGGCCAAAGGCAATGTTCTGTTCCACCGTCATATGGGGGAAAAGCGCATAGGACTGGAACATCATATTGATCGGGCGCTGATAGGGTGGGACATGCGATAAGTCCACGCCATCGAGCATAATTTGCCCGGCGCTGGGCTGTTCGAACCCCGCCAACATGCGTAACAAGGTGGATTTACCACAGCCGGACGGCCCGAGCAGCGCAAAAATTTCGCCTTTATAAATGGTGAGATTCACATCATCAACGGCATGTTGCCCATCGAAGGATTTGGTGAGGTTGCGAACTTCAAGCAGCGGGGTCAGCGCTTTGCGCGTTTTCCCATGCGGACGAGGAGTGACATCGTTCAATTATGTTGCTCTCCGGCAAAAATAATCGCGGTGTACGGCCCGGTTGCCGTACCCATGACGAGACAGAGGCTGAAAACCTCCGCTCGCGTTGGGGAGGTTGCACCATTAGGGGGCAACGCTCCGTGGCAAACCTCATTAAGTGGCTAAGAGATTTGCTTATTTTCCTGTTTTAACTTTAGTCCATGCCCGCGTAATGACCCGGTCAAGTTTTGGCGACTGCACACCCTGGGTGAACAATTTGGCGCGCACCTCAGCCGGCGGGTAAATGCCCGGATTATCGCGGATCTCGGCGTTCAGCAGCGGCGTCGAGGCTTTGTTGGCGTTCGCGTAGTAAACGTGGTTACTGATATTCGTCACGACATCCGGGCGCATCAGGTAGTTCAGGAACTGATAGGCCTCATCTTTATTCTTCGCATCCGCGGTCATGGCGAACATATCGAAGTAGACCATCGCCCCTTCTTTAGGAATGGTATAAGCAATATTCACGCCATTTTTGGCTTCTTTAGCGCGATTCGCCGCCTGGAGAATATCGCCGGACCAGCCGATGGTGACGCAAATGTCACCGTTAGCCAGGTCGTTAATATATTGGGATGAGTGGAAATAACGGATTGACGGGCGCAGTTGCAACAACAGATCGTTTGCCGCGCCGGTGTAATCTTTAGCCTCGGTGCTGTTAGGATCTTTGCCGAGGTAATGCAATACCGAGGCGTAAACTTCACTCGGCGCATCAAGGAATGAAACACCGCAGCTTTTCAGCTTCTCAAGATTTTCAGGCTTGAGGATCAGATCCCAGCTATCAACCGGTGCATCTTTACCCAGCGCCGCCTTAACTTTGTCGACGTTATAGCCAATGCCGGTGGTAACCATCATGTACGGAATGCCGTATTTGTTATCGTGGTCGTTATGAGCGACCAGCTTGAGCATTTCCGGATCGAGGTTCTGGTAGTTTGGCAGCCTGCTCTTATCAAGCGGCTGGAAAATCCCGGCCTGGGCCTGACGCTCAAGAAATTGTGAAGACGGCACCACCAGGTCATAGCCGGTGCTTCCCGCCATCAGCTTTCCTTCCAGCACTTCGTTGGAGTCGAACACGTCATAGACGACTTTAATGCCGGTCTCTTTGGTGAAGTTAGCCAGCGTATCCGGCGCAATATAATCAGACCAGTTATACACATGCAGCGTCTTTTGTTCAGCGGCAAACGCGGTAGCAGAAACCGTCATCAGCAAACCCGCCACCGTACCCGACAACAATTTTTTACGTTGGGCGAACATATCTCATTCCTTCTGAATAAAGGGTAAATCCCGCTTTCGCGAGCATCATTTACTCAATCAAACTCTACGCATTTATTTCTCGCCTTTGGAACATGCAAGAATCATGCATCTCTATTCAAACTGCTGTGAAGAAAGGCCGTCCCCTCCAGCAGACGTTGCACGCGTTAAGCGTCCCGCAAGAATAACTGTAGCCCGGGTGAGTGACTATAGCGCGGCTAAAAAAGCGCCCTTTATCAATTTTTTAAGTATAAAAACATCGATGCTATCGCCCCTTAACGGCAGGAATGGCGAGAATAATGCTGAATAGGGGCAATGAGGCAGAATAAAAAAATGTAGCGCGCAGCGGGCAGAGTTGCCGCTGCGGTCAGAAAAAGAACGATTAGTGCAGGAAGTGGGTTTGAATAAAGGTACCGTCCTGCTCTTCCTCATCGGAGATATAGAGCAGTTGGTTCGCGCAGGCTTCCAGAATAACCATCGAGATTTGCTCTTCGCTCTGTTTTACAAAGGCAGCAAACTGCTCACGGGTTATTCCCACCGCAGCCTGTAAGGACTGACAAACCACCAGTTTCGGTAAATTATCATCCTGAATATCGAGAAACGCTTTCACCGTCAGCGAGCTGGCGTTAATCGACGACAAATCAGCGGCCAGTGGCAGCAAAGCGGAAGGTTTGACTTCTGCCAGCGCCGAAAACAAGACGATATCGTCGACCAGATCGATTTTCGCATCATAAACACCATCGAAATTCTGCATATGCGGCAGATGAAGCGCCTGGCATGTATCGCACTCGAAAATGGTCACACCGATCTCGTCGAGCCAGCGGCGTAAGATGTCCAGAGTAGGGACAACGAGTGAATCCATAATGCCGTAGCCTCTTTTTAAGGGGTGATTGAGTCGCGCCATAGCTTACGCAAAAATGGCGCCTCATACTATTATTATGCGCCCATTAGGCCATGATGCCTGTGGCTAGCCGCCCGTTTTCAGGCAGTAGCCCGGCTGCGCCTGCAGCTCTATCCACTGGATCATTAAAGTAGCGATGTCCACGCCGCTGGTTTTTTCAATTCCTTCCAGACCCGGTGAGGCGTTAACCTCCATGACCAACGGGCCGCGCTCGGCGCGTAAAATATCCACCCCGGCAACATCTAACCCCAGCGTCGCGGCGGCATGTAAGGCGATTTCGCGTTCGCTTTCGGTAATAGCGACCTGGTTTGCCACGCCGCCGCGGTGCAGGTTAGAGCGAAAGTCTCCCGGTTTGGCCTGGCGTTCAATGGCGGCGACGACTTTATTCCCCACTACCAGGCAGCGGATATCACGCCCCTGCGCCTCTTTTATATACTCCTGCACCAGAATATGGGCATTCAGGCCGCGAAACGCATCAATCACGCTTTCTGCCGCCTGGCGAGTTTCAGCCAGCACCACGCCGATCCCCTGGGTACCCTCAACCAGCTTCACCACCAGCGGCGCGCCACCCACCATATCGATTAAATCGCTGGTGTCATCCGGCGAATGGGCAAAACCGGTGACCGGCAGATCGATTCCCTGGCGCGCCATCAGCTGCAGCGAACGCAGTTTGTCACGAGCACGGGTAATCGCCACCGACTCGTTAAGTG
Source organism: Buttiauxella warmboldiae (assembly GCF_003818135.1). Taxonomy (GTDB): domain Bacteria; phylum Pseudomonadota; class Gammaproteobacteria; order Enterobacterales; family Enterobacteriaceae; genus Buttiauxella; species Buttiauxella warmboldiae. The sequence goes on along the minus strand of NZ_RPOH01000025.1, from coordinate 31,526 downwards.
GATAACTACCCAACATCTCAAACTGGCGCAGCACGGCGGTGCCATAAAAGGTGATTGCCGAGCCGATACGCGGGATCACCGCATCATAATGCGGAAGCTGGCGGCCTTTATAATGCACCGACGGCGCGGCCGGGTTGATGTTCATATAGCAAGAAAGGGGATCGATGATGTCGACTGCATGACCACGGCGTGACGCCGCTTCACGTAGACGTTTACAAGAATAAAGCGTTCCATCCCGGGATAAAATGGCGATTTTCACCCAGCACCTCAGCGTTTGCGGTCCAATAATAACAGCGCGGCTATCATAGCACCGCCAGTACCTTTTTGTGTTGCCTGGCGGCCACCAGCCGGTGAGTTAGCGAGTTGCCCACCCCTGCTTATGCAAATAATCGAGAATGAAAGGACGGTTCTCTTTAACAATGGTGCGACGGATATGGTCACTCCAGGTATCGCGGCGCGCGTTGCTGCCACGCGAAAGATAATATTGCGCCATCTCTTCGTCGTACTGCTCCAGCACTTTTGCATCAACAGGCTGATAGCTGTTTTCGTGCATTATCATCGCCGCCGGAATTCGCGGCTTAATATCGTGATCTTCATCAGGCCAGCCAAGACACAGCCCAAACAGCGGTAGAACATGTTTTGGTAACGCCAGTAGCTTCGTCACCTCTTCGATATTGTTACGCAGCCCGCCGATGTATACGCCGCCCAACCCCAAGGATTCAGCAGCCGTAAAGGCATTTTGCGCAAGAATGGCTGTATCTACCACGCCAAGCAGCAGCTGTTCTGCAAGGCCGAGCTGCGCCTGCGGGCAGATTTGCAGATGGCGATTAAAATCGGCGCAAAACACCCAGAACTCCGCGGCTTGCGCCACATGTTTCTGCCCGCCGCTCAGTGGCACAAGCTGCTCACGCAGGGATTTGTCGGTGATACGAATAATCGAGCTGCACTGTAAAAAACTGGAGCTGGAGGCCGCCTGCGCACTGGCAACAATGGCTGCGCGCTGTTCGTCTGTTATCGGGGTGCTGGTGAAACGGCGAACAGAACGGTGTGAACGCAGCAGATCAATGGTCGGCGTCATGGTGTTTATCCTTTGGCTGGTCTGAAAGAGATTTATTAACGGGCGGTGACCCTTTGGTCAGCAGCGGTGCCACATTTTGAGCCATCGCCCACACCATAAATACCGCTGCCGGAATCATAAATGCAATCCCCAAAAATACCATGACGATAGCCGCCGTCGCATTCCCAAAGGGGGCGGGCAATGCCACGTAGCCATTCAGGGAAAGATAAGAAAGCAGTAAAAAAGCGATACCGACAACTTCGAGGATTAATACCGGCTTCGGTAAGGTACCGAGTGAGCGCATCCGCTTGTCTCCAGAGGCAATTTTTCGTTGATTATACCCTGGTTGCGCACGGTTCTCCGCGTGGAATATAGCTAATGAATATCAGACTAACAGGCAAGACCTTCTTTCCATTCGCCGCGGTTAGCGGCATTATGGTGCCATTCGCCGGTACGTTCGGCCACAAAAAATAAAGGAGATTTCATGTTTGCAGTAATCTTTGGCCGCCCAGGCTGCCCATATTGTGTTCGTGCTAAAGAATTGGCTGAGAAACTGACCGCTGAGCGTGACGACTTCAACTTCCGTTATGTTGATATTCATGCGGAAGGGATCAGCAAAGCCGATCTGGAAAAAACCGTAGGTAAACCGGTTGAAACCGTACCGCAGATTTTCCTCGACCAGAAACACATCGGCGGTTGCACCGATTTTGAGGCTTACGCAAAAGAACATCTGAGCTTGTTCCAGAACGCAGAATAAGCCACGGCAAGATAAAAAAACCGGTTCACATGAAATGAACCGGTTTTTTTTATCGCCGCTGACGGCGGAGCAGACTACGAACAAATAAGTAGCACAATGCTCCAAGAGCACACCAAAAAACAGCACTAAACATCCATGCTATCTCTTGCCAGAACGTCCGCGTTGGCGACAGCCAAAAATGAATGATTAACAAACAAAATGGTGAAGCCATCACTGCGCCTATCAGCGGTTTGATCACTCGGCCATGGCGTGAAAACACGCTAGCGACGACACCCGGCAGGATAAAAAATAACAGCCCCCACTCCGCATGTCTGTCACCCGGGTAGCTGCTGGCGACACTCAGTTTCTGCGACAGAAACACGCCAACAAACAACACGAAGCAGCAAATGACCCCAAACCAACGTTGTCCACGCATGAACAGATATTCTCCTGACGATCGCTTGTATCGAGCTTGAATTCGCAGCTCTGCTGCGCAGAACCCTGCCCCAGTCGGATAAAGCTTCAGCCATCCTTGCTAAAAATAGGTCGCGCAATTTGCACAATATTCTTACTAGCCGTAAAAGGTCATAAAGATTAAACTAACGGCTATTATCAGGTCTGCGCACTGGATATTTTAATGGCAAGAAAAAACATTAAATTGCGTCGTAATTAGTAGAAACCCTAACTCAAAAAACCATCTCTTTCAACAAGTTACTAGTAAACAAGAAGTTATCCTTCGTGAATATAAACGTCGCAGATTTGTTAAGCGGGAATTACATCCTGTTATTATTTGTTGTCCTGACCTTAGGTTTATGCCTGGGTAAATTACGCCTTGGTCCCGTTCAACTGGGTAATTCCATTGGTGTTTTAGTGGTCTCTTTATTACTTGGTCAACAGCATTTTTCCATTAACACAGACGCCTTAAATCTGGGCTTTATGCTGTTTATTTTTTGCGTCGGGGTGGAAGCCGGGCCCAACTTTTTTTCCATTTTCTTCCGCGATGGCAAAAATTATCTGATGCTGGCGCTGGTGATGGTGGGCAGCGCTATGTTGCTTGCCTTAGGGTTGGGGAAACTCTTCGGCTGGGATATTGGCCTCACCGCCGGGATGCTTGCAGGCTCGATGACCTCCACCCCCGTACTGGTGGGTGCCGGTGATACCTTACGTCACTCAGGGGTCGCGGGCAGTGAGTTAGCCACCTCGCTCGACCACCTGAGCCTGGGCTATGCGCTGACGTACCTTATTGGGCTGGTCAGCCTGATTGTCGGCGCGCGCTACCTGCCAAAACTACAGCACCAGGATCTGCAAACCAGCGCTCAACAAATTGCCCGCGAGCGTGGCCTCGACACTGATGCCGCACGTAAGGTTTACCTGCCTGTCATCCGTGCTTACCGTGTGGGATCTGAGCTGGTCGCCTGGGCCGACGGTAAAAATCTGCGCGAGCTGGGGATTTATCGCCAGACCGGTTGCTACATCGAGCGTATTCGCCGCAACGGTATTCTGGCCAACCCGGATGGGGATGCCGTGCTGCAAAAAGGCGATGAAATCGCGCTGGTGGGCTACCCGGACGCGCACTCACGCCTTGACCCAAGTTTCCGTAACGGCAAAGAAGTGTTCGACCGCGACCTGCTGGATATGCGCATCGTGACCGAAGAGATTGTGGTGAAGAACCACAATGCCGTTGGCCGCCGCCTGGGGCAGCTAAAGCTGACCGATCACGGCTGTTTCCTGAACCGCGTGATCCGCAGCCAGATTGAAATGCCCATCGACGACAATATCGTGTTGAACAAAGGGGACGTTTTACAGGTTAGCGGTGATGCGCGACGCGTGAAAACCGTTGCCGAGCGTATTGGGTTTATCTCGATTCACAGCCAGATTACCGACCTGCTCGCCTTCTGCGCCTTCTTTATCATTGGCCTGATGATCGGCATGATCACCTTCCAGTTCAGCTCGTTTAGCTTTGGTATCGGCAACGCAGCGGGCCTGCTGTTTGCAGGCATCATGCTTGGCTTCCTGCGTGCCAACCACCCGACTTTCGGCTATATCCCGCAAGGGGCGCTGAATATGGTGAAAGAGTTTGGCCTGATGGTGTTTATGGCGGGCGTGGGTTTGAGCGCAGGTAGCGGCATTGGCCATGGCCTGGGCGTGGTGGGTGGACAAATGTTGATAGCAGGCCTTATCGTCAGCCTGGTTCCGGTGGTGATTTGCTTCCTGTTTGGCGCCTATGTGTTACGGATGAACCGGGCGTTGCTGTTTGGCGCCATGATGGGCGCACGCACCTGCGCACCTGCGATGGAAATCATCAGCGACACGGCCCGCAGCAACATTCCAGCCCTGGGCTACGCCGGAACATACGCTATCGCTAACGTATTGTTAACGCTGGCCGGGACGCTTATCGTCATCATATGGCCTGGTTTGTGATCGTTGCCGTAGACAAAGAAAAAAGATTTTTTATCCCGCCGCGAACTTTTTGCCCGTGGCAAAGTCTTAATTAGTGCCACTGCTTTTCTTTGATGTCCCCAATTTGTGGAGCCCATCAACCCCGCCTCTTTGGTTCAAGGTTGATGGGTTTTTTATTGCCTGAAATCCAGACCCTTTACAATCAACTGCTTAGAAAAGACCTTTAACTCCTGTGGCGACAAAATGGCGACAGCCGATTAGTCATGGCGGCAACAGCTATTAAAAAACCCGCCAGCGGCGGGTCAGATTCAGTAAGCAAATTGTTCCTACATACCTTTGGGATGAGGTGGTGCGGCACTAATTTTTTGTGGACGGCACACTGAACGAACAAACGTTTCATGCGGCATGGTCATGCATACAACTAAGCGTTCAGATCCTTTGTCTCTTCTGGCTCAGAACAATCATCAAAGGACAAGTAGGTTCCAGTATCAAAGAGGGAAATTGCCTCTACCTGATCCATAGGGATGACGTGCCTGAAATGCTGCAAATTCAAACCCTCTGAATCCGCAGTAATACCTTTCGCCAAATACAGTTCGTAGTAACGATGCTGTTCATGGTAGCGGAGAGTATCTTTATCACGATAGCCACTGATGTACGGAATGATAGCCAAATGTTGGGTATGGCTGTGTTCAATACGCGGAGCCGCAACATAACCGATATAGACCTTTCGCGATTTAAGCGTAACGAAGATCAGCATATCTTCATCAATAGCCTGTACAAGAAGAGACTCAACACCATCCATTGAAGCCATTTCTCTATACGCAGCTTGTCTTACTTCTTCTTTTTCGAGTGATTTTCTCGCATTCTGGCCTGCGGCATAGGCTAGCAAGCATGACATCCCCATGGAGAATGCAAACAACAATGGATAATTCATGACTTCTTTAACTGTCAGCCATGAGTAAATATCTTTCATGCCGTATGTCGGCCAGATTAGGTGAGGCAACGAGATAATAAAGCTGATCAGCCAAAGAATTATGTAGAGAGAAAAAATGACGCCAAAACCTTGAACAACAAATTTACAACCATGCATTGCAACATAAAAGTAAGAAGTCCAACCGTTCGTTCTTGCATGACGTATGCGGGATTGATAGTGATTCTCTGTGTACCAAAACCCGCATACGAGAACAACCATTATGATCAGTGGTCCCATCGTCCATCCTTAACGTTTAGCTGCTAATTCCTTCATGCGAGCTTGCATGGAATCACGAACTTCTTTGTTGTTCATGTTTAGAACAGCATTCCCATTAGCATCAGTAGTGATTTTACTGTTGTTAGACTGTTCAATGTCTTGACGGATAACATTCTGCATCCAACGCCCTGGTGCTGTAGCAAATTTTCCAAACATCTTAGTCATACATCCTCCTCGCTGTGCCTACATTACATGTGGCATTGCCGTTAATTCTTCTTGTTATGACCTTATTGTAGAACAATGCCGGGTCGCAAACACCTTGTAGAATCGTTTATCTATCCCATTTTCACGATCAGGACAAGAAAAACCGCTCGTGATTCAACCGACATCGCCTAAAAAGGCACATGTAGTGTTTCTAATCTGAAAAAACTACTAACGCCTCGCCCTACTCGTTGTTCAAGCTTGCTGACGTGGCAATCAAGTTCTCACGCCAGCAATGTTCCTGCTGCTATCGATTAGTAACACTTAGTGGCGACAGCGGTTGGCATTGCCCCGTAATCGCCACTCCTTACCACTAACCTAACTTATTGATTATCTTGCAAGTCGTTGTTTTCACTAACCCGTTTACATAAATGGGTTTTTTATTGTCTGAAATTCATCAACCACTGAAAAATCAAAAGCTAACCGACAATTTTTGCCAGCATTCGGCTTAAATCTTCCCGGCTCAGCGGCTGCCTGTCCGTCACATAATGCAGCGTCATCCCTTCAATAAAAGCATCCAGAATGCGGGCGGTAATCGGGTCGAAGAAGGTTTCCAGCACCTGCTGGCTGCGGCGCATCCAGTCCTGCATGATGATTTTTAATTCAGGATTACGGTTGGCGTAGGCATAGAGCTGATACATCACCTGCAAATTATACGAAGTGGCAATTTTTTCCCCGCAGATCATATCGACTATCGCTTCACAGGCTTCATCACGGTTACCGGCTTGCTCTAAGCGGCTGCGATAGTCATCCGACATATGATGGGCAAACCGGGTAAACGCTTCGCTTAGCAGGGATTCTATGCCGTCAAAATAGTAAGTCATTGAACCTAACGAGACGCCCGCCGCTGCGGCAATTTTGCGGTGCGTGATATGGCTGATACCGTGCTCAACTAGCATATCCAGCGTGGCTTGCAGGATGCGCGCTCGTCGGTCTGGATCGTTGCGCCGTGGGGATTTGCTCATCTTCATCCTTCGCTAATAACAGCCTGAAAAGAGTTTACCAGGGAATATGTACAAATGTACACAAACTTGCTAGTGTGATTTGTATTCGTCGCCAACCGGTATTTCCATGTCTGCCGTCATTAGCAATCGCAAAGCCACACAACTTCGTACCTGGGCACTCTTCGCCTTCTTCTTTCTCCCCGGCCTCGTTATGGCTTCATGGGCCACACGCACTCCCGCCATTCGCGACACCCTCAGCGTTTCTACCGCCGGAATGGGGATTGTGCTCTTTGGTCTGTCGGTAGGCTCTATGAGCGGCATTCTGTGCTCCGGCTGGCTGGTTAAGCGATTTGGAACGCGCAATATTATCCGCAGCGGCATGGCGTTGATGGTAACCGGCATGTTAGTGATGGGAGCTGCGCTGTTTCTTTCCTCGCCCGCGCTATTCGCACTTGGCCTCGCATTTCTCGGAGCGGGGCTGGGCTCATCTGAAGTGGCGATGAACGTTGAAGGCGCCATTGTTGAAGGGCTGCTGAAAAAGACCGTATTACCGATGATGCACGGCTTTTATAGCCTGGGCACCCTCGCAGGCGCGGGAATTGGCATGAGCCTGACCGCCCTTAACGTCAGCGCCTATGGGCACCTGTTGGCGATCGGCCTTGTCGTCGTGGCTCCTATTGTTATCGCCATTACCGCCATTCCTCACGGCGTAGGCAAAAATAACGCCGATGCTAACGCCGAAAATCCGCATCAACCTCATCTACCTTTCTATAAAGATCTCCAGCTGCTGTTGATTGGCACCATTGTACTGGCGATGGCCTTTGCCGAAGGCTCTGCCAACGACTGGCTACCGCTTTTGATGGTGGACGGGCACGGTTTTAGCCCAACATCCGGCTCGATGATTTATGTCGGCTTCACTCTGGGCATGACGGTTGGGCGCTTTACCGGCGGCTGGTTTATCGACCGGTATAGCCGCGTCACGGTGGTACGCGCCTGTGCTGTGATGGGGATCCTGGGCATCAGCTTAATTATCTTTGTTGATAACGCTTTTGTGGCGGGAATTTCCGTTATTTTATGGGGGCTGGGAACGTCCCTCGGATTCCCCTTAACGATTTCAGCAGCGGGCGACACCGGGCCCGATCCCGCCACTCGCGTAAGCGTGGTTGCCGCTTCTGGCTATATCGCGTTTCTGGTGGGGCCACCGCTGTTAGGCTTCCTTGGCGAACATTACGGCCTGCGTCTGGCTATGTTAGTCGTACTGAGTTTAATGGTGGTCGCAGCCCTGGTGGCGAAAGCCGTCGCAAAACCTGAAGACCGGGTTTCCAACGCGCATGAAAGGAGAATTCGATGAGTGTGAAATTAATTGCCGTAGACATGGATGGCACCTTCCTTAACGATAACAAAGAGTACAACCGCGCACGTTTTGCCGAGCTGTATGCGCAGATGAAACAGCAAGGGATCCGCTTTGTGGTGGCCAGCGGCAACCAGTATTACCAGTTAATTTCATTTTTCCCGGACATTGCCCATGAAATCTCCTTTGTTGCGGAGAACGGCGGCTGGGTGGTAAGCGAAGGGGAAGATCTCTTTAACGGCGAACTAACGCAGCAACAGTTCAATACGGTGATCGGCCATCTGTTGACGCTGCCTCATGTGTATATCATCGCCTGTGGTAAACACCACGGCTATACCCTGCGCCACTATGATGATGCGTTTATCAGCATGGCTCGTGCGTACTACCATCGCCTGGAGCTGGTGGATAACTTCGCAAATCTGAAGGATGTGTTCTTTAAATTTGCGCTCAATCTGCCGGACAATTTGCTGGACGACACCATGAGTTCGCTCGCCGGGCTGTTCAAAGGCATTATGATTCCCGTCACCAGCGGCCATGGCTCAATAGACCTGATTATTCCTGGCGTTCACAAAGCCAATGGCTTGCGGATATTGCAGGAAAAATGGGGCATTGATAACAGCGAAGTGCTGGCCTTTGGCGATGGTGGCAACGATATTGAAATGTTACGCCAGGCGAAATATGGCTTTGCCATGGCCAACGCGCCCGAAAAAATAAAGCAGATTGCTTCTTATCAGACCGGCCATTGCAACGACCAGAGCGTGCTGGATGTGATTGAGAACGTGCTGAAAAAAGAGCCCCCTTTTAACGAATGATCTGCTGAAAGGGGCAGGACTGCCCCTTATTCAGAGCCGGTTGAGCAACAGCAGATGAAGAAAGCGATCGCCAACAAACGGGCGAGCCAGGGCCAGTAACATTAGTACGTGAATCCTCGCTGCTCGCTGAACAGGCGAAAGGCTTCAAGAGTCTCTTCACTGACGTGATGCTCAACCCCTTCGGCGTCAATCCTTGCGGTTTCCGCGCTAATGCCCAGCGCGAGGAAAAAGTTTTCTACGATTTGATGGCGCTCACGGCTCATTTGCGCCAGCTTTTCACCTTCCGCCGTCAGAAACACCCCGCGCCACGGAATTTGTTCAATAAGCCCCACTGACGCAAGTCGCTTTAACATTTTTGCAACCGTTGGCTGCGAAACGCCGAGGCGTGCCGCCATATCAACCTGACGCACCTCACCCACTTCGCGAATCAAATCTGAAATCAGCTCAACATAATCATCAATTAATTCGCGACGGTGCGCTTCCCGTACCTGCCGAAAGCCTTCCACATGCTCTTCAACGTTTACCAGCTGCGTGACTTTCTCTTTATTTTTTTGGCCCGGCGTACGGCTCATGATGCTTCCTCTTGCAGTGGCATTCATCGTCCAGTGACGACATCTGGCCCTATTGTAAACCAGCATCACCGAAGCACAAAAATTTAACGAATTAGCAATAGCTATATAATATAGCCTGTGCTATATCTGAACGTAATGCAGTCAGCCTTAAACGGAATTGAAGGCAGCAGAAGTTAAGAGGAGGGCAAAATGAACGAATTTAAGAGGTGTATAAGCGTGTTTACACATTCCCCATTTCAGGTGCGGCTAATGCTGCTCAATATGTTGTGCGACTGGGTTGCCGGGAAACCACAGCAGGGCGAAAAACCGAAGCCCTAACCCCGCCTGCCTTCTTAGGCGTGCTTTTTGCTGTTAAGCGGTAAGAGCCTGTGGGCCAGTTTTGATGGTAAAGCTTCAGTAACCCCCTCGTACGACAGCGCTATAACCCCAGCATTTGTCGGATTTGCTACTTGCTTCGCAAAACACATTTCGCTTATCAGTTGATCTTCTTACCGTGGCGCTCTATCTTCTTGCAGCCCTGCACATAAAGCGGCTCGCAGATGCGGTCCAGTTCCCCTTCTTTTCCGTTTGTCAGGCAGGTTTTTACCCTCGTCGCCAGGGTTTTCGCATGGCGTTTAGTCGATCTTGAGAAACATGAATTTAACGGTTAAAGATACCCTGACGACCCGCGCTATTGCGCTCAATCCGTGGACTGGTTTTTATTTTTTGCAGTCCCTGCTGATTAATTTCGCCCTCGGTTACGAATTTAGCATTCTTTATGCTGTGGCATTTAGCTGCGTATTATTGCTGCTATGGCGCAGCGTGCCTAAATTTCAGAAAGGTGTGCTGGCGATTTGCAGTTTGATCGCCGCCATGTATTTCCCATTTGGCCAGGCTTACGGCGCGCCAAACTTTAATACCCTGCTGGCCATGCACTCGACCAACTTCGAAGAGTCCAGGGAGATAATGACTATCTTCCCGTGGTACAGCTATCTGGTGTCAGTGTTTATTCTGGCTCTCGGCATTATCGCCGTGCGTCGTAAAATCGCGCCCGGGAAACGGACATGGTGCCATTTCGACAGCTTATGCCTGGTGGTGAGCGTGGTTTGCTTCTTTGTTGCCCCCGTGCAGAACCTGGCTTATGGCGGCGTATTTAAAATCAAAGATTCCGGTTACCCGGTTTTCCGCTTTGTTAAAGATGTCATCGTTAACAATCAGGAAGTGATTGACGAACAAAAGCGTATGCAGGCCTTCTCACAAATGAAGGACACCTGGAACGTGCTGGCGGTGAAACCTAAGTATCACACTTATGTGGTGGTGATTGGCGAAAGCGCGCGGCGTGACGCATTAGGCGCCTTCGGCGGCCACTGGGATAACACCCCGTTTGCAAGCCAGGTCAACGGCAACCTGTTTATGGATTATGTCGCGGCCAGTGGTTCAACGCAGAAATCATTGGGTATGACGCTCAACCGCGTCGTTGACGGAAAACCCCAGTACCAGGACAGCATTATTACCCTGGCGAACCGCGCGGGATTCCAGACCTGGTGGTTCTCTAATCAGGGGCAAATTGGTGAATACGATACGGCCATCGCCAGTATCGCAAAGCGCGCTGATGAAGTGCATTTTCTGAAAAGCGGGGATTTTGAAGCCGACAAGAATACCCGTGATGAAGCATTGTTAAAAATGACCGCCCAGGTATTTGCCACTGCGCACACCACTCCACAACTGATAGTGCTGCATTTAATGGGCTCTCATCCTCAGGCGTGCGACCGTACTCAGGGGAAATATAAAGATTTTGTGCAGTCGAAAGAGACCTCTTGTTATCTCTACAGCATGACGCAAACCGATGACTTACTAAAGCAGCTCTACCTGCAGTTGCAAAACAGCGGCACGAGCTTCTCGATGGTGTATTTCTCCGATCACGGGCTGGCCTTTAAAGAACGCGGCACCGACGTGCAATACCTGGCGCACGATGACGAATTCCAGCAGAACTTTCAGGTACCGTTTATGGTGTTATCCAGCGATGACACCAGGCATCGCCAGATCAAAGCGCGCCGTTCAGCGAATGATTTCCTGAATTTCTTCTCGGCGTGGACGGGGATTAAAACCAAAGAGTTAACGCCGAAGTATAAGTTTATTTCCGAGCAAGATGCAGGGCCTGTCTACATCACCAACTTTAAGCTAAAGAAGGTGGACTATACTCATTTGCAGACGGATGTGTTTGAAACCCAGACTCGCTGATATGTTCCCCTGATGAGCTAGCGCCATTGCGGCGTCAAAACGGGGAATTGCAGGTAGAAAAAATCCGCCTCGAGGGGCGGATTTTTATTTTCACGGGTTAACGTGAAATTAGAAGCGGTAACCCACGCCTGCGATCCAGGTGCCAACATCAACATTACGGATGCGGCTCTGCTCGTAAGAAACGTCCAGCGCAACGTTTTCCATTGGGTTGAACTGCATACCTGCACCGTAGGAAAAGCCGTAATCGCTGGTGTTGGTATCAGTCGCGCCGGTAGTCTGGAATTTACCGTAGCCGACACCGACTACACCGTAGATGCTTGCCCAGTCGTTGATGCGGTAAGCAGGACCCGCAGTGATGCCGTAGTATTGTGATTTATTATAAACGTCAGCTTCGGAGCGGTTTTTCTCGGTGTAGGTGAAAGAACCGATGTAACCCAGCGGGGTGTCGTTTTCATAACGGTATTTCAGGTTGAAACCGCCAGCTTTGTTAGCTTCGCCCTGCATATCGCTCTGTGCGTAGCCGCCAGATACGGTGCTGGTTGCAGATGCGGTACCAACGGAAACGGCCAGTACACAAGCCAGTGCTGAAAGACATGCAATTTTTTTCATAATCCACCTCAAATGTGCTTCAAGTAACTTCTAAGTTTTTAATATATCAAAATTGTGAAAGAAACTCTGCGACATTTATGTTGTCTAACGTTTTCTTTCATGTAACAGAACATTTCCGCTACATTATAGGCCATTCAATTTACAACGCTTTTAGCCAAAAACGCGCTAATTATTGGCATGAATCGTAACATCGTCATCCAGATGATTCTTAATTTAATCTGCACAAATATTGCGCGAACGGGATGGTTATCATTCGCCGCCAGGGGATTATTTTTTAATGAATGCCCAACCCGTTAAGCGTAATCATTTACACTGAGGTGACTTTTACTCTTTCGATTAAAACAGACACTGACTGACAGGAAGCAGGATGCCGCTATCGCCACGTAAAACCCCCGTTTGGTTACCTATCGTTGTTCTTTTAATTGCCATGACCTCCATTCAGGGTGGGGCATCGCTGGCGAAATCGTTATTCCCGCTGGTTGGGGCACCGGGCGTAACGGCACTTCGTCTCACGTTAGGCACCTTAATTCTGGTGCTAATTTTCAAGCCCTGGCGTTTACGCTTTAAAACCGAGCAGCGTTTCCCCCTGCTGATGTATGGCCTGGCGCTCGGCGGCATGAACTACCTGTTCTATTTATCTATTCAGACTGTCCCCCTGGGGATCGCTGTCGCCCTGGAGTTCACCGGCCCGCTTGCCGTAGCTTTGTTCGCTTCGCGCCGTGCGGTGGATTTTGTCTGGGTTACGCTGGCAGTTTTAGGCTTATGGTTTTTGCTGCCGCTGGGACAGTCGATTTCAGGCGTCGATTTAGCTGGTACCGCCTTTGCATTAGGCGCAGGGGGTTGCTGGGCTATTTATATTCTGTTTGGCCAGAAAGCCGGTGCCGATCACGGCCCTGCCACGGTCGCTTTCGGTTCGCTGATTGCCGCGGCGATCTTTGTTCCTGTTGGCGTCTGGCAGGCGGGTGAAGCGCTCTGGCACTGGTCACTCATCCCCCTCGGCCTGGGCGTGGCGGTTTTGTCGACGGCGCTGCCCTATTCGCTGGAAATGATCGCTCTGACGCGCTTACCCACGCGCACTTTTGGTACCTTAATGAGCATGGAGCCTGGGCTTGCCGCGCTGTCAGGCATGCTGTTTCTCGGCGAACATCTGACGCTGGTGCAGTGGCTGGCGCTGCTGTCAATTATTGCCGCATCCATCGGTTCCACGCTGACGATAAAACGTGAAGCGCAGATTACCAGCGTCGATGTAAATTAATTCACTTGGTTATTTACCGTGGCTGATGCCAGCTGCGGTAAATATTCACCGTCGCTCGGCAGTTTATATATTTAAATCTGCTTGCAGCAAACAGTAATTATTAGCATTAAATCATTACATTTTCTATTCTCCCCTTCTGTGGGGGATAGAAAACTGAAAGTAATTTAATAACAGTAAGTTACTAAAATCTATTCTGACTGTGCTATTTATCTGATAGGTATTACCTGCTCCTCCAGAGTTAAAATCCGGTGCTATACTTATTTCCGGTAATTCATTGGATAAACATCAAGAGGACGAAAAATTATGACTACCGCTAAACTGGTAAAAACCAAATCGACCAACCTGGTGCATACCCGTAATGATGTTGCAGACAGTGATAAAAAAGCCACTGTGGAACTGCTCAATCATCAGGTTATTCAGCTTATTGATTTGTCGCTAATGACCAAACAGGCGCACTGGAATATGCGCGGCGCTAACTTTATTGCCGTCCACGAAATGCTCGACGGTTTTCGCACAGCCCTGACCGACCATCTTGATACGATGGCTGAACGCGCCGTTCAACTCGGAGGCGTGGCGCTGGGAACGACGCAGGTGATTAACAGCAAAACGCCGCTGAAAAGCTACCCGCTGGACATTCACTCCGTGCAAGAACACCTGAAAGAGCTGGCCGATCGTTACGCTATTGTGGCGAACGATGTTCGTAAGGCCATTGGGGAAGCTAAAGATGAAGATACTGCGGATATCCTGACGGCTGCTTCTCGCGATCTGGACAAGTTCCTGTGGTTTATCGAGTCAAATATCGAATAATTGTCGGTAAATTGTCATCTCATCCTCCCGTCCGGGGAGGATGAATGCACCATTTTAGCGCAGAAAATTGTTTATCCCTGCTGCAAAAGTTGCTTGATTGTAATAATCACCTCACACAATCGTTAACAGATGGTTGTTTTACCCGCTTAATTTGCGGTAAAACTACCCACCGTGAACGCCTCTCATTTTTCGCACCAAATTTGGGCACCATAACGGTGCATCGCAACCGACTTGCAACCATTATTGTGCAATGTTACATATTCACCTCCTTGCAAAACAGTAAGTTGAAAACCTGGCATGATTTTTCCATGCTGCGACCTACTGATGCAGGGGATTGCCCCATGGATAAACAAGGAAATGCTATGAAGTCGATTTTAAAAGTTTCACTGGCTGCACTGACCCTGGCTTTTGCGGTTTCATCCCACGCCGCTGATAAGAAACTGGTCGTTGCGACCGATACCGCATTTGTTCCTTTCGAATTTAAACAAGGCGACAAATACGTCGGTTTTGATATCGATTTATGGGATGCCGTGGCGAAAGAATTAAAACTGGATTACACCCTGAAGCCGATGGATTTCAGCGGCATCATCCCTGCGCTGCAAACCAAAAACATCGACCTGGCATTGGCCGGTATTACCATCACCGAAGAGCGTAAAAAAGCCATCGAATTCTCCGACGGTTACTACAAGAGCGGCCTGCTGGTGATGGTTAAAGCCGATAACGACGCGGTAAAAAGCGTAAAAGATCTGGACGGTAAAGTGGTGGCGGTGAAGAGCGGCACCGGTTCTGTTGATTACGCAAAAGCGAACATCAAAACCAAAGATCTGCGTCAGTTCCCGAATATCGACAACGCCTATATGGAACTGGGCACCAACCGCGCGGATGCGGTTCTGCACGATACGCCAAACATTCTTTACTTCATCAAGACGGCCGGTCAGGGTAAATTCAAAGCTGTCGGTGAGTCTCTGGAAGCCCAGCAGTACGGTATCGCCTTCCCGAAAGGTAGCGATGAGCTGCGTACTAAAGTGAACGGCGCGCTGAAAACGCTCAAAGAGAATGGCCAGTACAACGAAATCTACAAAAAATGGTTCGGCACCGAGCCAAAATAATCAATCTGACATGATTTAGGTAACACCTCAGGGGCGGATTTCGCCCCTGCTATTTTTGAACCACGGTATACAAGTAAAACAGGAACACATCATGGAGTTTGACTGGAGTGCCATCTGGCCTGCAATCCCGCTGTTGATTGAAGGCGCCAAAATGACGCTGTTGATCTCGGTCATCGGCCTGTTTGGCGGCCTGATAATTGGTCTGGTCGCGGGTTTTGCCCGCACTTACGGCGGCTGGATTGCTAACCACATCGCATTAGTTTTTATTGAGGTCATTCGCGGCACGCCAATTGTGGTACAGGTGATGTTTATTTACTTCGCCCTGCCAATGGCTATCCCCGACCTGCGTATCGATCCCTTTAGCGCAGCGGTCGTCACCATTATGATCAACTCCGGCGCGTACATTGCGGAAATTACCCGCGGTGCGGTGCTGTCGATTCATAAAGGTTTTCAGGAAGCAGGCCTGGCGTTAGGCCTGTCGAAGCGTGAAACCATTCGCCACGTGATTATGCCGCTGGCGCTGCGTCGTATGCTGCCGCCGTTGGGCAACCAGTGGATTATCAGCATTAAAGATACTTCGCTGTTCATTGTTATCGGCGTGGCTGAGCTGACCCGTCAGGGGCAGGAAATTATTGCCGGGAACTTCCGTGCGCTGGAGATCTGGAGCGCCGTTGCGGTCTTCTATCTGATTATTACTTTGGTGCTGAGCTTCGTGCTGCGTCGCCTTGAAAGAAGGATGAAAATCCTGTGATTGAATTTAAAAACGTCTCTAAGCATTTTGGCAAAACCCAGGTGCTGCACAATATCGACCTCAACGTTAAACAGGGCGAAGTCGTGGTGATTATCGGGCCGTCAGGCTCCGGTAAATCTACGCTGCTGCGCTGCATCAACAAACTTGAAGATATCACCAGCGGCGACCTGTTTGTTGACGGTCTGAAAGTGAACGATCCGAAAGTCGATGAGCGCCTGATTCGTCAGGAAGCCGGCATGGTGTTCCAACAGTTTTACCTGTTTCCGCATCTGACGGCGTTGGAAAACGTCGCCTTTGGCCCGATTCGCGTACGCGGTTTGTCAAAAGACGAGGCGGATAAACTGGCGAAAGAGCTGCTGGCAAAAGTGGGCCTCGCGGAGCGCGCCCACCACTATCCATCTGAGCTTTCTGGCGGCCAGCAACAGCGTGTTGCTATTGCCCGCGCGCTGGCTGTTAAGCCGAAAATGATGCTGTTTGATGAGCCAACCTCAGCCCTTGATCCGGAGCTGCGTCATGAAGTGCTGAAAGTGATGCAGGACCTGGCTGAAGAAGGGATGACGATGGTTATCGTGACTCACGAAGTTGGGTTTGCCGCCAAGGTTGCCTCACGCCTGATCTTTATTGATAAGGGCCGCATTGCGGAGGATGGCAATCCACAGGAGCTGATTGATAACCCACCAAGCCCGCGTTTGCAGGAGTTCTTGCAGCACGTGTCATGATCTCCTTCCCCACCCCGACGCTTTCCACCAGCAAAGCGTCGGGGTGAGCTCCAGATAATTCCCGTTTTCCCGCAGCTTACCCCCTGCCTTCTATAATTATTCCTTTGTCTGACTTTTCAGTCCGGAGGAACGCCGTGCCGCTACTCTTGCTTATGCTGTGCATGTTTAGCTTTCACACACCGGCCGTCACCCTCCCGGCCGCCGCAGCTGCCGCGCAACAAAACGGTGCCGCCCCGCCCACAGAACCCAATCTCGAAGAGAAAAAGCAGGCCTACTCGGCGCTGGCAGACGTGCTGGAAAACGACAGGTCGCGTACTGAACTTATCGGGCAACTGCGCAAAGTGGCCGCCACCCCGCCGCCCGAACCGGTGCCGGCTATCGTCCCGCCAGAGCAGTTAAGCGCAGACGAAACGGTGCTCGAAAAGGTGACCGCTGTCAGCCGTCATTACGGCGGTGAACTGGCGCTGCGCTTTGCTCAGCTGCAGCGAAATATTAGCGGCGAGCCGCATAAGCCATTTAATCCTCAGCGTTTTTATAATGCACTGGGCCATTTCTCGATGCTCGTGGCCTCCGTTTTTGCTTTCTATCTGCTGGCTCGCACCTGCATGACGCCGGTCTGGGCGCGCATGGGAACATGGGGGCGGAAGAAAAACCGCGATCGCTCAAGCTGGCTCCATCTGCCGCTGACCATCCTCGGCGCGTTTATTATTGATTTACTGCTGCTGGCGTTAACCCTTTTCGTCGGGCAAATCTTTAGCGACATGATGAACGCAGGCAACCGTACTATCGCCCGCCAGCAAGGCTTGTTCCTGAATGCCTTTGCGCTGATTGAATTCTTCAAAGCCGTTCTGCGCTTAATTTTCTGCCCGCGTTTCCCGGATCTGCGCCCCTTCCCGCTGCCCGACAGGCGCGCCCGCTACTGGAACATTCGCCTGGCGGGGTTAAGCAGCCTGATTGGTTACGGCATTCTGGTCGCCGTGCCGATCGTCTCTAATCAGGTGAGCGTGCAGGCAGGCGCCATTGCCAACGTGCTGATTATGCTGTGTATCACGCTTTGGGCGCTGTACCTGATTGCCACCAACCGCCGCCATATTCAACATGGCCTGATTCAGTTGGCCGACCGTTCACTGGCGTTTTTCAGCCTGTTTATTCGCGCCTTTGCGCTGGTCTGGCACTGGCTGGCAAGCGCCTATTTCGTGGCGCTGTTTTTCTTGTCGCTCTTTGACCCGGGCAACAGCCTGAAATGGATGATGGCGGCCTCGGTGCATAGCCTTGCCATTATAGGTATCGCGGCGTTTATTTCGGGGATGCTGTCGCGCTGGCTGGCAAAAACCATCACCCTTTCCCCCCAGCTACAGCGCAGCTATCCCGAACTGCAAAAACGCCTTAACGGCTGGATCTCCGCCGCGCTGAAACTGGCGCGAATCATCACGGTCTGCGTGGCGATGATGCTGCTGTTAAACGCCTGGGGGCTGTTTGATATGTGGGCGTGGATTAGCAACGATGCCGGTGAGAAAACCATCGACATTATTATCCGCATCGTGCTGATCCTGCTGTTCTCCGCCCTCGGCTGGACGCTGCTGGCAAGCCTGATTGAAAACCGCCTGGCCTCTGATATTCATGGTCGCCCCATGCCGAGCGCCCGTACCCGCACGCTGCTGACGCTATTTCGCAATGCGCTGGCGGTGGTGATAAGCACCATTACCATTATGATTTTACTCGCAGAAATTGGGGTGAATATCGCCCCCTTGCTGGCAGGCGCAGGCGCACTGGGCCTCGCTATCAGTTTCGGGGCGCAAACCCTGGTGAAGGATATTATTACCGGCGTGTTTATCCAGTTTGAAAATGGAATGAATACCGGCGACTTAGTCACCATCGGGCCGATTACCGGCTCTGTAGAAAGGATGTCGATTCGTTCCGTCGGCGTGCGCCAGGATACCGGGGCCTATCATATTATTCCGTGGTCTTCGATAACCACCTTCGCCAACTTCGTGCGCGGCATTGGCTCATTTGTCGCCAATTATGATGTCGACCGCCAGCAGGATGTTGATAAGGCCAACCGCATTCTGAAGGAAGCGGTAGAGGAGTTAATGCAGCAGGAGGTGATGCGCAAGCTGGTGATTGGCGAGCCGTCCTTTGCCGGTATTGTCGGGCTAACCAACCAGGCCTTTACCGTGCGCGTATCCTTCACCACCCAGCCGCTAAAACAGTGGTCAGTGCGCTTCGCATTAGATGGGATGGTGAAAAAACACTTTGATGCGGCAGGGATTCGCCCGCCGGTGCAAACGGTGCAGGTCATGCCGCCCGGCGCGGATGCCGCTCAGGCGCTTCAGGAGTCACAGGCAGCAGCGGGAGTGCTGCCACCGGCCAATCCCACGGTATGACTATTTATAACGCGTAGCCGCCCAGCGAGCGCGCTGTGCGTCATTCATAAAGGTCCAGGCGATGAAGCGGCTCTGCTTCTGTCCCTGGGCCATCTCTTTTTTCACCACTTTCTCTACTCCCGCTTCCTGCAGCGCGCGGTAAATCAGCGGCAGATTCTCACTCCGGGAAACCAGCGAGGTGAACCACTGCACCTGGCGGCCAAACTCTTTACTCTCGTTAACCATCTGGTTAACGAAGGCCACTTCGCCACCTTCACACCACAATTCTTGTTCGCGGCCGCCAAAGTTCAAAGCCCCATTTTTATCCTGGCCAAGATTCACGCGTTTACGCTCGCTGCCGCTACGGGCAGCCTCCGCTGAATCATGGAACGGCGGGTTGCACAGCGTGGCATCAAACATTTCATTCTTATGAATCACCCCCGGCAAAATGGCGGCGGGTGTTTTCTGACGGCGCAGACGGATCAGGCGTGACAGGCCCGGATTGGCGTCAATAATCGCCGTGGCGCTGCGCATTGCCTCCGGATCGACATCAGTACCGGTAAAGCGCCAGCCATACTCATGCTGGCCAATCAGCGGATAAATACAGTTCGCCCCCACGCCTACGTCCAGTACCGAAGCCTGGGAAGGCACTACGCCGCCATTGCCTTCCGCCAGTAAATCCGCCAGATGGTGAATATAATCAGCGCGGCCGGGTACCGGCGGGCACAGAAAACCGTCTGGAATATCCCATGCTTTCACCCCGTAAAAATGAGCCAGCAGCGCCTGGTTCAGCGCCTTCACCGCCAGCGGGTCGGCAAAATCAACGGTCGTATCGCCATGCGGACCCGGGCGTAAAAACGCGCTCAGCGCCGGGCTACTTTGCGTCAGCGCCGGGAAATCATAACGGTTACGATGGCGGTTGCGTGGGTGCAGACCCGGTTTGGTGGTGGCAGGGGTTTTCATTGCGGCTTCTCCTTGTGTGGGCGCGTAAGATACTCTGTGAACCTCGCGGGGTAAATACGCCGCGTGATTTTCGCCGGTGATAAATCAACATAAGGTGAGATTGCTGACAAAGAAGGAAAACTTCTTTGTGGCTATCAGCCTGATAAGGTGCGCTATGTCTAAACGTTATTACTACGAACCTGCTGCGGGTCATGGTTTACCGCACGATCCGCTGAACGCCATTATTGGCCCCCGCCCTATCGGCTGGATTGCATCCCGTAGCCAGCAGGGAGCCCGTAATCTGGCACCGTACAGTTTCTTTAATTGTTTTAATTATCGCCCACCGATTATTGGTTTTGCCAGCAGCGGCTGGAAAGACAGCGTGCAAAACATCCTTGAGACCAAAGAGTTTGTCTGGAACCTCACCACCCGCGAGCTGGCGGAACGAATGAATGAAACTTCGGCCTCACTGCCCCATGGTGAAGATGAATTTCTTCATGCCGGGCTCACCGCCGTTGCCGGGCGCAAAGTCAAAGCAAGCCTCGTGGCTGAAAGCCCGGTCAACTTTGAATGCCGGTTATCCCAGTGTATTCAGCTAACCGCCGCAGATGGATCGGCAATCAATTCGTGGCTGGTGCTGGGTGAAGTCGTGGCGGTACACATTGATGAGTCGTTGCTTAAAGAAGGCGTTTACCAGACGGCGCTGGCAAAACCGGTGCTTCGGGCGGGCGGCCCGTCAGCTTATTACACTATTGACGAAGAGCAGCGCTTCGATTTAATCCGCCCTGACGCACGTTAAAACCAACAAAATCATGCACCTGTATGTCACTGATTGGTAAGCATTTCGTCAAGATTTATCGTTCAAAAAATAAGCACAAGAGCATCAGTTTTTTGCGTCTTTCTCTTGCCGCATAGCACCTACACTTTGAGTGCCGATGTTTTTTTAATCGGCCCCCCAAAAGCGATGAGGAAGTGATGATGAAAAAATTGCTGTATTTTTCTGCGGTTGTCACCCTTGCGGCATTACCGTTTTCTACCATGGCAGCCCAGGAAATAACCGATTCAAACATGGGCCAGCTACGCCCGGCAGGCACCGTTTCTGCCACCGGCGCGTCGAGCCTTGACGATCTGCAAACCAGGCTTGGAGAGAAAGCGAAACAGGAAGGGGCAAAAGGCTTTGTGGTTAACTCGGCTAGCGGCGAAAACAAAATGTTCGGCACCGCGACTATTTATAAATAGTCGCCAAACATTATCCCCGCAGTACGCGTCGTAACGGTTTCCTCATCTGGAAGCCGTTTTTTTTTGTTACCGCCAGCAGCGGAAAAAGGCTGAAGAGAATAAAAAATAGTGCGCAAGCGATTGCAGGCCTGACCAGTACGATAATCGGCAAAAGAGTAGCAAAAGATGCGGAAAACCAGGCGTGAGCTGGATCACACAACGCGCCCCAATACTTCGCCTGCTAATCATCACCGATTTCAATGATTTAACTCAAATTCAAAAAATTTGAACAAAGCCGTCAATTCTATTCGATTTTATCTTCTGCACAAAAGTGTGACCATAATCACATCGACGGAATATCGTCACCTTAAACAGAATAACCTGCGAGAAATTAACTATGAAAACCATCAAATATGCTGTAGCCGCTATCGCCCTGACCACCCTTTCTTTCGGTGCTATGGCAGCACAATCCATCAGCGCAGCTGATGCTCAGAACATGAACAAAATCGGTGTGGTTTCTGCTGATAACGCCACCACGCTGGACGGTCTGGAAGCGCAACTGGCTGCTAAAGCAGAACAGGCAGGCGCAAAAGCGTACTCCATTACTTCTGCTAACACCCACGGCAAAATGAGCGGTACTGCGGTTATCTATAACTAATCCTGCGGTATTGCCCTGATACACCCTCATTTTTGAAGCTCTGCTTCCCCTGTTATACCCTTGTTGCCCGCGGCCATTTACCGCGGGCTTTTTTTGCTTTGCGCTCAGCCCATCAAAATGTCTGACTAACGCGCAGCAAACCCTCTTCAAACGTCGCAACTTCCCCCGTCGCCACCAGACAGCAGGCCATTTGCGTTATCAGTGACCGTGGGATGGGTTCAATACCCGCCACGCAACGCTCAATCCAGCGGGCGGTCACGTCGGGATCTTTTCCAGCCGGTAGCGCGACTTCATCATTATTGATTTCTGTCTGGCGTTCACTCACCACTCGCGCCCCCAAACTGTCGATAAGCGTTATTTGCGGGCAGCGCTGCGGGTTGGCATACACCTCCCCTTCCGTGCCGTGCATCAGCAGGCCACGCCCGCCAATATCAGCAAAAAACTTCGCTACTTTCGGCACATATTCAGGATGAGACACGCTGGCAAGACGAAGCGCGGCATCTTCTGCAAACGGCGTCGCCAGTTTGGCAAGAGTATGGGCGCTGTTACGCACGCCCATACGCCAGCGCATCGCCAGCTGCTCTTCCATCGGCGGGCAGAGCGCGCTGACTGGAATATACACCGGATGGTGCGCATCCAGTTTGGCCTGCGCCTGGCCCGCATGCAGCGTCGGTTCAATGCCCATCAGGGTAAAAATGGTTTCGCTTAATACGCGAGTCGGATCGTGGCTAACTCCGTGCACCACCACCGGGAAACCGAGGCGGTTAAGCAGGATCGCCAGCAGCGGCGTGAGGTTCGCTTGTTTACGTGCGCCATTGTAAGAAGGGATCACAATCGGCATCGGCTTGTTAACCGGCGGCGCCAGAGAAATCAGATGGTGCTTCATGGCGTCATAGAAGCCGAGCATTTCTGCCTCGCCCTCCCCTTTGATACGCAATGCAATCAGTATCCCACCCAGCTCCAGTTCCGGCACTTCGCCTCTGAGCATATGGGCATACAGGCCACGAGCGGTATCAAAATCCAGATCGCGAGCATGGTTCTTACCGCGCCCGACTTCTTTAATGATCTTACGGTAATCCACTCAGACTCTCCTTTCTATTTCCTGCCAGCACGTTTGCGGCGCGCCGTCTTTTTCGGTGTGGTATCAATCAGCTTAGCCGCTGGCGCTTCAGGCTGGCTGATTGGAAACACCGGCAAAGCATTCAGTAAACGCTGCCCATAATTTTTGGTCAACAGACGGCGGTCATAAATCACCACCTCACCATAACAGCCGTGGCTGCGAATTAAACGTCCAACCTGTTGAATAAGGTTAAATGAGGCGCTCGGTAAACTCTGTACTTCAAAAGGATAGCGTTTCAGGGTTTTTAACCACTCCCCTTCGGTGAGCACCACCGGGCTGTCGATGGGCGGGAAAGCGATTTTATGGATATGCACCTGGCTGAGTAAATCACCTTTTAAATCCAGGCCTTCGGCAAAAGATTGCAGCCCCACCAGCACGCTGGTTTCGCCTTGCTCAACACGTTTACGATGCAGTTCCACCAGCCGGTAGCGCGGCATATCCCCCTGCACCAGCAACGTTAACCGCAGATCGGTAACATGCGTCAGAAACGTCTGCAGCGCGCGGTTACTGGCAAACAGCACCAACATCCCTTTATGTTCGCCTTTTGCCAGTTCAGCCCGGAAAAATGCAGCCATTTCAGCCAGATGCTGGGCTTCATTTTCCATCGTCGGCTCAACCGTCAGCTGCGGAATAACCAGCTTGCCCTGCTCGACATGATTAAACGGCGAATCCAGCGCGATAAAGCGGTCGCCCGCGTCTTCATCCAGCCCGCTCATCTCTTTCAGACGGTCGAATTTATTCAGCGAGCGCAACGTAGCGGAAGTCACAATCACATGCGGCACATTGCGCCACAGCAGCTTTTCGAGCTGGTCGCAAACGCGGATACCAACGCAATGGAAAAACAGGTGCGGCTGGCCTTCGCGCACGTCGCGCGTGACCCATTTTGACACCGGGGCACCCGACGCCTGTTCCATCGCCGCAAGGCGCCACAGTTTACTCTGCGTTTCGAAATAGCCCAGCGCACGGTTCATGTGTAACAGCGCGCGATGCAAACGCACGATGTCGTGGCTGCCGGTTTTTTCGCTCAGATCGTTAAGCAACGCTTCCGCAAGGCTACGCAGCCCTTCCATCAGTTTCGCCAGACGCTTGCAGATCGCCATGATTTCATCAGGCAGCACCCCCATCTCAAAGCGATGTTCGGCTTCCTGTTCGCCCGGCAGCCATAGCGACACAATGTTGTTAAATGAACTCAGCAGCTCGTAGATTTCATCGCAGTGGTTGGTCAGGCGCTCGGGCGATGTCAGCGGCGGCGGGTTTTTCGGGCGGAACTGCGCCATGCAGGTTTCCACCAGCTTAGCGAATAGATCGAACTGCAAGCGGCTGTAGCCCGCCGTCACCTCGGCGCTCATTTCCAGGGCATCGCGGGCAACGTCGGGCAGATGATGGCCTTCATCTAAGATCAGCAGCAGGTTTTTTGCTTCCGGCAATACCGCATCGCTTTCCATGGCCGCCATCACCAGCGCATGGTTGGCCACCACCACTTCAGCATCGTCGATTTCACGCCGCGCCACAAAAAACGGGCATTCGCGATACCAGTGGCAGTTGCGCCCGAGGCAGCTGGCTTTGTCGGTGCTCAGGCGCCGCCATAAATCATCGTCGATATTGTGTGAAGTATGGTCACGTAGCCCATCCCATTGATAGGCATCAAGATCGGCTTTCAGCTTCGCGCAGCGCTGCTGTTCATCTTTACTGGTGGGAGCCAGCTCGTCTTCAAGAAACGCCAGCAAATCGCCCTGCGCCATACTGTCGGTCGCTAACGCGGCAAGATTTCGCGGACAGACATAGCGCCCGCGCCCAAAGGCGGCGGTGAATTTCAGGTCGGGGATAATTTTGCGCAGCAGCGGTAAATCTTTACTGAAGATTTGATCCTGCAACGCAACGTTTGCCGTGCTGACCACCAGGGTTTTTTGCTCATCACGCGCAATAGCAATGCCTGGAATCAGGTAAGAAAGGGTTTTCCCCACGCCGGTCGGAGCCTCAATCGCCAGATGGCGCCCCTCAACGCCAGCCAGCGTTTTCGCCACTTCGGCAATCATCTGCCGCTGCGGTGGGCGCGGAATAAAATCCGGGATCTGCTGCTGTAGCGCCTTATACCAGGCGGCGATTTGCGCTTTTTGCGCGGAGGACAAGGCCATGGGAACCACTTCTACTGTATAAACAGCCACTATTGTCCCACTTTTTATCCCAGGGGCGGTATTGTTTTTTCGCCGCCGCGGTGAGCAAGCCTTGATACACAACAAGGCGGCCCGTGGGGGAGACTCTCTATAATCGAGCCCGTTTATCCCCCACTGGTATTAAAAATGGATTATCAACTCAATTTAGACTGGCCTGAGTTTATGGCGAAATACTGGCAGAAAAAGCCGGTTGTTTTAAAAAATGCACTGCCTGATTTTGTCGATCCGATTACCCCGGACGAATTAGCCGGTCTTGCTATGGAAGCAGAAGTGGACAGCCGCCTGGTCAGCCATACCAATGGCCAGTGGCAGGCCGCTAACGGGCCATTTGAGCATTTTGACAATTTAGGTGATAGCGGTTGGTCGCTGCTGGCTCAAGCCGTAAACCACTGGCATGCGCCGTCTGCGGAACTGGTGCGTCCATTCCGTGTTTTGCCTGACTGGCGTTTAGACGACCTGATGATCTCCTTCTCGGTGCCGGGTGGCGGCGTGGGTCCGCATATCGACCAATACGATGTGTTTATTATTCAGGGAATGGGCAGCCGCCGCTGGCGTGTGGGCGACAAACTGCCAATGCGCCAGTTCTGCCCGCATCCGGCGTTGCTGCACGTTGACCCGTTCGAGCCGATTATTGATGAAGATCTGGAGCCGGGCGATATTCTGTATATTCCACCAGGTTTCCCACACGATGGTTTCACCCATCAAACGGCGCTCAACTACTCCGTCGGTTTTCGTGGGCCAAACGGCCGCGATTTGATCAGCAGCTTTGCCGATTACGCGCTGGAAAACGACCTGGGCGGCGAGCACTACAGCGATCCTGACTTAACGCTGCGTGAACATCCGGGCAAAGTTGAAGGCTACGAGCTTAATCGCCTGCGCGACATGATGATGGAAGTCATCAGCCAGCCTGAAGATTTCAAACGGTGGTTTGGCCGTTTTGTCACCACCCCACGCCATGAACTGGACGTGGCGCCAGCCGAACCGCCTTATCAGCAGGATGAAATTCTGGATGCGTTGCTGGGCGGCGAGCGCCTGACGCGCCTGAGCGGCCTGCGCGTTCTGAATGTGGACGGCGAGTTCTTCGTCAATAGCGAACCTATGGCAGCACCTGTTGCGGCCGCCGCTGACGCACTGTGCCGTTACACCACTTTAGGCCAGGACGAACTGGGTGATGCGTTGCAAAATCCCGAGTTTGTTAACCTGCTGACTGAGCTGGTTAATCAGGGTTACTGGTACTTCGACGACTAAATAATTCACCAAAACTATCTTCACTGGCTACAGTTATACGGGGGCTTCCCGGGCAAACGGTGGGGATAACATGGCACTTTTTACCATCGGTGAAGTGGCTGTGCTTTGTGATATCAACCCCGTAACGCTGCGTGCCTGGCAACGGCGTTACGGGTTACTGAAACCGCAGCGAACGGATGGCGGCCACCGTTTGTTTGATGATGCCGACATCGAACGCATTCGCGAAATCAAACACTGGATTGAAAATGGCGTTCCGGTCAGCAAGGTCAAAGCCCTGTTGAGCGGCGAGCTTCAGGATCTGGAAAACGGCTGGCGTGAACGCCAGGAGCTGTTACTTCACCATCTGCAATGCGCCAACCCCTCTCGCCTACGGGCCTGGATCGCAGACGTTGGCCGTGACTATCCGGCTCAAACCCTCGTCCAGCAGCTTTACCTTCCGCTACGTCGCCGCCTGCAATGCCAGCAGGTCACCCTGCATACCCTGCTGAGCCTGCTGGACGGCGCGCTGATTAATTACATTGCGCTGTGCCTCGCATCGGCACGTAAACGCAGCGGTAGAGATGCGTTGCTGATAGGCTGGGACACGCCGGACACCACCCGTTTATGGATGGCCGCGTGGATGGCCATTCAACAAGGCTGGCGCGTTGACGTGCTGGCTCATCCCCTGCATCAGCTGCGCCCGGAACTTTTCGCCCAGCAAACCCTATTAGTGTGGTGTGGCGATGCGCCAACCAGCAGCCAGCTCGATCAGCTGGAGCTGTGGCGCAGCGCGGGAATGCAAATTTTCCCCCTGCTGAGCAACGGAGAATCAAGCGAGCGTGCGTAAGTCAGAGTCAGAGTCAGAGTCAGAGTCAGAAGGAAAAAGCACGCTTTTTCCTTCTTTGCCAGCAATCTGAGTTAATAGTTCATTAACAACCCCGCTTCGTCTTATAATCACCCCGCTAACATAGGGAGCGAAGATGAAACTGAGTAAAATTGCCCTGGTCGGCGGCATGCTGTTTATGGCTATCGGCGGGATTGGCGGCGTCATGCTGATGGGCTATATCGTTATTGTGCATGGCGCGTGATATAACGTAAAACGCGCTCAAACAGGCGGTCAATAACAATGGCCGCCAGCGCGACCAGCAGAGCGCCCTGGATAACATAAGCGGTATTAAAGCCGCTCAGCCCAATAATTATCGGCGAGCCTAAGGTGCTGGCCCCGACGGTCGAAGCAATTGCCGCGGTACCGATATTAATCATCACCGAGGTGCGGATACCGGCCAGAATCAACGGTGCCGCCAGCGGCAGCTCCACTTTTCGCAGCATTTGCCAGCGGCTCATTCCCGCCCCCATCGCAATCTCTTTTGTCGCTTCCGGCACCGATCCCATTCCGGCCAACGTTCCCTGCAAAATGGGCAGCAAACCATACAGTACCAGCGCGATAATCGCAGGCTGCTGACCAAACCCCATCACCGGCACCGCAATCGCCAGCACCGCCACAGGCGGGAACGTTTGCCCGGCGGCGGTTATGGTTTCGACTAGCGAGCGGAATTCAAGCCCCGCCGGACGCGTGACGGCAACCCCCAGCCCGACGCCAATCACTATCGCCACCACGCTTGAAACGCCCACCAGCATCAGATGTTTCAAGGCCAGCGCCATAAAGCTATCCTGCAGATAAACCGGCCTTTCCAGTTCGGGAAACAGCCAGCTGAACAATGCGCTGCTGTACGGCATCACCGCCAGCAAGGCGATAAATAACGCAATCAGCCAAAGCAATGGATCACGAAGCAGACGCATCTTCACCCCACAACTTTTCACCCTGCACCAAATCGCTAAAATGCAGCACGCCACAGGGTTCACCGTGCTGATTAACAACCGGCAGCCGCTGGCACTGGCGGTGGACAAACAGCGATAACGCTTCACGCAACGTCACCGTTTCGTTTATCGGCTCGCCGTCTAACCGTTCATGAGTTCGCACCCGTTCGGCAACGTGGCGCAAAGACAGTAACCGCAGGCCCCACTCGCTGCGCCCAAAGAAATCACGCACAAAATCCGTTGCCGGATGGGTTAAAAGCGCAAGCGGCGTGCCCTGCTGAATCACCTGCCCGTTGTCCATCAGCACAATGCGGTCGGCAAGGGTCAGCGCTTCGTCAATATCGTGCGTAACCAGCACAATAGTGCGCCCGAGTAGCTGATGAATCCGGATAATTTCCTGTTGCAGGGCTCCACGCGTAACGGGGTCGAGCGCGCCGAAGGGTTCATCCATCAACAGCACTTCCGGGTCAGCCGCCAGCGCCCGCGCTACGCCGACGCGCTGCTGTTGCCCGCCAGAAAGCTGATGCGGGTAACGGTCACGAAACTGCGCCGCCTCAAGGCCGAGCAAATCCAGCAATTCATCGATACGCGCGTTGACTCGCGCTTGCGGCCACTTCAGCAGCTGCGGCACGGTGGCAATGTTCTGCGCCACGTTCCAGTGCGGGAACAGGCCAATAGACTGAATCGCATACCCCATGCGGCGGCGCAGGGTTTTCACATCAAAATTACGGATCTCTTCCCCGGCAAAACGAATGCGCCCGGTATCGTGTTCCACCAGGCGGTTAATCATTTTCAGCGTCGTGGACTTACCTGAGCCGGAGGTGCCAATCAGCACCGTAAACTGCCCTTCTTTAATATTCAGCGACAGGTCACGAACCGCCGCTTTGCCCTGGAAAAACTTGCTGACATTTTCAAATTCAATCATGGCTGTTTTTCCTCAAGCAAAGAGATAAACAGTTTAAAAAGCGCGTCAACAATCACCGCCAACGCGATAACCGGAATCACGCCCAGCAGCACCAGATCCAGCGCGCTGCTGAGCAGGCCCTGGAAGATTATCGCCCCAAAACCTCCGGCGCCAATCAGCGCGGCAATTACCGTCATACCGATGGTTTGCACACACACCACGCGCAGGCTTCGCAGCAAAACCGGCAGCGCCAGCGGCACCTCTGCCTGCCAGAAAATTTGCCAGCGCGACATGCCCATGCCCTCAGCGCTTTCAAAAATATTGCGCGGCACCTGCGCAAGCCCCGCCACCACGCCACGCACCAGCGGCAGTAGCGCATATAACACCAGCGCAATTAACGCCGGGGCGATACCAATTCCGCTAACGCCGACGGACGCAAGCCAGGGCAGCAGTTTGACTAGCCCCGCCAGCGGCGCAATAAGCAAACCAAACAGGGCCACTGACGGCACGGTCTGGATAACGTTGAGCACCGAAAACACCGAGGATTGCCAGCCCGGGCGGGTATAACAAAACACGCCTAACGGCACGCCAATCAGTAATGCGGGCAGCAAAGTGCCGAACAGCAAAGCCAGGTGGCGCAACAGCGCATCATCAAACACATCCTGACGGTTGGCGTACTCTTTGAGCAAAGAAAGATCGGCAAAGTAGCCGGTCAGCAACAGGACGAGGGGCGCGATCCAGATCTGCAAATTGAGCAGCAATCGCCAGAGTGCTTTAGCCGTCAGGCGGTTGATGGTGTCCGCACACAGCAGCAAGCACAGCGTTAACGACAGCCACAACCCGCTGCCGGGCGAGGTGCGCGCAAGCGTACTGCCCTGTTCAGCAAAGAGGGTGGCCGTCTGCCCAAGTCCCAGCAGCATGGCGATCAGCAGCAGCTCCCCCACCACCAGGGTCAGCAGCAAAGCAAGCTGCCGACAAGGTATCAGCGTTAAGCATGCGAGGATCAGAACCGGAAGAGAAAACAGCAGCCAGGCGCGCGCCGGAAGTTGGCCGAGCGCGAAAGACTCCCCGGACGCCAGGCGATTAGGGGCAAAGTTGATAAACGGTAACGCAGCGCCCGCCGCAACCAGCAAGATCACCAGCAGCAGCAGGACGCGATTATGAATTTTGAGCAAACCAACGTCCTTGATTTATTTCACAAAAGCTATTTCACAAAGCCTTTTTGTTTCAGGTAATCAGCCGCCACTTTTTTGGCATCTAATCCTTCCACCGCAATGCTGGCGTTAAGCTGTTGTAACGTTTTTTCATCAAGGGATGCAAATACCGGTTTTAGCCACTCGTCGAGTTCCGGGTAGGCTTTGAGCACGCTTTCACGCACCACTGGCGCTGGCGCATAGATTGGCTGCACGCCTTTCGGGTCGCTCAGGGTTTGTAAACCGAGTGCCGCAACCGGGCCATCCGTTCCATAGGCCATCGCCGCGTTGACGCCTGAGGTTTGCTGCGCCGCCGCTTTAATGGTAACCGCCGTATCGCCACCCGCCAGCGACAATAGCTGTGGCTGTTCGAGTTTAAATCCGTAGGCTTTTTCAAAGGCAGGAAGCGCGTCAGAGCGTTCAATAAACTCAGCGGAAGCCGCCAGCTTAAATTCACCGCCTTTTTTCAGATACGCGCTGAGATCGTCAAGGGAGTTGAGCTGGTTTTTTTCCGCCAGATCTTTGCGTACCGCAATGGTCCAGGTGTTGTTCGCGGGCGCGGGCGTTAGCCACACCAGCTGATTTTTTTCGGCGTCGAGTTTTTTGACTTTCTCATAGCCCTGGCGCGCATTTTTCCACGCCGCTGCTTTTTCATCTTTAAAGAAGAACGCGCCGTTACCGGTGTATTCCGGGTAAATATCCAGCTCGCCTGCGGTAATTGCCCCACGCACTACCGGTGTGGTGCCTAACTGCACTTTATTAACGGTTTTAACGCCGTGGCTGTCCAGTACCTGCAAAATGATATTGCCGAGCAGCGACCCTTCGGTATCAATCTTAGAACCGACTCTGACCGGCTCTGCGGCCTGTGCCCCTGCGGCTAATAATGCTAACCCTGCCATGCTCCAACGCGCTGCTAAGTTCATCGTGCTTCCTCGCTGTTGTTCTTTGCTTAAAAATCATGGAGTCGCAAAAGTTTAGCTGAAAATGTGAAGGTTGGCTGGACGAAACGGGTAAGAATAAGAAAAGAGCCGGAAAACCGGCTCTCAGACTGATGACAAACCCCATGAGTTTCGCAAAACGAACATAGACCATTAATAAAAAACAAGGAAAATCAATT
>NZ_RPOH01000024.1 GCF_003818135.1 Buttiauxella warmboldiae | reverse complement strand
TTGAAGCCGGGAACAAGGGCATCGCGATAAGTCAGATAAATACATTGCCCTTAGTGTTGCTGATGCCCACAAAGATATAGCCAGAAGACAGCCCGGCTAATCTCCTCTCTCTCAAGGGAGAGGGTTAGGGTGAGGGTGTAGGCGAATGAACTGGCGCTTTATCTCCACCACCAGCGCGTTACGCGAAATCAACAGCATGACGATAAAGGCCAGCGCGCCCGCCGCGATTTGTGCCGCGAGTAACAGGCCGAGCGACAGATGCCCCTTCAGAGCAACGCCCAGCAAATAGCTGACCACAACGGTGGGAATGGAAAGGTAAAACGGCAGCCAGAGACTCTGAATGTACTGACGGAAACTTGCGCCCAGCACCGGTTTAATCATCACGAAATAGCTCAGCACGGTATTGACCACCTGCACCAACAGGAAGCCGAGCGTCACGCCCAGCGCGCCAGCCAAATGGCCGCCGATGACAATCGCCGGGATAAACAGGCAGGTTTTGAAGACGTTGAATTTAAAGCTGATATCGACCCGCGCTTTCGCCATTAGCAGCGAACCAATCGGGTTGCCGATGGCGCGCAGCAGGCCGACCACACACAGCAGTTGCAGGATCGGGGTAATAAATTGCCACTTGTCACCAAACACCAGCGGCACAAAATTGTGCGAAACCACTAAAAGGCCGAGCAGCGCCGGGAAGTTAATCATCCCAACAATCGACAACAGTTTGTAGAAGTTGACGCGTAACTTGTCGGTATCATCCTGAATTTTGGCAAATGCCGGGAACAGCACACGGGTGATAATCGGGTTCAGCTTCATCGGCGGCACCACCGCCACGTTGTAAGCCAGGTTGTAGCCCCCGGCAATGCTGGCTCCCAGAATACGCGCCAGCACTAACGTTGAAAGGTTGGTATTCACGTAATTGATGAGGCTATCTGCCGTTAGCCACGCGCCAAACCTGAGATTAGAGCTGACGGACTTGAACGAGAAATGCAGGCCAGGGCGGTAAATTTTGCGGCCAAAGAAGCTGAACAAAGAGGTGCGCACCAGGGTATTCACCAGATAACCAATAATCGCGGTTATGGCGAACGGGTAATACCACGCTGCGGCGACGGTTACGGTAAACCCCGCCAGTACGGATGCCGTTTCAATCATGCCTATCTTTGAAAATTCCAGCTCCTTTTGCATCAGCGCGCGGAACTGCTGGCCGTGGGGAATGACGATAAAAGCGAACGACAGCGTTTTAATCAGCGGCGCAAGCTCACGAGCATGCAGCACCGAGGCAATCGCATCGCTAAGTAAAAACACCGTCGCAAACACCGCGACTCCGAGGCCAACGTTCAGCCAGTACAGCGTGCTCAGCTCCAGCTGGCTGATTTCTTTGCGCTGGATAATCGAATTGGCAATACCAAAATCCGCCAGCGTATCGGCCAGCGCAATAATCACCAACGAGATAGTCAGCAGCCCAAATTCGTGATTATTGACCAGCCTCGCAAGCCAGGTCATCTGCACCAGGCCCAGGCTAATAATGATTACCGTGGCGATAGCAGACCATTTCGCGCCGCTGATGGTTTTTTCTCTCAGGCTCATTAAAGACTCACTTAATACGCAGCTTTATTCACAAAGCCTTTGAAGATGGTGAGGAAGACAATTTTGATGTCGAACCACAGGCTCCATTCGCGGATGTATTCCAGGTCAAACTCAACGCGCTTCTCCATTTTTTCCAGCGTGTCGGTTTCGCCGCGCCAGCCGTTGATTTGCGCCCAGCCCGTAATG
Organism: Buttiauxella warmboldiae; assembly: GCF_003818135.1. Taxonomy (GTDB): domain Bacteria; phylum Pseudomonadota; class Gammaproteobacteria; order Enterobacterales; family Enterobacteriaceae; genus Buttiauxella; species Buttiauxella warmboldiae. Next base: position 19,351 of record NZ_RPOH01000024.1, on the reverse strand, counting down.
CCCGGCTTTACTTTATGGCGCAGCATGTAGCCTTCAATCAGCGAGCGGTATTGTTCGTTATGGGCCACCGCATGGGGACGCGGGCCAACAATCGACATCTCCCCCATCAGCACATTAACGAACTGCGGCAGCTCATCAAGCGAGGTGCGGCGCAGGAAATTCCCCACCGGCGTAACGCGCTTGTCGCCTTTGGTGGCCTGCGTCACGACCGCGTCGTTTTCCATCACTTTCATCGAGCGGAATTTCCACACTTTGATCGGCTTGCCGTCCATGCCGTAGCGCGTCTGGCGGAAAATAATCGGGCCGGGAGAAGTCAACTTCACCGCAGCGCTGATACACAGCAGCACCGGGGAAATAAACAGCAGGATCATCGCGGAAAGCACGATGTCTTCCAGGCGTTTCAGGATGCGGTTAATACCGTTTAGCGGCGTATCAAACAGCGGCACCACCGGCACGCCGTTCACTTCTTCGGTGCGGGAGTTGAGAATATTGAAGGTGAAAACATCCGGGATCAGCATCACCGAACAGGTGGTATCCGTCAGTTCACGTACCAGCGTTTTGATGCGCGCCTCTTCGCTCATCGCCATGGCGATGTAGATATTGTCGATATGCCCGGCGCGCGCGTGTGCCACCAAATCGGCGAAACAGCCCGCATAATCACCGTGTTTCGATTCCGGTTGCTTATCGTCGTAGACCCCCATCACATCAAAGCCTAACCACGGTTCGTTGCGGAAGCTTTCAGCAAGCGTGTAACCCACGGGGAGTGAACCGGCGATGGCAATCCGGCGCGTGTTGTAGCCCATATTGCGCAGCCAGCCGGCCCCGATGCGAATCAGCGAACGGCACATAACCATGCCGAAACTGCTTAACACATACCAGGCGAGATAGACCCAGAACGAGCCGTCGAAATCAGGGTTAAAAGCCAGCAGCCCGGCGCTGAAAATCAGGCTCAGCGTCCAGTTTTGTAGCAGCAGCATCAGTTCGCTGGAAATTCGCACACCGCGCCAGGAACGATAAAAATCGGTTATTCCACCAATCATTTGAAAGACGACGAGGGCCAGCAACGCCATCAGCAAATGCATGTACAAAAACGGTAACGCGTTGACCTGACACACTACCCATAAGCCAACAAACATAATGGTGATGTCGGAAAAACGTTGCACCATAGAGATCAACGATGCGTTGGTTTTTGGCAGCTCGCGCTTTTTTAGGTTTGTCATCGTTTTACCTTTATTAAAAGGGTGACGGGTCCCCTTTCCTGCCTCAGGAGATCCCCGTCCCCACAGTTCACTGATTCAGCAGTGCCATAATTTCCTGCGTTCGCGCCTGCATCAGCGGCTCGTTGCTGCGCGACTCCACGTTCAGGCGCACCACCGGCTCGGTGTTCGAGCTGCGCAGGTTAAAGCGCCAGTCGGCAAAGGCCATGCTCACGCCGTCGGTGTGGTCCACTTGCTCAGCGTGCGGCGCAAAATGTTGCTGTACACGAGCAATCGCCACCTTCGGGTCCGCCAGCTTGCTGTTGATTTCCCCGCTCGCAGGCCACGCCGCCATGCGATCGTGCACCAGCTCGCCCAGGGTTTTGCCTTTCAGGCACAGCAGTTCCGTCACCAGCAGCCACGGGATCATCCCGCTGTCGCAGTAGGCAAAATCACGGAAATAGTGGTGGGCGCTCATTTCCCCGCCGTAAATCGCGTCTTCCTGGCGCATACGCTCTTTAATAAATGCATGACCGGTTTTCGACATCACCGGCGTGCCGCCCGCGCGCTCCACGATATCCACCGTGTTCCAGGACAGGCGCGGGTCGTGGATGATCTTCGCGCCAGGCTGTTTTTCGAGGAACGCCGCCGCCAGCAGGCCGACGATGTAATAGCCTTCGATAAACTTCCCTTTCTCATCGAACAGGAAGCAGCGGTCAAAATCACCGTCAAAGGCGATGCCCATATCCGCGCCGTGTTCAATCACCGCATTGCGGGTGTCGTCGCGGCACTCCGGCAGCAGCGGGTTCGGGATACCGTTCGGGAAGCTGCCGTCAGGCTGGTTGTGAACTTTGATAAACGTCAGCGGCACATTGAATGCCTTAAAGCGGGCTTCGATAGCATCGACAATCGGGCCTGCCGCACCGTTACCGGAGTTAATCACCAGCTTCAGCGGTTTGATGTTGGCGACGTTGATGTAGGTGAACAAATGGTCGATATAGGTCTCCACCAGCGAGATTTTCTGGTAGCTGCCGCGCTTTGCGCTATCAACCGGCGGGAAGTCATTGGCTTCGGCCAGGCGCTGCACGTCGCGCAGGCCGGTGTCGCCGCTGATAGGGCGCGCGCCTTCGCGCACCAGCTTCATGCCGTTGTAATCCATCGGGTTGTGGCTGGCGGTGACTTCAATGCCGCCGTCCACGTTCAGATGCCAGGTGGCGAAATAGATCTCTTCGGTGCCGGACAGGCCGATATCCAGCACGTCCACGCCCGCATCCTGCAGCCCTTTCGCCAGCGCCAGTTTAAGCCGCTCGCTGGTCAGGCGCACGTCTCCGCCCAGCACGATGGTTTTTGGTTTCAGGTACTCGCCATAGGCGCGACCAATGCGTTCAGCGATCTCTTCATTCAGTTCTTCACCCAGCTTTCCACGGATGTCGTAGGCTTTAAAACAGGTTAATTTCTGCACTTTTCAGTCTCCTTCGGGCAGCGGTTACCCAACCCGCAGAGTGGTCTGCGGGGACGCATCATTTTTATTGGTTAAACGCGGCCGTAACGGTCTTCGAAACGGACGATGTCGTCTTCTTCGAGATAGGTGCCGGAACGCACCTCAATCAGGTCGAGCGGGATTTTTCCGGGGTTTTCCAGGCAGTGGGTCACGCCCAGCGGAATGTAGATGGACTCGTTTTCGCCCAGCAGACGGGTCTCTTCGCCCAGCGTCACTTTTGCGGTGCCTGCCACCACAATCCAGTGTTCGGCGCGGTGGTGGTGCATCTGCAAAGACAGCCCCTCGCCCGGCTTCACGGTGATACGTTTCACCTGGTAGCGGTCGCCTTCGTCGATGGAGTCGTATTTCCCCCACGGGCGATAAACTTCACGGTGGTTGTGGTGTTCATGGCGGCCATCAAATTTGATTTGCTCAACCACTTTTTTCACGCTTTGCACATGGTCGCGGTCAGCAATCAGCACCGCATCTTTGGTCTGCACAACAATCAGATCTTTCACGCCCACTGTTGTGACCAGGCCCGATTCGGCATAGATGTAACTGTTCTCGGTAGCGTGGCTTATCACATCGCCGTGGTGCACGTTGCCCTGCTGGTTTTTGCTGCTGATTTCCCACAGGGAAGACCATGAGCCCACATCGCTCCAGCCCGCATCCATCGGCACCACCACCGCATCGGCGGTTTTTTCCATTACCGCGTAGTCAATGGATTCATCCGGGCAGGCCAAAAACGCCGCTTCGTCAACGCGCACAAAATCGAGATCCGGGTCGATATTCGCCATCGCCTTTTCGCAGGCGCTGAGAATATCCGGGCGGAATTTTTTCAGCTCTTCAAGGTAACGTCCGGCGCGGAACAGGAACATGCCGCTGTTCCAGTAATATTCGCCGCTGGCAACATAAGCCTGCGCGGTGTCGATGTCCGGTTTTTCCACAAACTGCGCCACGCTAAAGGCCACCGCGTCAACGCCTGGGGTATTCGGGCTCGCCAGCTCGCCACGGCGAATGTAGCCGTAGCCGGTTTCTGGCAGGTCAGGAACAATACCGAAGGTAACCAGTTTCCCCGCTTCGGCAAACGGCAGCGCGCTGCGCACCGCGTCACGAAACGCCTCTTCGTTCTGAATCACATGATCGGCTGCCAGGATCAGCATCAGCGGGTCGTGTTGCGGCTGGTTACGCACCGCCGCAAGGGCCGCCAGGGCGATGGCCGGCGCGGTATTGCGCCCGGCAGGCTCCAGCACGATATTTTCTGTCAGCTTGTTCAGCTCGCGCAGTTGCTCCGCGACGATAAAACGGTGTTCTTCATTGCAAATCACCACCGGGCTTTCGCATTCCACGCCGTTCAGGCGGCTGATGGTGGTTTGCAGCATCGTCAGTTCGCCTTTCAGGCACAGGAACTGTTTCGGGTAAAGCACGCGGGACAACGGCCATAACCGGCTACCGTTTCCACCCGCCATAATGACTGGGTAGAGTTGACTGTGACTCATGGTTTAACCCCGATATTTTATGCAGAAAGATCTGCGATAAACTGGTTTAGCACGCTGTCTTTCTCCAGCGTGCGCTCGGCATATTGACTCGCCACCGTGTTGTGTAGCGGCAATTGCAGGCAGCGCTCTATACCTTCGGCTAACGCATCAACCGATTCAGGCTCGACACACACGGCAATACCGGAATGAGCAATGCACAGCTGGCCGAGTTCGGTATCCGGTTCTGCGGTAATCACCGCATTGCCGCCCACGGCAAGAATATTGGTCAGTTTTGATGGCAACACCGCATCGGCAGCTCCCCGGCGCTGGATCACCAGGTGGCAATCCGCAAGACGCAACAGTGCTGGTAGCGCGTTGTAAGGCTGAAGCGGATGGAATACGACGTTGTTCAGCCCTTTTTGCTGGGTGAGTTTTTGCAGGCGCGCTTTGCCGCCCCCCTGCCCGACAATCACAAACAGGTACGGTTGCTGAGTGAAACGTTCCGCCACCTCAATTACCGTTTCCAGCCCCTGCTTTTCCCCAATGTTGCCGGAATAGAGGATGATTTTTTTATCCGCAGGCAGCTGCAGCTCGTCACGTACCGCCTGTACTTCCGCGCCAGAAATGTCGCGAAAACGCTCCACTTCCGACCAGTTGGGGAAAAAGATCACTTTGTGTGGATCAACGCCCTTCGCGCGCGCTTTGTTCATCATTGAGCGCGAGATAGTCGAAACGTTATCCACGTTGTGCAGGCCGCTTTGCTCAAAACGGCTTGCCAGCCTGGCGACTTTGCCCTGTTTTTTACCCGCCATTCCCAGGCCGAGCATGGCGTCGACTTCGTAATCCTGAATATGCAGCAGCGTGCGCGCGCCGCTCAATTTTGCGAGCAGGCGCATACCCGGCACGCAAAATAGCGTCGGCACTACGCCGATAATGCGATCCGGCTTCCAGCGACGCTGGGCGATAAGCGGGAAGAACGAACTCAGCGCAAAGCTGCCCAAATGAATCAGGCGCTTTAGCGTTGACGGCTGTTTTGGCACATACAGCGGGCAGCGCCAGACGGTCGCGGCACCGACTTCTTTCTTGTATTTCCAGGATGAATAATCGGGATGCACTTCCCACACCGGGTAATAAGGTGGTGCGGTAATGACCCGCACCTCATGGCCCTGGCTCGTCATCCACTCAACCATCTCGCCGGTATACTTGCCGATGCCGGTCAGTTCTGGCGAATAGTTAATTCCGTACACCAGAATCTTCATAAGCCGATGACCTTATCCGCCTTGTCGGTGAGAAAATAAGCGCGGCTGTTGTTATGCACATCGTCGCGAGCCAGCAATTGCTCCGGTGTTAACCAGCGGTAGTCGCTGTGCTGCGCGTCCGGCAACGTCAATTTTTCGGCATCGACCCGCAGGCGAAAACCCAGCACCACATAGTGGGTGGAGAAATCCGGCCCGGAGAAATTGTCGTCGTAGAAGTGCTGCCACACGCCGTAAAACTCACCGTCGGAAAGGGTAAACGACCTGCCCAGTTCAGCTTCGGTTAAGCGAGCAACAGCCCGCTCCAGCGTTTCGTCTTTTTGTACCCGGCCCCCCGGCACAAACCAGAAGTTCTGCGCCGGGCGCTGGGTGCGTAAGCCCAGCAGAAATTCGCCGGCCTGATTTTCCACAATCAGATCGATGGAGATCAGCGGCGTGGCGCGAACAACGGTTGAGAACTCTTCAGCGCTCAGAAACATATTTACCCCCGGAACCGCTGCTGGTTTGCGAGGAACCACTGGTAGGTGCTGGCGAGGCCCGGCTCCAGGGTGATTTCCGGATACCAGCCCAGGCGGCGCAGGCGCGTCACGTCCAGCAGCTTGCGCGGCGTACCGTCAGGTTTAGAGGCGTCAAACACCACGCGCCCACGGTAGCCTGTGACTTTAGCGATGGTTTGCGCCAGCTCGCGGATGGTGCAGTCAACCCCGGTGCCAACGTTGATATGCGAAAGCATCGGCTGGGTATTTTCCTGCCACACCTCGCTTGCCAGCTCCATAACATGAATACTGGCCGCCGCCATATCATCAACGTGCAGGAATTCACGCATCGGCGTACCGCTGCCCCACACCACCACATCCGGCGAGTTTTGCGCCGTCGCTTCGTGGAAACGGCGCAACAACGCCGGGATTACATGCGAATTGCTCGGGTGGAAGTTATCGTTCGGGCCATACAAATTGGTTGGCATGACCGAACGATAATCGCGACCGAACTGACGGTTATAGGACTCGCACAGTTTGATACCGGCGATTTTGGCAATCGCATACGGCTCGTTGGTCGCTTCAAGCGTGCCTTGTAGCAGCTCGCTTTCCGCCATCGGCTGGTTGGCCATTTTCGGGTAGATGCACGAGGAACCGAGGAACAGCAGCTTATTCACGTTGTGCGTATGCGCAGAGTGAATAATGTTGGCTTCGATCATCATGTTTTCATAGATGAAGTCCGCCGGATAGGTGTTGTTCGCCACAATTCCGCCCACTTTCGCCGCCGCCAGGTAAACCTGATCGATACGCGCATCGGCGAAGAATGCATTAACCGCCGCGCCATCCAGCAGGTTCAGCTCGTCGCGGTTACGCAGCACCAGTTCAACGTCTGCACGTTGCTCAAGCTGACGTTTGATCGCGGAACCGACCATCCCGCGATGGCCGGCAACAAAGATACGTTGTTTATTCATGCTCAGGACTCCAGCGCGATGGCAACCTCGTAGCCGTGTGACTTGAGCAACGAGTGCTTTTTCGCCGCTTCGAGATCTTTCGCCACCATTTCGCCGACCATTTCACGCAGCGTGATTTCTGGCTTCCAGCCCAGCTTTTCGTGCGCTTTGGTTGGGTCGCCGAGCAGGGTTTCCACTTCCGCAGGACGGAAGTAGCGCGGATCAACGGAGATAATCACATCCCCCGGCGCAACACCCGGCGCGTCATGGCCGGTGACGGAAACCACAATCCCCTTCTCATCAACGCCGGTGCCTTCAAAGCGCAGTTTGATGCCCAGCTGTGCCGCCGCCATTTCCACGAATTCGCGTACGGAATACTGCACGCCGGTAGCAATCACGAAATCTTCCGGGTTGTCCTGCTGCAGCATCATCCACTGCATTTTCACGTAGTCTTTGGCATGGCCCCAGTCGCGCAGGGAATCCATGTTGCCCAGATACAGGCATTTTTCCAGGCCCTGAGCGATGTTGGCGATGGCGCGGGTGATTTTGCGGGTGACGAAGGTTTCGCCACGGCGCGGGGATTCGTGGTTAAACAGAATGCCGTTACAGGCAAACATGCCGTAGGATTCGCGGTAGTTTACGGTTATCCAGTAAGCGTAAAGTTTGGCAACCGCATACGGAGAGCGCGGGTAGAAAGGGGTGGTTTCTTTCTGCGGCGTTTCCTGCACCAGGCCGTACAGCTCGGAAGTGGATGCCTGGTAGAAACGGGTTTTCTTCTCAAGGCCTAAGAAACGAATCGCTTCCAGCAGGCGCAGGGTTCCCATCGCATCCACGTCGGCGGTGTATTCCGGGGATTCGAAAGAGACCGCAACGTGGCTCATAGCGCCGAGGTTATACACTTCATCCGGCTGCACTTCGGAAAGAATACGGGTCAGGTTGGAGCTGTCCGTCAGATCGCCATAGTGCAGATGGAATTTGGGATTGCCGGAATGCGGATCCTGGTAAATATGATCGACACGTTCGGTATTGAAAGAAGAGGCACGGCGTTTAATGCCGTGAACTTCATAACCTTTTTCCAGCAGTAGTTCCGCCAGATAGGAGCCGTCTTGTCCGGTAACGCCCGTGATGAGAGCTACTTTAGTCATAATGGATTTTCCTCTTTAAAAACCAGGTTCTGATTTGTAGGTCCGTGGGGTGGATAAACGAAGCGTCATCCACCGCAATATCTACAAAGTTCTGGAACGTATTTTTATGGCTGGGTTACCCCGGCAAACGGCATTTGCCGGTAATGATTTATAAATACTGCTGCGGGCGCCGACCACGGTGCCATTGCCAATCGTGACGCCAGGTGAAACAAAGACATCCGTGGCAAGCCAACATTTTTCACCAATAACAATTGGCGTGGCAGTAATATCGAAATGTTTGCTCAGATAATCATGACTGCCGGTACATAAATAACACTTTTGTGAAACGACAGAATTGGCACCAATCGTAATTTCACCCAGCGTATATAACACGGCGTCATCGCCTACCCAGGCATAATCCCCGAGGGTTAACTTCCATGGGTAAGTAATTTTCACTGACGGGCGAATCACCACACCCTTACCAATTCGCGCGCCAAACAAGCGTAATAAAAAGGCGCGCCAGCGATAGAATATTTGCGGCGACCAGGCAAACAATGTCGCTTGCACCGCCCACCACAGCTGAACCTTAATAGGGTTGCCGCCCCGAAAACCTTTCGGCACCGAGAAGCCATTTAATTCCTGCATAGATTATTCCCGTGAGAATCAGGCTTTATTATAAAGAGCTTTTGCTTTCCCCGTTGTGCGTAAGCGGAGTTGATATGACAGTTCGGCAATAAATCCCGGCACGCCTAATATTTTCCGCTGAACGTTTTTTGCATCACGACACAGCTCAATATTATTAGTGGTCGATACGCCGCCCATCGAAAACTCACAGACAATCCCCTTAATGCGTTTAAAGCCATAACCGCTTTTATACATCCTGGCGGCCAGCGCGTAATCTGAAGACACTTTATATTGCAGTTCGTACGGGTATTTAAGCAGCCCAGCCCGCGGGAAAAATATCGCCTGATGGCTGGCGGGTAAACTGTGGTAAATATACCACCCCTGTTTTGCACGGCGTTCTGCTTTTGTCCCGTCACCAAAATCCAGCAACGCATCGCCAATAATCATGGCGTTTTCTGCCTCGGGCCTTGCAGCAAGCTGGCTGACGACCCTCATAATATCCTGATGGAAAATATCACCCGAGTTAAGGAACAGTGCATAACGGCCCTGAGCCAGATGAATGCCTTTGTTCATCGCGTCGTAAATACCGTTATCTTTTTCACTCACGAAACGTAAGTTGTACTGCCCGCTGATGTTTTCCAGAAACTCTTCGCTGCCGTCTTGCGAGCCGCCATCAACCACAATCCACTCAAAGGTGACACCCGGTGCCTGCGCTAAGTGAGCCAGCGACTGCCAGGTTTTTTCTATCCCGGCGCGATTTTTATAAGCCACGGTGATGACGCTTAATAACATAATCGACCTCAACTGTTGGTGATATTGAGTGCCTTGCGTAGAATAAACGGGCAAACAATTAAGAACGCATATTCAGGGCTAAAAATTGAACCGGTAAAAAACAGTGACAGTGGTGTAAACAGCCATAATTGCACGCGGTAGTTTTCATTATTACCAAATGCCGTGCGCATCATTTTAATCACTTTCCACATATACCAGGCCGCCAGTAATACTGCGAACCATGAAAAATAGATAATCAGCAGATACAAGCCATTGTCTACCGTTTTACCAACATCCGCACCGTTAAAGATTCCGAATGATGCGACATATTCATATAAAGATCCGAAACGAACCACCCCGTCAATATTGGTCAGTGAATGCCCGACCATCGCCAGCGGGCCAATAATACGATAATACGAGGACGATCCTTCCGTTCCTAAATCGCCTAAACGCGTCGCAATATAAGGAAATGCGAAGATTAACCCGACTAAAAACACCGCCAGGGAAATTATCGCCAGCGGCAACTTTTTCTTTATTGCATTTTTATTAAGGTACTGGAACGCCCATTCAAGCAGATAAAACAGGATAAACGTCATTACCCCTGAAAACGAACCCGAAAGCACTATCCCGAGAAGAATCATAGCATCAGTTTTTGCCGTTTTGATACCAAACTGTTTGATGCTGAGCCAAATTGAGATTAATGCCAGAGCGAAGAACGCCGGTTCGAAATAAAGTGCCGTGGTACGTTTACCCCCGAAGCTAATAAAATTCAGAACATAACTATTACTGTATATAAGAAACTTCGAAATCTTCTCAATTAAACTGCTGCCGCCCGTGAGAATAATCTCAGCCATTTCTGCCGCCGCCAGCGTCACAACGATACCGACGACGCCATAAAATAACCTTAATAATTTACGGTGATTATGCTGTGAAATAGTTTTAAAACGGCAGCTCCAGGTCATGGCTATGATCAGCACGATATACACAAACAATAGCGTCGAGGTGACATATTTGCTGGCATTCAGCGACTGGCCAAAAATGTAGTTAAATGCGGTAAGCCCCGCCCCAATACCCAACGCCATCATCAATTTTTTGACGCTAATGCGTTCAATGTACAAAAAAAGAATCGCGGGCAGGAAGGTGACTATGGTGACCGGAAAGCTTTCCCCAAGTGAAGCCAGCTTAACGTTGACCACCAGGTAGATAAACGGCAGCAGCAGATAGCTACAGATTCTGATAGAACGCGACATACTCCTCCAGCATCTGTTGTCCACTGAACGCCCGGCGGCTGGCGGTTTTGAAGCTCTGCAAGTCCTTGCCAAACACCTGCTGCGCCAGCTGCTCTTTTGGCATTTTCACCAGTTCCAGCACCCGCGCATCGCTAAAGGTTTTACCGCCGACTTTACGCAGCACTTCATCCGCCGCGTCACTTTGCGTGGCTATCACCGGCACGCCAATCGATAGCGCTTCGCACAGAATCAGCGGGTAGTTGTCCACCTGCGAACTGAACACCAGCGAGTCCATTTCATTAAGCTCGCCCATCAGCGCTTTTTTGTCGGTCATATAGCCGTGATTCACCACGTTGGGGCCGTTAAACGGCGAGAATTTCCCAAAGGTATGCAGCTCGATGTCATCACCCAGCGCCATCATAGCCTGCACCAGCTGCTGGTTGGTTTTGCCGTCGTAGCGTAAATCATGCGCCACCACCGCCACTTTGGGTTTGTTACCCGCGGCACGCGTCAGCGGCAGCTCAGCCAGAATCGCTTCGGTTGCCACATCAATTCCGTTATTGATAATTTTGCAGCGCCCCGCCCCATAGATGCGGTTAAAGGCATCGGCCACGTGCTGGCTTGGGGAGATAAACTGGCAGCCCAGCGCTAACATTTCGCGCAACAGCTGGCGCTTGGCATCCACCAGCAGGCGGGCGCGATCCTTTTTCACCGGCGGGTAGTTGGTTAAGGTGGGGCATTTCTGGCAGCCGGTTTTCCAGCCGTCGCAGCCGTCGAGAAACGCGCAGCGCCCGGTAATACTCCAGTGATCGTGCAGCGTCCAGACAAAAAAAACATCCGGCTTATGGGCTTTTACCCGCTGGCAAAAACTCACCATTTCTTCCAGATTCAGCCAGTAGCTGTGGACCACATGGAAATGCAGCACCACCGGGCCGTTCGCGCGCGTCACTTTGCGATACAGGTTATTGAGGTTGCCAAACGGGTCGCGGTTGAAAAAGCGAAACAGCATGAGATTGGCAATCGAGGTCAGGCGCGGCGTGTGTTTTTCCACGCCGTGGAATTTATCGTGGCTGGCGCTTTTCTTGCCGCCTTTGCCGTAGCCGTAGATAAAACGGGAGTGAAAACCTGCGGCATTTGCGCGCTGGTGGAGATCCAGCGCCACCCCGGCGGCCCCGCCTTCCGCCAGGCGCACGTTGAATTGTAAGATATTCAAGATGACACCTTCACCTTAGCCTTTTCGCCAACGACCAGTGAGTTATCAGGAATGTCATCAACCACTACGCTTCCCGCACCAACCACAACGTTATTACCTATAGATATATCCCCGATAATGACGATGTTGGAGCCCAGCTCAACTTGATTACCTATCACCGGGCAGGAAAGATCCTCCCCGCCACGGTTGCCAATAGTGACACCCTGGCGGATAACTAAATCATCCCCTGCCACCACATTTTTATTAATGACAACCCCGTAACCATGATGAATGGTAAAACGCCGACCAATGGTTGCCGCCGCTTGAATTTCATAACCAAAGATGACTTCAGTGATCAATCGGTATGCCGCTAAAATGGGGGCGGCCCACACATTATTGAGGATGTTTTTTTTACGTTTTACCGAGCTAAAGTGGGCCACACGGTATGCAACCACCATGCAGCAAGGACGTAAACTCCAGGAGTTTGCTTTCAGATCTTCTAACATCGTCATTTACCTCTCAGTGAATCAACCATTCTTTTCGTGTTGCGAATAGAAAGCAGTGTCAGCCGTGTGCGAAATGACATTTTCTTATTGCGGATAATATAGAGCGTAAAAAGTTGGTATTTTTTGCTGGCGGGATCGAACTTATCTTTATGTTTTTTATAAAAACTAAAGTATCCAGAAAATTTCTTCGCTGATTGGGTAATTCTGAACTCACCATGATTGATATGCAGAACCTGGGTCGCCTCCTCTACTTTCCACGGCTGGCCGTATTCTACCGCCATGCGCAAAAAGGCGTCGTAATCCTGAGCCGCGGGCAAACGAGTATCAAACTGGCATTTTTTAAAACGTTCAGCGGAAGTAAATATCTGATTGCCAATGATATTGCGTTTGTAAAAACGCGCCAGGGTATAAACAGATTTTGGGTACAACGGTAAACTGCTCGGTTGCGAATAAACCTGCCCGGCGCAGATATAATCATTAGCGTATAAAAACGCGTGCGTCACCAGCTGGTGCCGATGCTCAAGAAATGTAGATAACCGATTTGGCGTCCATTCATCATCGTCATCAATTCCCGTAATAAACTCGCCTTGCGCCATGTTAATGGCTTGATTACGCACCGCACAGGCCCCGGAGTTGAAATCATTACGGGTATAACGCACGCGCGGGTCGCCCAACTGTTCAACATAGGTTTGTAGCTGCTCCCAGCTCGTTGAACAATCATCAACGATTAATAGCTCCCAGCGCTTATAATCCTGGCGCAGTACCGATTTAATAGCGCGGATCGCCAGCTGCTGGCGGTTCCATGTCGGCATATAAATAGAGATAAGTGGGTTATTCATGGCACACCCCAAAGTCTTGTTATGAAACAACCCTCATCTCAGCCTCTCCGGGGAAGAGGCTTAGGATGAGGGCGTAACCTTCAATTATTTCGCATCGGACTTATATTCGTATTCGTAGTAACCGTAGTCCTCATACCCGGCCGCACGGCGGAAGATAGAGTTCAGGATCACGCCGCGCACGCTGATGCCGTTTTGTTCAAAGCGGCTCAGGCTGGTTTCGACCTCTTTGAGCGTGTTGACCGCATAACGCGCCACCATCAGCGTGGTGCCTGCGTGACGGCCCACGATTGCGGCATCGGTCACCGCCAGAATCGGCGGGGTATCAATCAATACCAGCTCGTAATTCTTACTGGCCCACGCGATAAGCTCGGCAAAACGCTCGCTCATCAGCAGTTCAGAGGGATTCGATGGCACCACGCCGCGTGGAATAAGGTCAAAATTGGGCACCGAGGTTTTTTGTGCGCAGCGGCTGATTTCCGCCTGCCCGGTAAGCACTTCCGCAAGGCCGTTGTTGTTAGTGGTGCCCAGCAGTTCGTGGGTATAGCCTTTACGCATATCGCAGTCGATAAGCAGCACGCGTTTATTCGTCTGGCTAATTACCGCCGCAAGGTTGGCGCAAACAAAGGTTTTACCAATAGACGGGCTAACCCCGGTCAACATCAGGACATTATTCGCTGCCTGCATCATGGCAAAGTGCAGGCTGGTACGCAGGCTGCGGATAGCTTCAATCGCCAGATCCGTCGGGTTGCCCACCGCCAGCAGCTGGCTTTGTTTATTGCGCTTCGCCCCTTTCACACCGCGTACCGTGGCGTTATCGCGCGATTTCTGCCATTCGGAAAGCGGGATGCTGGCATACACCCCAATCCCCGCTTCTTCGAGCACCGCCGGGCTTTCGATGCCACGGTTGAACAGCGAACGTAACAGCACGCCCACAATGGACAGCATCAGGCCAAGAATAATGCTGCCGAGAATAATCAATGCGCGCTGCGGTTTAACCATGCCGGGCTGCGCAATCGCCGCATCAACGATACGCACATCGCCCACGGTGCTGGCCTCGGTGATTTTCAGCTCTTGCTGCTTGTTTAACAGCTGCATATAAACCTGCTGGCCGGATTCCACATCACGCGTCAAACGCACGATCTCCTGCTGGGTTTTTGGCATCGCCGTCACCCGCCCGTTAAGACGCTCTTTCTCATCCTCCAGGGTCTGGCGTTTTTCCAGCAGGGTGCGATAAGCCGGGTGGGCTTTGGTATACAGCTTGGAGATTTCCGCCTCTTTGAAGGTCAGCTCGTTGAGCTGCGCATCGATATTAACCATGGTATCGAGCACTGACTTCGCTTCCAGCGACAGGTCAACGGAGTCCTGCTGCTGGCGGTAAGCATTCAGCTTATTTTCCGCCGCATCAAGGCGGCTGCGCACGTCCGGCAGCTGTTCGGCCAGGAATTTCAGGCTTTTTGCCGCTTCTTCCGATTTACGCTGGACGTTCTGCTCAAGATAGTTACGCGTGATGCTGTCGAGAATCGCGCGGATCTTATCTTTGTCCTCGCCGGTATAAGAAAGGCTTAGCACGCCGGTATCCTTACCGTTTTCCGCGACGGTCAAATTGCCCTGTAGCTGGTTGATCATGCCGAGCGTGGAGTATTTGGTGACGGTAAAGGCGTCGCCAGGCTGTGCTTTAATCGCGCTCACCATTATTGAGACGCCGCCCTGACTAAGCGGCTGCCCAACCTGCCCTTTGGCGCTAAAGCCGCTATCGCTGGTCAGTAAATAGCGCGTTGGGCTAAGTACCTCCAAGGTGAACACATTTTTGGCCTGGCCTGCGGGGAGGTTAAAGGTGTCCACTGCCACGCTGTCATTCTGTCGCCCTTGCAGGCGATCCCAGCCCGCGCCCAGCAGCCAGAAGCGGTTTTTCTCCACCGCTATATCGAGGTTAAGATCGTCAACGGTTTTCCCCAACACCAGGCGCGACTGAATCAGCTGTATCTCCGCCGCGGAAGCAGGCGGTTTGTTAGAGAGCGCGGAGCTAATATCATTCACCAGCGAGTTACCGGCGTTTTGTTCAATTTGCACCAGCGCATCGGCTTTATAAATTGGCGTGGCAAATAGCGCGTAAACCGCGGCCAGCAAGGCGAAAGTTGCCGTGATCCCCAGCACCCACCAGCGGGCCTCAAGAACCGTAGCAAACAGTCGGCCAATATCGATTTCATCATTGCCCTCAGCCGGGGCGCTCGAACGGCGTGATTTTTCTGTCATTGTTATCCCTGATGAGCGTTGAGTGCGTGAGCCCATTTCCGGGCGCTCTGGTCCAGCAGACCGTAAACCGCTTCAAAAGCGTCGCGGCTTTTGCGATACGGATCGGGGATCTCCCGCTGCGCGTCCCAGTGACCAAACAGCATCACCTTGCCGCGCATCTCCGGAGCCATTTCGCAAAGTGCGGAGATATGGCGTTTTTCCATGGCGAGGATCAGGTCGTACTCGCGGCACATTCTGCCGGAAACCTGCTTTGCACAATGGCCCTCAAGGGAGAGATTATGCTGTTGCGCCACCCGAACGGCGGCTTCATCCGCCCCTTTTCCTACTAATGCCCCAAGCCCCGCAGAGGTGACGGTAAGCGTCGGCTGGTAGCTTTTCAGCAGCCGCTCCGCGGTAGGGGAACGGCAAATATTTCCCACACAGACAACCAGAATTTTGTTGAACATAGCGCGTTACCAGGTATGGATATCTTTGGCGGCGTCCGTCATATAGCGAACGCCGTTGATGGTTGGCAGCAGCTGGTTGATCAGGCGATTCCAGCGCGTCACAGGTGCGGTGGTCACATACACCACATCGTAAGGCTGCAGCTGGAATTCGGTACCCATCACCAGCGAGGTCGCATCCGACATATCAAGCTGATAAATATTGGCGATTTTGCCGCCCTGCTTCTCTTTGATGGGGCGAATAACGAAAATCCCGCTGGCGTTAGAGGCGGTCATATCCAGACCTTCGGCCTGGCCAAGCGCTTCGGTCAGCGTCATGCCGCTGAAGTCCATCTTCAGGGTGCTCTGCTTCTTGACCTCGCCCATCACGAACACTTTCAGATCGTCGTTGCGCGGCACAAACAGAATGTCGCCAGGGTACAGAAGATGGTTCTGGCTCAGGTCGCCGTTTTGCATCAGCGCCTGCAGGGAGATACGTTTTTCCTGGCCGTTGTGCGTCAGCACCACGTTGCGCCAGTCGGCGGCATCGGTCAGCCCGCCGGCGGCATTAATCGCATCCAGAATAGTGAGCGGCACGTTGGTAATGGGCTGCTGGCCGGACTTATTGACCTGGCCTGAGATATAAGCTTTTTGGGAGCGGAACGCAGCGATATTAACGTCCACCTGCGGGTCTGCGATGTACTGCGCAAGGCGGCCGGTAATATCACTACGGATTTCAGCCAGCGTCTTACCGGTGACTTTTACTTTACCCACATACGGATAGAACATGGTGCCGTCAGACTGCACCCAGTTGCCGGCGTCACTTGAGCTACGGTACTGGCCCGCCGGCGTGGTGAGTTCCGGGTGATCCCACACCGTGACGTTGAGAACATCCCCCGGCCCTACCCGGTACTGATAGGCGGCGATCTCCTGGTCGAGAGACATATTTGGCTGCGCCACCGCCGGACGTACCCGCAGCTGTTCCACCAGGCGCGGCGTTAACGGATAGACGTTAACCATGCGGTCCAGGTTAAAGTCTGAATCCTGTTGCCGGATAACATCTTTCCCCATCGTCGACATATTGCTACCTGGGAGCACGGTGCAACCGCTCATCAGGGTTACCGATACCAATAATGGCATCAATTTAAGTTTGTATTTTATCATTGAGTATTTATCACTATGGCAGAGTAATTATCCTGAGCGAATAAAATAAGTGACTCGTTAGGTTTTTGAATAACGCCTAAATTGAAACCTGGTTCAGGCAGAAAATAACTGGCATCAATCCTAAAAAATCGCTTATTTCCCGACATCCTATTGACAGAATAATTGAGGCTTATTCTCTGGCCTTCAGGCATGCTACCGCCCCTGGCTTACAGTCACCAACCGACTGAAAAAAGACAATTTATATGTAATAACCTTTGCAACCGCTGAGCCCGGAAAATTATTCCCCAAGGGGTAAGCGCGGCCCTGGCAGACTAAACATTTCAACTGCGGTGAATAATAAAAATAGATCTGCTGGCAGCTACCGATATCGATTGTTACAGCTAACCCTATATCAGGCAAGGTGACAAAGAAGCAGTAAAGGACTTTTAAGAATAATATTAACGGCACTTTTACAGGTGTTTAGGAATTTCTTTAGATTGACAGAAAATGAATTGGTGATATACCGCCAGACATTATACAGATATATCTCATGTAATTTTAAGTATAAGAAAAAGCAATCAACCGTAATGGCGTAAAATAATTATTCGTTTACCCTGGTGATTAAATGGGAATGTAGCAATAACCCCATAATGGGTGAGTGGATATAATTTATCCCGCCCCTTACATTGCAATTTCGTCCCTGCGTATCCATCATTCCTGTGTGGCATATGTCATCTGACAAGAGGTGCAGAAGGGCTTATGGAATGGATTGCCGACCCCTCTATCTGGGCAGGTCTGCTAACATTAGTGACCATCGAGCTGGTGCTGGGCATTGATAATCTGGTGTTTATCGCCATCCTTGCCGAAAAACTTCCCCCGCCGCAGCGTGACCGGGCGCGCGTCACCGGGCTTATCCTTGCGATGCTGATGCGCTTGCTGCTGCTGGCCTCTATCTCCTGGCTGGTGACGCTCACTCGCCCGCTGTTTCATATCAACGAGCTTGCCTTTAGCGCCCGCGACCTGATTATGCTGTTCGGTGGGCTGTTCCTGTTGTTCAAAGCCACCGTGGAGCTGAACGAACGGCTGGAGGGGAAAGACAGCGAAACCCACACGCAGCGACGGGACGCACGCTTCTGGCCGGTGGTGGCGCAAATCGTCGTTCTCGATGCGGTGTTTTCTCTCGACTCGGTGATCACCGCAGTGGGGATGGTCGACCATTTGCCGGTCATGATGGCCGCGGTGATTATCGCTATTTGCCTGATGCTGCTTGCCAGCAAAGCGCTGACGCGCTTTGTGAACAACCACCCGACTATTGTGATCCTCTGTCTGAGCTTCCTGCTGATGATCGGCTTCAGCCTCGTGGCCGATGGCTTCGGCTACCATATTCCAAAAGGCTATCTCTACGCCGCCATCGGTTTCTCGGTGATGATCGAGAGCCTGAACCAGCTTGCCATCTTCAACCGTCGCCGCTTTCTCTCGGCCGATCGGTCATTGCGCCAGCGCACCGCCGAAGCGGTATTACGCCTGTTGAATGGCAAAAAGGAGGAGGCTGAGCTCAATACGCAGACGGCTTCTCTGATTGCCGACCATGCGCCGCAGGATCAAATTTTTGCACCGCAGGAGCGGCTGATGATTGAGCGTGTTCTCAACCTGAACCGCCGCTCGGTCAGCAGTATTATGACCTCGCGCCATGATGTGGAACATATCAGACTAGCCGACCCGGAAGAGCGGATACGAACCTTGCTGGATAAAAACCAGCATACCCGCGTGGTGATAACCGATGAGGGCGATGAGATCCTCGGCGTGGTGCATATCATCGATCTGCTTCAGCAAGCGCTCAAAGGTGAAGCGCTCAATCTTGAGGCGCTGATTCGCCAGCCGCTGGTCTTCCCGGAAACGCTGCCGCTGCTGGCCGCGCTGGAGCAATTCCGTAGCGGCCGCACCCATTTTGCTTTTGTCGTGGATGAGTTTGGCTCGGTAGAAGGCATAGTCACGCTCAGCGATGTGATGGAAACCATCGCCGGTAACTTACCCAATGAGGCAGAAGAGATCGACGCGCGCCATGATATCCAGAAAAACCCGGATGGCACCTGGACGGCCAACGGGCATATGCCGCTTGAAGATTTAGTCCAGTTTGTCCCCTTACCCCTTGATGAAAAACGTGACTATCACACGATTGCGGGTTTACTGATGGAGGCGCTACAGCGTATTCCGGTGAGCGGAGAAGAGGTGCAGGTGGGTGATTTTCTGCTGCGTACTTTGCAGGTTGAGAGCCACCGCGTGCAAAAAGTGCAGATTGTGCCGCTGGAAGTTAATGCAGAGATGAATTATGAAGTGTAATCAGAAAGAGAGCCCGGGGGCTCTCTCAGACTGATGACAAACCCCATGACTGTCGCAAAACGAACATGGGCC
>NZ_RPOH01000023.1 GCF_003818135.1 Buttiauxella warmboldiae | reverse complement strand
ATATGTGACTAAGAGACAGCAGCACCCCAGGAGAGGGAGAAAACCGGGCCAGTTCCCTCTCCCGGAGGAGAAGGAACTGGTGAGGGCGGCCGATAAATTATTTAGCGTCGGTCGCTGTGCCGTTGGCATGCCAGGTAAACACGCCAAACTCAAACCCTTTCAGATCGCCTTTCTCATCCCAGCTCAATGGCCCCATCACGGTTTCAACAGTTGCGCCTTTCAGATAGGTAGCGATTTCAGCAGGCTCCGCTGATTTGTTCAGGCCAGCAGCCAGCGATTGCAGCGCGGCGTAGGTGGTCCAGACGAACGCGCCGCTTGGATCTTGTTTCTTCGCTTTGATTGCCTCTACAACCGGTTTGTTGGCGGGAACCTGGTCGTAGTTCTTCGGCTTGGTCACCAGCAGGCCTTCCGCAGATTCGCCCGCAATGTTAGACAGGGAAACGTTCGCCACCCCTTCTGGCCCCATGAACTGAGTTTTCAGACCCGCAGCGCGAGACTGACGCAGGATCTGGCCCATTTCCGGGTGATAGCCGCCGTAGTAAACGAAATCGATATTCTCTTTCTTCAAACGAGCCACCAGGGTGGAGAAGTCTTTCTCGCCTGCGGTGATCCCGTCAAAAAACACCACGTTAGCGCCGCCTTTTTTCAGGTTGTCCTGAACGGAGCGCGCCAGGCCTTCGCCATACTGTTGTTTGTCATGAATCACCGCGATGTTTTTCGGTTTCACACGATCAAGGATATATTTCGCAGCCGTTGGGCCCTGATCGGAGTCCAGGCCTGTGGTACGCATTGTTAATTTGTAACCGCGCGCAGTCAGCTCAGGGGCCGTCGCCGCAGGGGTGATCATCAGAACACCTTCGTCTTCATAGATATCAGACGCAGGCTGGGTGGAAGAGGAACACAGGTGTCCAATGACGTATTTGATGCCATCGTTAACCACTTTGTTGGCGACAGCCACTGCTTGTTTCGGGTCACAGGCATCGTCATATTTGGTGATAACCAGTTTGTCGCCTTTGATACCGCCTTTGGCATTAATATCTGCAACCGCTTGTTCCGCACCGGTAAATTCCTGGTCGCCATATTGTGCAACCGGGCCAGACATCGCCCCAACGACCGCGACTTTGATCTCCTTCGCAACTGCTGCGTTGCTCATCGCAAGTGCAATACAACCCGCCAATAACGCTTTGCCCTTCATGTTCATCCTGAGAATCCCCATTCTTGTTGTGATTGGTATTTGTTGTGTTGTTTTGGCACGATTTTATTTTTGATTGACGAATACCGCGTATGCCTTCGCCGCACTCAGAGTTAAAAACATACCCGAATTTGCGGTTTTTGGAATAACAATTTTTTCACAATGGGAAAGGAAAGTGACGGGCATAAAAAAACCGCCCTGGCAGGCGGTTTTTTATCTGACGGAAGAACTTACGCTTCGATGGCCATGCGCAGCTTTTTCATCGCGTTCTTTTCAAGCTGGCGCACACGCTCGGCGGAAACGCCATAACGGTCGGCCAGTTCTTGCAGCGTGCTCTTGTTGTCTTCGTCGAGCCAACGTGCACGGATAATATCCTGGCTGCGTTCATCCAGCCCCAACATGGCATCGCTGAGTTTATCAGCGGCGTGCGATTCCCAGTTGTCGTCTTCAATACCGTCGGCAAAGTTAGAAGACTTATCCTGCAAGAACAGCACCGGCGCCATTGGTGCGCTGTCCGAATCGTCGTCGTTGCCCATATCGAACGTCATATCCTGCGCCGCCATACGCGATTCCATCTCACGCACATCTTTGCTGGAAACACCCAGCTCGCTGGCGACCATTTCCACTTCGTCCTGGTTGAACCAACCCAGACGCTGTTTCGTTTTACGCAGGTTAAAGAACAGCTTACGCTGTGCTTTCGTGGTGGCTACTTTCACAATACGCCAGTTACGCAGAACGTATTCGTGAATTTCAGCTTTGATCCAGTGCACGGCGAACGACACCAGACGGACCCCCACTTCCGGGTTGAAGCGGCGCACCGCTTTCATCAGGCCAATGTTACCTTCCTGAATCAGGTCAGCCTGCGGCAAGCCATAGCCCGAGTAATTACGAGCGATATGAACAACAAAGCGCAGGTGAGACAGGATCAGCCTTTTCGCTGATTCCAGGCAGCCCTGGTAATGCAGCTTTTCAGCCAGCTCCTTCTCTTCCTCAGCCGTTAACATCGGCCAGGAGTTAGCGGCCCGGATATAAGCTTCCAGGTTACCAACAGGGGCTAAAGCTAAATTTTGCATTTCTTTGGTCATTCAAACCCTCTCTTAGAGACTAACGTACAGGTTGCTACACCATGTTGCACCCGACTCCACGCCAGGGGGCAAACCGTACCACTCACAGTAACTTCAGACAGTGATGTTATCCACAAGTTCACTGTAAAGCTGTGCATATATTGCACACAAAATGTGACAGAGCTATGAAACTGGGCAGGAGAAACGGCACAACCGAGGTGGGAACGCGTCCCCTGCTGATGGGTACTTCGTAGCAGGGGACAAGTATATCAAAAAATTTTTACTGTGGGGTAAAACGACGTAAATGTTGTACCGTCGCGATCCAGGCTGCAAGCCAGCCGCTCATTGATGCCACCAGCAGCAACAGCAGGCATTCATCAAACCCTAAGCCCGTCAGATCGAATTTAGTACCAAACACCTGCGCCACTTCGGTGACCGCAGATGATAAGCGCCACACCAGAATTTCAGTCAGGATCAGCGACAAAAATGCCCCGCTAAAACCTAACAGCGCGCCGCCGTACAGGAACGGTCGCAGGATGAATCCATCCGTGGCCCCAATCAGTTTCTGCACGTTGATGGTATCGCGGCGAGCGAAAATGCTCAGGCGCACGCTGTTACCAATCACGAGGAATACAGCAGCCACCATTAACACGCCGATCATCGCAGCAACGCGCCCTACAAGACCCGTCAGCGAGGCAAGGCGCGCAAACCAGCTGTCATCCATGCGCACTTCATCGACGCCATTAATGCGGGCCACGCGATCGCGCAGGGTATTGAGGTGGTCGGTGGTCTGGAAATCGAGTTTCGGATTAACCACGGCAACCGCAGGCAGCGGATTCTCTTCGAGCATATCCAGCGCGCCGCCAAAGCCCGACCAGTTACGGAACTCGCCCAGCGCTTCGTCGCGCGACAGATAGTTAACTTTATCGACGCCCTCTTCCGCCTGAATCGCGCCGACCACCTGCTGCGCGGCGTTATCGTCCAGCGCTTTGTCGAGGTAAACGGTGATTTGCGGAGAAGGATAGTACTGCGTGGCCGCCTGGTTGACGTTCTTGTAAACCATATAGCACACGCTTGGCAGCGTCAGGGAGATGGCAATCACCATCACCGTCAGGAAGGTGGCTAATGGCTTGCTGCGCAAATCCTGTAATGCCCCTTGCCAGGCGTAGCGGAACTGCTCGTTCACACCGCCCTTAAGGGATTTGCTTTTCGACTGAGGGCCTTTGCCACGTTTTTTCACCGAGCGGCCTAAATCCCCGAGCTTATTGAGCGAGTTGATTTTATCCAGCTTGTTGCTAAAGCGCTTGATGTGGTTGAGCGCGCTACGTTTATTCACCTGTCAGGCCTCCATGCAAATGGCCGTCGCTTAACGTCAACATGCGATAATTACGGCGGGATATCAGCCCCATGTCGTGCGTTGCCATCAGAACCGTTACGCCCACGCGGTTAAACTCTTCGAACAGACGCAAAATCCCTTCCGAGAGCGCATCATCGAGGTTACCCGTGGGTTCATCCGCCAGCAACACCGCAGGCTTATTAACCACCGCGCGGGCAATGCCCACGCGTTGCTGTTCGCCGCCAGAGAGCTGGATGGGGAAATTTTTCGCTTTATCGAGCAGGCCCACTTTATCCAGTGCCGCCGATACGCGACGGCGAATATCTTCACCGCTGGCACCCGCGATAATCAACGGAATGGCCACGTTGTCATACACGGTTCGGTCCATTAACAGATGGTGATCCTGGAAGATCATCCCAATCTGGCGGCGCAGAAAGGGCACTTCGCGGCTCCTGAGGCGGCTAATATCATGGCCGCTGAAAAAGATCTTTCCGGCGCTTGGCCGCTCAATACCGCAGATAAGCTTCAGCAGGGTACTTTTCCCCGCGCCTGAATGGCCGGTCAGAAAAGCCATCTCGCCTGGTTGCATATGGAAGGTCACCCCCTGCAACGCTTGTCTCCCGCCGAGATAGGCCTTACTAACGTGTTCAAAGCGAATCATGGTTAATCCTCTCGGGCAAAAAGTGCCTCAATAAAATCGCCCGCATTAAACGGACGCAGGTCCTCAATACGCTCGCCGACGCCAATATAGCGAATCGGAATACCAAACTGGTCGGCCACGGAGAAAATCACGCCGCCTTTGGCGGTGCCATCAAGTTTGGTGAGCGTAATGCCTGTCAATCCAACGGCTTCATGGAACAATTTAGCCTGGCTAATCGCGTTCTGGCCGGTGCTGGCATCGAGGGTAAGCATCACCTCATGCGGCGCATCTTCGTCCAGCTTTTTCATTACCCGGACGATCTTCTTCAGCTCTTCCATCAGGTGCGCTTTATTCTGCAAACGCCCGGCGGTATCCGCCAGCAGCACGTCGACATTGCGCGCTTTCGCCGCCTGAATAGCATCGAAAATAACCGATGCCGAATCGGCCCCGGTGTGCTGGGCGATAACAGGAATATTGTTACGCTCGCCCCACACCTGCAATTGCTCGACCGCTGCGGCACGGAAGGTATCGCCTGCGGCCAGCATCACAGATTTGCCTTCCTGCTGGAACTGGCGCGCCAGTTTGCCAATGGTGGTGGTTTTCCCCACGCCGTTAACGCCCACCATCAGGATAACAAATGGCGTTTTGCCTTCCACTTTCAGCGGCTCATCGACTTTCGCCAGAATGTCGCCCATCTCTTCTTTAAGCAGGCCGTACAACGCTTCCGCGTCGCGCAGCTCTTTGCGGCTTGCGCCTTCTGTCAGGTTAGTGATGATTTTGCGTGTGGTTTCCACACCGACATCGGCAATAAGCAGCTGCTCTTCGAGCTCTTCAAACAGATCATCGTCGATTTTCTTACCGCGGAACAGACTGATAAATCCGGAACCGAGATTCTGTTTGGTTTTAATCAGGCTGCGTTTGAGGCGCGCGAAGAAACCTTCTTTGGTTGGGCGCTCTTGTTCGTGCTGGACTTGTTCGGCCTGAGTCTCTTCAGGCTCCAGCTCTGCCGGAACGCTTTCAACGATAGCGGCAACAACAGCAGCCTCTTCAACAACTTCTTCTGCCGGTGTTTCTTCGACAACGACGTCTTCCATGACGGTAGCTTCAACCGGAGCGGCTGCAGCCTCTTCAGGCTCAACAACGGGTTCAGCTGCAATAACAGTTTCAGATACCACAGACTCTTGCTCAGGCTGCCACTCTTCCGGCGATTCAACCTGCGCAGCGTCCGGCGTGATGACCTCTTCAGGAACCGGCAGCTCTTCGTGTTCGACCGCAACTTGCGCCGTAACTTCTGGTTCTGGTTCTGGTTCTGGAATGATTTCCGGTTCAGCCGCAGCCACTTCGCTTGCGAGGAGTTTTTCAGTGACGTCTACGATCTCTTCAGCGAAGGCTTCAGGTTCTTCATGCTTTTCAAGCACAACAGGCTCAGCTTCAGGCTGAATCTCAGTTTGCCGCTCTGGCTTAATCTCTTCTGGCTGTGCAGTTTCCTCAGCGGCTTGCGGCTGCTGGGTTTCAATAACCTGAGCCACAGCTTCTTCTGCAACCGTTTGTTCTTCTGCTACTTTTTGTTCTGGTTCTGGTTCAGAAGCCTGCTCTTTCTGGCCAAAGCCCAGCCATGAAAAAAAGCCACGTTTTTTCTCTTTCGCCATTTGCGAACACACCCCTCGCTGTTAATTCATGGCACAGGCCCGATTGAGCATGCCACGGGCACTGAAAATAATTATCTAATGAATGCCTTAGTCTATCACTTTCCCCGCTTTACACACACCGTTACACTAGACGGCAAGAAATCGCCTTGCTGTGAGTCCCATGAAAAAACCGCAATCTACTGGCAGCGGCCAGATCCGTATTATTGGAGGCCAATGGCGCGGCCGCAAGCTCCCCGTGCCGGACAGCCCGGGCCTGCGCCCGACTACCGACAGGGTTCGTGAAACCCTGTTTAACTGGCTGGCGCCGTCGATGGTTGACGCAACGGTGCTGGACTGCTTTGCCGGCAGCGGGGCGTTGGGGCTGGAGGCGCTATCACGCTATGCGGCCCGCGCCACTTTGCTGGAGATGGATCGCAACGTCTCACAGCAGCTGCAAAAAAATCTGCTCACGCTAAAGGCGGCCAACGGCAAAGTGGTTAATAGCAACACGCTTCATTTTCTGGCGCAGCCGGGCGAGCCGCACACTATCGTGTTTGTTGATCCTCCCTTCCGTAAAGGATTGCTGGATGAAACGCTGGCGCTGCTGGAGAGCAATGGCTGGCTGGCTGACGACGCGCTGATTTACGTCGAGAGTGAAGTAGAAAATGGCATGCCTGCGGTGCCTGCAAGCTGGTCACTGCATCGCGAAAAAGTCGCAGGCCAGGTCGCTTACCGTTTATTTAGTCGTGAAATCTAAGGAGCGGGTGATGTTGATTCATATTGGTCGATTATTGATGCTTGGCGTCTGGGCCTTTTTGTTGCTGAATATTTTCCATCCGTTTCCACGGCCGCTGAATATCTTCGTTAACGTGGCGCTGATTTTCACCGTGTTAATGCACGGTATGCAGCTGGCGTTACTGAAATCGACCCAGCCGAAAGACAGCCCGCCGCTCAGCCGCAGCCAGCAGATTAAGATTTTTATCTTTGGCGTATTCGAACTGCTGATCTGGCAGAAGAAGCTCCGCCAGGGCAAGTAATTATTCGGGGATAAAGCCCACAAAGCGCGTCCCCTGATACTGCAAGGTTCCTCTATCGCCAACGCTTATCGCGTGGTAAGCCTGCGCCGTCACCCGCATTTTCAGCTCCAGCCCGCCGCTTTGCGGGCGAAACCAAACCTCATAGCGCATCGTATCTTCCACCGGCGTGACCTCGCGTTGCCGTGAGCGACGATCGTGAGTCGGCGCTTCACGTTTTGTCGCCACCAGCACGCTTTTTTCCATCACCGGTGCCGCATCATTTTCCGCATTCTGGCGACGCTGTTGCACAAAGCGCAACGATGCCGCCACGACGATAATCGCCACGACTGCGATGAAAAAAAGGGGCATTTTACTCATAGATTTATCTCGTTTTGTCAGGCACTTTTAAGCATACCCTGCCGCTCGCGACGTTGTCATCCGTCGCTATTGACCGCTAGACTTAAATTCAACGGTAGATTAACTAATACAAAAAGGGACTCGCTATGCTCTGGTCTTTTATCGCTGTATTCTTTTCCGGATGGTTGTACGTAGACGCTTCCTATCGTGGGCCAGGCTGGCAACGCTGGGTGTTTAAACCCGTCACGCTCTTACTTTTATTACTGCTGGCGTGGCAGGCGCCGATGCTGAACGCGACGGGCTACCTGATTGTGGCGGGCCTGCTGGCAACCCTGCTGGGTGATGCCCTCACGCTGCTGCCCACTCAGCGCATGCTGTACGCCATCGGCGCATTTTTCCTCTCGCACCTGCTTTACACCCTCTATTTCGCCAGCCAGATGACGTTCAGCCTCTTCTGGCCGTTGCCGCTGGTCTTGCTGATTGTGGGAGCCTTGCTGGTTGCCGTTATCTGGACGCGCCTCGAAACCTTCCGCTGGCCGATTCTGACGTTTATCGGCATGACGCTGGTGATGGTATGGCTGGCGGGCGAGCTTTATTTCTACCTGCCAACGCGGCCAGGCTTCTCGGGCTTTATCGGTGCCACGCTATTGCTGTTGGGGAATATCGTGTGGCTGGGTAGCCACTACCGCCGCCGCTTCACGGGTGACAGCGCCATCGCTGCAGCCTGCTATTTTGCCGGGCACTTTATGATTGTACGCGCTCTGTATATTTGACCCTGCGGGCGGTTTTTACCGCCCCTCAAATTTCCCTCTTGACTCTGGAGTCAACTCCAGAGAGTAACATGGGTAATGAGAACATTATCATTACCCCGGAGGGCAGATGCTCAACACCCCAAAATCCCCGCTGTTTGCGAAAGCAAAACTCAGCCCGCTACCCGTAAAAACCGATACCTGTCACGGTAATGACTGTTGCGATAAAGCCGAGCCTGCTGCGGCAAGCGCAACGTTTACCGAGCCCCTTGATCGCTATAGCTGGCTGGTCGATGGTATGGATTGCGCCGCCTGCGCCCGCAAAGTTGAAAATGCGGTTAAGCAGCTGGCAGATGTGCAGCGTGTTCAGGTGCTCTTTGCCACCCAAAAACTGCTGGTCACCGCCGCCCATGATATTCGCCCGCAGGTTGAAAAAGCCGTCATAGCCGCCGGGTACAAGCTGAGAAGCGGCACCGCGCCCGCGCCAAAAACATCTTCTGTGCGTGAAAATTTACCGCTCATTTTACTGGCAGTGATGATGGCGCTGAGCTGGGGCGTTGAGCAAATTAACCCTCCATTTGGCAACATCGCGTTTATCGCCACCACGCTGGCTGGCCTGTGGCCGATTGCCCGCCAGGCGGTGCGCCTGATGCGCAGCGGCAACTGGTTTGCCATCGAAACACTAATGAGCGTCGCCGCGATTGGCGCGCTGTTTATCGGTGCAACCGCCGAAGCGGCGATGGTACTGCTGCTGTTCTTAATTGGCGAACGTCTGGAATCTTACGCCGCCAGCCGCGCGCGCCGCGGCGTGAGTGCGCTGATGGCGCTAAAACCCGAAGTTGCCACACGCATTCGTAACGGCGAACGCGAAACCGTCGCGCTGGGTGATTTGCGTCCGGGCGATATCATTGAAGTTGCGGCTGGAGGGCGTTTGCCCGCAGATGGCCGGTTGTTAACGCCATTTGCCAGTTTCGATGAAAGCGCGCTAACCGGAGAATCCATTCCCGTCGAACGCCAGCTCGACGAGAAAGTTCCGGCGGGCAGCACCAGCGTAGACCGGTTAGTACAGCTTGAGGTGATTTCAGAACCGGGCGACAGCGCGATTGACCGCATTCTGCGCTTAATTGAAGAAGCGGATGAACGCCGTGCACCCATTGAGCGTTTCATTGACCGTTTCAGCCGGATTTACACCCCGATTATTATGGCGATCGCGCTACTGGCGGCGGTTATCCCACCGCTGTTATTCGGACAAAGCTGGGGCGAATGGATTTACAAAGGCCTGGCGCTGTTGCTGATCGGCTGCCCGTGTGCGCTGGTGATTTCTACGCCTGCGGCGATTACCTCCGGGCTTGCCGCGGCGGCACGCCGTGGCGCGTTGATTAAAGGCGGAGCGGCTCTCGAACGCCTTGGCAGAATTCAACATATCGCTTTCGATAAAACCGGCACGCTGACCGCTGGCAAACCGCAGGTGACCACCATTGAAGTCAATGGCGAACTTCACCCAAACCAGCTGCTGGCCCTTGCCGCCGCCGTTGAGCAAGGTTCGTCACACCCGCTGGCGCAAGCGATTGTGCGTGAAGCACAAAGTCGGGGTTTAACCTTGCCTGAAACCAGCGCGAATCGGGCGCTGGCAGGGATTGGCGTAGAAGCCACCATCAACAGCGAAACCGTACTCCTGAGCACGCCGGGGAAACTCGCAGAAAATGTTCTCGATTCGCAGTGGCAGGCACGCATTACCGAGCTTGAGGCCGAGGGTCAAACGGTCATTGCCGCAGTGCAACAAGGCAAATTAATTGGCGTTCTGGCGCTGCGCGATACTTTACGCAGCGATGCAAAAGCCGCCGTGGCAGCACTGCATGATATTGGCGTTCAGAGCGTGATGTTGACCGGCGATAACCCGCGGGCTGCGGCTGCAATCGCTCAGGAACTGGGAATGGATTATCGCGCCAGCCTGCTGCCTGCCGATAAAGTCAGCGCGGTCAACGAGCTCAACGCCCGCGCGCCGCTGGCGATGGTGGGCGACGGTATTAACGATGCGCCAGCCATGAAAGCCGCCACTCTTGGTATCGCCATGGGCAGCGGCACCGATGTGGCGCTGGAAACCGCAGACGCGGCACTCACGCACAACCGCCTGACAGAGCTTGCCAGCATGATCGGCCTGGCTCGGGCAACGCATAACAACATCCGCCAAAACATCACCATTGCGCTGGGGCTGAAAGGGATTTTCCTGATCACCACACTACTGGGGATGACCGGTTTGTGGCTGGCCGTTTTAGCAGATTCAGGCGCAACGGCACTGGTTACGCTAAATGCGTTGCGGTTGCTGCGAAAGCGTTAGTTTGCGTGAAGGCTCGGGCAATTACAGCGCGGAGCTGGTAAGAAAAGCCCTGACGAATGACAATGGCGGCTCACGGCATCGGGTTGACTAATTGGCAACTCGGTGCTTATATAGTTGCCAATTAGTCAACTTCAGGCAGGAGTATGCACTTAATCTCACTCAAAGCGCTGAGCGAAGCCAGCCAAAGATTTCCGCAGCATGCACAGGCGTTGCTGATGCTGGCGAGAATTATCGAGAAAGGCCATTTTCCAACCCCTGAGTCGCTCAGGAAAATTTATCCCACTCTCGATAATTTTAAATATCTCGACAAGCATTACGTCATTAATATTGCGCGAAATGAGCTGCAGTTAATTGCCCTGATATTCTTTGACCGCCAAAAATTCTACGTGCGCGACATCATGACGCATGCGGATTACATCAGATTTACCGAAGCCCACCGGGGAAAGAAAAGATGATCGCAGATGCACTAAAAGCCACCGAGGCCCTGAAGATCGCCGTACCCTTTCTGGCTGATAACCCAGGTGAAAAAGAGTACCAGCAAGCGCTGGAGCTGGTGGAGTACTTGCTGACAAACGATGCCGCCAGCCCGTTGCTGGAGCTGGTCAGCGTTAAAATTTCTGCCTATGAAAAAAATCTGCCGGATGTCATCGCGTTTCGCGAGCAAATGGATGCGCTGCCGCCTGGTATTGCGGTACTCAAGACGCTAATCGATCAGTACCAGCTGAATCAAAACGACTTTCAGAATGAGATTGGTAGTAAGTCTATGGTTTCACGCGTATTGCGCGGCGAGCGGCAGCTCACTACCGAGCACATCAGAAAGCTGTCGCAACGTTTTGGCATTTCTCCGGCACTCTTTATATAACCCTCACTCGGTTTCAGTGAGGGTTATCCTGGGGCTTTTAGCTCGTCATTCCCAATATATGCGGCAGCCACAGGGAAACCGCCGGAATGTAGGTCACCATCGCCAGCACCACCAGCAGCATCGCGTAGAACGGCAGCATGGCACGCACCACCACTTCGATTTTCTGTTTACTCACCGCGCTGGCGACAAACAGCACCGATCCCACGGGCGGGGTAATTAACCCAATCCCGAGATTCACCATCATTATCATGCCGAAATGAACCGGGTCGATACCCAGCGCGTTGGTTACCGGCAGGAGTACCGGGGTGAGGATCAGGATAATCGGCGCCATATCCATCAGCGTGCCAATCAGCAGCAGCATGATATTGAGGTACATCAGAATGACGTATTTGTTATCAGACAGCGAGGTGAAGAACTCCGTGATGCGCGCAGGCAGCTGCATGTAGGTCATCACCGCGCCAAAGGCGGCAGCAAAACCGATCAAAATCATCACGATAGAGACGGTTTTTACGGTACGGAACATTAACTTAGGCAGCTCATTCCATTTGTAATCACGATAGATAAACATGGTGACGAAGAACGCCCAGACGCAGGCAACGGCCGCAGATTCCGTGGCGGTGAATACCCCGCTAAGAATTCCGCCGAGGATGATAACTACCGTCATCAGGCCCCAGAGCGCGTCGAAGAAAATCTTCACCGCCTGTTTGAAAGGAATGCGATCGCCTTTCGGGTAACCGCGTTTATGGGCGAAGCCAAGACACATCACCATTAGCGACACACCGAGTAATAATCCCGGCAGCACGCCAGCGATAAACAGCGTGGCAATCGACACCGTGCCGCCCGCCGCCAGCGAGTAAATCACCGAGTTATGGCTTGGCGGAATCAAAATCGCCTGCACCGATCCACTCGCGGTGACTGCCGCCGCATATTCACGCGGATAGCCCTTTTTCTCCATTTCCGGGATCATCACGCTGCCGATGGATGCCGTATCCGCCACCGACGAGCCGGAAATGGCGCCGAAGAAGGTGGAGGCCACGATATTCACCAGCGATAGGCCGCCACGAATAAAACCGACGAAGATATAGGCAAAGTTGACCAGGCGACGGGCAATGCCGCCTTCCGCCATGATGGCCCCTGCCAGAATGAAGAATGGGATCGCCAGCAGCGTAAATTTGTTCACCCCGCTGGTGATTTGAATCATGATCGCTTCCAGCGGCAAATCTATCCATAGCGCACCAACCATGGCGCTCAGCCCTACGGCAAAGGCGACGGGCATTCCTACAGCGAGCAGCACCGCAAGCGTTGCTAATAAAATAAATGCGTCCATGTTATCCCCTGGTCTTAACCGTGATTACCCAGCAGCACTATTGGTCGGTTCTCTTGAGAGCCAAACAGTAATCGCTCGACAACAAACAGAATCAGTAAAATCGCGCCCACGGGCAGCGGAAGGTAGGTTTGACCGGATGTGAGGATCGGGAATTCGGCAACGGGCTGTTCCCATAAATCTGCACACAGATAGAAGCTGTAATAGAACATCACCAGCGAAATAAGCAGCATCAGCAAATCGACAGTACGTGCGCACAGCCGCTGTATTGCCTGCGGCAGACGGTCTGTCAGCATATTCACCGCGATGTGTGAACCGGCGCGGTAACTGACCGCCGCGCCGATAAACGTGAAGGTCACCATGCAGATTATCGCCACCGGTTCCGGCCAGGATTCCCCACGGTTAAGGACATAGCGCGAGAAAATGCCAATCGGAATAATGATTGTCATCACCAGTAGCGACAGCCCTGCGACAATCATCGCCAGCAAATACACTTTATCCATTAAGTCTGAGTAGCGTTGCGACATAAGTAAACCCTCACAAAACAAAAAGTTACTTAACGTCAGCAATCGCTTTCATCAATTCCTGATGCTTATCGCCATACTGTTTGCGCACCGGCTCAGTCGCTTTCACAAACCAGGCTTTGTCGATTTCATGGAACTGCACGCCACCGGCTTTCATTTTTTCCAGCGCCTGCTTGTTATAGGCATTCCACAATTCACGCTGTTCCATTTGCGCGTCGCGCGCCAGCTTCAGGATTTTTTGCTGCTGTTCGGGCGTCAGTTTGTCCCACTTCACTTTGGAATAAAGCAGCATTTCTGGGGTGATGAAGTGCCCGCTCAGGGTGTAGTTTTTGGCGACCGGCATGTAGTTGTGGGCAATAAAAGTTGGCGGGTTGTTTTCTGCGCCGTCAATGACTCCGGTTTGCATCCCGCTATACACTTCGCTCACCCCCATGGCGACCGAGTTCGCCCCCATCTGTTTGAGGGTAGCCAGCGCCACCGGACTGCCCTGAACGCGGATTTTCATGCCCTTGAGGTCTTCCGGTTTCACTACCGGATTTTTGGTAATCAGATTACGCGTGCCGGAATCCATCCAGCCTAAGAAGACCAGGCGGGATTTCGGGTTATTAGTCAGCTTATCGCCAATCTGTTTGCCCAAATCGCCGTCGATCACTTTGTGCATATGATCTTCATCGCGGAACACATAGGGAAGGGTAAAGACTTCAACATCCGGCAGGATCGCGGCAACCGGCGCCATCGACACGCGGATCATATCGAGCGCCCCCATTTGCGCCTGTTCAATCATCTGTTTTTCATCGCCCAGCACCCCGCTCGGGAAAACTTTTATCTCTAAATCACCGTTGGTTTGTTGTTTGAGTTTTTCACCCATGTGCTGCACCGCAACCACGTTCGGATAACCTTCCGGGTGAACGTCGGCAGCTTTAATCACCTGGGCAAAAGCGGTCTGCGTCAACAGCATTGACGCGCCGGACAGGCATAAACCAGCAAAAACAGGCAGAAAGGTCTTCTTCATTGTGTCGCTCCAGCAGAGGTAGGAATTTGCGATAAGAAATAAAACATTGTTTTAATTTATCGATTAAAAGCTAGACTACGTGGAGAAAAGCGAGGGTGAAGCACTTCACAAAAAGCGATAAAAAAATGAAATTAGGGTTCAGAAGCCCAAAGCAGGAAAGCCAGGGGCTGGAGCGAGGTTACTGGCCTTTACGCAGCAGGTATTGATAAGGCAATGAGTCGACTTGTTTAGCAAGCAGTTCGTGTTCCATAAAAAGGCAAAAGCCGGGGATGTCGCGCGTGGTTGCAGGATCGTCGGCAATCACCAGCAGCGTTTCACCAGGCTGCATGCCGCGTACGGTTTTGCGCACCATCATCACCGGTTCCGGGCAGCGCAGCCCCAGGGCGTCAAGAGTATGGTCGGGATGGGAAAAAAAATCGGTCATCTGCGGTCTCGGGTTTATCAAACCGCGATAGTTTACGCCCGGTAAATTCTGGTGCAAGTGACGTGAACGATTGCGCTAAAATTAACCGTTGCAAAGCAGGTGTAACGCAGTATCATCGCACCCGCTTTAAAACATCAGGGTTCCCTCACCCCTTTCACCAAAAAGGCGACAATAATGACGCAGTTCAATTCGACTCAGCGCGCTAAAGCGCTGTTCTGGCTATCGCTATTCCATTTGCTGATCATCACCTCCAGCAACTATCTGGTGCAGTTACCGGTCTCGGTGTTTGGCTTCCACACCACCTGGGGCGCGTTTAGCTTCCCGTTTATTTTCCTCGCAACCGATCTGACGGTACGTATTTTTGGCGCCCCGCTGGCGCGTCGTATTATCTTTGCCGTCATGCTGCCTGCGCTGATTATCTCCTATGGTATTTCAGCCCTGTTTTATATGGGCAGCTGGCAAGGATTCGAGGCGCTGCTGCACTTCAACCTGTTCGTTGCCCGTATCGCCGTCGCGAGCTTTATGGCTTACGCGCTGGGCCAGATTCTGGATGTGCATGTCTTTAACCGCCTGCGCCAGAGCCGCTACTGGTGGCTTGCGCCCACCGCATCCACGCTGTTTGGTAATATCAGCGACACGCTTTCCTTCTTCTTTATCGCCTTCTGGCGCAGCCCGGATGCCTTTATGGCCCAGCACTGGGTCGAAATTGCCGTGGTGGATTACTGCTTCAAAGTGTTAATCAGCCTGGCCTTCTTCCTGCCGATGTACGGCGTTATGCTGAATATGTTATTGAAACGGCTGGCAGATAAGTCTGAAAATCAGGCATTACTACCCGGTTGACAGCGCTTGAATTATCTTGTGATAAGATGCTGAAATTGGCCGCAAAGGCTTGCTAACCTAAAGGAAGAAGTCATGGGTAACCTGGTAAAATATGTCGGTATCGGCCTGCTGGTATTAGGCCTGGCCGCTTGCGATAACAGCGACAGCAAAACCACTACTGCAGCGGCAGAAAGCAGCGCAAGCGCCCAGCCGGTTAGCCTGCTGGACGGAAAAGTCAGCTTTGCGCTGCCTGCCGATATGACCGACCAGAGCGGTAAACTGGGCACTCAGGCAAACAATATGCACGTCTATTCTGACGCCACCGGTCAGAAAGCGGTGATTGTGATTATGGGCGACGACACGCCAGACGATTTGGCGGCTTTAGCAAAACGCCTTGAAGATCAGCAGCGTGCTCGCGATCC
Organism: Buttiauxella warmboldiae; assembly: GCF_003818135.1. GTDB lineage: Bacteria > Pseudomonadota > Gammaproteobacteria > Enterobacterales > Enterobacteriaceae > Buttiauxella > Buttiauxella warmboldiae. The sequence goes on along the minus strand of NZ_RPOH01000023.1, from coordinate 26,760 downwards.
CCAACTGCAGGTGGTGACCAATAAATCCATTGAGATTAAAGGCCACGCGCTGCAGCAGCTCGACAGCATTATCTCTGCAAAGGGCCAGACCGCGTACTCATCGGTGATCCTGGGTAAAATTGATAACCAGCTGTTAACCATGCAGATTACGCTGCCTGCGGATAACCAGCAGCAAGCGCAAACCGCCGCAGAGAACATCATCAATACCCTCACCATCAAGTAATAATGGTGGCGAACATAATACGGCCTCCGGTAACGCAACCGGGGGCCGTTTTTTTATCTGCCATGCTATCCACCACGCGATACCAACCCGCACGGCCACCGCCAGAGAGATAAGGCAACAGACTTTCAGACTCGGCTTGCGGGTAAGAAGTTAACGAAGCGCTACACTAAGAGGATCCCTCGCATTCAGGATCTTTTCATGCTTTCTCCAGAACCCGACAAAACCGGGCTACATATACTGATAAAACTTTCTGCGCTGGTGATTATTCTTGCCGGGATCCACGCTGCGGCAGACATCATCGTCCAGCTTTTATTAGCGCTATTCTTTGCCATTGTGCTTAACCCGCTGGTCACCTGGTTTATTCGCCGGGGGGTGAACCGACCACTGGCGATTTCCATGGTGGTGTTGGCGATGCTGGTGGTGCTGACCATGCTGCTCGGCGTGCTGGCGGCCTCGATGAGCGACTTCATCGAACTGCTGCCGAAATACAATAAAATGCTGACGCAAAAGATCTATGAAATCGAAAACATGCTGCCGTTTATGCATCTGCGTTTATCGCCGGAACGCATGCTGCAACGCATGGATTCCGAGAAAATGATGTCGTATGTCACCACGCTGATGAGCGAGCTTTCCGGAGCGATGGCCAGCGTGCTGCTGCTGGTGATGACCGTGGTGTTTATGCTGTTTGAAGTGCGACATGTGCCGTACAAGCTGCGCTTTGCGCTTTCCAATCCGAAAGTTCATATCGCCAGCCTGCACCGCGCCCTCAAAGGCGTGACGCATTATCTGGCGCTAAAAACGCTTATCAGCCTGTGGACAGGAGTGATTATCTGGCTCGGCCTGCAATTATTAGAGGTGCAGTTTGCGCTGATGTGGGGCGTGCTGGGCTTCCTGCTCAATTACATCCCTAATATTGGCTCGGTGATTTCTGCCATTCCGCCCATGGTTCAGGCGTTTCTCTTCAACGGCACTTACGAAATGGTGCTGGTTGGCGCGTTATTCCTGATAGTGCATATGGTGCTCGGGAATATCGTTGAGCCGCGCATGATGGGGCGCGGTCTCGGCATGTCGACCTTTGTGGTGTTTCTGTCACTGCTGTTCTGGGGCTGGCTGCTGGGCCCGGTGGGCATGCTGCTTTCCGTGCCGCTCACCAGCGTATGTAAGATTCTGATGGAAACCACGCAAGGGGGGTCAAAACTTGCGGTGCTGCTGGGGCCTGGACGGCCAAAAAGCAGGCTACCGGGATAGGTTCTTTTTTGGCCTGGTGGTAAGTTAATCTTCACCCAGTGAAAAAAAGGAATTAACCACCTATGCCGCATTCAGCCATCACGCTTGCCACCATTAAGCAGCCGGAGATTTACCTTAATGTCCCGAGCGTGGCATTAAATAACCAGACGCTCCAGGAGCGCCACAGTAAGGTTTTGCAGGCAATGGCGCGCCAGCATCTGGATGCGTTGGTTATTTATGCTGATAAAGAGCACGGCGGGAACTTTGAATACCTGACCGGGTTCATCCCGCGCTTTGAAGAGGGATTGCTGGTGCTGCATAACAGCGGCGAGGCGGTGCTGGTGCTCGGCAACGAAAACCTCAAACTTGCACCGCACTCCAGAACCCCTGCCCGCGTGGTGCACGCGCCGTGGTTTTCGCTGCCAAACCAGCCGCTGGAGACCACGCTTTCGCTAAGCGAAGTGCTGCAACAGGCCGGGCTGGTTGGGCAACAACGCGTGGGAATCGCAGGCTGGAAATTGTTCACCGGCCCGCACGATAACCCTAAGCCGCTGTTTGATATTCCAGCCTTTATTTTCCAGGCTCTTCAGGGCGCCCTGCCATCCAGATGTGAATTACTTAACGCCACCGGGCTGTTTATTTCGCCACGCAACGGTGCCCGAATCATCAATAACGCCAATGAAATCGCCCATTACGAATATGGCGCAAATCTGGCATCGGGTGCGGCGCTGACCGCACTGAACGCGATTGAAGTGGGCAACACGGAAAAATCGATTGCAGCACTGCTTGCGGCTGAAGGGCAAGCCAATAACGTGGTGACGATTGCCGCTACCGGCGATCGCTTCGAAAATGCCAATCTCTACCCTTCCGATAAACAAATCCGCAAAGGCGATAAATTTTCATTAACCGTCAGCTATAAAGGCGGGTTAACCAGCCGCGCGGCATATGTGGTAAGCCATGCCGATGAGCTTGCTGAAGGGGTAAAAGATTACCTTGATGTGGTCGCCATCCCCTATTTTCGCGCGGTAGTAAACTGGCTTGAACATATGCGCGTTGGCGTGAAGGGCCATGAAGTTTACGAACTGATTGAGCGCGTGCTGCCAAAAGCCGAATACCACTGGCACCTCAACCCTGGCCATTTGGTGGCTGACGAAGAGTGGCTATGTTCGCCGATTTATCCCGCCTCCGATATTCCTCTCTCCAGCGGGATGCTGCTGCAAATCGATATTATCCCATCGCGACAGGGTTACGCCGGAGCCAGCATCGAAGACACGATTGCATTGGCCGATGAGCCGCTGCGCCTGAAAATAGCCGCCCTTTACCCGGAATTGTGGCGGCGTATACATTCCCGTCGGGAATATATCCGCAACGTGCTCAATATTCACCTGCATGAAGATGTGCTGCCGCTCTCTAACACCGTAGGTTACCTGCGGCCCTATTTGCTCAATAAGGCGCAGGCGCTAGTTTGCCAGTAAGCCTGCTGCGGTGCGGCTCAGACTTGATGCTGCCTGAGCTGCGCCGAATTATCGAGCCTTCTGATCGCAGGGGTAAAACTGGCGGCAATCGTCGCCACCAGAACGGCGATGGCGCAGGCCAGTAACACCTCCGTATTGCCGTAGCGCATCGCCAGAGGGCCTGCGGCAAGCTCACCCACCGGGATCGCCACAAACGATCCCAGGGCGTCATAGGCGTACACCCGCGCCAGTTTCTCAGGCGGGATATGGGTTTGTAACGATTGCGCCCAGGCAACACCGAACAGGCCAAAACCGATACCGGCGACTAAAAATGCCGCCATTAGTACCGGTATTGCAGGAAACAGAGCCAGCGCCGCGATCGGCCCCGCGCAAAATACAATAAGAACGGTGCCGATGAAAAGATCGCGCCGTGGACGCCAGCGTAGCGCAATAAAAGAACCCACAATGAGGCCCGCGCTTTGAGCGGCAATGGCCATTCCCCAACCGGCGCGGCCAAATGTTGCATCCGCAACCACTGGCCCCAGCACCATCATCACACCGCTAAACGCGGCATTGACGATGGTAAACTGCACCACGATTGCCCAGACCCAGCTTCGCGAAATAAACTCCGCCCAGCCCTCTTTTAGATCCTGAAATATATTGGATTGCGAGCCTTGTTGCTGTGGCGTGTGGGTGCGCGTCATCAGATAAAGAGGGGCTGACGCGGCAAATCCTAACGCATCAACCGCCAGCCCCCAGCCCGGCCCCATCACGCTGATAAGCAGGCCACCCAACGATGCCCCAATCACCGTTCCGCCATAAATACCCAGCTGAATAAAGGCGTTCGCTTCCCGTAAAGCGTGCACCGGGACAGTTTGTGGCACCATGGATTGGGAAGCCGGCAACGATGCGCCCGCTGCGGCTCCATTGAGCGCGCCGAGTACCGCCAGCAGCGTGATGGTTGCCGAACCATCCAGAACGAGAGCGGCCACGACGCCCTGAGTGATGGCCGCAATCACCGAAGAGTACAGCAGAACACGGCTGCGGGAGTAGCGGTCGGCCAGTACGCCGCCAATCAGCAAGAATGCGACGTTAAAGATAGAGCGAGCGGCAATCACAATACCTAAATCAGCCGCAGAGCCTCCCATATCGAGCACCGCAAAGGCCAGCGCAATAGGCGCAATGCCGTTGCCTAAAACCGTCAGCAGGCGAGCAAAAAACAAATTGCGGAACGGCGCATAGCGAAATGCGCGCTTTGAAGGATGCGCGGTGGCTTCAGCGCTCATTGTTTAAAAGTCTCATTATTTCAATTAGTTTTCAGTATGGTTATTAGTAATGGCTTGATACGGGAAATGCCTGCATGGCAGAACAGTACCTACAAAATCCAGCGCCCATACATCCAGTATCCCGCCCCGGCAACCGCCACGATATTCACGGCGACACTGAGCATAAACCAGGTTCTGAACGGCTGTTTTTGAGTTTTATGCCGGAACAGCTGCTGGCCGAAAAACGCGCCAATCCAACCGCCCACAAGGCCAAAAACCAGTAATGTGGTTTCCGGCACGCGCCTCCAGCCTTTGCGCGCCGCCAGTTTATCTGCGCCGTATAGCAAAAACGTCAATAACGTGATGAATAACAACCCCATCCAAAGCGAATGAGTAAAGAAAAAGCTGGCTATTAACGCCAGCGCCAGCAAGGTGTAACAAACCCAATTGAGACTCATATCAGCAACCCGAATGAATAAAGAATGGGTTATTGCGCACCCACCAAATCCTGCGCGCAAGCCCAGGCAGAACTCCATGCCCACTGGAAATTATATCCGCCTAACCAACCACTTACGTCCATCACTTCGCCGATAAAATACAAACCGGGCACGTTGCGCGCCTCCATGGTGCGCGAGCTAAGTTCGCGGGTATCCACCCCGCCAAGCGTGACTTCTGCGGTGCGATAACCTTCGGTGCCGTTGGGCTGCACCTGCCAGTTTTGTAAGGTTTCAAGCACTTCACTTTGTTGACGGGTATTGAGCTGTTTAAGTGTGACATCCGGAATTTGCCCAAGCTGTTGCAGGCACTCCACCAGGCGCTTTGGCAGCACCATCGCCAGGGTGTTTTTCAGGCTTTGATTCGGATGAGCGTTGCGTTGCTCGTTAAGCAATTCATCCAGATCGGTATCAGGAAGTAAGTTAACGCTCACAAACTCACCGGGTTGCCAGTAGCTGGAAAGCTGCAATACCGCAGGGCCGGACAAACCCCGATGGGTAAACAGTAAACTTTCGCGGAAGCTCACGCCGCTGGCTGCGGTAATCACCGACGCAACGGAGACCCCAGAAAGCACCTGGAGCTGTTCAAGAAGCGGCTTATGCAGGGTAAATGGCACCAGGCCCGCGCGGGTTGGCAGCACTTTTAGTCCGAACTGCTCTGCGATCTTATAGCCAAACGGCGTTGCGCCCAGACCCGGCATCGAAAGCCCGCCGGTGGCGATAACTAATTTTGCCGCCTGTACGCTGTCGCCATTTAATTGGATCGTATAGCCGTTTTCGTCACGTTCTATAGCTAATACTTCACTACGCAGGCGCATGGCGACCTGCCCTTTTTCACATTCAGCCATCAGCATATCCACGATTTGCTGCGCCGAATCATCGCAAAAAAGCTGCCCCAGCGTTTTCTCATGCCACGCGATACCGTGTTTACCGACCATGTCGATAAAATCCCATTGGCTATAACGTGCCAGCGCAGATTTGCAAAAATGAGGGTTTTGGCTCAGATAAGCCGCAGGTTCGATATAAAGGTTAGTAAAGTTGCAACGACCGCCGCCAGACATCAGGATTTTACGGCCCGGCTTTTTCCCGTTATCAATAAGCAACACTCGGCTGCCGGCCTGGCCTGCCATCGCGGCGCAGAACATACCTGCCGCACCTGCACCAATAATAACGGTATCAAACTTTCCCACGACCTACTCCCGACTATGCTTAATGCAAGGAATTGTAAAGATAGCGGGCTGGTCGCACCAGCTAAATGCGTCTTAACATTGCCAGGTGATTGAAAATAAATATGTAAATCTTTTCATTGTTTGACGTTGAACGGACAAACATTAAGAAAAGTCCATATTTCTGTTGGCGCATTGCGAAGTTGTCTTACATAATGCGCCGCGTTCATGTCCTCAAAATGGCGTAACGTCTATGGAATTTCTGTTTAATGGCCTGGATCTACATACCGGGCTTTTGTTATTACTTGCTCTGGCATTTGTTCTCTTCTACGAAGCGATCAACGGCTTTCATGACACTGCTAACGCAGTGGCAACGGTTATCTATACCCGGGCAATGCGATCGCAACTTGCGGTAGCAATGGCGGCATTATTTAACTTCCTCGGCGTTCTGCTCGGTGGATTGAGCGTGGCGTATGCGATTGTGCATATGTTGCCTACCGATCTGCTGTTGAACGTAGGGTCCTCACATGGCCTCGCCATGGTGTTCTCTATGTTGTTGGCCGCTATTATCTGGAACCTCGGCACCTGGTATTTTGGTCTGCCGGCGTCCAGCTCCCATACGCTTATCGGTGCCATCATTGGTATTGGTCTGACAAATGCATTGATGAACGGCACCTCGGTTGTTGATGCGTTGAATATCCCGAAAGTGATTGGGATTTTCATGTCGTTGATCCTTTCGCCACTTGTGGGTCTGGTGATTGCGGGCGGGCTAATCTTTTTGCTACGTCGCTACTGGAGCGGCACCAAGAAGCGCCGCCGTATCCACCTGACGCCTGCCGAGCGTGAAAAACAAGACGGCAAGAAAAAGCCGCCATTCTGGACGCGTATTGCTCTGATTATCTCCGCTATTGGCGTGAGCTTCTCCCACGGCGCAAACGACGGGCAGAAAGGTATCGGCTTAATCATGCTGGTGCTGATTGGCGTTGCCCCTGCAGGCTTCGTGGTGAATATGAATGCTTCCGGCTACGACATTGCTCGTACTCGCGATGCCATTACGCACCTTGAGCAGTATTACGCGCAGCACGGCGATGCGATTAAGCACGTTGTCGATCTCAACCCAGCGATTCCCACCCCTGAAGAAGTGAAGGGCCAGGATAAGCCTGCTGAATTCCACTGCGACGCCAGCCGCGCCATGGTTGCAGTGCAGCGTGCGAAAGAGCTGCTGGGCAATATCGACAGCTACGACAAGCTGAGCGTTGAGCAACGCAGCCATATGCGCCGCCTGCTGCTGTGCATTTCGGATACGTCGGAGAAAGTGGCTAAACTGCCGGAAACCAAACCGGACGATAAGCGCTTCCTCAAAGAGCTGAAAACTGACCTGTTGTACACCATTGAGTACGCACCAATCTGGATTATCATGGCGGTCGCTCTGGCGCTTGGCCTCGGTACGATGATTGGCTGGCGTCGTGTGGCGACCACTATCGGTGAGAAGATTGGCAAGAAAGGCATGACGTATGCGCAGGGTATGTCCGCGCAGATGACAGCCGCCGTCTCCATCGGTATTGCGAGCTACACCGGTATGCCGGTTTCTACCACTCACGTGCTTTCTTCTTCCGTAGCGGGGACGATGGTGGTTGACGGCGGTGGTTTACAACGTAAGACTGTGACCAACATCATGATGGCCTGGGTGTTTACCCTGCCGGTGTCGATTCTGCTTTCTGGTTCTCTTTACTGGATTTCACTGCACTTCATCTAAGTCTGATGCAGTGAACGCAGTACGACAAAAAGCGGGTCAGGAAACTGGCCCGCTTTTTTATGTGCTCAAACTGTCAGTGCCAAATCATCAAACCGATAAGACTAATCACCACAAGTCCGCATAGCGCGCTGGTCAAAATAAACTGGCGGCGCAGGCGTTCACAGCGGCGAATAAACTCATCATCATGATGGTCAAGATAACGCTGGGCGTAGATATAACTCACCAGACGAATCTGTTTGCTGGGCTGCCCGTGGGCGGTAAAAAAACCGCTGCCATCGACATATTGATACAACAGCGGATCGCATCCGCGCAGTACCACCAGCAGAGCGCGCAAAGATGAGTAATAGCGCGCCATATTCACCAAACAAACCACACAAAGCGCCCAAAAAAGCGCGACGGTGCTGATCATCATATAACCCTCCCGGTGAAGCCCCGGAACATCACTCCAGGGCAACCGCTCACCCCGAAAACCAGAAAGACCGTTTAGCGAGCCCAAAAAGCCGATCCGGCTCACATTACTATTCCGGAACGACTTATTTAATAGTGTAGGAGATCCGCTAATTTTTTTGCCACATCGTTCGCCTTAATCAAAGCGATAAGCGCCATTTTTAGCGGAAAGGTATACAGCGGCGGCACATTGACGGTTTCCGCCATTGGTTATAGGGTAGAAATATCATCTACAATTTAGGTTTTTACGTGCGGGTAGCACCACAGCAATCCATAGTGCTATCCGACCAGGCTGGTCATCGACAACTTATGGAAGGAGTAAAATTATGGCTTACAAACACATTCTGATCGCGGTGGACCTCTCCCCGGAGAGCAAGGTACTGGTGGAAAAAGCGGTTTCTATGGCTCGCCCATACAACGCCCAGGTTTCCCTGATTCATGTTGATGTAAATTACTCCGATCTCTATACCGGACTGATCGATGTCAATCTGGGCGATATGCAAAAACGCATTTCTGAAGAGACGCATCACGCGCTGAGCGAGCTTTCCACTAGCGCAGGTTATCCGATAACTGAAACCCTGAGCGGCAGCGGCGATCTGGGCCAGGTTCTGGTGGATGCGATTAAGAAATACGATATGGATTTGGTGGTCTGCGGACACCACCAGGATTTCTGGAGCAAACTGATGTCCTCCGCACGCCAGCTGATCAACACCGTTCACGTTGATATGCTAATTGTCCCGCTGCGTGATGAAGACGAAGATTAAGTTTAGAACGTTTTAACCCTCACCCTCTCCCTGAGGGTGAGGGTTGTTTAAACTGCCGTTCCCGGATAAATATCAAAGCGGTGCCCTTTAGTGACCACCGCATTATGCGTTTCGATGCCACCGAGCGGCGGCGCGTAGTCCGGGCGTTTTACCACTACACGTTTGGTCGCCAGCTTTTGCGCGGGCAACAGCAACCCATCTGCATCTTCGTCCGGCCCCACCAGCGACTGGAACACCCGCATCTCTTTCTTCACCAGCGCGCTTTTCTGCTTGTGCGGGAACATCGGGTCGAGATAGACCACTTCCGGGCGCGGCGTGATATCGCTTAGCGCCGTCAGGCTCGAGGCGTGGATCAGCTGCAAACGTTCCTGCAACCAGCCGCCAATCTCCGCATCCTGATAGCCACGGCGCAAACCGTCGTCGAGCAGCGCGGCAACCACTGGGTTGCGCTCCAGCATCCGTACACGGCAGCCTACAGAGGCCAGCACAAAGGCATCGCGCCCAAGCCCCGCCGTGGCATCGACCACATCCGGCAAATAGCCGCTTTTGATGCCGACCGCTTTTGCCACCGCCTCACCGCGCCCACCGCCAAACTTGCGGCGATGGGCCATCGCGCCCGAGACAAAATCGACAAAAATGCCGCCGAGTTTGGGCTCGTCGCGCTTACGCAATTCGAGACGGTCGGGCGTCAAAACCAGCGCCATCAGCGAGTCTTCGTCGTGTATCAGGCCCCAGCGCGCGCTCAAAAGTGATAAGGCGCCGGAGTCGGCGCCTGATTCAGTTAGTAAACAGATTTTCACAGAATAGCTCAGCCCTTGATGCCGTAATGGGCCAGCATCGCGTCAAGCTGTGGTTCACGGCCACGGAAGCGTTTAAACAGCTCCATCGGCTCTTCGGAACCACCACGGGTGAGGATGTTATCAAGGAATGATTGCCCGGTTTCACGGTTGAAAATACCTTCTTCTTCAAAACGTGAGAACGCATCTGCCGCCAGCACATCAGCCCACAAATAGCTGTAGTAACCCGCCGCGTAACCACCAGCAAAGATATGGCTAAAGGCGTGTGGGAAACGGCCCCATTTTGGCGAGGGCACAACCGCTACCAGCTTTTTGATTTCATGCAGAGTTTCCAGCACTTTCGCCCCCTGCTCCGGGCTGAATTCCGCATGCAGACGGAAGTCGAACAGGCCGAATTCCAGCTGGCGCAGAATAAACAGCGCCGCCTGGTAGTTCTTCGCCGCCAGCATTTTATCCAGCAGCTCTTTTGGCAGCGGCTCGCCGGTTTCGTAATGGCCGGAGATAAACGCCAGCGCGTCCGGCTCCCAGCACCAGTTTTCCATAAACTGGCTTGGCAGCTCAACCGCATCCCACGGCACGCCGTTGATGCCGGAAACGCCCGCCGTTTCGACTTTGGTCAGCATGTGGTGCAGGCCGTGGCCGAACTCGTGGAACAGGGTGATCACTTCGTCGTGGGTGAACAGCGCAGGTTTGCCGTTGACCGGGCGGTTGAAGTTACAGGTCAGGTAAGCGACAGGTTTTTGCAGCGAACCGTCTGCTTTACGCAGCTGGCCGACGCAATCGTCCATCCATGCCCCGCCGCGCTTGTTCTCACGCGCGTACAAATCAAGATAGAAGCTGCCGCGCAACTCATTTTTCTCGTCATACAGCTCGAAGAAACGCACATCGGAATGCCAGACGTCGATATCTTTACGCTCTTTCGCGGTGATACCGTAAATGCGCTTAACAACTTCGAACAGGCCGTTAACCGCGCGCTCTTCCGGGAAATACGGGCGCAGCTGTTCATCGCTGATGCTGTACAGATGCTGTTTCTGCTTTTCGCTGTAGTAGGTGATATCCCACGGCTCCAGCTCGGTGACGTTAAATTCTTTTTGCGTAAACGCGCGCAGTTGCGCCAGCTCAGCCTCGCCCTGCGGACGCGCACGTTTCGCCAGGTCGGTTAAGAACTCGAGAACCTGCTGCGGGTTTTCGGCCATTTTGGTGGCGAGCGATTTTTCCGCGTAGTTGCCAAAGCCCAGCAGTTGTGCCAGCTCGTGGCGCAGCGTCAGAATTTCTTCCATCACCGGCGTATTATCCCACTTGCCTGCATTCGGCCCCTGATCTGATGCACGAGTCGCATAAGCGCGGTACATCTCTTCACGCAGTTCACGGTTGTCGCAGTAAGTAAGCACGGGCAAATAGCTTGGAATATCCAGCGTCAGCAGCCAGCCGTCTTGCTCTTTGGCTTCGGCCTGAGCGCGTGCGGCAGCCAGCGCGCTTTCCGGCATACCAGACAGCTGCGCTTCGTCGGTAATCAGCTTCGTCCAGCCCTGAGTCGCATCCAGCACGTTGTTGCTGTAGGTCGATCCCAGCTCAGACAGACGCGCGGCGATTTCGCCATAACGCTGCTGTTTTTCTGGCGGCAAGCCGATGCCAGACAGCTCGAAATCACGCAGCGCGTTATCCACGGACTTTTTCTCAGCCACGCTCAAATCGGCATAACATGCGCCGTCACGCAGGTTGCGATAGGCCTGATAAAGCCCTTCGTGCTGCCCAACCCAGGTGCTGTATTCCGACAGCAGCGGCAGCGTTTGTTCATAAGCTTCACGCAGCGGCGCGCTGTTTTTTACTGAGTTCAAATGGCTGACAGGAGAGAAAATACGCCCCAGGCGATCGTCCACCTCCGCCAGCGGCTGGCAAAGATTGTCCCAGTTATAAGGCGCGCCTTGCGCTACCACGCTTTCGACTTTCGCACGGCAATCATCCAGCGCTTGCTGCACGGCTGGCACAATATGTTCAGGGAGAAGTGCGGAAAACGGCGGCAAATCGAAAGGGGTCAGCAATGGATTGGTCATAAGCGCGATTCCTGATATCTGATAAGTGGAGCGCGATACGCGCTACAAAGGCAATGCTAACTAACATGAGGCTTAGTGTAGTTAATTTCAATGCCGGGCAGCGAGCATAAGGCTGTATACTGTGCACAATATGTTGTTCTTCTTTTGTCTTTGGAAACCCTGCATCCATGCTCAGTTATCGCCACAGCTTTCACGCCGGCAACCACGCCGACGTACTGAAACACACCGTTCAAAGTCTGATTATTGAATCCTTAAAAGAGAAGGATAAGCCTTTTCTCTACCTGGATACCCATGCAGGCGCAGGCCGATACAAACTGAGCAGCGAGCATGCTGAACGCACTGGCGAATATCTGGAAGGGATTGCCCGCATCTGGCAGCACGACGATTTGCCTGCTGAACTTGAGCCGTATATCAGCGCGGTGAAAGCCTATAACCACAGCGGCCAGCTGCGCTATTACCCGGGTTCCCCGCTGATTGCCCGCCAGCTTCTGCGCGAGCAAGACAGCCTGCAGCTGACCGAGCTGCACCCGTCAGATTTCCCGCTGCTGCGTTCTGAATTCCAGAAAGATAACCGTGCGCGCGTTGAACGTGCCGACGGTTACACCCAGCTGAAATCCAAACTGCCGCCGGTTTCTCGCCGCGGTCTGATCCTTATCGACCCGCCGTATGAAATTAAAACCGACTACCAGGCAGTTGTGACCGGCATCAACGACGGTTATAAGCGTTTCGCGACAGGCACCTATGCGCTGTGGTATCCGGTGGTGATGCGTCAGCAGATCAAACGCATGCTGCGCGAGCTGGAAGAAATCGGCATTCGCCGCATTCTGCAAATTGAGCTGGCCGTGCTCCCGGACAGCGACCGCCGTGGCATGACCGCCTCGGGTATGATTGTTATCAACCCACCGTGGAAACTGGAACAGCAAATGGCTAATGTACTGCCGTGGCTGCATAAAACCCTGGTTCCATCCGGTAACGGATCAACCACCCTGAGCTGGGTTGTGCCTGAGTAACGGCTATTGCAGCTATCGATGGAACCATTTTCTCGGCGCGCTACAATCGCGCATATTTTTTTCGACTCCATTAGGGAAACATCATGACCAGACATTATGACTACCTCGCCATTGGCGGCGGCAGCGGCGGGATTGCCTCCATTAACCGTGCGGCGATGTATGGGAAAAAATGCGCACTGATTGAGGCGAAAGAGCTGGGCGGCACCTGCGTCAACGTAGGTTGCGTACCGAAAAAGGTCATGTGGCACGCGGCGCAAATCGCTGAAGCGATTCATAACTACGGCCCGGACTACGGTTTTGACACCACGGTGAATAAATTCGACTGGGATAAATTGATTGCCAGCCGCACCGCGTATATCGACCGCATCCACACCTCTTACGACAACGTGCTGGGCAAAAACAACGTTGAGGTGATCCGCGGCTTTGCCAAATTTGTTGATGCGCATACGGTTATCGTTAACGGCGAAAAGATTACTGCCGACCATATTCTGATTGCGACCGGTGGTCGCCCAAGCCGTCCGTCAATTCCGGGGGCTGAATATGGCATTGATTCCGATGGCTTCTTCGCGCTGCCAGCATTGCCAAAACGCATTGCGGTAGTGGGCGCAGGTTACATCGCGGTGGAGATCGCAGGCGTAGTTAACGCGCTGGGTTCTGAGACGCATCTGTTCGTGCGTAAACACGCGCCGCTGCGTACTTTTGACCCGTTAATCGTCGAAACGCTGCTGGAAGTGATCAACACCGAAGGCCCAACGCTGCACACACAGGCGGTGCCAAAAGCCGTAGTGAAAAATGCCGATGGCAGCCTGACGCTGCAACTGGAAGATGGCCGTTCTGAAACCGTGGATTGCCTGATCTGGGCGATTGGTCGCGAGCCAGAAACAGACAACTTCAACCTGGCGGCGACGGGTGTGAAAACCAACGCTCGTGGCTATATCGAAGTCGATAAATTCCAGAATACCAACGTGCCGGGTATCTATGCCGTGGGCGATAACACCGGTGCAGTAGAGCTGACGCCAGTGGCTGTCGCTGCGGGCCGCCGCCTGTCCGAGCGCCTGTTTAACAACAAGCCGGACGAGCACCTGGATTACAGCAATGTTCCAACCGTGGTATTCAGCCACCCGCCAATCGGTACGGTCGGTTTAACCGAGCCACAGGCGCGTGAGCAGTACGGCGACGACAACGTGAAGGTCTATAAGTCCTCCTTCACCGCGATGTATACCGCAGTGACTTCGCACCGCCAGCCATGCCGCATGAAGCTGGTATGCGCAGGCCCGGACGAGAAGATTGTCGGTATTCACGGTATCGGTTACGGCATGGATGAAATGCTGCAAGGCTTCGCAGTGGCGCTGAAAATGGGCGCCACCAAGAAAGACTTCGATAACACCGTGGCGATTCACCCGACCGGTTCGGAAGAGTTCGTTACTATGAGATAGTATAATAAAACTACCTCAACACTTTTTTCATTCTGAAAACTGGCTTTAATAAGCCAGTTTTTTATTTCTATTTTTAGTGGTAATGATTCTAATTTTATATTCTTATCCGTAATAAATATTTAATATTTTGACTAATTTTTATTAGAGAATATTTTAGTAATATTAAAACCACTATCGTTATAAATTAATTATCATTTTTATTAACCATGCAAATAAGTACTTTAACGAAAAATTCTTCTCGATTATAGAGTTTGGGGAATACAGAGGGTGCTTCAGCCATGGCGATTCGCCTTGTGATCAAGGGTTTTACATTGATATCCCCTGAGCTCAGATAATGTAGAGAGGTCCTCCATTCATCTCCAGGGAAGGGGGCCGAAAGAGAATTCCAGGAACCTGCTACAGTAAGTTCGTTACGGATTATTTTCTCGAAACTCTCACGTGGAAATGACACATCTCCATAGGGGATGCCAAGCAACAGTACTGTTCCACCTTTTTTAGCCAGCATCAAGGCGGTAGAAATACCAACAGCACTACCGGAGCATTCAATAACAACATCTACTCCAGCATTTTCAGTCATTGCCATAAAATATTGTAGATAATTATCTTTATTGGCACATATACCATGATGAGCACCAGTCTGAAGCGCAATATCTAGCTTTCCTGTATCAGTATCAAAAGCAAATACTTCACTCGCCCCATAGATCTTTGCCCATTGAACGGCAAGTAAACCAATTGTCCCACAACCTACAACAGCAATACTGCTACCTTTCTTGATCTTAAGTTGATTGTATCCATGGGCTACTACGCTTGAAGGTTCGATAAAACTTGCTGTCTCGAAATCCATTGTTGAAGGGATTTTTACAACGTTAGCAACCGGAACTTTAATAAACTCTGCGAATGCACCTTTCTTATGTCCACCTAAGACCCTCAAATTATTACAACGTGAGTACATGCCTTTTTTACAGTAGTTGCATTCGTTGCATGGAAAGCAGTTACAGGCTGTGACTCGATCACCAATGTCTATAGAGCTTACAGCATCCCCTCTTTTGGCAACGACACCCGAAAATTCATGCCCCCAAGTGAGTCCCGGTTGATAAGAACCTAATTTACCGAAACGTGATATATCTGAACCGCATATTCCCGCGACTTTAACTTTTATCAGGATCTCATCAGGAGATTCAATTTCTGGAATATCAACGTCTTCAAACCTGACATCTTGTTTTGAATAAAGGTTTAATGCTTTCAATGATGATCTCCTCAGAAAATCATGATTAGTTGAGCTCTGTAGGAATACCTATAATTACAGTGTTTCGGATTTATTAAAACTTGACGAAGGCGACGTTGTTACGAAAAACACCATTTCATTGAAAAACAAAATACGCTAACCAACCTTAATATACTAAGGAGTACAGCGTGCCTTCGCCATAACAGCTATAATTAATGAGAGGTTAGAAAAAATTAAATATGGTTACTCTTTTTCTCCGAACCCACTGGAAAAAGCTATTTTTAGTTCATCCATAAGGTCAAGCTCATCTTGGCCATTGCAGATAAGATCTATCATTGAATTACCTTTTACACCGGCCCCCAAAATACTCATCATGCCCTTAATTTCAATTTCCTTTCCATTATTAATTAAGGTTAGTGATGAATCGTATTTTTTGATAATTTTTGCCAGTGTTGCAGCTGGTCGAGCGTGTAACCCTGTACTGTTAACTACCTTCACACTTTGCTTGATCATAATCGTCTCAGCATCAAAATAAATCAGGAAGCTTTACGTAATTGCTGATGGCCTTTATTCATCATCAGGATTTTCGAATAAACATCATCCTCAACAGCCATTTTTGCTGATGCCATGACCCGAGCCAAATTGGCTTCATTATTGTCGTTGTTATATGCCTTACCAACAGCGGTGATGAAAGCTTTACGCAAGTCACTGGCAATATTGACTTTTACGACATTATAATTGACAAAACTCCGGATAATATCCTCTGCAATTCCTGACCCGCCATGTATCACCAGGGGGACAGGAGACACTTCAGCAATACGTTTAAGCAGCGGAATATCTATGCGAGGGATGTCTTCGAGACCATGCACATTTCCTACAGAAACAGCAAGTAAGTCACAACCCGATCGATCAACAAAAGCTTTTACTTTTTCAGGCTCAGTCTTGCAGTCTGCTTCACTGACATGGTCATCTTCTTTTCCAAGGATTGCACCCAGCTCTGCTTCAACTGGTACACCAAAGGATTTACAGAAGTCCACCGCTTCACGTGTAAACTCGATGTTCTCTTCAAAAGAGAACGCTGCGCCATCAATCATAACGGAAGTAAATCCGGCCCGGACAGCCTGCTTAACATCGTCTAATGTCTTTCCATGATCTAAATGTAAGCTTACCGGAACATCCATTTTGTCAGCATGGCGTTTAACGATTTCGTAAATATAATCATAGCCAGACAACTGGGCATTAGTCGGTGCAATCTGAATGAAATTTGGTAACCCGGAACGTTCAATTGCGTTCAGAATAGAGATGGTTGTCTCCAGGTTAGTCGTATTAAATGCTCCGGCCAGTACATGTTTTTCACGAATACGGTCGAGCAGGATTTTACCGTTTACTAATGGCATAACATTTTCCTCTATCGTCGTTGGAGTACAGTACCTAAATAGTATTTATCCGATTTGAGCCAGACATTTCCGAACTCAACCGGGAGATCTTTTTCAAAGAAAACAAGCTGCTGAAGATGTAAAACAGGGGCGTCCTCACTAACTTCGAGATAATGACCTCGCTCACTTCCGACAATTTTTGCGGCATAGCGACTTTCAGAAAAACTGATACTTCTTCCTGAAAGTTTCTCAATGGTTGGAAACAAGTTCTGAGTATTAAAATCGACTGATTCAATGCCGGGGCACAATGCCATATTTATGCGGTTTTCAATCAACATGACCCGCTCACCTTCAACACTACGTACACGCTCAAGGTATAAAATGGGCGAACCAGCCTCAATTTTTAACTTTTCAGCCACATTTTTCGACGCCTGCTCAACACGAGATGTAATCATTTCGGTGGAGTAATCCAGATGCTGACTTTCGAGTGACTCAGCAAACGACAGCAAACCAGCGCCCAAAGAATAGGAAATATTCTCGTTCTTTACGAAAGTACCTTTGCCCTGTACCTGAATCAGCATCCCTTCATTAACCAGCATCGTTACCGCTTTTTTCACGGTGCCACGACTGACTTGCAACAACTCCATAATCTGGTTTTCTGAGGGAATTCGGTCACCTTTACCTAATTCACCTTTATATACGTTCTCCCTTATCCATTCAGAAACCTGAAGGTATAAGGGAACTTCAGAATCTTTCAGTATTGTGCTCATATAGGGTTCCTTTGGTAAGTAGATCATCTATATACAACTATGCACAAGTTACGCCAACATCGTCGTTTTTGTAAGCATTTCTGCATGATCCAGTTCACATTCTCTAACCGGAATCCTGTTTTTCATTCAGCACAACCTGCCGGAGTTGCAGGAAGGTGCATGCACTTCCTGCATTTCCCGTAAAAACTATTCTTCTGCCTTAATAATCACTTTAAGCACATCATTGGCTGGATTTGCTGCAAACTCGATCGCCTCATGCATGTCAGATAACGGCCAAGTGTGCGTGATCATATCCCTGACATTGATTTTTTCTTTCTCAACGATTTCAATAGCTTCTTTCATTTCGTACGGTGTAAGAGAATAGGTGCCAATAATTGATATTTCATCCCTGAACAGACGGCTGGCATCAATTTCAACAACCGGATTATTATCAAATGGTGAAAATACAATTACTCGTCCACCACGGCGAACAACGTTAACAGCCTGGGTAACAAGGGAAGAGACACCTGCTGCGATAATGACTACATCAACCCCTTTACCTGCTGTTATTTCCGACACCCGCTGTTCAAGATCTTCTTCTGCAGGATTAATCGCGTGGTTAATGCCTAGTTTCAGAGCCAATTCGCGTTTATAACGAGAGAGGTCTGAAACTATTACGGTGGATGCTCCCTTCAGCGCTGCAAGCTGGGCACTGACCAGACCAATGGTGCCTGACCCCATGACTAATACACTGTCTTTTGCATGAATATTGGCAGATTTAAGTCCATGCAGGCAGCAAGCTACCGGCTCAATCATTGCAGCTCGGTCCCAGTCCAGCTCGGGAATAATACGGTGTGTCAAATGCTCTACATGCAGTTGTGGGATGCGGATATATTCACTGAACCCCCCGGGTTCAAGATTCGTTTTCTTGAACTGATCGCACATCGTAAAATATCCACGATCACAATAGTGGCAATTAAAGCAAGGTACATGAATTGCAGTTACCACTCGCTCACCTACGCCATAGCGGATCACATTTTTCCCAATCTTGACTACTTCACCGGCAACTTCATGACCCAGGATAATTGGTCCTGTAACTGTTTGATGCTGAGCCTTATGAATATCGGTTCCACATAATCCGCAAGATTTCATCTTAATCAGAATGTCACCGTCACCAATTTCCGGTTGTTCAATATCTTGGTAACGAATGTCGTTCTTGCTGTAATAAACACTGGCTTTCATTAGCTTTCCCCATAACAGCGACGCTCAACAAGCATCTTGGATTCATAAAGCGGTTTATAAAGATCTTGATATAAAGCATCAAAGCGACTGACTTCATCTGAATCTGGCACATAACGTTTCAGCATTTCTTCTGAAGTATTTTTTGTCTGGGTCAAATCAAAGCCCACAGCTTTTGCAGCGAGCATTGCAGCCCCACGACTCACAGCTTCTTCAATATTGCAGGCGACAACTTCTCGATTCAGAATGGTAGCTTTAAGCTGTAACCAGTATGGATTTTTACAGGCGGCCCCAATAACATTAATAACAGGATAATGTCTTCCAGTAAGCGCTTCGTAAGAATCAAGTAAATTGCGGAGTTCGAAACAAAGTCCCTGAAAAATGAAACGTAATATTTCTTCAGGTCGCGATTTATCATCCATTCCATACAGTAAAGCTTTCGACCAGGTGTTTCGTTCAGGAGGACCGCTCCCTCTTAAATGAGGAATAAAAATCCCGTCCAGGTTTGCCGCGGAATCATCTTCATTCTGTTCATTGAGGGTATCAACCAGTCGAAGAAACGAGGGCATATCCATTTCAAATAATGTTCTAAACCATTCAATTGCATAACCAGCTGATGGTAAGGATGCATAAAGAGAATGGAATCCTTCCAGGACATGAACGCCATTGGAAACCCGTGCCTTAAAGAATTCTTGTGAAGTGTTCGTATGTTCTGTAACGACTAACAAGCCCTCAGTCGTGCCGGTAGAGTTAAGAATCTGCTCTTTATTATTCAACCCAACCGCTACTGAACCACACATATGATCATGGCCAGCAATTGCAACGGAAGTCGAAGTCGACAGCCCCGTTAGTTCAGCAACTTCCCGGGTTAGTGTCCCAATAGCAGCCCCTGCATATACCAGAGGACTGAACATTTCTGGCGGTATTTCGATTTTGGTAAGAAGTTCTGTATCCCATGTTTTTTCTTCCAGATTAAGTGCCATCGTTCTTGAAGCGAGGGAATATTCTGAGCGTTTCTCACCGGATAGTCTGAAGGCTATATATTCTGCGAGACATAGCCATTTACATCCATCCTTAGCAGCTGAAATATTATCTTGTAACCATTTAATTTTATTCACACTATAATTTGAGTGAGCTGGTATACCGGTTATACTATAAATATTCTCAACACCTAATACATCTATTATTTTATTTAATTGTGTTTTTGGACGAGTATCGTACCAAGTTAATGTCGGGCCAATTGGCTTGTCTTTATCATCTAGTAATACGCCAGCCTCACCTACACTAGCTACTGCAATAGCACTGACCGAAATACAAGCTGCATGCAAAGATGATGATAACTTGTTAAGTCCATACAACGTACCCTTCCAAATAAGTTCAATATCAAAATCAGTGTTCTGTCCATGAACTAATTTGGGTGTTTTAAAACTATATTGATCAACTAATTCGAATTCAGGTGTACTAAACAAACATACTTTGCAATTGGTCGTACCAATATCAATACCTATGGTAAACATTATGTTCCCCTTCTTTATTTAAGGGATGAATTATGATTTTTTATTTGATGCAGCATAGTATGCTGCATCAATTAGAAGATATTATTTGACTGTCGATGGTTCAGTAGTGTTTTGATTATTCTCAGCCACTTCTTCTTCGTGAAGTTGCTTTTTGGTTACACGATATAACCACAAGCACATTAAGAAGATAACAGGAATTAAAGCCAGCGCAATGAAATTACCTTCAAAAACTCTTACTGCCCAGTAACGGTATGGATTGCCACCATCCAGCAGACTGGATATTTCACCATCCGTATTAATCGGGAATTTCATGTCTTTGGCAATTTTAGTAAGAATAGGTGCAGCAGCAGATGCGATATATAAATTCATAGCCAAAATCGGGATGCCGATAATAAAGGCTCGAACAATATTACCTCGACATGCCAGGACAACCATTGAAATCGGTACCCATATATTAGCGAGATCACCTAATGGGAGTAAACGATTTCCAGGTAAAATAACAGCAAGTAATACACCAACTGGAATTAACAACAGTGCCGTAGACAGAACTGATGGATGTCCTACTGCGACAGCAATATCCAAACCAATATACAAATCATTCCGATCAGGATAACGCTTACGCAGGAAGCTTCTGACGGCATCTGACAAAGGCATCAAACCTTCCATAAGCAGTTTAACCATACGTGGCATGATAAGCATGACTGCCCCCAGGCTCATTGCAAGATTGAGAACACCTTTGAGGTCATACTCCGCCAGTAAACCTATGCCTGCACCCAAGATCACGCCCAGCATCATCGGTTCGCCAAAAACACCGAATTTTTTCTGAATTTGCTCTGGATCCGCATTGAGTTTGTTAATCCCTGGCACTTTATCTAGGATTAAATTACCAAGCACCCCGATAGGGAAGAAAATAACAGATGATAACGTTGGTAGCGAAATACCCGGTAAATTAAAGTATTTCTGAATCATTGGTGCACACCAGTCTGCCATAATGAAAGTAATAGCAGCTGTTGCCCCTGCAATGAGCAACCCGAACAGGAAACTACCTGTCACACCATAAACCATTGCGCCAACCATTGAAAAATGCCAGAAGTTCCAGACATCAATATCAACAGTTTTCGTCCAGTTCAGCGTAAGCATAAGGACGTTAATACCAATGGTCATTGGTACTACAAATGGCGCAATCTGAGATGCCCAAGCTATTGCAGCCAATGGAGTCCAGCCCAAGTCAACAACAGGGAGATCGATACCAGTATGGTTAACCATCGCTTTTGCTGCTGGTCCTAAGGTATCAACAAGCAATCCGAAAACTAAAAATATACCAATAAAACCCATGCCAATGGTTAATGCGGACCGTAATGCCCGACTAAACCCTGTTTGCAAACATATTGCCATTATAAAAATAATAATCGGCAACATGATTGTTGGCCCGAGCCCCAGAATAAACTGAACAGCGGAATACATTTTTTCCATCATGCTATGTACCTTTATTTTTTAAGGATAGCGACGATTTTTTCTAGTAATTCTTCTTCGCCAAAACCAGTTAACAGAGGTAGGCCATTGAGAATTGGTGTTTTTAATTCCATTTTCACTGCTGAGGTGACAATAATAATGTCAGCCATTTCATCCTGTTGAGCAATAGTTCCGATATTCGACTGAATTGCATCCACATTAATACCGTGACTTTTGCAGTATTGAACGACTTTCTCGGTTGCGACAGCTGACGTTGCAATTCCACTTGTACAAGCAAAAATAATTTTCTTATTCATAGGGCTCTCCGGATACAAAAGTTTATGTTTTATAATGTAGGGACTACTTTAACGTGGCAGTAAGTATCGCTTTAACTTCTTCAGCAGACCCCGATGCCATAATTAAATCCATTTTATCTGTCTGTCTAAACAGACCAATCAGCTTCATAAGAAATTCAAGATGTGCATCTTTTTCTTTTAGTAATAAGAAAAAGATGACATGAACTTTCATTGTTAATTCTGGATCTTCCGCCTGATTAAACTCGATTCCTTCCGGGCTAGTTACAACAACAACTTTTTCCTTCTGAACATGCTCAATATCAACGTGCGGGATAGCCACTCCGATTTTTTCCAGCTGCATCGCAGTCGGATGTTCATCTTCACGAGCTATAAGCGCATTCAGATAAGTAGGTTGAACAATATTCTCATTAATTAGCAGAGTATTAATTTCATCAAACAGCTCAAGGCGTCCAATCTTAGGATGTTTTAGTAAGATAAATTGAGTATCAAAACTGGCTGCAATTGACATAAAACACCTTAATTTCCTGTTTAAGTGCTAAATAGTACATATCCACTATCAGTCATGGTTGTCTATGTACAACCATGTGCAAGTGATTTAAAAACTATACCTTATGTACTGACTCTTCAATCCCATAGTGTATTTTTTGTGCATTCAATCACACAAAATGTATCAGTGGGTGAGCGATTAAATTTTACTATTATTTATCAATAGATTAAGATAATTAATTGATGAGATTTGTGAGTGCTGAGTATTAAAAGGAATTTCGAGTGATCGTTGATGATGCATATTTATTGCAATCAACACTCTGTGAAAAGGGACAGATAAAACGTGCACTGCATAGCATTGGTATGTATGTATTGAGAAGCAATAAAAAGCCTGAGACGCAACTGATGCAAAACTCTGGAAAATCTTAATGTTCCATGAAGCTTCGTCTTCTAAGGGTTTCCAGTATTTCTACACATAAATCCTGTATGGGTAAGCTACTATCATGAAGTACTCTAGTATTAATAAGGCCAGAACAAGTTCTGGCCTTATTTTTTAGATAAATATCAATTATATATCAGGCTAAAAGTCGCCAGACTGTCCGCCTGCCCGGCGGTGGCCCGGGCACCCGTTTTGACATACTGCGCATCATATTGCAGATTCAGCTGCGCCTGACTGGCGCTGTCTGGAAAGGGCTGAACATTGGTACTGTTTAACGGCACCGTATTTCCTGCCACGGCGCCGTAATTGTCACCATAGGTTATTCGAATGCCGACCCCGGTGGCCGCACCTTCCTGCTGGCTTAACGTCAGCACATCATGGTTGACGGCGTCTTTTTCCGATGGGCCATAAAAACCCATTTTCACGGCATTGTTTTGGCTGCTCTCACAGGTCAGCGGGATGGTGAAATGGTGTTTTGCCCCCTCAGCGCCATTATTGAGATCGCTGACGCTGGTCTGCCCCATAGCAACGGTAATGTCGTTATCAGAAACATAGCAGCTTGCGCGATGCACTTTCAGATCGGCGGCGGCAACATTGACTGTAACCCCGGCTGCGGAAATGATATTGCCGTTGCTGTCCTGGAGGATCAGCGTTCCGGCATTAATCTGGCCGCTGTTGGGCCGATCGTAAGCCACTTCCTGCGCCGTCTTATAAAACACGACGAAGAACTGGGTTGCCATTTGCACCGGATCGTCAGTGCTGCAAACCGCGACATCTTCATCACCAGAGGCAATGTAATGCACCGGGTTACCCGCGCAGTGGGTGGTTTCCCTGACTCCCACGGCAAAGCCAACGCCCGGAATATCAGGGATTTCATATACCGATGCCGGCGATCCCACACCGTTTGGCGTCACGCCACTGACCCCGGCGACATGTAACAGCTTATTCGCCACAAAGCGCATCACCACCGGGCCTGTCCCCGTGGGGCAATTATAAAATGAGCGGTTCTCCTGCCCAAGGATTGCGCCTGACAACATCGAGCCAGGCGGCAGCGTGGGGTAGTCGGTAATCGAGTAGTTCTGAAAGTTAATCACCGCGTCATTCATCGTCGGTGGGCAGAGCTGCCCGGCTACGGCCGTGGAAGGGATAAACAGACTGGCCGTCACCAGCAGCAGTAGCGCCTGGAAAATTCGCAACATAATTCACCTGTGATTATTGGCATTGCGCCGAAAGGAGCCGCACCGGGCTACCGGAGGCCGCCACCGGTAATCTCAGCGCGGCAGTACACTGATAAGACTGGCTGTTTTGCAGCCATTGAGCATGGACCACGCCTTCAGGCGGAACGCCACTCAGGTATACCTGGCCCCTCTCCCCGACAATACCCTTGCTCGATTTCACCTCTCCCTGGCCGGCCACAAATACGCCGGTGCCAAAAGGCAGCGGCCGTCCATGCCAGCTAAGGCTCAACAGCACCCTGGCTCCAACGTGAGTTTTATAATGAGCCAGCACCACCGCGCCGCTGGTAGGCACAACGGTCTGGCTGTTTTGCTCCAGATCAACGTCATCGCCCAACGTTTCGGTATCCAGTGAAAGGGTATTTTCATGGTAAGGAGAAAGGGTGGGCATAACCGCATAGCCCCGGCTGTCGGTATGGACGTTCGCGGCGCCCTCCACCTGCACATCAGAAGTCCCATCCGCACGCACCAGGCCGATGGTATCGCCGAGGCTCTGACTTAGCGTGACGCCATATTGAGTGGCAACAATACCGCCTGAAGCGCCGTAGTTCAGGCGGTCGCTGTAGCGATCGTGGCTGTATCCCACCGAGACATCTCCGAATCCACCGCGATAATCGAGTGACACATTGCTGTTAGCCGCATGATTCTGGTTATCAAAACCTTGCTGAAGGTTATAGCTAAGCTGGCTGTTATCGAGAGCGGTGCCATACAGCGACATTTGCTGGGTAGTGTGGCCATCAAGGTTGTTGTTGAGGCTGTAACTCGCCGAGCCACCGGGCAGCCACCGGCTTAGCGGTACGCTGACGGTAAGGTTAACGGAGCGTTCATTATCTTTATCGTCATAGTATGAGCGGGTAACGTAGTATCCGAGGCTCCACGAAACGCCCCGGAAGCTATTGTAATAACCCAGGTGCACCGTCTGGTCGACGGCAGAGGTATTCCAGTACTGCTGGCGATAAAACCCCGCGCTGAGATTCCCCCACTTGCCAAAATCCTGGGTCAGACTCATTTCAGTACGGCTGCGGCGGTTACTGACATGTGCATCGGGGTCACGGTACTCATTGGCTTCAGCGAAGGTATAAAAACGGCGGGAAGAGTAGCGGTAGCCCGAGATATTCAGGGAAGTGCCCACAGTGGCGAAATCTTTCTGGTACTGCGCGCGCACCGCCTGGCCGGTGTACTGCCCATCCTTGCCCAAATCCGTTTTTGCCAGCGTGGTATCGAGGCCCAGCGAGCCGAATTCGCCAATATCCTGCCCCAGTCCGAACGCCAGCGCCTGATAATGGTTTGAGATTTGCGCGCCGCCGTAGGCCGTCAGGCTCCAGGGAAGACCATAAAAGGCGGAGGCCTGAACAAAATTCGGTTCCTCGCCATCGCTATCGGCAGTGTTGTAGCGGCCCACGCTGGCGCTAAATTTGAAGCGCCCTTCACGCAACATAAAGGCGACGGCAGAATAAGGCTGGGTAAATTTTCGCTCTGAACCATCGCTTTCACGAATAGTCACTTCCAGGTCACCGCTTTGCGCCGTGGGAAAAAGATCGTTAATAACAAAAGCTCCTGGCGCAACGTAGGTCTCATAAATCACATAGCCATGCTGGCGCACCGTAATGCGGGCGTTGCTGTGGGCTACGCCGCGAATCGTGGGGGCAAAACCTCTCTGGCTGTCCGGCAGCATATTTTCATCGGACGCCAGTTTCATACCGGTAAACTGAAAACTATCGAAAACTTCACCCGAGGTATAAGAGTCACCCAGCGTCAGTTCGCTTTTCAGCACGCGGATATCACGTTCAAGCGAGGTGCCCTGCGTCTGCCAGTGCCCGGTCGTATTAAATTCATAAGAGGAGAAATTACGCAGACGCCATGCGCCAAGATTCAACCCGCTACGCAGGTTCAGGTAATTATCACTGTCGTGAAGGTTATCCACGCTGGTAGTGGAGCCGTTAAGCGTGTAATCGACAAAGGCCGCTGGTATCCCTTCGTCCCATTTTTCCGGCGCAACGTAGCCACGGCTTTTGCGTACCATCGCCGCCTGAGGAATGCTGAAATCCAGGCGCTGGGTAGCAAAGTCAAACTGACTGCTGGCATCCGGGATATATTTTCCCAGATCGGAAAAGGACTCCCCATCGCGAAGCGTATCGAATGAGGAAAAGGCCGCCGTATTCACCCCCAGCGCACGCAGATACTTCACATCCACGAGCGGTACCAGCTGATTATTGTGGCTGATAAACTCCAGCTCGCGCGCTCCAGCCTGCTGTTGATTAACGAAAACGGTAACCCGGTAGCTTCCCGGCCGCTGGCCGCCCGGCTGTGAAAAGTCGCTCAGATCGCTGGCCTGTTGCTGACCGGGAGTGATTTCCAGCGCTGCGGGATCAAAATAGTCATCCGCCTGTGCCTGCCGAACAGAAAATGCGAACAGCAGCGCGCCAGAAAAGATCGCCAGCGGGAGAGCGGAGCAGGCTAAGGCACTGGAGTGTTGTTTTTTATTCCGCATAAGCTTCCGGGCATACTGCCTTTTCTGGCTGTCTCTTATACATAATTTGCACCTCACTCTGGCAATCTGTAAGGGTGAGATCTGTAAGCTTCCCAGATTTTCCGTTCACCTGAACGCAGGGTTATCTCTGTGGCTTCTGTA
>NZ_RPOH01000022.1 GCF_003818135.1 Buttiauxella warmboldiae | reverse complement strand
TTCTTTGTCAGCAATCTCAAAACCGGCTCTGAGATTGCTGACAATATTATTTAAGCTCGAACTCACCCTGCTTCACGCGGGCAGAATCCAGCCCGATAAACACGTTAAACTTGCCGGGTTCGGCAACGTGTTTCATCTGCGCGTTCCAGAACTTCAGCGCCTCAACGTCAATCGGGAAGCTTATGGTCTGAGTTTCGCCGGGTTTGAGCATCACTTTCTTAAAGCCTTTCAGCTCCTTCACCGGGCGGCTTATTGAAGCCGTCACGTCCTGCAAATACATCTGCACCACGGTTTCGCCTGCACGCTCGCCGGTGTTCGTCACCTCAACGGAAGCCTCAACTTTGCCATCCGCTGCCATCGAAGGTGCCGACATTTTCACATCGGAAACGCTAAATGTGGTGTAGCTCAGGCCGTAACCGAATGGGAACAGTGGACCGTTTGCTTCATCAAAGTAGCGTGATGTGTACTTGTTCGGTTTTTCCGGGTTGTACGGGCGACCGGTATTCAGGTGGCTGTAGTAGGTCGGAATTTGCCCAACGGAGCGCGGGAAGGACATCGGCAGCTTGCCTGACGGGTTGTAATCGCCAAACAGAATATCGGCCACCGCGTTGCCGCCCTCAGTGCCGCTATACCAGGCTTCCAGCAGCGCGTCGGCCTGCTGATGTTCTGTGACCAGCGCCAGCGGGCGACCGTTCATCAGCACCAGCACCAACGGCTTGCCGGTGGCTTTCAGCGCAGCAATTAAATCGCGCTGGCTCTGCGGCAGAACCAGGTCGGTACGGCTTGATGCTTCATGCGCCATACCTTGCGCTTCACCCACTACCGCCACAACCACATCGGCAGATTTTGCGGTGTTAACCGCTTCGTCGATCATCTCTTTGGCAGAACGTTTATCCACGGAAACCGCAGGTTCGTACTGGTTGAGGAAGTCAACAATGCCTTTATCGTCGGTGACGTTAGCGCCTTTGGCGACCACTATTTTCGCATTGTCACCCACGGCAGACTTAATACCCTGCAATACGGTAACAGTCTGCTCGGCCACGCCTGCGGCAGACCAACTGCCCATCATGTCGCGTTTGCTGTCAGCCAGCGGACCAACCACCGCAATGGTGCCCGATTTTTTCAGCGGCAGCGTTTGCAGGCGGTTTTTCAGCAGCACCATGCTTTCACGCGCAACGGTACGAGCTTCTTTACGATGCAGGCGGCTCTCAGCGTTGGTATCCTCCGGGTCTGATTCTTTCGGCCCTAAGTGGCTGTACGGGTCGTTAAACAGACCCATATCGTATTTCACGTTCAGCACGTGGCGCGTGGCGTCATCGA
Source organism: Buttiauxella warmboldiae (assembly GCF_003818135.1). Taxonomy (GTDB): domain Bacteria; phylum Pseudomonadota; class Gammaproteobacteria; order Enterobacterales; family Enterobacteriaceae; genus Buttiauxella; species Buttiauxella warmboldiae. The sequence continues at coordinate 29,943 of NZ_RPOH01000022.1, read as the reverse complement.
GTTCAGCCATCGGCACCGCACCGCTTTTCACCAGTTCCGGCAAGTATTTGCTGTAGTACTCGTCGCTCATACTCATGTTGATGCCGGAGTTCAGCGCAACGCGCACCGCATCTTTCGGGTCGCTCGCCACGCCGTGTTTGATCAGCTCTTTGATTGCGCCGTGGTCAGAAATGGTGATGCCTTTAAATTTCCACTCGTCGCGCAGCAAGTCTTTCAACAGCCAGGAATCAGAAGAGGCTGGCGTGCCATTCAGGGAGTTCAGCGCCACCATCACGCCACCGCTGCCCGCATCCAGTGCGGCTTTGTATGGCGGCATATAGTCGTTGAACAGACGCTGCGGGCTCATATCCACGGTGTTGTACTCTTTGCCGCCTTCCACTGCGCCGTAGGCGGCGAAGTGTTTCACGCTGGTCATCACCGAGTAACGGTCTGCCGGGCTTTTGCCTTGCATGGCTTCAACCATGGTGCGGCCCATGATTGAAGTCAGATAAGTATCTTCACCAAAGCCTTCGGATACGCGGCCCCAGCGCGGGTCGCGCGAGACATCAACCATCGGCGCCCAGGTCATGTTCAGGCCATCGTCTGCGGCTTCATAAGCAGAAATGCGGCCTACGGTTTTTACCGCATCCAGGTTAAAGGAAGAGGCTAAACCGAGGCTGATGGGGAACACGGTACGCTGGCCGTGAACCACGTCATAGGCAAAAAATAATGGGATCTTCAGGCGGTTAAGGCTCATCACCTGATCTTGCATAGCGCGAATGTCGTGGCGGGTGACGGTATTAAAAATCGCCCCTACCTGCCCGTCTTTGATCATCTCGCGAATGGCTTCTTTCGGGTTATCCGGCCCGACGCTGATTAACCGTAGCTGGCCGATTTTTTCGTCGGTGGTCATCTTTTTCAGCAAATCAGTGACGAAGGCGTCACGCGCTTCCGGCGTTAACGGGTGGGGGCCAAACATCTCATTAGCCAGCGCGGGCTGCAGCGCAAGGCTAACTGCGATACTTACAGAACAGAGCCATTTCATCGACATTACTCTCTTGCTAAGGCCGCCACACAGGGCCGCACGAAGTGATAAGAAGTGCAGTGTGCCACAAGGTTACAGCGGTAAGAAGAGTCGCCTCGGTGTTATATGCTGATTTTCCGAACGTTTAAGAGAAATCATTATAGATTTGCGAGCTATGCTTGTAGGGGTCAATATTTTCCCAAGGAGCGGATAGATGCCTAACCCTACAACATCCCAAAAACAGATCTTTATTAATGAACTCAACCGCCTGGTTGGCAGCACGCATGTTCTAACCGAGGCGGCAAAAACGGCGCGCTATCGCAAAGGCTTCCGCTCCGGCGAGGGCGATGCGCTGGCGGTGGTTTTCCCGGGCTCCCTGCTGGAGCTGTGGCGGGTTCTGAGCCTGTGCGTCAGCGCCGATAAAATCATTTTGATGCAGGCCGCCAACACCGGGCTTACCGAAGGCTCAACGCCAAACGGCAATGATTATGACCGTGAAATCGTGATTATCAGCACCCTGCGTCTGGATAAATTACAGCTGCTGGACGGCGGCAGGCAGGTGCTGGCCTTCCCCGGCAGCACCTTGTATCAGCTGGAGAAAGCCCTGAAACCGCTGGGGCGCGAGCCGCATTCGGTGATTGGCTCGTCGTGCATTGGCGCATCGGTAATTGGCGGGATTTGCAATAACTCCGGCGGCTCGCTGGTGAAACGCGGCCCGGCATATACTGAAATGGCGCTGTACGCACGCATTGATGAGCAGGGGAAATTAACTCTGGTGAACCATCTGGGTATCGATCTGGGCATGACGCCGGAACAGATCCTCGGCAAGCTCGACGACGAACGCGTGAAACCTGAAAACGTGCTGCATGACCAGCGCCAGGCATCCGATAAAGATTACGCCGAACGCGTGCGCGATGTGGATGCCGACACGCCATCACGCTTTAACGCTGACCCAAGCCGCCTGTTTGAAGCCTCTGGCTGCGCCGGGAAACTAGCTGTTTTTGCGGTACGCCTCGATACTTTTGTCGCCGAAAAGCAGAACGAAGTCTTTTATATCGGTACCAATCGGCCGGAAGTGCTGACTGAAATCCGCCGCCATATTCTGGCTAATTTTGAAAATCTGCCGGTGGCGGGCGAATACATGCACCGCGATATTTACGATATTGCCGAAGCGTATGGCAAAGACACTTTTATGATGATCGACAAACTCGGCACCGACAAAATGCCGCTGTTCTTCACCCTGAAAGGCCGTACCGATGCGTGGTTTGAAAAAGTGCCGTTGGTGAAACCCCACTTTACCGACCGGGTACTGCAACGCGTAAGCAGCTGGTGCCCGAGCCATCTGCCGCCGCGCATGAAGGAGTGGCGCAGCAAGTATGAACATCATCTGCTGCTAAAGATGTCGGGTGGCGGAATTAGCGAAGCGCGCAGCTGGCTGGAGAGCTATTTCCAGCAGGCCGAAGGCGACTTTTTTGTCTGTACGCCAACCGAAGGGGCAAAAGCGTTTTTACACCGTTTTGCCGCCGCCGGTGCCGCCGTGCGTTATCACGCGGTTCACGCTGATGAAGTGGAAGATATTCTGGCGCTGGATATCGCCCTGCGCCGTAACGACCAGCAGTGGTTTGAGCAATTACCGCCGGAAATCAGCAGCCAGATTAGCCACAGCCTCTATTACGGCCACTTTATGTGCCATGTCTTCCATCAGGATTACATCGTCAAAAAAGGGGTGGATGCTCACGCGCTTAAAGAGCAGATGCTTGCCCTGCTGCGCACGCGAGGGGCGCAATATCCGGCAGAACACAACGTCGGGCATTTGTACGAAGCGCCGGACAGCTTAAAACAGTTTTATCAGGCCAACGATCCCACCAACAGTATGAATCCCGGTATTGGTAAAACCACGAAGCATAAATGGTGGCAGGAGCACAGCTGTAGCCATACGCACGACTAAGCTCGAAGCGCAGCGCCCGTTCAATAATGAAGGCCGGACGCTGCCTTAGCCTACTTGCTAGTCGTCTAACGCATGACCTTGCGTACTGTTGCTCGCCATTTGCGCGGCCTTTTGCTTTTTATAAGCCAACGCCGACTCCGGCACCGGCGTCACCTTGCCACTTTCCAGGAAGTTGCGTAAACGGTTAGCATCCGCAAAGTGGGTGTATTTACCGAACGCGTCCAGCACCACCAGCGCCACCGGGCGATGGTTAATCATGGTGCGCATTACTAAGCAATGGCCGGCATTATTCGTAAAGCCGGTTTTGGTCAGCTGAATATCCCACTTGTTGTTATAAACCAAATGGTTGGTATTGCGAAATGGCAGTGTATACGCCGGACTGGCAAAGGTGGCCATATCTTCTTTGGTGGTGCTCAACTGCCCAAGCAGCGGGTATTGCTTTGAGGCAATCAGCAATTTGGACAAGTCGCGCGCGGTGGAAACGTTCTTAATCGAGAGCCCCGTCGGCTCAACATAGCGCGTGCGGGCCATGCCCAGAGATTTCGCTTTCGCATTCATCGCGCGGATAAAGGCGCTGTAGCCGCCAGGATAATGGTGCGCAAGGCTCGCCGCCGCACGATTTTCCGACGACATCAGCGCCAGCAGCATCATGTCCCGGCGATTAATTTTGCTGTTCAGCCGCACGCGGGAATAGACGCCTTTCATTTCCGGCGTCTGGCTGATATCGATACTCAGCATTTCATCCATCGGCAATTTGGCATCCAGCACCACCATCGCCGTCATCAATTTGGTGATGGATGCGATGGGACGAACCAGATCGGGATGGCTGGAATAGAGAACTTTGTTGGTTTGCAAATCGACGATCATGGCACTGCCAGAGGCAATCTCCTGCCCGATGTTGACCTGTTGTACGGTGGCTTGGTTCGCGGCCTGGGAGGCGAATGGTACGGTAATCATCAGCGCAAGGCTGAGCAACGAGAGACGGATTTTTGTCGGCATGGTGGCACTTCTGTAAGTATTCGGGTAGATAATGCGCTCAGCAAAGCTATTCTGTATCGATTGAATAGCTCAGGCGCCAGCATAATACGCTGACGCCCCGGAAAACCGCCACTGTTGGATCGTAAATAAGTATCAGAATAAGTGATAGCCATAGCCCCAGAGAATCACGCTCAGGGCTAGCAGCACCTCAAGCACCAGCACACCAATGGCAAGCGTTGAGCTGGAAAAGCTCATCCCCTCCTCTTTATTGATGCCCAGAAACTCAGGTACGCCGACGTATAACAGGTAGCCGGTATAAATCAAAGCAGCAGCCCCCACCAGCACGCACAGCCACACCAGCGGGTAAAGGGCCACCAGACCGCTTAAAAACAGCGGGGTGGCAATATAGCCCGCAAACACCATGCAACGGGCCAGTGACGGACGCTGGGGATAGTTGCGCGCCATCCACCAGATTACGCGCCCCATAACGGCAACGCCTGCCAGCATCAGCGCATAAAACAGCACGCCTAAATAGAACCCGGTAAACATCGATAGTTGAACGAACGTCCCGTCACCAAAATTCCAGCCAATCTGGGTTGTACCGATAAACGCACAGATAACCGGAATGGCCGCCATGATGAGCACATGGTGGGTATAGTGATGCGATACCGTTTCGTTTTCACGTTTTATGGTCTGCATTTCACGATGAGGATGGGAGAAAAGTCCCCAGACATGACTCATAACGCCTCCTGACAAACGAGTGAGCACAGCCAAAGTATAATGCACAGCGCCAGATTGTTTTTTAATCGGTTAAAAATAAGTGGCGAAGCCGTTGGCCCATGGTTACATCATCAGGACCAGCGTCTTAATCAGCACGGTGGCTGTAGTCCAGCTGGTGCATTACTGGTTGAAACAGCCGCAGGGCTAATCTTTGGGTTTGAAGTGAGGGTTGGCGAACATAAAGCCGCCATCAACGATAAACGATTGCCCGGTGGTGTAGCTGGCGCTGTCTGAACATAGCCATGCGACCAGGCTCGCAATTTCTTGCGTCTCCCCTGCTCGCCCAAGCGGGATTTCAGGGATGTTGCTTTTGGCTCCGTCGCCTTCGCTCATGTTATTCATAGGTGTGGCGACTGCACCGGGCGCAACCGCATTGACCAATATATTGTGATGAACCAACTCCATCGCCATTGATTTCGTCAGCCCACCCAGCGCATGTTTCGCGGCGGTATAGGCGCAGGCATCAGGCAGCGGCGTATGTTCGTGAACGGAGGTGATATTCACAATCCGGCCACCTCGCCCCTGCGCAACCATAGCGCGGGCCACTTTTTGCGAACATAAAAATGCGCCGTCCACATCCACGGTAAACAGTTCCAGCCACTCTTTGAGCGTGACATCCAGAAACGAGTGTTTACTCATCGCTCCGGCATTATTCACCAGCGCATCGACGCGCCCGAAGCGCGCAATCAGCTCATCAATACCTGCCGCACCGTCTGGAAGATCCGCTAAATCGAGTTGCACCATTTCGGCTCGCCGACCAAAACCTCTGACCTGGCGCGCGGTTTCTTGCGCGCCTTGCTCGTCAGAATGCCAGGTGATACCGACATCAAACCCCTGCTCCGCCAGAAGCAACGCACATTTTTTGCCAATGCCCGAGTCCGATGCCGTCACGATAACGACTTTATTAGCAGCACTCATCAACACCTCCCGGCTATTTTTTAATCCACTTTTCATTATAGGAGATGCCATGAGATTCGCGTCTGCTATGCCCTACCGGATTGATGGTAGCCGCCGCCCAACGCGGAGATTAACTGCACATCAGCATGCAGCTACTGCCCGTGGAGTTGAATCGCTTTCGCCTGCTCCGGCTCGGCCGAAAATCAATAATTGATTTCCCTGATTTTTATTGAACCGTAGTGACTATATTTCATCCTGCCCGCTTACGTTCAGCGCTCGGCGTCACGCCAAAAACCTTCTTGTAAGAGGTAGTAAAATGGTTGCTGTTGGCAAAACCACACAGGAATGCCACTTCGGTAATGGTCATATCCGTCTCTTTAAGTTTTACCCGCGCGGAGACCAGCCGCAAACGCTTGAGATAATTTTCAGGGGTCAGCCCTGTGACTTCTTTAATATGGCGCGAAGCCGTGCGCTGTGTGAGGTGAAACTGATTAGCCAGTTGCCGCCAGTCTATTTCGTTAAAGCAATTTTCCTGCAAATAGCTGAGTAACTTATGTAGTTTATAACGCGTATTACTATATTCAGCCTGCGATTGTGCATACAAGATACTGGTGACTAATTTAAAGAAAAGTGACTCTTTCAGCGCATGATTTGCAGGTAATGCCATCTCATCACGGAAAATCTCATCAATCAGTTGCTTGCAATGCGACTTTGTTTCTGGTGTCAGCCAGCCGTAATTCGCGGCACTATTTCCAGCGATTGTGATTAATAAAGTCTCAATTTGAGTTAAATAATGAAACTTGACCTGCGGATTAATGAGAATATTGATGAGCTTTAAGGTTCCCAGCTCATCGTAAAAATGCACATCATTACCGCTAACAAAAAAGACATCTCCCTGCTGAATAAAAATAGGCTTTCCATTAATGACATGCAGGCCATGCCCTTCTTCCACAATCACCAGCTCCTGAAAGCTGTGGCTATGTTCACAGTTATTGTCTTCCGGGTCGCTTGAATAAAGAGCAAGCTTGGCTTGCTCATCAGGAAAGTACTGACTCACTTCTAGTTTATTTATCATACCGCTCACTCAAACCACCCCGCTGGACTCCCGGCAAAATAAAACACTGCGGACCAAATAACGATTCCAGTTTTACAATTTGTGATCGCCAACAGCAGCACCCCACTGAAAATGCCAGCTGCTAACAATTACTGGCAGTCTGAGAATAGCTGGCAAAAAGCCTCCCGCCCTAAACTCCAGTCATTGCTTCATCATTAAGGACTCGGTATGTCACAGGCATTACAACAAAATGGCCATCTTCAGATGGTTCGCCATCAAAATATGGAAGCTAAAGCGCAAGCCCTTACTCCAGCGCTGTTTCACCATGACGTTTACCCACAAGGGGTTGTCAGCGCGGTGCAAGATGCACAACAAATTCACGGCTGGCGTGCAGACGTTGCGGCTTCGGTGCAGGATTTCTTTAAGCAAGATTTCTTCCAGGGCGAGCACGTTATTATTGATTTTGGCAAGCACTGTGTGGGTTATCTGGAATTTGCCTGTGAAGCGGCTGGCAGCCCACCGGATGCCCCCGCACATCTGCAGTTTATCTTTGGCGAAACGCTTGCAGAAGTGGTTGAACCGTTCTCTGATTACAGCGGCTGGTTAAGCAGCAGCTGGCTGCAACAGCAAGACTGTTATCTGGATGAACTGCCGCATCACATGCGTCTGCCACGCCGTTACTGCTGCCGTTTTTTGCGGATTAACGTGGTGGCGTTATCGCGCAAATTCCAGCTACGTTTTACCTCCTTAAAACTCGACACCGTCACGTCAGCATCCCTTGCCCAGCTCCCAACCTGTTCGAGTAACGATAAGCAACTTCAACGCATTGATGAAGTCGCCGTACACACGCTGAAAAACTGCATGCACGACGTGTTTGAAGATGGCCCGAAGCGCGATCGCCGCTTGTGGCTCGGGGATTTACGCCTGCAAGCGTTAGTGAATGATGTCACTGTTAAAAATTACGACCTGGTGAAACGCTGCCTGTATCTGTTCGCCGCCATGACGCGAGAAGACGGAATGGTGTCGGCCAACATTTTTGTTAAGCCGCAGCTGATTGCTGACGATACCTTTCTTTTTGATTACGCTCTGTTTTTTGTCGATGTGCTGCAAGAATACGTTGCCGTGACCGACGATCGTGAAACGCTGGCCGAGCTGTGGTCCCTTGCCTGGCGGCAAATCGAGCTGGCTCTTGAGCGAGTGGCGCAAAACGGCATCGTGCGAGACAGCGCCGACTGGTGGTCGTTTATCGACTGGCATGAAGAACTTAACAAGCAAGCAGCATCTCAGGGCGTACTGATCTACTGCCTGAGTAAAGCATTAATCCTCGCGCGCGATTACGACGTCAGCAAAGTCAGCCTGCTCGAAGAGAAGATTTCATGGCTTAAAGCAGCGGCACAGCGCGAGCTTTGGGATGCACAAAGTGGTTTTTACACCAGCGGCGAATCTCAGCAAGTCTCCTGCGCCTCCCAGGTCTGGATGGTTCTGGCAGATGTCGGCACGCCGGAGAAGCAGCGTTCACTTCTTAAGCGCCTTAAAAGCCATCCACCAAAAATTCAGATGAACACGCCGTACATGATGCATCATTACGTCGCGGCGCTGTTACAGGTGAACGAGATGGAGCAAGCCACTCAAGAGATAAAAAACTACTGGGGAGCCATGTTGGAATACGGGGCAGATACCTTCTGGGAGCTATTCGACCCGAAGCGGCCTGATTTTTCGCCCTATGGCAGCAAGCTCATCAACAGCTATTGCCACGCATGGAGCTGTACTCCTTCGTGGTTCATTAGAAAATACCTATTGTAAAACAACAACGTCGAGAACCTACCTATGTCTACCTCAACTGTATGGCGGCAACGCTTTGGCTACGGTATTGCGGATTTATCCTGCAACCTTGTCTGGCAAATGATCTCGTTGTATCTGATGTACTTTTACACCGATGTGATGGGTTTACCCGCGTATTACGTCGGGATTATGTTCCTTGTAGCGCGCCTTGTTGATGGTGCTGCGGATGTTTTAATGGGGCTGGTGATAGACAACACCCGTACACGCTGGGGTCGTTGCCGCCCTTATTTACTCATTGGCGCAGTCCCTTTCGGATTGTTGTGCGTACTGGCGTTCTATGTTCCCGATTTTGGCACTACGGGCCGTCTGGTTTACGCCTTTATCACCTATTTATGCCTGTCGTTCCTCTATACTATCGTTAATATTCCGTTTTGCGCGATGCTGCCTTTCCTGACCAGTGAATCAAAAGAGCGCACCACGCTTTCAACAGTGCGTATTCTGCTCGGCTCGCTTGGTTCCACGATTGTTGCAGTTGCAACGCTGCCATTGGTCAAAACCCTTGGCCAGGGTAATCAGGAACAGGGATTTTTATATACCTCGATGGTATTTGGCGTGATAGCGACTTTCTTTTTGCTGATCAGTTTTCGCAATGTCGAAGAGAAAATTAATATCACTTCCGAACCCATGACGTTAAAACGTGCGTGGTTAAGCCTGCGTAATAACCCACCATGGTTTGTTTTTGCAGTGAACATTTTTCTGATGTGGGGCGCATTTTTCTTCCAGACCGGCGCACTGGTTTACTTCTTTAATTATTACGTTGGCAATACTGAATTAACCGCTCTGATTGCCGGTATCTCTACCTTTGTTCCGTTATTAGGCACGCTAACCGTTCCTGTGTTGGCAAAGCGGATGAAAAAACGCCACGTCTATCTTGTCGCCTCAGCCATTAATCTGACCGGAATGGCCGTGATGATTTTTGCCGGGGTTAATGTCATGGCCCTGATTATCGGCGCGGTTATTTTGTCTCTGGGTGCCGGGCAACGTACGGCTATTTACTTCTCAATGCAGGCTGATCCGGTCGATTATGGCGTGTGGAAGACCGGGATAAATACCGCGGGAATATTAACCTCAATCAACGGTTTTCTTGGCAAAGTGGCAATGGCTGGTGCGGGGGCCATTACCGGAATCATGCTTTCTGCCGGAGGCTACGTTGCGAATAACGCCCAAAGTGTCGATGCGCTGTTCGCCATTAAAGCCTGTTATCTGTATATCCCTGCAGCGTTAATCGTGGCATCGATGCTCTGGATCGGAAAATTTTACCGGCTCGATGACCATTATGAACAAATACGTGCCGACTTAGATGCGGGAATCAATGCCATCCCTGCAGATCCTGCATTTAACCTGGATAAGAGCCGGGCGATGTAATCAGGGCTTTTAATAAATAACAGCTTTAGTTTTTCAAGGAATTAATTCATGCGTATCACAAAGATTAGCGCAGGGATTCTCTGCGCCCTTTTTGGGCTGAGCTATTATTCTGCGGCTCAGGCAACACCCTCATTATCAATAGAACAGAGACTCGCTCTGCTCGAATCCCGGTTAAATCTGGCGGAAAAAGAAGCCAGTGATGCCAAACAACGTGCCGAAAGAGCGGAGAAAAGAACGCAGGCGGCAGAACAGCAGCTCGCTCAAGTCACTCAAAAACAGGAAAAACAAACACAGCAAATTGAAACGGTTGAAAAAAATAAGCGTGATGACGGTTTTGAATTTTCAGCCTACGCACGCTCTGGTTTGTTGATTAATGAGCATGGACGCGGTGGGCGCGGCGGGCCTGGCGTTTCACCAGCCAGTTCATTAAACGGGGATGCGCACGTTGGTCGTCTGGGTAATGAAAAGGATAATTATGTCGAGCTGAGCTTTAATAAAAAGATGAGCTTTGACGACGGTTCCTGGGCTCATTTCAAGACAATGCTGGCAGATGGCGCTAATAATCCCGACCCATGGGTGCAGGATAACGATAGCCACCATATTAATATCCGCCAGCTGTATGTTGAGATGGGTGATTTACCGAGTTTCGGTGGAGTCGCTGAACATGCCGTATTATGGGCGGGTAAACGCTTTGACCGTGATAATTTTGACATTCACTTTACCGATAGCGACATTATGTTCCTCGGCGGCACCGGTGGCGGAATTAACGACGTTCAATGGACGAGCAATTTCAAATCTGACTTTAATGTCTATGGCCGTAATTTTGGCGACTTAGGAAGCGATAATTACAACGACAGCGACATTCAAAACATCATGTTCACCGCCAATAATTTTTATAATAATTGGCAGTTAATGCTGACCGGGATGACGGCACAGGGCAATGACGAATTAAAAGATAATACCTCAACCACCGGAAGTTATGCGTTACGCAGTGATAATAGTGCCAGGAATGGTTATTACGCGATGCTTGCCTATCATGATAAAAACCGCTTCTACGGCATCTTACCGGGAGTTTCAGAAACGGCCCTGCAATATGGTGGCGGGCTGGGCGCGGAAGCCCGCCAGCCGGGAAGCGATGGCGATTTAACCGAGAATGCAAAATCCCTGCGCTTCGCATCTTACGGCATCGTTCCGGTCAGCAAAAATTGGCAGCTGGCGCCTTCTGTCATCGCTCAGCATAGCGAAGACCGCTACCGCGATGGCGACCGTTACGACTGGGCAACCTTCAACTTGCGTGCATCACAGACTATTACCCAAAACTTTGCCCTGCTTTATGAAGCCTCCTGGCAATATATGGATTTAGATCCGAATGGCCGAAGCTACAGCTCGGATGGTTCAACTTATAATTATCAGGCAGTGAAAGGCGACTTCTACAAATTAACCTTTGCGCCCACCTTTAAGGTTGGCAACGTCTTCGATATTAAAGCACGGCCGGAAATTCGCTTCTTTGCCACTTACATGAACTGGTCAAAAGAGCTGGATCATTACGCCATTAATGATGATTTCGGCAGTAGCGGATTTACCGCGGGCGGTAACTGGAACTTCGGCGTACAGACAGAGATCTGGTTCTAAGCTTTAGAATAACCCCACCGCCAGGGGACCGCTTCCCCTGGCAAACAACTTCACCGGACTGGCCAGTAATCCTGACTTTGCGAACAGGAGTGGCAATACCTTAAAATATCTTTGATAACCCAGCATTTTTTGAAGGCGATGCCCCATTCCACACTTCCTTGCCTATACTGTTTAAACACTAGCGATAGATTGGGAGCCGTGATGAAAATTCTTTTATGGGCAATTTTGATTATCTTTATTATTGGCTTACTGGTTGTGACCGGCGTGTTTAAGATGATTTTCTGAAGACAGCGGGGCCAGAAAATTGGCTCCCCTTGTTCTTTTCGACTCCCTCGCAATGCTCTTACGCCTCCATTTCTATGCAAAATCCGCTTCACCTTGCAGACGCCACCCGCAAAGCTTTATTATCACTCCAGCCGATTGGAGAAATAATGACTATCAAAGAAAGTGATTTTCGCAAAATAGACCTCAACCTGCTGATTGCCTTTGCGGTGTTATTTCGTGAACAGAGCGTGTCGCTGGCGGCAGATAAGCTGCATCTCGGCCAGCCCGCGGTTAGCGGTTCGCTGGCACGGCTACGTGAAATGTTTGATGACCCACTCTTTATTCGCAGCGGCCATCGCATGCAGCCCACCGCCCGCGCGACAGAGCTGCACAGCGAGCTGATGCCGCTGCTTGAGCAGCTGCAAAGCGCGCTGTTCCAGCAGGCTGAATTCAACCCGGCCTACGCTAAAGCGACCGTCACCATCGGCATGAGCGACTGGATAGAGATGTGGCTGATGCCGCATCTGCTGCCTGCGCTGCGTGAGCAGGCGCCCGGCGTGCGCCTGAATGTGGTGACAAGCGATCCCTTTACTGACGCACAGCGGCTCGAAGGCGGTGAACTGGATATGGCTATCAGCATGGCGAATCACTCTGCCCGCTGGATGGAGCGCGAACGGCTGACCGCAATGGAGTTTGTCGCGCTCTGGCACCCTTCACAGCTACAGCTTGAGGCGCCACTCTCCAGAGAAGCCTATGCCGCACAGCAACATGTGCTGGTGAGCTACCGTGAGGCAACGGGTAGCCATATCGACACGCTGTTAGCCAGACAGGGCCTGCGGCGTGAAATTAGCTACACCACACCGCACTTTTCCGCCCTACCCGGTTTGTTAACCATAATGCCAGCCCTTGCCACCGTGCCGCAGGCACTCAGTGACAGCTGGCAGCAAACGTGGGGATTACACGACAGCCCAGTCCCGCTGGAGATAGCCCCATTTGAAGTGGCATTGTTATGGCATCAGCGCCATAACAGCGATGCGGCGCTGATGTGGGTACGTGGATTTATTAAGCGGATGTTGAGTTAAACCACCCTCACCCCAGCCCTCTCCTGAGGGAGAGGATTAGGATGAGGGCAAAAATCACGCCTTCAAACTCCCTCCATTCGTCGCAATCACTTCCTTATACCAGTTGAAGCTTTTCTTACGCGAACGAGCGAGCGTGCCGTTACCCTGGTCATCGCGATCGACATAAATAAAGCCATAGCGCTTGGACAGTTCCGCTTTCGATGCGCTCACCAGATCAATCGGCCCCCAGCAGGTATAGCCCAGCACATCCACACCATCCTCAATTGCTTCGCCAACCTGCACTAAGTGATCGTTAAGGTAGCTGATGCGGTAATCATCATGCACCATGCCGTCGGCCGCTGGTATGTCCTTCGCCCCCAGGCCATTTTCCACAATAAACAGCGGTTTCTGGTAACGATCCCACAGCTTATTGAGCAGGATGCGCAGGCCAAGCGGGTCAATCTGCCAGCCCCATTCGGAACTCGCCAGATGCGGATTTGGCACCATATTCAAAATATTGCCACGCGCCTTCGCATTCAGCTCCTCATCGGTAGTGACGCAGCCGGACATGTAGTAGCTAAACGAGATAAAGTCGATGGTGTTTTTCAGCGCCTCGCGGTCACCGGCGGATACTTCAAGCGTTATGCCGCTGTCGCGGAAGTAGCGCAGCATATAGCCGGGATACTCGCCACGACACTGCACGTCACCAAAGAAGAGCCAGTTACGGTTTTCCTGCATGGTTTCCAGCACGTCTTCCGGCTTGCAGCTCAACGGGTAGACCAGACCGCCCAGCAGCATATTGCCAATGCGCGCATCAGGAATAATTTCATGGCAGGCTTTAACCGCCAGCGCGCTGGCAACCAGCTGATGATGAATCGCCTGGTAAATCTCTGCCTTGCTGCTCTCTTCCGGCAGGCCGACGCCGGTCATCGGCGCGTGTAACGCCATATTGATTTCGTTAAACGTCAGCCACAGTTTCACTTTGTTTTTAAAACGGGTGAAAACGGTACGCGCATAGCGATCAAAGAAGTTGATGACTTCGCGACTGCCCCAGCCGCCGTAGTTTTTTACCAGCCCCCACGGCATTTCGTAGTGAGAGAGCGTCACCATCGGCGTGATGCGATGTTTCGCCAGTTCATCGAACAGGCGGTCATAATAAGCCAGCCCCGCTTCGTTGGGCTGAGTTTCATCACCGTTCGGGAAAATACGCGTCCAGGCAATGGAGACGCGCAGGCAGCCAAACCCCATCTCCGCGAACAGCGCAATGTCTTCCGGGTAGCGGTGATAAAAATCAATCGCCACGTCTTTAATGCCAAAATCACCGGGTTTGCGCTCAACGGTTGGGCTTAACACGCCGTTTGGCTGAACGTCAGAAGTTGAAACGCCCTTCCCGTCCTCAAGCCATGCGCCTTCTACCTGATTGGCGGCAATCGCGCCGCCCCACAGAAACGTCTCAGGAAATGCTTTCATCACTTTCTCCTTTGTTTAGCGGCTTACCGTCAGGAACGGCATACCTGAATCAATGGCATAGTCGTCGGTATTACGCCTGACGGCCTGGTACTGGTCGCTGTTGCTGATAATCACCGGCGTCGCCAGATCGTATCCCGCCTCCAGAATGGCCTGTCTGTCGAACTCAATCAGCAGGTCGCCGGGCTTGATTTTATCCCCCACTTTCACATGGGTGGTGAAGTGCTGACCATTCAGTTTTACCGTATCAATACCGATATGAATTAACACTTCTATACCGCTATTGCTAAGTAAACCAATGGCGTGACGCGTCTGGAATAACGAGGCCACTTCGCCATAAAACGGTGCGGTAACCTTGCCGTTGAGGGGAATAATAGCCGCTCCTTCGCCGAGCAAACCGCTGGCAAACGTGGAGTCCGGCAGCTGGCTCATCGCCAACACGGTGCCGCTCATGGGTGCCAGAATATCGTTGTCACCCGCCGCAACGGCGGTAGATCCCACAGCTTCGCTGCGGGGCAAACCTGCGATACAGGTCAGCGCACAGGCCAATACCAGCGCCAGGATCATGCCGACAATCGCGCCCCATACGCTGGCATCAATACCAGCAGGTGGGATCATCTGCGCGAGGGTAAAAATATTGGCAAAACCAAAAGAGTAGACGTTGCTGTGGCTAAACCCAACAATAGCGCCGCCAATCGCTCCGGCCACACAGCCGAAAATAAACGGGCGGCGATTCGGCAGCGTCACGCCATAAACTGCTGGTTCGGTAATACCAAAGATCCCGGCGCTGACCGCCGACCCTGCCAGCATTTTCAGGCGGGTATCACGGGTGCGCAGGAAGATACCGAGACAGGCCCCCACCTGCCCCATAATCGCCGGCAGCAGCAGCGGCAGTAGCGTGTCGTAACCTAATACCGACAGATTGTTGATCATCAGCGGCACCATGCCCCAGTGCAGGCCGAAAATGACGCATACCTGCCAGATAGCCCCCATCACCGCCCCCGCAAGCCACGGGGCAAAGGCGTAAATCGCCTGATATCCGTGAGCCAGTATCTGGCTAAGCCAGGTCGCCGCCGGGCCTATCAGCAGAAAAGTCAGCGGGACGGTAATCGCCAGACAAAACAGTGGGGTAAAGAAGTTGCGTACCGCAGAGGGCAACCATTTGTTGCTCTGTTTTTCCACCCGGCAGCTGACCCATGCGGCAAAGATGATGGGAATAACCGATGAGCTGTAGTTAATAAAAGTAATGGGGATGCCAAGAAAATGTTCGGTTACCGCCCCCGTCTGCTGGCCCGCCTCCAGCGCCTGCATGACTACCGGGTGGGTTAACGCCCCCCCAATCGCCATGGTAATAAAGGGATTACCGCCAAATTTTTTACCAGCGGTATAACCGAGCACCAGCGGGAAGAAATAAAACAGCGCATCACTGGCTGCAAACCAGAGTTTGTAAGTGCCGCTATCGGTAGCAAGCCAGCCGAAAACTACCGCCAGCGCCAGCAAACCTTTGAGAATACCGGAGGCCGCCATCACGCCAATAAACGGGGTAAATACCGCTGAGACAATATCTATCAACCGGCTCAGCAGGCTGATTTTCTCGCCAGATTCCAGAGTTTGCGCCAGCGTCTCGTCGCTAATCCCCGCCTGCGCGCAGACCGCGTTGTAAACATCGTGCACGTGGTTACCAATCACCACCTGGAATTGCCCGCCGCTCTCCACCACCATAATCACGCCAGCATTTTTTTTAAGCGCCCGGGCATCGGCTTTATTCGGCTCTTTCAGCTTAAAGCGCAGCCGCGTGGCGCAGTGCACTAAGCTTGCTATATTCTCGCGCCCACCAACATGGGTCAGAATGTCTCTGGCAACCTCTTGGTATCCCATAATGTTTTCCTTTCACCTTTCGGCATATATGTTTTGAGTTAAAAAAAACCTGAGGCCAGCCTCCCGTGAAGGGAGGCCAGCGCTCAGGTTTTGCCTGCCGCAGCAGTAACAATCCGTTTTTGTTTTCGTCGGCCTTTCGGCACGCCGTTATGAAACTTTAAGACTCTCTTTGCGCACCCGCTCAATGTGAATCGCGAGGAACATAATTTCTTCCGTCGTCAGCTCGCGCTGATACTCCGTCACCAGGTGACGGCTGATTTTTTCCGCGCAGCGCCAGGCGTGAGGGTAATTATCTTTCACCGCCGCGTGGAGCGTAACGTCATCATCGGCCACCACGTTGCGGCTCAGCATCCGCTGGGCGAAAAACTTCAGGTGCGTAACAAAGCGCTGGTAGCTCAGGCTCTCTTCGTCATACTCAAACCGCAACTGATATTTTACGATCTGCAAAATTTCCTGCATTACGCGCGTCACGTGCATCACTTCCGGCATTGCGCTGTTGAGCTGTGCGGTGACCAGATGCAGCGCAATAAACCCCGCCTCATCTTCAGCCAGCTGCACACGCAGCCGTTTTTCAATCATCACCACGGCTTCCTGACCCAGCAAAAACTCCTTAGGGTACAGCCGCTTAATTTCCCACAGCAGAACATTGCGGATGGTTATGCCTTTCTTTTGCCGCTCAATGGCAAAATGGCAGTGGTCGGTCAGCGTGATGTAGAGGCTTTCCTGTAGCTTCCCAAGGCGCTGCCGTGCAAGTTCGATAATGCGATCGCAGGTGGTCATCACTTCCAGCGGGATTTGGCTTAACAGCTCCCCCAGACGCGCCGCCAGTTCGTCACTTTGCAGGGCAAAAATCTTTTCGATTTTCTCCTTTTCCAGCGCGTCGCCGGTGTGTTTCTGAAAGCCCAGGCCGCGCCCCATCACCACCTGCTCACGTCCGTGTTCGTCCAGAATCACCACTACGTTGTTGTTGAGTATTTTGGCGATCTTCATCGATACTTTACCCATACCCCAGAAACAAAAAAACCCGATCTCCGGCGGGGGCCAGAAAATCAGGTTTTGCCTGCCGCAGCAGTAACAATCCAACGGCGTCACTGTAGCAGCTTTGCCCGATCCCTCAAACGCATGAGGTGAAAATCGTGATGAAGATCGCTAGTTAACGCTCAGAGGCAGAATCACGCGGGCGATCTCTGCGGAGTGCCTGAGGGTACGGATCTCAGTGAATAACGCCGTCGCTTCAGCGTACTCTTTACGCAAATACCCCAGCCACTGTTTAATGCGCGCCACGTGATACATCCCGGTATCGCCCTGCTTCTCAAGCTGGCTGTATTTTTGCAGCAGCTTCACCACATCAGGCCACGGCATACGCGGTTCGTTATGTTTTATCACGCGGCTTAAATTGGGGATATTTAGCGCGCCGCGGCCAATCATCACCGCATCACAGCCCGTTGCCGCCATGCAGTTTTGCGCGCTTTGCCAGTCCCAGATTTCGCCGTTGGCAATCACCGGGATCGATAGCCGCTTGCGGATTTCACCAATCGCCGCCCAGTTAATACGCTCGGCTTTATAGCCATCTTCTTTGGTGCGCCCGTGCACCGCAAGCTCGGTGGCACCGGCCTGCTGCACCGCATCGGCAATTTCAAACTGACGCGCATCGCTGTCCCAGCCGAGGCGGATTTTTACCGTCACCGGCAAATGTGCGGGCACCGCTTCGCGCATTGCTTTTGCGCCACGGTAAATAAGATCGGGGTCTTTAAGCAGAGTAGCACCGCCGCCGCTGCCGTTCACCAGCCTGGAAGGGCAACCGCAGTTAAGATCAACGCCCCAGGAACCTAACTCCACCGCACGAGCAGCGTTTTCAGCCAGCCATTGCGGGTGTTGCCCCAGTAATTGAATGCGTACTAGTGTCCCGGAAGAGGTGCGGCTGGCCTGATGCAGCTCGGGGCAAAGTTTATAGAAGGATTTTGCCGGCAAAAGCTGATCGACCACGCGCAGAAACTCGGTGATACACAAGTCGTAGTCGTTAACCTCCGTCAGCAGTTCCCGAACCAGCGAATCGAGAACCCCTTCCATTGGTGCCAGTAGCACGCGCATAACATTTTCCGGTAAAAAAAGAGGCGCTATGTTAGCGCCTCTGTTTGAGTTGGCAAAGCCTAATTAATTATGCAGAGACTGGCTTGCGCACCGGACGGCGACGACCATTAGCGCCCGCAGGTTTTGCGGCTCCATCACCTTGTGGGCGCGATGGGCGACGCGGTGCATTGCTGCGCTCGGAAGACGCGCCGCCATTGCCGCCACGACGTTGACCCTGGCCCTGACCGCCGCCGTTGCCACGTCCGCCGCCGCGCTGCTGTTGACGACCATTAACAATCGGCTCGGCAGGAATGGTTGGGTCCACTTCGTACCCTGGAATAGCCATACGCGGCACTTCACGCTTGAGCACGCGTTCGATGTCACGCAGCAGTTTGTGTTCATCAACACATACCAGAGACAGCGCCTGGCCGGTTGCCGCCGCACGGCCAGTACGGCCAATACGGTGTACGTAATCTTCCGGAACGTTCGGCAGTTCGTAGTTCACCACGTGCGGCAATTCTTCGATATCAATACCACGCGCGGCGATGTCAGTTGCCACCAGCACGCGAACGCCGCCGTTTTTGAAGTCAGCCAATGCACGAGTACGCGCGCCCTGGCTCTTGTTACCGTGGATAGCCGCCGCGGTGATGCCGTCTTTGCCCAGCTGCTCTGCCAGGTGGTTGGCACCGTGTTTGGTACGGGTAAATACCAGCACCTGCTGCCAGTTACCTTCGCCAATCATCTGCGACAGCAGCTCTCTTTTACGTTTCTTATCAACGAAGTGAACGTGCTGAGTCACTTGCTCGGATGCGGTGTTGCGGCGCGCCACGGACACTTCTTCCGGGTTGTGCAGCAGCTTTTCAGCCAGGCCTTTAATCTCATCAGAGAAGGTCGCGGAGAACAGCAGGTTCTGGCGGCGCGCAGGCAGTTTGGCCAGTACGCGACGGATGTCGTGGATAAAGCCCATATCCAGCATACGGTCGGCTTCGTCCAGCACCAGAATTTCGACCTGATCGAGTTTCACCGCGTTCTGGTGTTCCAGATCTAACAGACGGCCAGGCGTTGCCACCAGCACGTCCACGCCGCTACGCAGTTTCATCATCTGCGGGTTAATGCTCACGCCGCCGAAAACCACCAGCGAACGGATATCTAAATATTTGCTGTAGTCACGCACGTTTTCGCCAATCTGAGCTGCAAGCTCACGGGTTGGCGTCAGGATCAGTGCGCGCACCGGGCGGCGACCTTTGGCATGCGGCTGTTTATCAATCAGGCGCTGCAACAGCGGCAAGGTAAAGCCAGCTGTTTTGCCGGTGCCGGTTTGGGCACTGGCCATCAGGTCACGGCCTGCTAAGACGACGGGAATCGCCTGGCTTTGAATAGGGGTAGGCTCACGATAGCCCTGCTCTTCCACTGCACGCAGAATATCGGCGTTCAGGCCGAGAGAATCAAAAGACATAGGTACTCCAGAATCGCCCTGACCGCGAGGCGCGGTGTAGTTTCCAGGGGTTCGTATGACGCCAGTCATTCTGGCGCGAGAGAGGGGCACAAACCACGGTGCCGTAAGCCGCGCAGTGTAACAGGTTTTGTGACGTTACGCACAAATTCTATTTTTTGACCTTTTCACCACCTCAATCCAGGCACTGGACAGGGATCGACCGGGTGCCTATTCTTAGTCAATCGATTGATTAACTTTTTTAAGAGATCGCGATGAATGCGACACCAACGCCTGCCACCACACGCGGTGAGCAGGCAAAAAATACGCTTATCAACGCGGCTATCGCCCAATTTGGCGAGTATGGGCTGCACGCCACGACCCGTGATATTGCCGCCCTTGCCGGGCAAAACATTGCCGCTATTACCTACTATTTTGGCTCGAAAGAAGAGCTGTATATGGCCTGCGCGCAGTGGATTGCCGATTTCATCACCCATAATTTCAGGCCGCATGTGGAAAGCGCCAGGGCGATACTTGACCAGCCGCAGGCTGATAAAGCACAAATCCGCGAGCTGATTCACACCGCCTGCGAGCATATGATTCTGCTGCTGACCGCCGATGACACGCTGAACCTCAGCAAGTTTATCTCCCGCGAGCAGCTCTCCCCAACCCCGGCTTATCAGTTGATCCACGAACAGGTGATAGCGCCGATGCATACGCACCTCACAAGCCTGGTCGGGCGCTATACCGGAAGCCATGCGGATGACACCGCAACAATTCTTCATACCCATGCGCTGCTCGGGCAGGTGCTGGCGTTCCGTCTGGGGCGCGAAACCATTCTGCTGCGCGCCGGATGGACAACGTTTGATGCCGGGAACGTGAAGCAAATCAGCGAAGTGGTACGCAGCCATATCGATTTCATTTTGCAGGGGCTGTCAGCCCAACAGAGGGAAAGCGAGCATGAAAAGTAAAAAGCCGATAGTTATCCTGGCGGTGGCCGCCCTGATTGTTGCGGGGCTCGGCGGTGCGTTCTGGTACCAAAGCCAGCAAGACCCGGGGCTAACGCTGTACGGCAACGTGGATATTCGCACCGTTAATCTGAGCTTCCGCGTCGGCGGGCGTCTTGCGGCATTGCAGGTCGATGAAGGGGATGCCATTAAAGCCGGTACTACGCTTGGCGAACTGGACTCGGGGCCTTATCAGAACGCCCTGCTCCAGGCGCAAGCCAACGTGGCTGCAGCCCAGGCAAAGTTCGACCTGGTGATTGCCGGTTATCGCGACGAAGAAATTGCCCAGGCGGCAGCGCAGGTGAAGCAGGCGCAGGCCGCGTTTGATTATGCGCAGAACTTCTATCAGCGCCAGCAGGGGCTGTGGGCCAGGCGCGTCATTTCTGCCAATGAGCTGGAAAATGCCCGCTCATCAAGCGACCAGGCCAAAGCCACGCTCAAAGCCGCGCAGGATAAGCTGAGCCAGTACCAAACCGGTAACCGCCCGCAGGAAATTGCTCAGGCGCAGGCCAGCCTCCAGCAGGCGCAAGCCCAGCTTGCACAGGCGCAGTTAGATTTGCAGGACACCGCGCTGGTTGCGCCGTCTGATGGCACCCTGCTGACACGAGCCGTCGAGCCTGGCAGCATGTTAAATGCGGGCAGCACCGTGTTAACGCTCTCCCTCACCCGCCCGGTTTGGGTGCGCGCGTACGTTAATGAAGTGAGCCTGGATCAGGCCAAACCTGGCACAGAACTGCTGGTGTATACCGATGGCCGCCCGGATAAGCCGTATCACGGCAAAATCGGCTTTGTCTCGCCGACTGCGGAATTCACGCCAAAAACCGTTGAAACTCCGGATTTGCGCACCGATCTGGTTTACCGCCTGCGCATTATCGTCACCGATGCCGACGATGCGCTGCGCCAGGGAATGCCGGTCACCGTGAAATTCAAAAACGAGACAACGCATGAGTAGCCAGCAGGGGATCATTCGCCTGCAGGGGCTGATGAAACAGTTTCCGGGGCAGGACAAACCCGCCGTTGCCCGCCTTGAATGCGAAATCCATAGCGGTTCGGTAACCGGGCTGGTCGGCCCGGATGGCGCGGGGAAAACCACGCTGATGCGGATGCTCGCCGGGTTGTTAAAACCCACGGAAGGCACGGCGAGCGTGACCGGACTCGATCCGGTTGCAGACGATCGCGCCCTGCATGCGGTACTGGGCTATATGCCGCAAAAATTTGGCCTGTATGAAGATTTAACGGTGATGGAAAACCTGACGCTGTACGCCGATTTGCGCGCGGTCACCGGGGCCGAACGCGAGGCGACTTTCAAGCGGCTGCTGGAGTTTACCGCCCTCGGGCCATTTACCACCCGGCTTGCCGGAAAGCTTTCGGGCGGCATGAAACAGAAGCTCGGCCTCGCCTGTACGCTGGTCGGCCAGCCGAAAGTCCTGCTGCTGGATGAACCCGGCGTTGGCGTTGACCCGATATCGCGCCGCGAACTGTGGCAGATGGTGCAT
Organism: Buttiauxella warmboldiae; assembly: GCF_003818135.1. Lineage (GTDB taxonomy): Bacteria > Pseudomonadota > Gammaproteobacteria > Enterobacterales > Enterobacteriaceae > Buttiauxella > Buttiauxella warmboldiae. Next base: position 7,769 of record NZ_RPOH01000022.1, on the reverse strand, counting down.
GAGCTGGCGGGTGACGGGATGCTGATTGTGTGGAGCACTTCGTATCTCGACGAAGCCGAACAGTGCCGCGACGTGCTGCTGATGAACGAAGGCGAGCTGCTGTACCACGGCGCGCCGAAAGAGCTGACGCAGCAAATGGCCGGGCGCTCGCTGCTGGTCAGCCACAGCGAAGAGAATAACCGCAAACTGTTGCAACGTGCGCTGAAACTGCCGCAGGTTAGCGACGGCGTGATTCAGGGGCGCTCGGTTCGGCTAATCCTCGCTAAAGATTCATCCATCGATGAACTCACCCGGGCGCTGAATGTGCCTGCGGAAAATATTGCGCCAACCGAACCGCGCTTTGAAGATGCGTTTATCGATCTGCTGGGCGGCGCGGCGGCCCAGGAATCTCCGCTGGGAAAAGTTCTGCATACCGTGGAAGGCACGCCGGGTGAGACGGTTATCAGAGCCGAAGCCTTAACCAAAAAATTTGGTGATTTTGCTGCAACTGACCACGTCGATTTCACCGTGCAGCGCGGGGAAATTTTCGGCCTGCTGGGGCCAAACGGCGCCGGAAAATCGACCACCTTTAAAATGATGTGCGGCCTGCTGGTGCCGACATCCGGCAAAGCCCTGGTGCTGGATATGGACTTAAAAACCAGCTCCGGCAAGGCGCGCCAGCACCTGGGTTATATGGCGCAGAAATTTTCCCTGTATGGCAACCTGACGGTGGCGCAAAACCTGCGCTTTTTCTCCGGCGTGTATGGCCTGCGCGGCAAAGCGCAGGAGGAGAAAATTAACCGCATGAGCGAAGCCTTTAACCTGCAACCGATTATCAACAGCGCCACGGACGCGCTGCCGCTGGGGTTTAAGCAGCGCCTGGCGCTGGCCTGTTCATTAATGCACGAGCCGGACATTTTGTTTCTGGATGAGCCAACCTCGGGGGTTGATCCCATTACCCGCCGGGAATTCTGGTTACACATCAACAGCATGGTGGAAAAAGGCGTTACCGTGATGGTAACCACCCACTTTATGGATGAAGCCGAATACTGTGACCGCATCGGGCTGGTGTATCGCGGCAAATTGATTGCCAGCGGCACGCCTGACGATCTGAAAGAGCAAGCGGCCGTTGACGAGCAAACTGACCCAACGATGGAGCAGGCGTTTATTACGCTTATCCATCAGTGGGATAAGGAGCACGAGCATGAGCGAAGCTAATCAGGCCGTTTCCTGGCGGCGGGTGCGCGCCCTGTGCGTGAAAGAGACGCGCCAGATTGTGCGTGACCCCAGCAGCTGGCTGATTGCGGTGGCGATCCCGCTGCTGCTGCTGTTTATTTTTGGTTACGGCATCAACCTCGACTCCAGCCGCCTGCGCGTTGGCGTGCTGCTGGAGCAGCAAAGCGAAGAGGCGCTGGATTTCACCCACGCCATCACCGCCTCGCCGTATATTGACCCGACGATTAGCGATAACCGCCAGCATCTGATTCAGCTGATGCAGGCGGGGAAAATTCGCGGCCTGGTGGTTATCCCAACTGATTTTGCGCAGAACATGGCGCGAGCGGGGGCTACCGCTCCGGTGCAGGTCATTACCGACGGCAGCGAACCCAATACCGCCAACTTTGTGCAGGGGTATATGGAGGGTATCTGGCAGGTCTGGCAGCAACAGCGGGCGGAAGACCGGGGGGAAAAGTTTGAGCCGCCGATCGACGTGCAGCTGCGCTACTGGTTTAACCCGGCGGCCATCAGCCAGCATTTTATTATTCCCGGCGCGGTGACCATCATTATGACGGTGATTGGCGCGATTCTAACGTCTCTGGTGGTGGCGCGGGAATGGGAGCGCGGCACTATGGAGGCGCTGCTTTCCACCCAGGTCACGCGCGCCGAGCTGCTGCTGTGTAAGCTGCTGCCCTACTACGTGCTGGGGATGCTGGCGATGCTGCTGTGTATGCTGGTGTCGGTATTTATTCTCGGCGTGCCGTATCGCGGCTCGCTGCTCATTTTGTTCTTAGTGACCAGCCTGTTTTTGCTCAGCACCCTCGGCATGGGGCTGTTGATTTCAACGATAACCCGCAACCAGTTTAACGCAGCACAGGTTGCGCTGAATGCCGCGTTCCTGCCGTCGATTATGCTGTCCGGTTTTATCTTCCAGATTGACAGTATGCCGATGGTTATCCGCGCGGTGACCTATATCATTCCGGCCCGTTATTTCGTCAGCACGCTGCAAAGCCTGTTTCTGGCGGGGAATATCACCACCGTGTTAATCATCAACGTGCTGTTTTTAATTGCCTCGGCGGTGATGTTTATCGGCCTGACGGCGCTTAAAACCAAACGTCGTCTTGATTAGAGGACTACCATGTTTCATCGACTCTGGACATTGATTCGCAAAGAGCTGCAATCCCTGCTGCGCGAACCGCAAACCCGCGCGATTTTGATTCTGCCGGTGGTATTGCAGGTGGTGCTGTTCCCGTTTGCCGCCACGCTCGAAGTGACCAACGCCACCATCGCGATTTATAACGAAGATAACGGCAGCCACTCGGTTGAACTGACTCAGCGTTTTGCCCGCGCCAAAGCGTTTAGCCATGTGCTGTTGTTGAAAAGCCCGCAGGAGATCCAGCCGACTATTGATAACCAGAAAGCGTTGCTGCTGATTCGCTTCCCGGCGGATTTTTCGCGGGATATCGCCAGCCTTCAGCAGGCGAAACTGCAAATTATTCTCGACGGGCGCAACTCCAACAGCGCGCAGATCGCCGCCAACTATCTGCAACAGATAGTGAAAAACTACCAGCAGGAACTGGTGTCCGGGCAGCCAAAACCGAATAACAGCGAGCTGGTGGTGCGCAACTGGTACAACCCGAATCTGGATTACAAATGGTTTGTGGTGCCGTCGCTGATTGCGATGATCGCCACCATCGGCGTGATGATTGTCACCTCGCTTTCCGTTGCCCGCGAACGTGAGCAAGGCACCCTCGATCAGCTACTGGTTTCCCCGCTCGCCACCTGGCAGATTTTCGTCGGCAAAGCGGTGCCTGCGCAAATCGTGGCAATCGGCCAGGCCACCATCGTGCTGGGCGTCGGCATCTGGGGCTATCAGATTCCGTTTTCCGGCTCGCTGCTGCTGTTTTACTTCACGATGCTGATTTACGGCCTGTCGCTGGTGGGATTCGGTTTACTGATCTCCTCGCTGTGCTCAACGCAGCAGCAGGCGTTTATCGGGGTGTTTGTCTTTATGATGCCCGCCATTTTGCTCTCGGGTTATGTCTCGCCGGTAGAAAACATGCCGGTGTGGCTGCAAAACCTGACCTGGGCAAATCCGATACGGCACTTCACCGATATCACCAAGCAGATTTATTTGAAGAATGCGAGTTTCGATATTGTGTGGGGAAGCGTGTGGCCGCTATTGGTTATCGCGGCCACGACGGGTTCAGCGGCGTACTGGATGTTTCGGCGTAAAATTGCCTGAGGTTTTATCTTTAGCCAGCAGCGAATAGATAACTGGCCCGGCAATCATCGCGATACCGGCGGCGAGGAGCAGAAACTTGTTTTCTATCACGCGTGACAGCAGCCACAGCGCAATCATCGCGGAGCCGAAATACCAGGTGGTGGTCAGCTCTTCAAGAAAGTCACCGATATCACGTAACCGCCCGCTGCGCACGCGGTGCAGGGCGAGCATCAGAATAACGGTCGCGACATACAGCAAACACAGCCCGATGCCGACCGGTATCAGGGTAGCCGTTTTCCAGCCAACGAGCAGCGCAGCGACCACTGCAAGATGCAGCATTATCTGCCAGCAGCTCAGGCCCGTTGTCACCTGTACGCGTTGTTGCCATTTCATTCTTTCTCTCCTGGCGGCTATTTTCTGTCATTCAGAGTACCGCAGTATGCGGAAAATTCCGTAACCCGGCAGCTATTTGTGACACAGACTACACTTTATTTTCATCAGGATGTTAACAATGCCGGGAGAAGCATGGGTAATAAAGCTCAGCACTTATCCTTTAAAGTGCTCACGATTAATACGCACAAGGGTTTCACCGCGCTCAACCGGCGTTTTATTTTGCCCGAGTTGCGCGATGCGGTACGTGCGGTTTCTGCCGATATTGTCTGCCTGCAGGAGGTGATGGGCGCCCATGAAATCCACCCTTTGCACGTCGAGAACTGGCCGGATACCAGCCATTACGAATTCCTCGCCGACACCATGTGGAGCGATTTCGCCTATGGCCGCAATGCGGTTTATCCCGAAGGACACCACGGCAATGCCGTATTGTCGCGCTTTCCTATTACCGATTATCAAAACCGCGATATCTCGGTAGAGGGCCACGAAAAGCGCGGCATGCTGCACTGCCAGATGACGCTACCGGGCCTGGATATCCGCGTGCATGTGATTTGTGTGCACCTCGGTTTGCGCGACGCCCACCGCCAGGCGCAGCTCAATATGCTCTGCCGCCTGGTGGATAATCTCCCGCAAGGCGAGCCGGTGGTGGTAGCCGGTGATTTTAATGACTGGCAACAGCGCGCAAATTTACCGCTCAAACAGACTGGCTTAGATGAAGTCTTTACTCGAGCCTGGGGCCGCCCGGCGCGCACCTTCCCTGCTCGTTTCCCGCTGCTGCGTCTTGACAGAATTTATGTGAAAAATGCCTCTGCTTCTGCCCCTACGGCCCTGCCGTTGCGGCAGTGGCGGCATCTCTCGGATCATGCGCCATTAGCCGTGGAGATTCATCTATGAAAAATAACTGGCGTGACGGGAACCATATTACGCTGCTGGAAAACGGCGACCAGTTTTTCCCCGCGGTGTTTCAAGCTATTGAACAATCCCGCAGTAAAGTGCTGCTCGAAACCTTTATCTGGTTTGAAGATGATGTCGGCAAGCAGCTGCACGCGGTGCTGCTGAGCGCCGCACGCCGTGGCGTGAGCATTGAAGTGCTGCTTGATGGCTACGGCTCACCGGATTTAAGCGCTGAGTTTGTCAACCAGCTCACCAGCGCCGGGGTGATGTTCCGCTATTACGACCCGCGCCCGTTAGTGTTTGGAATGCGTACCAATTTATTTCGCCGTATGCACCGCAAAATCGTGGTGGTGGATGGCAGCGTGGCGTTTGTTGGGGGTATTAACTATTCCGCTGAGCAGATGAGTGATTACGGCCCGGAGGCAAAGCAGGATTACTCGGTCAAGGTGGAAGGGCCGGTGGTGGATGACATTTACCAGTATGCGATCTCCAACCTGCCCGGCCATGAAAACAAGCGCCAGTGGTGGCGTCGGCGCAGCCCGGCGCACGAAAACCTCACGCCCGGTGAGGCGCAAGCGCTGTTTGTCTGGCGCGATAACGATCGGCATCGTGATGATATCGAACGCTATTATCTGAAAATGCTCAGTCATGCGAAACGTGAAGTGATTATCGCCAACGCCTATTTCTTCCCGGGGTATCGCCTGCTTCATGCGATGCGTAATGCCGCGCGTCGTGGCGTCTCGGTGAAACTGATTGTGCAGGGCGAGCCGGATATGCCGATTGTTAAAGTCGGTGCGCGCCTGCTGTACAACTATTTGGTGCGCTCGGGCGTGAAAATCTATGAATACCATCGCCGTCCGTTACATGGAAAAGTGGCCCTTATGGATGATCACTGGGCCACGGTCGGCTCCAGCAATCTCGACCCGCTGAGTTTATCGCTCAATCTGGAAGCCAACCTGATTATTTATGACCGCACCTTCAACGACACGCTACGCGCCAATCTTAACGGCCTGATGGCCAAAGATTGCTACCCTGTTGATGAGTCGATGCTGCCCAAGCGCAGCTGGTGGAACCTGGGAAAAAGCGTGCTGGCGTTCCACTTTTTACGCCACTTCCCGGCGATGGTGGGCTGGTTACCTGCCCACACGCCAAAGCTTGCCCAGGTGATGCCTCCGGCGCAGCCGCATATGGAAACCCAGGACCGGGTAAAGGCCGATAATCAGGGAGCCAAATACTGATGTCACTCTCAACGCCAGCGTGGCGCAAAGCGAAAAAAATCCTCACCGGGCTATTTTTCATCGCCGTTATCGTCCTGTTAGCGGTGTATGCCACCAAAGTGAACTGGGGGGAAGTGTGGGAGGTAATACGCAATTACAACCGACTGGCGCTGTTCAGCGCGATAGGGCTGGTGATTCTCAGCTACCTGATTTACGGCGGTTACGACCTGCTGGCGCGCGCTTATTGCGGGCATAAGCTGGCAAAACGGCAGGTGATGTTAGTCTCGTTTATCTGTTATGCCTTCAACCTAACGCTGAGTACCTGGGTTGGCGGTATCGGCATGCGTTACCGCCTTTATTCACGGCTTGGGCTGCCGAGCGCCACGATTACTCGAATCTTCTCATTGAGTATTTCCACCAACTGGCTGGGCTACATTTTGCTGGCGGGGGTGATTTTTACCGTCGGTGTGGTGCAATTGCCGGATCACTGGTACATCGACGAAACCACTTTGCGGATTTTAGGTGGCGTATTGCTGGCGATCATCGCGGTTTATCTGTGTTTTTGTGCCTTCGCCAAACATCGCCATATGACGATCAAAGGCCAGCGCCTGGTGCTGCCATCGTTTAAATTCGCCCTGATGCAATTGGCGATTTCGAGCTGTAACTGGATGGTGATGGGGGCCATTATCTGGCTGTTGCTGGGCCAGGAGGTGAACTATTTCTTTGTGCTGGGCGTATTACTGGTGAGCAGCATCGCTGGGGTGATTGTGCATATTCCCGCAGGTATTGGCGTGCTGGAGGCGGTATTTATCGCTTTACTGGGCGGGGAGCATCTCAGCAACGGCACGATTATCGCGGCGCTGCTGGCGTATCGAATGCTCTATTACATCGCGCCGCTGATACTGGCAATAGTGTGTTATTTAGTGCTTGAGAGTCGGGCGAAGAAGCTGCGCGTGAAGAATGAGAAGAAGCTGGGGGAGAATGCATAAGGCGGATATTTATCCGCCTTATGAACGCCCGAATTAACGGCGGTTGCCGAAAATACGCAGCAGCATCAGGAACAGGTTGATAAAATCAAGATACAGCGTCAGTGCGCCGAGGATAGAATACTTGCGCATGTTCTGCGTATCACGGCTATCAATCTGCTCGCCGATATTTTTCAGCTTCTGGGTGTCGTAGGCCGTCAGGCCAACAAAGACGACCACCCCAATATAGGTCACCGCCCACATCAGCGCGCTGCTTTTTAGCCACAGGTTCACCAGCGACGCCAGCACGATGCCGATCAGCGCCATAAACAGCATATTGCCAAAACCGCTTAGGTCGCGTTTGGTGGTGTAGCCATACAGGCTCATCGCGCCGAACATTCCCCCGGCCACCACGAAGGTGCTGGCAATAGAAGAGTAGGTGTAGACGATAAAAATGCTGGAAAGCGTCAGGCCCGTTAATGCCGAATAGAGCATAAACAGGCTGGTTGCCATGCCTGCGCTGAGCTTATGCACCATGCCCGAGAGCACAAACACCAGCCCTAACTGCACGATAATCAAGCCAAAGAAAGTGATTTTGCTGGAAAAGACGAACTCCATCACCGCGGGCGTATTGGCGGCGTACCAGGCGACAAAGGCCGTCAGTAACAGGCCGCAGGTCATCCAGCCGTAAACCTGCGCCATATAGGCCTGCAAACCGGTGCGGGCCTGCTGCACGATGCTGTCATTGGAGCGTGGGAATCGATCCATGATGCTTCCTCAAGTAGATTACGTTAACCGGGTTTCAGGCTCGAAGGCCTGCACTTTTAGATTAACACAACTGGGTGAAGGTGCCTGTTACCAGAGATTACTGACAAAGAAGGAAAA
>NZ_RPOH01000021.1 GCF_003818135.1 Buttiauxella warmboldiae | reverse complement strand
CGCCATGCCCGGCGCACACAAAAAAAGCGAAGGGATTAACCTTCGCTTTTAACAAAACTCAGTATAGAGGATTACCAGTTTTTCTTCAGTACGCGGTCGATGCTGTAGGCACCCGGTCCAAAGATAGCCAGCAACAGATAGCCACCAGCGATGGTGAAGTTCTTCATAAACATAGTTGAGTTCATGCCCTGGCTGAAATCACCGTGGAACAAGAACGCGGTCAGCAGCGTGAACACCGCGGTAATAATCGCTGTAGTACGAGTAAAGAAACCGAACAGAATCGCCAGGCCGCCGCCGAACTCAAGCAGAATGGTCAGCGGCAGCAAAAATCCCGGAACCCCCATCGCTTCCATATATTGCTGAGTGCCGGCATAACCGCTGATTTTGCCCCAGCCTGCCACGATAAACAGAATCGGCATCAGGATCCGTGCTAACAGAACGCCAGCATCATCTAATTTTTTCATTTTTACTCTCCAGCAAATCTCTTGTGGGTGCTATCAGCCCAGGGATGTTTGTTTTTGCAATTTCCGATAGTTACCGGTAATTGCGCTTTGCTGTGGAGGATAATAGACGGGACGTTATCGGATTGTTAGCAAGGAAAACTGTCGATGTTTTTCAAATTAGTTGAGCAAGCTCAGCAGTAAAAACGCCGCTTGCGGGAAGCGGCGTTAAGATCAACGTGATTGCTGCTCAATGGTGCTGCGGATCAGCCGCCAGGCGCTCCAGGCACCCAACCCGCGCCTGGCCCAGCGCATCAGGAAGCTTGGGTGGCGCACGGTCCAGATAGCCATTACGCTGCTGGCGATTAACGCATAGCTGCGCAAACTCAGTAGCGTACTCCAGCCGCGGTCATATGCGCCGGTCGCTTCGAGCCAGTCGCGTCTGCTGGCGCTTAAATCCAGGCGCTGCTGTTGGATCTGGCTGAGTAAAAATGCCTTACGCTTATCGCGCTCACGGTCGCTCATGGCTTGTCATCTTCCAGCAGCGCGCGGTCGTTTTCCAACTCCCGACGGGTATGGCGTAACAGCGTGGACCGGCGAGATTTACGCAGCGTCCAGATACCGCCAATCAAGGCTAAAGCCAGCAGTATGACGGTAGTCGCAATCATGGCATTTAAGCGATACTGCGGGTCGACTGCCCAGATAATCAGCACCATCAGACTCATTAAGCCAAATGCCGCAAACAACATGGTTAGCCCAAGCATCAGCAGCAGCTGAACGAGATGCGCCTTCTCTTCTTCCAGCTCCACCACGGCAAGGCGAACGCGCGTTTCCACCATTCCTACAATGATGGTGACAAGGCGCTGACCAATACCCAGTACGCCTTTACCTGGCCCTTGAGATTGATGGGATTCAGGCATAATTAACGACGCGTCAGCAGCACGCCGAGCACGACGCCAATCGCCGCACCAATACCGACGCCGGTCCATGGATTTTCACGGACATAATCGTCAGCTTTTGCCGCCGCTTCGCGGGTTTGTCTGGCAATGACGTCACCGGTATCCCCCAGGCGCACACGGCTCTCTTTCAGCGCTTTTTCTGCTTTGCCACGTAGCTTTTCAAGCTCGGATTTAGACTTATCCGTCGATGCGCTCAGCACCTCTTCAAGGGTATCTGCCAGGGATTTCAACTCAGCGCGCAAATGTTCTGATGTAGTATCTTTTGACATAGTTCTCTCCAGGTGTTTGAGGTCAGTCCTTAATACCCCACAGACTTCGCGCTGCGGGTATGGGGTAGTCTTAATAATCACGGGCCTGCAGGGTTTTCAGCTCATCTTCAGCTTCCGCCAGTTTTTGCTCCCGTTTGGTAATTTTATCGGCGTCGCCTTTTGCGTGCGCCTCTTGCAGATCTGCTTTCCGCTCGGCGATTTCAGCCTGCTGCTGGTTAATTTTCTTCTGATGCGCCGCGCGTAAACCGCTGTCGGTGCAATTGGCACGAACTTCCCGCAACGCTTTGTTCAGGCCATCGACGCGACTTTGATTCTGGTGTTTCTCCGCATAGCCAATTTCGCGCTGTATATCCCGCTCTTTTTCGCCGCACAGCGAGTTCGCTTGTGCGGCAGATGTCAGTGATAACAGGGCGATAGCCAATACGGTACGAATGTTCATGAGCGAAAACCTTCCATTGTGAATGTACGTTTAACCGCAAGGTTAACCACACATAGAATCCAGAAATTAGACAAAACCAATAAGTTGTAGCGAGTTAAGTCAAAACAAGCATAGACAGAAATTGAGTAAAAACCCAATTCCGATGACAAATTAGGATTTCAGGAACGGGGTTAGCCGATGCGGATATTTTCGTTGAGCACGCGCGTCAGCCAGTTGCTGGCGCTGTCGCCCTCTTCTTGTTGGGCGATGACATAGCCATGCGGCAGCGTTTTATACAGCACGGCTTTGGCCGCTTCGCTTTGCGCGCTTGAATCAAATTTAATCAATAAGGAGTTGTTGTCAGGGGTAATGCTGTTAAAGCGAATACCGTTGGCATTAAGGTGGTGCGAGACAAAAAAACCGTCCGGTATGCTGATGCCCTGCTGGCTGGAGCGAATTTCCAGGGTGGACTCCGTTGTCTGCATTCCCGACCAGATCAGGATTGAGGCGATGGCGATAACGCCTGTCAGTATCGTGGCCCGCAGACCACGAAAAAAGTGTGTTCTCATCGCATACCTCTTAACCACGGTTACCGTATTTTTTACGCCAAAGCACGATCAACGAACCGCACAGGCCAATGACCAGCAGCACGACGGGTAGCAGCATCAGGCAGGACATCAATGCATCTTCATACTTGAGGAATACCGGCGTTTTGCCGAGCAGGTAACCCAGAGTCGTCAGGATCAGTACCCATAACAGGCCGCTCATCCAGTTAAAGAACTGGAAACGCGCATTGTTCAGACCAGACAACCCGGCAATGGTCGGTAACAGAGTGCGCACAAAAGCGATAAAGCGGCCAATCAGTAACGCCGCCAGGCCATGCTTATGGAACAGATTATGCGCCCGCTGGTGATAGTGAGCGGGAAGATGCGACAGCCAGTTTTGCACGATCCGCGTGTTCCCAAGCCAGCGCCCCTGGATATAGCTCAGCCAACAGCCGAGGCTTGCGGCAGTGGTCAGTAAAAAAAGCGTTTCCGGAAAACCCATCGCCCCTTTGGCAATCAGCACACCCACTAAAACTAACAGGCTATCGCCCGGCAGGAAGGCGGCCGGCAGCAGGCCGTTTTCAAGAAATAAGATCATGAATAAAACAAAATAAAGCATGCCAATCATTCCTGGATTGGCGAGCGTTTCAAAATCCTGGCTCCAGAGAGCGTTCAACAGTTGCGTGAGAAGTTCCATTCAGTGTTCCTGGCACATCGGTTAAGACCGCTGACTAAGTCAGCCTGGTAGAGTGCGGCTTTATTGTCTGGTTTTGCTTGTCTGATTGCCGCTTACAATCCACCGCTTATTGCCTCTTCTTGCCACAGCTCCGTGTGAAGACGAACAGGCAGGTGTACAGCAAAGCGAACACCGACGATGAAATTGCATCTAATTGTAACAAAGCTCAGCCTGGAGCGTCACAGTATTTGTGCTTTGCCGGGAGTTGATTTTGAGGACTCACTGAGGGGCTGGCGAGGGTATTTACAAACGCTGACACTATTGGTTGGTTTGCTTACCCTCGCGCGGGGAAAGGGCTATTTTTGACTGTTTGCCGTGGTATCGAGATGAATTACCGGATTATCGGCAAATAAGTAGCGGTCCGCGTTAAATTCAAAATCATCGCTGGTGGCATCAAACAGCATCTGTTTGGTGTTCTCCAGATGCTGCCACATTGCCACTTTGGCCGCATGTGGATCTTTACGAATCAGGGCTTTAAGGATCTGGTCATGATCTTCACACCAGTTATCGGCGGTGCGCTTATCGATATGTTCATGAAGTTTTTTCCAGTATGGGTTGTGGATACGCTGGCTCCACATTTTTTCAACGACGGCTGCAAGGGCGCTATTTTGCGAGGCCAGGGCTACCTGAGTGTGAAAATGAAGGTCCCATTCTGAATCCTGGAAATTATGCTCATTACGGGCCATTTCCTGAATTTCCATCAGCTTGACAATATCTTGCTTGGTGACCTGAGTTGCCGCGAATTCCGCAATATTGCTTTCGATAAGCTGGCGAGCCTGCAGCAGCTCAAACGGCCCGAAACTGGCAAATTCAAACTGTTCATCAGGCAGGCTGGAGTATTTGGCCTGATTGGCCATCACGTGGATGCCGGAGCCTTTGCGGACTTCAACGTACCCTTCTACTTCCAGCATGATGATAGCTTCACGAACCACAGTGCGGCTCACGTTCTTTTCTTCAGCAATAAAGCGCTCTGCCGGGAGTTTTTCCCCAACCAGATAAACACCGTTTTCGATGCGTTGTTTAAGTTCAGCGGCTAATTGCTGATAAAGACGACGAGGTTCCATAACTTCCATCTGTAGCTCCGGGAAAAATCCTGCGGTTAACCTAATTTGTTATACCACTTTTCAAAGTTCGGCTCCACATTCTGGCTACATAAAAGCCGCCCGTAGGCGGCCTGATGTGCAAAATTTAGACCGCGATTAAGCTAACGCTTGTTTCGGTTTTTGCTGCTCTTCTAACTCACTGATAGGTTTGTTTTGCAGCACGGTCCAGATAACGATAGCCCCCAGCACATCGAAGACTGCCAGTGCGGCAAACAGCGGGCTGAAGCCAAGGGTATCAGCCAGCGCGCCGACGACCAGCGCAAACATTGTACTTGCGGTCCAGGCAGCCATACCGGTCAGGCCGTTCGCCGTTGCCACTTCGTTACGACCAAATACGTCAGAAGAGAGTGTGATCAGGGCGCCAGACAGCGACTGGTGAGCGAAACCGCCAACGCACAGCAGAGCGATTGCAACATATGGGCTGGTGAACAGGCCGATAGTCCCAGGCGCAATCATCAGTAACGCCCCCATGGTGACGACCAGTTTACGGGAAACAATCAGGTTAACGCCGAATACGCGCTGGAACAGCGGTGGCAGGTAGCCGCCAACGATACAGCCAAGGTCAGCAAACAGCATTGGCATCCAGGCAAACATCGCGATGTGTTTCAGGTCAAAGCCGTAAGCTTTAAACATGAACAGTGGGATCCAGGCGTTGAAAGTTCCCCAGGCTGGTTCAGCCAGGAAGCGCGGCAGAGCGATACCCCAGAACTGACGGTTCTGCAGGATTTTCCATGCGCTCATTTTTTTGCTGTTGTTGGTCTGGTGATGAGCTTCCTGACCGCCAATGATGTACTCACGCTCTTCTTCAGAAAGACGTTTCTGATCGCGCGGGTGTTTGTAGAAGACAAGCCACGCCATTGCCCATGCAAAGCTCAGGACGCCGGAGATGATGAAAGCCATCTGCCAGCTGTGCATCACAATCGCCCAGACCACTAATGGTGGAGCAATCATACCGCCAATAGAAGAGCCGACGTTAAAATAACCTACGGCGATGGAGCGCTCTTTAGCCGGGAACCATTCGCTACTGGCTTTCAGGCCAGCCGGGATCATGGCAGCTTCAGCGGCACCCACGGCGCCACGCGCAATGGCCAGTCCACCCCAGCTTCCCGCCAGCGCCGTTGCGCCACAGAAAATTGCCCATGCGACAGCAAAGAATGCGTAGCCGACTTTAGTACCAAGCACATCGAGCGCGTAGCCTGCAACAGGCTGCATGATGGTATAGCAAGCCGAGTAAGCTGCGATGATATATGAGTATTGCTGAGTAGAAATATGCAGCTCTTCCATCAGAGTAGGTGCTGCCGCAGCAATAGTATTACGTGTCAGATAACCCAGAATGGTGCCCATAGTGACCAGAGCTATCATGTACCAGCGCAAGCCTTGAATCTTTCGCATTTCGAATTTCATCCCGTCTTGAAGACAGCTGCATATGATGCAGCCGCACGTCCGGCACTGCTGCCAGAGCGTTTGATCTATAAGAGGGTTCATAACCGGGGTATCACCCGGTACGACCCGTACCTTGCCATATATAAAAACTGCCAGTGGCAATTCCGGTTTCCGTACCGTTTTGCGCTGTTCGTGGTATCAGCGTCTGATGTATTTCCATTACTTAAGTATTGCGACGGCAGAAAGATAACTTGTCATACAGCTTCAAAAGTTGAGTGATATCACAAAAGTGTCGATCAGCTTACTCTTAGGGAGTACAGGCTTTCAGGCCAGAAACGGCGCGGGATACGGGTTCTTTTTACACAGAATATTAACAATAAAAGTATGGTTTTTGTGATGAACATCTCAAAAATCCACTCGGCCTGCGTAAATTGGTGTGATAACTTTATTTGCATTATGCGTAAGCATCGAACTGCTATGAACAGAGGAACCCTACAATGGCCCAGTTTATGACTGAAGATTTTCTCCTTGATACCGAATTTGCCCGCCGTTTGTACCATGAGTTTGCAGCCGATCAGCCTATTTTCGACTATCACTGCCACCTTCAACCGCAGCAGGTTGCAGAAGACTATCGTTTTAAAAACCTGTATGACATCTGGTTAAAGGGCGATCACTATAAGTGGCGCGGCATGCGTGCTAACGGTGTGGAAGAGCGTCTGTGTACTGGCGATGCCTCTGACCGTGAGAAATTCGATGCATGGGCTGCAACGGTTCCGCACACTATCGGCAACCCGCTGTACCACTGGACCCACCTCGAACTGCGTCGCCCGTTCGGCATCACCGGCAAGCTGCTGTCGCCAGCCACTGCTGATGAGATCTGGAACGAATGTAACGAGCTGCTGGCTCAGGACAACTTCTCTGCGCGCGGCATCATGAAACAGATGAACGTGAAGATGGTCGGCACGACTGACGATCCCATTGACGATCTGCGTTTCCACCGTCAAATCGCATTAGACGCGTTTGAAACCAAAGTGCTGCCAAGCTGGCGCCCGGACAAAGCGTTCAATATCGAACAAGAAACCTTCGTTGAATACATGGGTAAACTGGCTGAAGTTTCTGATACCGACATCCGTCGTTTCAGCGACCTGCAAGCGGCCCTGAGCAAACGTCTGGACCACTTCGCGGCACACGGCTGTAAAGTTTCCGACCACGCATTAGACGTGGTTCTGTTTGCGGAAGCAGACGAAGCGACTCTCGACGGTATCCTGGCACGTCGTCTTTCTGGCGCGACCCCAACCGAACATGAAACTGCCCAGTTTAAAACTGCGGTTCTGGTTTGGCTGGCGGCAGAATATACCCGTCGCGGCTGGGTTCAGCAGTACCACATTGGCGCGCTGCGTAACAACAACCTGCGCCAGTTCAAACTGCTGGGGCCGGATGTGGGCTTTGACTCCATCAACGACCGCCCAATGGCTGAAGAGCTTTCTCGCCTGCTCAGCAAGCAGAATGAAAACAATGAACTGCCAAAAACTATCCTGTACTGCCTGAACCCACGCGATAACGAAGTGCTGGGCACCATGATTGGCAACTTCCAGGGCGAAGGGATGCCGGGCAAGATGCAGTTTGGTTCTGGTTGGTGGTTCAACGACCAGAAAGACGGCATGGAGCGTCAAATGACGCAGCTGGCGCAGCTGGGTCTGCTGAGCCGTTTTGTTGGCATGCTGACTGACAGCCGTAGCTTCCTGTCATACACCCGCCACGAATACTTCCGCCGCATTCTGTGCCAGATGATTGGCCGTTGGGTTGAAGCAGGCGAAGCGCCAGCGGACATCAAACTGTTGGGTAGCATGGTAGAAAACATCTGCTTTAACAACGCCCGAGACTACTTTGGCATTGAACTGAACTAATCAGGCTCTGAGGTTGATATGCAATACATCAAGATCCATACGCAAGATAACGTCGCCGTTGCGTTAGTGGACCTGGCTGAAGGTGAAGCCGTTACCGTTGAAGGTGCAGAGATAGCGCTGCGCCAGCCGGTGGGGCGTGGCCATAAATTTGCGCTGGTTACCATTGCGCAGGGTGAGAACGTGGTTAAATATGGCCTGCCGATTGGCCATGCGTTAGCCACGATTGAAGCCGGGGAGCACATTCACTCGCATAACGTGCGCACGAATCTGAGCGACCTGGATGAGTATCGCTATCAACCTGATTTCCAGACGCTGGCAGGCCAGGCTGCAGACCGCGACATTGAGATTTACCGTCGCGAAAACGGCAGCGTGGGAGTGCGTAACGAACTGTGGATCCTGCCAACCGTGGGCTGTGTTAACGGCATCGCGCGTCAGATCCAGAACCGTTTCCTGAAGCAGAATCACGATGCCGAAGATATCGACGGTGTGTTCCTGTTCAGCCACCCGTTTGGTTGTTCGCAGCTGGGTGAAGATCACATCAACACCCGCACCATGCTGCAAAACATGGTCCATCACCCGAACGCGGGCGCGGTGCTGGTGATTGGCCTGGGTTGTGAAAACAACCAGGTGAGCGCATTCCGTGAAACGCTGGGCGAGTATGATGAATCCCGCGTGAAGTTCATGGTTTGCCAGCAGCAGGACGACGAAGTAGAAGCCGGCCTTGAGCAGCTGCAAGCGCTGTACGAAGTGATGCGCAACGACAAACGCACGCCGGGCAAAATCAGCGAGCTGAAGTTTGGCCTGGAATGCGGCGGTTCTGACGGTTTGTCCGGTATTACCGCAAACCCAATGCTGGGCCGTTTCTCCGACTACATGGTGGCTAACGGCGGCACAACCGTACTGACTGAAGTCCCGGAAATGTTTGGGGCGGAACGCATTCTGATGAGCCATTGCCGCGATGAAGCCACGTTTGAGAAAACCGTCACCATGGTGAACGACTTCAAACAGTACTTCATCGAACACAACCAGCCGATCTACGAAAACCCATCACCAGGGAACAAAGCTGGCGGTATCACCACGCTCGAAGAAAAATCGCTGGGCTGCACGCAAAAAGCCGGCGAGAGCGAGGTTGTCGACGTGCTGCGTTATGGCGAGCGCCTGAAAACGCCAGGCCTGAACCTGTTAAGCGCGCCGGGTAACGATGCCGTTGCCACCAGCGCGCTTGCCGGTGCGGGCTGCCATATGGTGCTGTTCAGCACCGGACGCGGTACGCCATACGGCGGTTTTGTGCCGACGGTGAAAATCGCCACCAACAGTGAACTGGCGACGAAAAAGCCACACTGGATTGATTTTGACGCGGGCAAACTGCTGCACGGCAGCGACATGAATACCCTGCTGAGCGAGTTTATCGACACCATTGTTGATATCGCCAACGGCAAAAAAACCTGCAATGAACGTAATGATTTCCGTGAGTTGGCAATCTTTAAAAGCGGCGTTACGTTGTAAAACCTCAGGCAGGTGCTAACATGAAACGGCATTTTGATACTCAGAATGCCGTTTTTTTTCGCCTCGATGTTACTCACAAGGATTTGTCATGACCGCGTATTGGGTTGCCCAGGGCGTCGGCGTTTTAGCCTTTCTGGTCGGGATTACCACCTTCATCAACCGCGATGAACGGCGTTTCAAGCTACAGCTGGCGGCATACAGCGCCATCATCGGCGTTCACTTCTTTTTAATGGGGGCAAGCCCGGCGAGCATGAGCGCGGAGCTTAACGCCCTGCGCACCGTGATTTCTCTGCGCACCCGCAGCCTGTGGGTAATGGGGATTTTTATCACGCTAACCCTGGGGCTAGGTTTATCTAAATTCAACCACGCGATGGAGCTGCTGCCGATTTTCGGCACCGTCGCCAGTACCTGGGCGCTATTTCGCTGCAAAGGGCTGACCACGCGCTGCGTGATGTGGTGCTCCACCGCGTGCTGGGTCACGCATAACTTCTGGCTGGGATCGATTGGCGGCACGCTAATCGAAGGGAGTTTTCTGGTAATGAATGGCCTGAATATCATACGCTTCTGGCGGATGCAAAGACGCGGTATCGACCCGTTTAAGGTCGAAAAAGAGGTGCAGCAATAAGAAGGGTCACTCCCTGCCTCGTAAGACAGGGAGCATTGAGCATTAGCCGCGTAACGGGTTTTTATCAGCCAGGCGCGCGTCCTCTGCCTGGCAGGCCGCCGCGGTAAACAGCACGTCAGTTGAGGAGTTCAGCGCAGTTTCGCAGGAGTCCTGCAATACGCCGATGATAAAGCCGACTGCAACCACCTGCATGGCAATCTCATTCGGAATACCGAACATGCCGCAGGCCAGTGGGATCAGCAGCAGCGACCCCCCTGCTACACCCGATGCGCCACAGGCACACAGGGAAGCCACCACGCTCAGCAGCAGCGCCGTTGGCAGATCTACAGGTACACCCAGAGTATTCACCGCCGCCAGAGTCAGCACGGTAATGGTGATGGCCGCGCCTGCCATATTAATGGTTGCGCCCAATGGGATGGAGACCGAGTAAGTATCACGATCCAGGTTCAGCTTTTCACACAGCGCCATATTTACGGGAATGTTGGCTGCGGAACTGCGGGTAAAGAAGGCAGTGACGCCACTTTCGCGCAGGCAAGCAAACACCAGCGGGTACGGGTTGCGACGAATTTTCATAAACACCAGCAGCGGGTTGATGATCAACGCCACGCCGAGCATACAGCCAACCAGCACCAGCAGCAGCTGCGCGTAGCTCCACAGGGTTTCAAAGCCGGTGGTAGCAAGCGTTGAGGCAACCAGGCCAAAAATACCGACTGGCGCTAAGCGAATCACCACTTTCACGATAAAGGTTACCGCATCGGAGACATCGTTAATCAGGTTTTTGGTGCTTTCGTTAGCGTGGCGCAGCGCGAAGCCCAGACCCACCGCCCACACCAGAATACCGATGTAGTTAGCGTTGAGCAGCGCATCGATCGGGTTAGATACCATGCTCAGCAACAAGCCACGCAGAACTTCAACGATGCCCGATGGCGGCGTGATATCTGTTGCGCCGGTGACAAGGTGCAACGTAGAAGGGAACAGGAAGCTGATCACAACGGCGGTTAATGCCGCAGTGAAGGTACCCAGCAGGTAGAGCACCAGAATCGGGCGGATGCTGGTTTTCTGGCCGTGCTTATGGTTGGCTATCGACGCCATCACCAGCATCAGAACCAGTACCGGGGCAACCGCTTTCAGCGCCCCAACGAATAATGTTCCGAGCAATCCTACGGCCACTGCCGCGGGTTTGGAAACTGCCGCAAGAGCAATACCCAGCACCAGTCCGACCAATATCTGCTTGACCAGACTGCCTTGTGCCAGGCGTTTAAGAAGACCCGGAGATTGTGTAGCCATTTGTAACCTTCCTGTGTGATGTGTCGTCCCATCCTGCGTCGGTACTCTGAGGTACTTAACTGACCGGATGTAAAGAAATGTGTGTGCCTGGTCGAGTATAAGGAAATGTCGCGAAGACGTAAGTAGTAATCACTGATTATTTCGGGATGGGCTAGATTTTATAACTAAATATTAACAAATATGTGACATTAGCGACAAATCATAAAACCAGGCCCGAGGGGCCAATTGACTTGCCGGAAGTGCGCAGGATAAAAAGAAAAACCCTGCCTAAACAGGGTATTGCTTGTGTGGGCAGGACAGCCGCGCCATCCAACCCGGATAACGCTGCCGCTTCCCTACCCCATCAAAGCGGGGAGGTATTACCTCGCCAGCTTCTTGCGATCGTTACGGTAGTTCACAAACGCGTTGAGGATCAGCGTAAACGCCAGAATACCGCCCACCACGCCAAGCGAAATCGCGATTGGGATGTGGTAGAAATCGACAATCATCATCTTCACGCCGATAAACACCAGAATCACCGACAAACCGTACTTCAGCATGGTGAAGCGCTCGGCCACGCCTGCCAGCAGGAAGTACATAGCACGCAGGCCGAGGATGGCAAACAGGTTCGACGTCAGCACGATGAACGGATCGGTGGTGACCGCAAAGATTGCCGGAATACTGTCGACGGCAAAAATCACATCGCTCAGCTCAACCAGAATCAGCACCAGCAGCAGCGGCGTGGCAAACAAAATACCGTTTTTGCGAACGAAGAAATGCTCGCCTTCGATTTTGTCGGTCATGCGCAGATGGCCACGGATCCAGCGCACCAGCGGCTTATCGCCAATGCCGCTCTCATCTTCTTTCGCCAGCGCCATTTTGATACCGGTGAACAGCAGGAACGCGCCGAACACATACAGCAGCCATTCGAACTGAGAAATCAGCCAGCTGCCGGCGAAAATCATAATGGTACGCAGCACAATCGCGCCCAGCACCCCGTAAACCAGCACCCGACGCTGCAGCGCCGCAGGCACGGCGAAGTAGCTAAACAGCATCAGCCAGACGAAGACGTTATCCACCGCCAGCGCTTTTTCAATCAGGTAGCCGGTAAGGAAGGCGAGAGCTTGTGTATCCGCCACTTCGCGGCCAGATGTTCCGGTGAGATACCACCAGAATGCCGCGTTAAACAGCAGCGAAAGCGAAACCCAGACCAGGGACCACACGGCCGCCTGCTTCATGGACATGGTGTGCGAGCCTTTACGCCCCTGTAAAAAGAGGTCGATAGCCAGCATGATGACGACCACGACGGCAAAACCGCCCCACAGTAATGGAGTGCCGACACTATTCATAAAAATGATTCCTATAAAAACAAAAACGGCCAACGTCGGAAGACGCCAGCCGCTAATGCTTGCAACAGGGATCTCGCCTTCCGGCAAGGTCTCACTTACAACGCGGAATGATTTTTTGGGTAAAAAACCATTCGCATTGCCCGGTAACCGGGTGCGCTAACACCGTAATGACGATTGACCGGCAATGAAGTTACTCCCCTTTGCGGGTAACAAAATATTACGGATGCTACAATCAGTCAACATTTTGCTACCCTGCTTTTACATAGCTTTACGCCGGTAGCTGTGTGGCAACATCATCCGCCGGGAATTTCACGCCCGTCTGGGCGCGGATCTCGGTTGTGAGCGCCGCGGTAGTACGCGACGTTACCAGGCCCGGATGATTCACTTCGTTATCGGCAACCAGACGAGAAAAAACTTCAGCTTCATACAGCATGGTATTGATGTGCTGCGGCTGCGTCAGATCCTGCGGCTTGCCGCCGCGTGGAATAAAGGTGATGCGCTGGCATTCAGAGATTTTCTCGATAACCAGCGACCCCGCCTCCCCCTGAATCTCACTTGGGATCGTTGAATCACTGACTTTCGAGTGCAGCAGATTCACATCAAAATCGCCGTAATCCATCTGCACCGAACCGTGGGCATCCACACCGCTTTCTAGCAGGCTTGCCGTGGCATGAACCGAATACGGCTCGCCCCACAGCGCAACTGCCGAAGCCAGGGTGTAAAAACCGATATCCATAATCGAGCCGTTCGAGAACGCCGGATTAAAGGTGTTTGGATTCTCACCGTCCAGATAACGCTGATAGCGTGAAGAGTACTGGCAGTAGTTGAGTAGCACTTTGCGGATCTTGCCGACTTTCAGCAATGCCTGCTGCAGCGCAATAAAGTTCGGCAAACTGGCGGTTTTAAACGCTTCGAACAATACCACCTGGTTTTCACGCGCGCAGGCAATCGCCGCTTCCACTTCACGCAAATTAGACGCCAGCGGCTTCTCACAAATCACATGCTTTTTATGGCTTAAAAACAGCTGCGTTTGCGCGCAATGCAGGGAGTTTGGGCTGGCGATATACACCGCATCTATCTCATCGCTCTGCGCCATCGCCTGCAGATTGGTGAACAGGTGCTCTACCAGATAGTCGTTGGCAAAAGCCTGCGCCTGTTCCAGCGAGCGGGAGTAGACGGCGGTGAGTTTATACTTGCCGCTTTCGTGGGCAGCATCGACGAACTGACGGGTGATCCAGTTAGTTCCAATAACAGCGAGGCGTATCATAAACGGGTGCTATCTCCGAAGGGGATGGTCTTTGAAAGACTATCATGATGTGGAGGGAAAACCAGTGCCGGGAGCCGCAGGTTTTGTCAGATTTTGGTGCCGTCATAAGGGCTTTGAATTAGTCTCAGTAATACAACAGACTGATGATGCGCTGATTTTTTCAGCACTCAGCGAGCAGAAGACAGAATGGAGCTTGCAAGGTGACTCGCGACAGGTATAATCCACAACGTTTTCCGCATACCTCTTCGTGCCGAAGTGGCGAAATCGGTAGACGCAGTTGATTCAAAATCAACCGTTGAAAGACGTGCCGGTTCGAGTCCGGCCTTCGGCACCAAAAGCTATGTGGGTAATCGAAAAACCTACAACAATCAATATGTTGTGCAATGAAGCTGGATGTTGACGGCAACTACAAAATAGCCGCATCTCCGGCTTTTTTTGTTTATAAAGCCTCGGGCCGGATCTTTTCACTCACTTCCTGTTTTGTCAATCTCTCTCCACGCAACTTCTGAGCATCTCGACATTGTGTTCAATATAGCTGAGCGTCACCTTAATATCGCGGTGGCCGAGCAGTTTCTGCGTGACATACAGATTTTGCTCTGGTTTCTGCATCAGTTCGGTGGCGACGGTGTGCCGGTAGCGGTGCGATGAAAAACGGCTGTGGCAGGCATCGCTGAGTTTGGCAAAGAAATAACTGACCTGATTTTCCGTCATTACTTTGCCCTGCCGTAGCGTCCGCCGACTGAAGCGGTTGATGTTGAACAACTGATCGTTTGGCCGCATGCCCTGTGTTTTAGCCTCGGCAAGTAAATGTTCCAGATAAGGTCGTAGCCGCGAGGCGATAGGAACAATATGTTCATCATGGCTTTTGCTACCTTCACTCTGAATAAACAGGGTGTCATAGACCAGATCGACGTCTTTAACGCGCAGATGAATAAG
The DNA here is from genome assembly GCF_003818135.1 of Buttiauxella warmboldiae. GTDB lineage: Bacteria > Pseudomonadota > Gammaproteobacteria > Enterobacterales > Enterobacteriaceae > Buttiauxella > Buttiauxella warmboldiae. The sequence continues at coordinate 140,330 of NZ_RPOH01000021.1, read as the reverse complement.
CTGGTTCAGACGGATAGCGGTGTAATTAAAAGTTTCGACCATGGCCAGCCAGAACCAGGCCGGATAGAACGGTGAACGGTAGCCTCGCAGTGTATTCTCCTGTTCAATAAAATGGTTCAGTATTTTGCGTGAGGCGAGGATCTGCTCGCGGGACAAGGTTTTCTTTTTCTTGCGGGATTCCCGAAGCGATGTTTTATGAAACGGATTGATAAACTGCTCCAGAAGGCCCTGTTCAATCGCAAAGTTATATAATGCCCGCATATGGCGCATATAGTGATTCCAGCTCACTGGCTTGATACCACGCACATTTAACAGATAGCTGCGCCACTCCAGTACCATATGAGGCGTGACTTCGGCGGGCAGGACGTTGCGCCAGTGGGTAAACTGATTTACCGCCGTGCGATAGCAGTCCTGGGTATCAGGGCGCAACAGTCGGGCAAAAAAATACTCTTCCAGGAGTTTTTCAAAGGTCATTTGCATCCTCTCCTTCACTGAGTAAGAGATGAGGGTTATTGAAGGGAATGTCATCTCCAAAAAGCGGCGTGGGATCGTCAAGAAGATATCCCTTCAGACGTGAGCTACGGCGCGGACCGACAACGGCGCAGTGCCAGATGTTTAGGCCGTTTTTTCTTTTTCGGTGAAGGTGCAGATTCTGAAATCCTTTCTGTACTTCCCGCCAGCGCTCCGCAGGTTCATTCTGGCCACAGGCGTCCAGCCAGAGTTTAAAAATACCGGGAGTGACCAGAAACGCCGTCCCGGCGACGGTGTGGATCCGGGCGTTGGGTTCGTTTATTTCCAGATGCTGCGCCCGGCAGTTATCAACCAGCCACTGCCAGAATGTTTCGCCCGAAAATGGCGTGTCATCTGGTTCGGTGGGTGATTGTTCCACAGGTGCGTCTCCTGAAACTACGGCTTCTGTCTCTTTTAGCGCTTCCGTTAACGGCGTAACTGTTCCACTAAAGATTGCAGGACGTTGCTGTGGATCCTCCCAAATCAGCGAAGGGGGGAAGCGCAATAGTGTGAGTTCACTGCTCCAGCCGCCGTTGGCTGCAATCCGGCAATGCCAGATAGCCTTGTCTACGCACGGGATCAGTAACTGATGCGTCTGCATCTCATCGAACAGCCGCACGTTATGCTGCGGTACGGCATCAATACCCTGGCGCAGCAGCCAGCCACGCATGGCATCGGCAGCGTTCTTGCTGACCAGCCACAATGCGTTTTCTGTCAGCCAGCCGTCAGAGCCACCGTTCGGGTTATTGAGCCGGAAGTCATGCGCCAGCAGGTCACGCAGGGCGGCGATTATTTGCTGCGGCAGTGAGGTTTGTGGGCGGTGGATAGCCTTAACTGGATCGCCACCGAGATTAAACGCCACCGATGCCCGGTCGGCTTTCTGCACCAGTTCACCTGCCAGCCCGGCATACTGATACTGTCCGTTCAGGCAGTGCAGCAGAGTGGATAATGCAGCGGCATCGGTGGCTAGCCAGTCGAGGCTTTCCGGGGGAATAAGTTGGGCAAGTAAAAGAGCTGCCGCAGCCGGATGGCGCAAGTAATCACGTTGCGGCAAATAACGGAACCGATAAGGCTGGGTCAGCGGACCATGCCATGGAAACCAGCGTTGCCCGCTGGCATCTTCCACCTCAATATCGGTGACAAGTTTGCCCACATCGTGCAGCAGCGCAGCGTAGATGATGACCGTTGTCCAGCGTTCGGACTGAGCAGCCTGATCTTCCGGTGCTGCATCAGGCGGAAAAAGATAACTTTGCCGCAGCCGTGCGGCATAACAGGCGGCTTCGAGGCTGTGATCGAGCAGACCGCCTGCATGGGCATGATGGTGGTTTTCCGAGGCGGGAAATGACTGCGCCAGTTCCGCAAAGCGGTGGAGCGGCGTTAACCAGAAGCGTTCAAACAATGAGGCGGGGAGCGCGGTGCTCTGGCGAATAAACTGGATAAGCTGCTGGCGCGATGAGACTGCCAGTAGTGTTTGCGAAGATTCAGGTTGCAGCCATCCCTCCGTGGCGTTCGGCTTACCGTCGGATGATGTGGTCTCTGTTTGTTTGCGCGTCAGCCATATCCGCATAATGGCCCTTTATACCCAATGGATTTCGGGTCGCGGGACTGCAACCCGAAAGACGAAGGGGGAGCCTTTTCCGGGCAAGCCCGTTATCCCTTCAACCCCTTCCCCTGAACCTTTTGCATTCTGCCTTTTCGCGTGGTCAGGTTCTGGGGGAAATTGTTTATAGCTGCACGCAAATTGAGGCTTACTGCATCATGACTTCACGCACAAACTCTTTTCTGAGCTGCGTACTGTACGCCTTGCCGTAAAACTGCACCGTGGCGTCCGGGCGCTTCACGTTCGGGCTAGTCTGTTTGATCATGGGGGTCGAACCAAACGCCTGATTCAGCGCTTTTTGCGTTTCGGGCAGAATCAGCCAGTTAAGGAACAGCCGTGATGCCGCCGGGTGTGGGCTGTTAGTGGCAATGGCCGCGATGTTACCGCCGCCGGGCATACCAAACACCGGCACGTAAAATTTCAGCCGCGAGGTGATGGCCCCAGTTTTTTGCAGGCCAGCCAGATGATCTTCCCAGGCGGGCGTCAGCATCAGCTCGCCGTCGTTCAGGCGAGTCAGGCTGTCAGCGCCGGAGGCGGTGCGGGTGATTTTGTCGCTGTTGGCGGCAAACCACTGCCAGCCTTTCTGCCAGCTTTTCACCACCGCCGGGTCAACGCTCTCCGCTTCGCTGTTAAACTCGCCGCCCTGAATAGTGACGATACGCTGGATAAACGCCTCTCCTGCGCCGCCGTTATTCGGGTCGTTATAGCCGAAACGCTTTGGATTGGCGTCGATAAAGCTTTGCAGTTGCTCCAGCGTCTGCGGCAGCGCCCGATCGCCCATTTGCTGCGGGTCGTAAGCAAACCCGGTCTGGTTGCCCCAGAACGCCACGGCGTAGCCCTGAGTATCGACGTTCTGAATCTGGTGAATGGCGTCGCCATAGCCTGGCAGATCGTCCACCTTCGCCAGCGCTTTCGCCCCCGTCGTTACCGGCAGTTGCGCTACCGACAGGGCGATGACGTCAATTTTGCCCTTCGCTTTGCCCGCTTCCGCCAGCAGCTTGTTCATATTGCCGTCAATGCTGCCTTCCGGGATGCGAACCTTAACGCCGTACTGCTGCTCAAAGCCCTTCACAAAGCTGCGCCACTGTGGATGTAGGTACCAGACGTTAAAGGTCACGCTGCCCTCTTTTTTTGCCTGTGCAACCAGCTCGGCATTATCCGCAGCCTGTGCCAGCGAGCTGCACAGCAACCCTCCGGCTAACATTATTAGTGCTTTTTTCATTATGTTTCTCCTGTAAAAGGTCAGGCTTTCCCCGTGGATTGCGACAGATAGTTCCCCTTCAGCAACTTCTCGATGATGACCATCAGGATGACGTTGGGTATTACCAGAATCATCGACACCACCGCTGCATCCGGGCGGACGAAGGAGTAGCCGAGGAAAGAGTAAAGAATGGTCGGGACGGTGATAAAATCAGGCGCGCCCAGCACGTATGAGATGCTGAACTCCTCCAGACTTCGCACCAGACAAAAAATCAGCGCCGCCAGGAAGCTCGGTTTCAGCAGAGGCAGATAGGCGTTACAGAAGGTGCCCCACGCGCCGGAGCCTAAGTCACGGCTGGCGTCGATCAGATCCTGCGGCACCGCCTTAAACCCTGCCGACATAATGCGGATCGAATAGGGTAGCGTCAGCACCGTATGGCCGATAACGATGCTGATAAAAGCGTTGTCGATATTGAGGTTGATGAGCATGGCGCTGAAGAAGATCCCGATCAGCATTCCTGGCATCACCAGCGGGATCAGCGTCAGCATCTCCGCCACCGCCTTGCCGCGAAAGGTCATGCGCCCGAAGGCATACGCGGTGGGCAGCGACAGCAGCAGGCTGACCACCGCCACCGCAGGCGCGATGGTGTAGCTGTTGAACAGCGCCTCGGACAGTGAGGTTTTCTCCCACACCAGCAGCCAGCGGCTGAAGGACAGCACAGGTGGGAAGATATCCGGATAGCTCCACGGATGGGCCGGGTCAACCAGCGACCAGAGGATCGCCATGCCGAACGGCATTCCCAGCCAGACCAGGTTGGCGGCCACGAAGAAGATCAGCGAAATCGTCACCACCCGGCGACCGTTGGCAGTGTGGCTCATTTGACCTCTCCTTTGCGGGTGGCGAACGGGGTAATCAGCGTGGCAATCAGCAGCGTGCAGATGGCCGCTGTGACCATAATGATCACCGCAATCACCGCCGCGTTATTCCACTCGCCGTACTCCATGGCGGTGGCCTGCATCAGCCGCGCCAGCGAATAGGTGTTGCGCGGCCCGGCCACCGAGAAGAAGGCGAAGTCGCCCAGCGCGCCGATAAACACCAGAATCAGCGTCACCTGCACGGCGGGCAGCGTCAGCGGTACCATCACGCCGGTAAAACTGCGCCAGCGGCTGGCGCCGAGATTGCTGGCGGCGTCCAGTACGTCGTTACGGATGGCGTTGACCGCGCCGCCGACGAGGATCAGGGCGAAGGGCAGGTTCTTCCAGATTTGCAGGATAACGACGCCCCAGCCGAAATCGTCGTTCTGCATCCGCCGCGGCTCGCTGATAATGCCCAGCGCCAGCAGCAGTTCGTTGATAATGCCGTGGTAAGCGACGATATTGACGAACAGGAATGCCGCCACTAGGCCGGGGATAAACATCGGCGCACGCAGCACCGCGATAATCCCTTCTTTACCGGCCATCGGTTTACGCAGCCATAGCGCCAGTGGGTAAGTAAAAATCACCGAGCCGAACGCCCCCAGCAGCGACACTTTCACCGAGTAGAACAGGGCGCTTTGCAGCACCTTGTCCTGCAACATATTGCGCCAGTACTCCAGCGAGAAATGGCTGTCGCCTTCGAGGTTGAACCAGCCCAGACTCTGGATGATCACCACGTAAAACGTCGATCCCATCAACAGCAGAATGGTGCCCAGCCCGCTGAGCATCAGCAGCCAGGCGACCGCATCGTTGCGCCAGTTTTTCATGATACCGGCTCCAGAAAATGGATGGCGTTTTCCGCCAGACGGAAGCAAGCGCGTTCGCCGGGTGCGACGGGCGGCTTTTTAATTAGCTGTAAACGGACCGATAACCCGCTGTCGTTGTGGCCCCAGGCTTCGGTGAGATTGCCCATAAAGGCCATTTTGTCAAGCGTCAGGGTGAAGTGGTTGTCGCCTGTTTGTGGCTGGCTGACATACTGCGCGTCTTCCGGTCGCCAGCAGATGTAGCAGTGCTCCGCGCGCGGCGACTGGTCTGAGAAGACATAAAACTCACCCAGGGCGCAGCGTACCCGGTAATAGCCCGGCTGCTCTGCGGGCGTGACCTGCGCGGTGTCGATATTGGCCGCGCCGATAAAGTCTGCCACAAAGCGGTTTGCCGGACGGTAGTAGATCTCCTCGGGCTTGCCGATCTGCTCGACGTTACCGGCGTTCAGCACCACGATTTTGTCCGACATCGCCAGCGCTTCCGCCTGGTCGTGGGTGACGTAGATCGAGGTGAGCTGGTACTGCCGCTGGAGTTCCTTGATTTCAAAACGCACGCTCTCTCGCAGCTTGGCGTCGAGGTTGGAGAGCGGTTCGTCGAACAGGATCACGTCCGGGCGGGTGATCATCGCCCGCGCCAGTGCCACGCGTTGCTGCTGGCCGCCGGAGAGTTGGGCTGGCATTTTCAGACATTGACTTTCCAGCCCCACCTGCTTCAGCGCCTCCGCCAGCCGGGCCTGCTGTTCGCTGATGGCGACCTTTTTCTGCTTCAGGCCAAAGCAGATGTTGTGCGCCACGTTGAGGTGCGGGAACAGCGCATAGGACTGAAAGCACATGGCGGTATTGCGCTTTTCCGGCGGTAGCGCGTTCACCGCTTTATCGCCAATCAGAATGCGTCCGCTGTCCGGCTGGTGAAAGCCACCGATCATTTTCAGCAGGGTGGTTTTACCGCAGCCGCTCGGCCCGAGCAGGGTCACGAACTCCCCCTCTTCGGCGCAGAACGAGATTTCCCTGGCGGCATAGAATTCGTCGAACGTTTTGGTCACTTGTTCCAGAACCAGTTTTGACATAAGCCCGTTTTCCGTCGGATGAAAGATGGCTATTAAATTTACACACTAAACATTAAATTTATGTGATGACGATCGTCAAAATTAAAACATGTACAACTATCAAAATTAACTTATTTAAAAACAAAGTCTTAATATCGGCTGCGAAGAAAATACTTTCGAATTTAAATTTAAATAGTAAAGTTAATAACCATCTTTCATTATGAGGAACTTAAAGATGGCGTTTAACTTTCACCGGGCGGCAGAGGGGATTGTGCTGGTCAACAGCCACCGGGGTTATTCCAGCTGCGCGCCGGAAAACACCTTTCCGGCCTTTGAAGCCGCCCGGCTAGCGGGAACCCACTGTATTGAAATCGATATCCACCTGACGGCGGATAACCAGCTGGTGGTCACGCACGATCACCGTATCGACCGGGTATCCACCGGGCACGGATTTGTGGAGCAGATGACGTACCCGCAGCTGCTGGCGTGCGACTTTGGCGTGAAATACTATCAGTCGTTTGCCGGAGTGCGCATCCCCTTGCTGGCGGACGTGCTGCGCTGGGCGGTGGAAAACGGCATGGGGCTGATTGTTGAGGTCAAACAACGCAACCGCCACGACGAGTTTGTGGCGGCGCTGGTCGCGCTACTGCGTGAACAGCCGGAGGCCATCGGCCATATCCAGCTACTGGGCTTCAACCATGTACTGATAAATCGGGTGAAGGCGCAAATCCCGCAACTGGTGTTACAGGTGGTGACGCTGGAGCGGTACAATAACCAGCTTGCGGCGGTGCAGCAGTCGAACGCGGGGTGCGTCTGCTTTGAGTTCGAGTTCGCCCATATCGACGATCTGCGGGCCTACAAAAACGCCGGGCTGGGCGTGCGGATGTATCTGCATGAAATGAAAAACGACATGACGCCGCTGGAGCAGTACGACTATAAATTCGGCTGTGACAGTCGTCCGGTGATTATCGGCTGGATGCAGGCGGGGCTGATTGATATGCTCAGCCACGATGATATTCCGTATTTGCAGGGGCTGATTGAAGAAGCCGGACTGCGCTGGGATTAGATAAAAATTAAGGACACCATGAACTCCCACTCTGAACGCCTTGAACTGCGCGGTTCGCAGCGTCTGCTGCTGGAACTGATCCGCCGCCACGCCCCGGTGACGCGAGCCGAGCTGGCGCGGCTGTCCGGGCTGACGGCGGGGGCGATCACCCAGCAGTGTCGGGAGTTGATGTTCTCCGGCCTGGTGGTGGAAGGGGAGCGCAATACCGGACAGCGCGGTCAGCCGTCGCTGCCGCTGCGCCTTAACCCCGGTGGTGGCTGCGCTATCGGGCTGTCGTTCAGCCCCGGCTTTATCGATATGACGGTGGTCGATCTCAGCGGTCGCCAATTATTGTCACTTTCCGAAGTTCATCAGGAGAACCAGCCGCTGGCGGCGACCCTTGCACAGATTAAAACCCTGGTGGAGCAGACGCTGAAAAAGCGCCAGCTCCAGCACGCGCGTATTCTCGGCATTGGTTATGCGGTGCCGGGCTTTCTGAAAGCAGACGGACGTAAGCGCCACAGCGTGCCGTGGCTGGAGAGCTGGCGCGAGGTGGATTTACAGCAGGCGTTTGCCGACAACCTGCCGTGGCCGACGTGGGTGGAGAACAATGCCAACGCTTCGGCGGTAGGCGAACTGTACAGCGGCGAATGGAATGCGTACAGCGATCTGACCTTTATCGACCTTGGCTACGGTATCGGCGCGGGGATTATCTCCGGGCATAAAATGCTGCGCGGCGGGTTCTGCAATGCCGGTGAAGTGGGGATGGCCTTTCCGTCGGGTACGCCGCGACCGTCGTATAAGGATCTGCTTACCACGCTGGAGCGTGAAGGGTTCAGTGAAACTCAGCTACCGGAGCTGATCGCCAGGCAGCATCCGCTGCTGGAAAGCTGGTTTGAACGCTGTCGTGGTCAGGTGGAGCAGACAGTGTTCGGCTGCGTGCAGTGGGTGGATCCGCAAATCATTGTACTTGGCGGCGCGATGCCGAAACCGATTATCAGCCGTCTGGTGCAGGAGCTGAATCAGCGGCTGGAAACCCGGCTCGACCCCAACCGCCCGAAAGTGAGGCTGACTGCGTCCTCGATGGGGGCACAGAGCGCGTCACGCGGTGCGGCGATGCTCCCCCTGTATCAGGTTATTAATGAGGACTGAGTTACAGAGGGACATATTTGCCGGCAATTCTTTATTGTTCATTTTGCCAGTCCATACCCAGAAGCTGTGCCAGACCGATCAATGCCACCACATCCAGACGCCTTTCCCCGCTTTCAACCTTAGCAATAAATGGCTGTGGCAGCTCTAATGCGGTCGCTATCGCGGTTTGAGTGATTGTTCGCCTGTCTCTGGCTTGTTTCAAGGCTGAAATCCTAGACTGGTGCGGGAAATTATTGCCGCTAAACAGCCAGGTGTGCGGGATGTATTTAGGTTAAATTCCCGGTAACCATGACCGGTGTTACTGCGTCACCAGTGGAGTCCAAAGACATTGAAATTGATTTTGGCCATGGCGATGGCGTTATGATCCCTATTTTTCTAGGCGCCAGCGGTATTATCGGCGAATCAAGTTTTATGGTTGAAATTGCACAGATACAATGAGTTAAATGAAACATGGCTCCGGCAGGGGCCATTTTCATTTTCAAAAGTTACTTTCATGGAAAGAGATTGAGCTGGCTGATTTAACGGAATGCAGACGATAAAAATACACGTGGAACAAAGCAAATTCACTGACTCGGGCGACTCCACTGACAGTTTATCATTCAACATATTCGAGCAGTTGCTGATTGATGTCATCGATCACCTGCTCGATGTTCTTAAGCGCATTGATAGCATAACTGACTCCTAGCCCAATCACACGTTCGGCACTGCGTAAATCAAACGGCGTGCCGTCATGCCAGCTGGATTCACGGATCCCTTTTGGCACATTTTCCTCCAGTGTACCGAACCAGGGATATTGTTGGATGATGAGTTGATTACGGCACATGCTTTTATGCGCGCTACTTCCGCCGAGTAAGACGCGGTGTTCAACAATTTCTTCGGAATAGAGCCAGTCGAAGAACAACGCGGTTTGACGGTGTTTTTTGCTGTAGCGCGATAGCCCTAACGAGCCGCCCCCTAATTGCGGTATGCCACCGGGCACGGACGCGTATCCCAGGGCCGGAAAGATAGGGCTGTGGGCTACATCATTGAACAGGTTCATGTAGGCAATTTGCATCGCTAACTCTCCCTGCTCAAATCGTTTGACGGCCGCGTTCCACCAACTCTCCTGTAAAGGCATACTGATGCTGAGCTGATGCAGGTAGTCCTGCAATGCCGCGATCGCGATATCCCTGTCCAGATGAGGAGGGCCGCTCTTTTTCAGCAACTGCCCGCCCATGGCGTAATAGCGGGTGAGGTATTCCGTGGCAATCAGCGCCGAGTTACCCAACGTCATTGACGTCCCCATGGGCCGCTGTGGGTTTCCTGGCTGGTGTAGCGCGGTAAAAAAATCTGCGATCGTATCAAAATCCTGAAACGTAGTCGGCACCTGCAATTCGCGGCCAAACTTCTCGTAAAACATGCGACTTAGCATCGTGTCGTGAAACAAGTCCTGACGATAAAAAAGCAATTGGGAACTGGCATCAAATGGCACGGCATAACTGATCTGATGAACCTTACAATACTTATCTATGATGTGCTTGTCATAGTTGTCTAGCAAGCCGGGTAATGCAGGCAACACATCATCAAGCGGTGTCAGAATACGATGGGCAAACCAAGGCAGTGCGGCGACATCCAGACGCAGGACATCATAGTAGGGGTGCGCGTTCAAATTGGACAGTATATCGAACAATTCATCATAGGGGAGCGTGACCAACTGGACATTAATCCCCGTCTGTTTGTAGAAATGAGGTAGTAGTTTGTTCAGTGCATCCGACGAGGGGCTGGGCAACAACAGTACATTGAGTGAATCTGAAACAGGTGATGGTGCTCGCGTTTCTAAAGCGCTGAGTTGGGAGAAGCCGCGGTTATGAATGAATGTTGGCAAGGTTGCTGTGGGTATACTGGCTAGTGTTTTGGCAATGACTGTGGCCAACTCCTGATAATTCATCTGATAAAAATACTCACCCTCCTGCTGCGGTTGCAGGCTATCACTTAGCTTGTATAGGACTGGGGTATTGGCCCGATTCCTCAGGGTATTGGCAATGACACTGTACCGGGCTTTTTCGTTGTCCATGGCAATAATGGCGTCGGGCGGGCCATCGCGAAATAGCTCAAAGGCCGCTTTATAACTTTCCGCTGCGGGCGAATTACACACCATCACCCGACGGGAGGGACCCAATGTGCGGGTTAATTCCCGAATGAATGCCTCAACATCATGATAATGGATAGGGTCAGTGAGCACGCCGACAGTTGAAAAATCGCGGTGGCGGATCTCGTTCCCAAGCTCCCGGGCTGCTTGAGTATAATCTAGAGTGATGTGGGTTGTCGCCCCTAATGGCCTGCGGTAGACAAAGATGATTTTTGTCTGCGGCAACTTGAGTGTTTGATAATATTCATCGGCTCGCTCTAGGCAAGAGACGGCAATGACAGCCTGGTACCCTTTACCCGCCAGTTTTTTTAAGATCGTTCTTTCCGTTGCAGCTACATCATCGGTTAGATATAAGTCAAGCTCGCCATCAAAATGCCCCTTCAACGTCTGATGGAGACCCTCATACAAGTGATGGTGCTGCTCGGCATGAATGTTCGGCACGACCAGCGCAAACGCATTGCGGCTTTTGGCACGTAACAGTTGGGCTTGGGCATTCAGTTCATAACCCATTTGTTGTGCTGCTCGTATCACTGCCTCGACTTTTTCGACACTGACATTACCTCGTCCATTGAGTACATTGGACACGGTCCCATGGGAGACGCCTGCCAAGTTTGCCACATCTTTGATTGTCGCCACCCCTCACTCCCCACGTTAAATAACATATTTAATATCAATAAATTAGTTTAATAGTGACCAAATAACAAGTCAACGCAGCATGCGAGGTAAGGCTCTGTCGACGTTTGCGCAACAAGTTCAATTGAATCGTTCCAAACAACATCAGTTATCTCCATTTAAATAAATAATAGCAATATAAATGATGTTTATAATTATATTCATATGATAAATAAGAATATATTATTATTTACGTGAATCCTGTCACACAGGTTCATAGGTAGTGTTGATGTATTTTTGCATTAATGTATTTTGGAACGTGTCAATTGTGATTTCTTGGGTTTGACATTGTGCGTTACAGCATCTTCATGTCGTTCCCTATTATCATGAAATGAAGGCTGTTCCTGCTACCTAGAGGTGACAAAAATGAATTATAAAAATACAACTTTGCTGGCTACGCTTCTTGTCTTTTCATCGGCTCAGGCGGTCACTCTGGATTACCGCCATGAATACACGGATGTAGAAAAGACCAATAAAGATCGCTTTCTTATCACACATCGGTTTGACAATAGCCTAGGGTTTGGCTTGGAAGCCATGTGGAAGAACGGCGGAAATCACAAACAAAAACCTTATAACGACATGGTGAGCAACGGTACTGAAGCCACCCTGAGTTATCAATTTGCCGCGACGGACAGGCTCAACTTACAACCCGTGTTTGTGATGCAGAGTGGAACGGCACACACCGGTTATAAACCCGGGCTGTATGGCAGTTATAAATTCAATGAGGACTTCAGTGCCGCATTACGTTACCGCTGGGAGTACATACGCTATACGACACCAGGGGTGGAGGATGACAACGTCAACCGAGCCGACCTCTGGTTGTTCTATAAAATGGCCCCCTGGGTCTTTGAATACAACTATTTCTACATCCACAGTGACAAGCGACTGCGCTATGACAATAAACACGGCGATTACGAGCACAGCGTCAAAGTGCAATACAACATCGATAAGAATTGGGGACCCTACGCTACCATCCTGAACAAATCGGTCAGAAATGATTCCGATGCTCGCCAGACGGGGTTCCGCTTGGGGGTACAGTATCGGTTCTGAGTATCGAGCCCTGCAATGACACCGGGTTGGAGGGTTCCCCCCTATCGTGGGTTTGGTCGTCGCTGGACAATGAGCCGTAACATAAAAAAGATATTTCATCATGTAATACTCTCTGTCGACTGAACCAGAACAACCAAAGGAAAGATAATGAAATTACCGTCTATCTCTTCAGTAAACCTTGGCGTACTCGTGGCAACCTTATTGTCAGCCAGTGTTTCCCAGGCTGAAACCATCACCTTCTGGCATGGCCAAACGGGCAAGCTGGGCGATGCAGTTCAAGAGATCTGCAACCAGTACAACCAAAGCCAGGATAAAAACGTGATCAACTGTGTGGGCCAGGGAGGGAATGAGGTCCTGATGCAAAAAACGATAGCCTCCTATCGGACAAAAAACCAACCTGAAATGGTGTTGGGTTTTGATGCGGGTACCTTGGATCTGATGCTCTCCAATGCGGTCATTCCCGTGCAGGAATTGGCCGAGAAACAGGGAAAAGTGGTGAACTGGGAAGCGTATATTCCCGGGATCCGTTCATACTATGAATCCTCGCAAGGCAAACTGTATGCACAACCCTTTAATGCGTCAACCGTGGTGTTGATCGCCAATCAGCAGGCATTGGCAAAGGCAGGTATTGATACTTTGCCGGACACTTGGGAAGCGTTTGGGGAGGCGCTCGTGCAGTTAAAGCAGAGCGGACAGGCTTGTCCTTTCTCCACCGATGCTCACCCGTGGCGCTATCTGGAACAATTCTCCGCAGTGCAGGGAGAGCCTGTTGCCACTCACGGCAATGGCTATACCTCGTTGAATAGCCAGTATACCTTTGATACCACTTCCCACTTGAAAATCATGAATGACCTGCAGGCTTGGCGTAAGGCAGGCTTGGTGAAACTTAATGCGGACACCCAAGCGGGAAACTATGTCGCCGCCTTTACCACTGGTGAATGTGCCATGTCATTGGTTTCTTCCGGTGCGTATGGTCAGGCCTATCTGGCTCTGAAAGATAAAACCAAATTGCTGATTGGAAAAATGCCGATTTATGCCAATACCCCACGTTTTAACACGCTGGTAGGCGGCGGTGCCATCTGGGTAATGAAAGGCCACACGGAGGAGAAATACAACGCGGTACTGGACTTCTTAGATTACCTTCGCCAGCCAGAGGTACAAATCAAGTATGTGAGGCGTACCGGTTTCTTACCGGTGACACAACAGGCCTATCAAAAAATCATGCAGTCAAATCTCGCGAATGACAGTGATTTTGCGACGGTTAAGGTTGGGGTCAGTTCATTAAGCGAACCGGGAAACCTCAATACCAAAGGCATTCGACTGGGATTCTATGTGCAATTCAGAGAAATCTGGATGGAAGAAACACAGAAGGCTTTTGCGGGTCAGCAAACCATGGAACAGGCCATCAAGCAAGCCAAGGTGCGTGGCGATCAATTGCTGGAACGCTTCGCGCGTACCTATAAGAACCATACCTTACCCTAACGCGAGCGATAACGAGACGGGATATGAATAAAATATATCAAAACAGATGGCTTCCGGTGGGGTTACTGATACCCCAACTGCTACTAATCGGCATCTTCTTCTACTGGCCAGTCATTCAGGCATTTTTCTGGTCGGTCTATCTGGAGCCGCCATTTGGCGGTGAGGCTGAATTTGTCGGGCTGGAAAACTTCAGTCGCGTACTGAGTGATGAACAGTTCTACAATTCGATAAACCGCTCAATTGTATTTATGATCACGGCATCTTCGTCGGCGGTGCTTATCCCCCTGATCCTGGCGGTCGCTGCCGATCGTCACATCCGCTTGGCCAAACCGGCACGTAATATCCTGCTCTGGCCAAAAGCCGTGGCGGGCGCATCAATTGGCATGGCATTCAGCATTCTGCTCAACCCCCATGTGGGGTTGTTGTCACCGATTAATGCTCTGTTTCCGGGCTTCTGGAATCCGGGGCTGAATGGCACCGATGCCAACATTATGTTGAACATTGCCTATATCTGGCGGGGGATCCCCTTCAACTTCATTATCCTGTTGGCCGGTCTGCAGGGGTTACCCCAGAGTATGATCCAGGCCGCTGCTGTGGATGGTGCAGGGCCGTGGCGCAGACTCTTTGAAATACAAATTCCGCTACTCTCGCCCCAATTGTTCTTCTGCATGGTACTGGAAGTGACCGCGAGCTTTGCTTCGGCTTTTGCCTTGGTTGACTCAATGACGCAAGGGGGCCCAGGCGGTGCTACCAACTTGTTTGTCTACAAGATCTACGTTGACGCCTTTAAGTCGTACGATTTGTCCGGTGCGTCTACCCAAACGGTGATTTTGATGGCCATCGTCATGCTGCTGACATGCTTCCAGTTTTTCTTTTTGGAAAAACGGGTTAAATACAATAGGTAATAACATGATTGAAAATACCCGATCGATTGACATTGCGGCCAATACGGTGCTGATCCTTGGCATGTTGTTTATTCTGACCCCGCTGTATTTTGTGATCACCACCGCGACGCACTCGTTTGAATATGTGTTGCAGAATGGGACGCCCTTTTATCCTGGAACTCATTTGGTTGAAAACATCAAATACCTATTTAACGAGACGCTCATTCCAACCCAAATCCTCAACAGCCTGTCTGTTGCGTTAACAGTGGCGCTGGGAAAATGCCTGTTTGCCTATATCACGGCCTTTGCCTTGGTTTTCTTTAACCTGCGGTTTTCGAATGTGATTTTTGCTCTGATCCTAGTCACAATCATGTTACCGCTGGATGTTCGGGTGGTCACCACCTATGAAGTGGCTTCCAATATCCTCGCCCCCCTCAACTGGCTCTTTCGCGTGACGGGCATTCAGGCGTTGTACCTGAGCCTGATGGGGCAACCCCTGCATCTTGAGTTGAGCGTACTCAATACCTACTTTGGCCTGGCCGTTCCCTTGATTGCGCACGGGACGGGAACCTTTATGTTCCGCCAGTTTTTCAAAACCATCCCTAAAGAGTTGCCAGAGGCCGCCAAAATGGACGGTGCCAGCCCGCTGCGGTTCGCGCTGGATATCCTGTTGCCGATTTCCAAATCCAATTTCGCTGCGCTCTTTATTCTGATGTTCTTGGGAGGATGGAGCGCCTACCTGTGGCCGTTGGTGGCCTCATCGACCCCCGAGATGCAAACCGCGGTGGTCGGGCTGGCCAAATTGCAACCCAGTTCAGACGGCGAGATCGCCAATTACCCGGTCATCATGACCGCCGTCCTGATGGTTTCTTGTATTCCCCTTATCATGATTGCACTGTTGCAAAAACATGTGGTGAAGGGACTGGCATTATCGGAGAAATAGAAGGTGAATATGAGTAATACCTCTGTATCGAGCATCGTTTTGCGCAATGTGTCAAAAACGTACAATAAAACCAATACGGTGATCCCCGCCTGTAATATCGAGATCTCGGCGGGCATGTTCACCGTCATTTTAGGGCCTTCCGGGTGCGGAAAGTCGACGTTGTTGCGGATGATAGCCGGCCTAGAAAGCACCAGCTCTGGCACGATTTCCATCGGTGGGGTGGAGGTCCAGAATAAAGAGCCGAAAGACCGCGGTTGCGCCATGGTATTTCAAAACTATGCCCTGTATCCCCATATGACCGTGTTCAAGAATATCGGCTACAGCCTGAAGGTGATGGGGCTGCCGAAAGAAGAGATTGCAGCGCGCGTCAATAAAGTGGCTGCTTCGATGGGGTTACAGGACTATCTTGAACGCCAACCGCATGCGCTTTCCGGAGGACAGCGCCAGCGGGTGGCAATTGGCCGAGCCATCGTGCGTGAGCCCAAGGTGTTGCTGTTTGATGAGCCGCTCTCGAACCTGGATGCGCAATTAAGAAATGACATGCGAATTGAACTGTCGGAACTTCACAAGCGGATCAATGCCACCTCAGTCTTTGTGACCCACGATCAGGTTGAAGCGATGACGCTGGCGGATAAAATTCTTATCCTGAACAAAGGCAATATCGAACAATTCGCCACACCGGCCGAGATTTATCACCGCCCGGCCAGCGTGTTTGTGGCAGAATTCATCGGTTCGCCGGCGATGAATATTTTTGATGTCACGCTTGATGAAAATACCGTCGCCATCAAGGGTACCCTGCTAGGTACTTTTGCCACGCAACAAAATATTGAGAGGGCCTATATGGGGATTAGGCCCGAAGATATTCAGCTTACCCATGATGATGGGATACCCTTCCACATTCATCACCGTGAAGATCTGGGATCGCACACGATTTTACATGGCACCATCGGTGATGCCATCCCCTTAAGGGTAGTGACGCCTTTTGGGCAAAAAATCCCTGATGCCGTTGAAATGCAGATAACCATTCCGAGGGATAAGTGTCATTTATTCCATCATGAATCCAAGAAAAATATTACGCGTTATACCGATTGCGCTATTTGATGAAAAGGGGTTGAACGATGAATCAGAGACATTTGCCCGTGGGAGTGACCAATGGAAAATTTGATGAAAACGGGAATGCGTTACCCTTTGTGGGCAATACGGTTATTGTCCATATTACCCATACCTTGCTCTATCTACGGCTGTGTGATTTTCATGCGCGGTTAGCCCAGTCCGCACTGACGAATAATTTATATTCGCTTTTGCCGCCTCAAAGTTACCATATCACGCTCTTTGACGGTGCCTGTAAAAAAAGTGAAGAGGGATGGTACTGGCCCACAAACCTGCCGATATCGGCGTCATTACAGGCGTGTACCGAGTTTATGGTCAGCAAGATTAATGAAAATGCCATCGTATCCCCTGAGTTGACCTTCTCAGTTAGCGCTTACAAACCGGTGGTCAATACCTTGGCCATCATTGTTCAACCTTCTGGCGATACGGTCGAGCAGGTTCAGGTATTAAGAGATAAACTTTCATCAGCATTAGGGATCCGCCGACGAAACCATTATGAGTATGTCTATCATATTACGTTGGGCTATTTGCTAAGAACCCCGAGTCCAACGGAGCAGGAAATGTTATCAACGCTGTTGCAACAATTTATCAGTGAATTGACGGAGGAAGAATCAATATTGAAGCTGGAGAAAGCTGAACTGTGCCAGTATGAGAGTATCACGGCGTTTTCGCCGATACTTTATTTTTAAAAAATACTCGATGTTAAAATTTACAGGTTGCAATTTTTCTTTGAAATGAGGGTGTCATGTCACTACTACTCTCCTATTTTGATGATGGTTTAAATTCAGTTTCCGGGTTGGCCAGATTATTTCTGGCCTGTTTTTTATGTGGCTTGATTGGCCTTGAACGTGAATCTAAACACAAGCCAGTCGGTTTCAAAACCTGTGTTATTATTTCAGTATCCAGTTGCCTGTTGACGCTGATTTCCATCCAATCTGCCTTGTATTATGCGGGCTCGTCTGACAATATTCGCACCGACCCGATGCGCCTTGCGGCACAGGTGATCAGTGGTGTAGGGTTTCTAGGGGCAGGTGTTATCTTGCTAAGGTCTAACCAAGTGATTTCTGGGCTAACAACGGCCGCCATCATTTGGTCTGCTGCGGGGATAGGTATCGCCTGTGGCGCGGGGTTTTATTTATACGCGTCGGTGACGACGGTATTGATCCTTACGATGATAAAATTCAGCCATGTCATTACGCGACTGAGCAACCGGTTATCTCGTTATCAAGGGATAGATGCCAGTGTGCTGGTCATGAATAGTGACGCGATAGAAACCTTATTGACCGATTTAAACCTGAAAGGTTATGAGATTGATAATATCAATATCATGGATAATAAGAAAAAAAGGGTGGAGGTCAGGTTGCGATTGAATGTGAATAACAAGTCGGACATTTTTTTGCTCTACAGTACACTCAAAGGCTTTGACTATATTTACTCCGTTTCACTGAATCGCTAAATAGCTTATATGGACACCTCACTAGTGCCGGACGATGCGGCAGCTGTTGAGAAAAGTTTACCACTTTATGGAAACCGTCAGTCCGTTCCCAGGAGGCAAACATGGGCTGAAAAAATGTAGTGGTATTAGGCGCAGCTATTCATTCTTATTGTGATGAACATTGCATTTTTAATAATGAAATTACCACATAGTCACTATGTAAATTGAATGCCTATTATTTGATTATAAAATTTCATTTGATATATACCCGTGATCATTGAAGATGCTTGATTTTGAGCACGATGAGGATCATGCTTTTGCCGGTGGTGATTCCAATTAGTAGAACATGTATTTTTCAATGAAGGCCCCGATGACTTTTTCATGTAGCTCAACAGAGCGTGAGAAGCAGATGGTCCGGCGGGCCAGACGCTTGATTCGGGTTCTCAGCGTCAGGTTGTTGCGCTCAGTGCGTTGAGTGAAGATTTTGCCTGTCAGATGTTTATCCCTCGGCACTTCCCTGCTGTAACTCCCCCAGTTATCGCGGGTTATCATGCCAATATTAAACGGTGTGAGCAGAGCCAGCAGTTCGCGGCAGGTGTTATCCGTGCGCAGTCCGAACGTATAGGCCAGAACGCCCCCCCCTGTTTTGGTGTTGTATGCATACCAGAGCCAGTGCTGGCAGGCTTTACTGCCGACAAAGCCCCATTACTCATCAAGTTCACAGATAAGAGCTATATCTGTATGGGCAACCGGAGATGATGTTATTCGCTTCGGCGCGAGTTTTTCAAAGTGCGAATGACGATATTAATGCCGATTTTCAGCGTCCTTGCAGTAACCCGGACGCCGGCACCGTTGAAGGCCATTTCTGTGATTTGCTCTTTTACACCCGGCTTACGGGCTTCATAGGTATAAGTGAGCAGAAACACGCGGTGGCAGTCATGGCAGCGAAATCTGTCACGACCTTTAGGGTTCTGACCATGGCGGTAAACCTGAGCAGACTGACAGCGGGGACAATGAACAGTAACGCTGGCCATGAGATAACCTCAAAAACGGATATCATACATCAATTCAACTAATTAGAGGCATTACCCAATGAGGCGGGGAGCGCGGTGCTCTGACGGATAAACTGGATAAGCTGCTGGCGGAATGGCTTCGCCAGCAGGATTTCAGCAGATTCAGGTTGCAGCCAACCCTCCGTGGCGTTTGTCTCGTCAGTGGATGGTGTGGTGTCTGGTTGTTTGCGCGTCAGCCATATCCGCATAATGGCCCTTTATACCCAATGGATTTTGTGTTGCAGGAAAGCCAACGCATCTGCAACACAAAAGACGAAGGGAAACCCTTTTTCGGGTAAGCCCGTTACCCCTTCCCTCTCTTCCCCTTAACCTTTGGGATTTTGCCTTTTGGTGCCATCAGGTTCGGGGGGAAATTGTTTATTGGGGCGCGCAAATTATTTTGTATGTAGTTCAGGTACCTTTTGGTGAATATCAGTTAGCGGTGGGTCTTTTCAGACTCGGAGAGGATCGCGGATATATTTTCAGGAAAAATAACGCCAGTTGTTTTTTCCAGATCGTCAGGCGTCCACCAGTGATAGTCATTGATGACGAGCCGTTCATGATCGCTCCAGGCTTCGGTGCTGATCTCTTCATCGTTAATATGCACAATAAAAAAACGTTCCTGAGCCAGAACTGTTTCGCCGCTGGGTAACAGCATCTGAAATGTACGTTCTGCGACAGAGGTGCCGATATCCTGGCGTATAATTCCTGTTTCCTCACGAAGTTCTCTTATCGCTGCTTGTTCAAAGGATTCACCATCTTGGACGCCACCCCCGGGTGTGGCCCAGTAAGATCTGCCAGCCAGTGCGTCAGAATTGTGAGTGAACCGGAAAAGCAGGATCCGATTTAAAGGAGCAATAATCAGTAATCGTGATGAAGGGCGTGTTCTCACTGAAGGTCTCGCTATCGTTATCAATAAAACGGGATTGAGATGTTAGCATTTAACAACCAGTAGAATGCCGACAGATAGAATAAGCATACTGTCGGCAAGATTTAGTTATGCGCTCAGCGCTAACGGCTGCTGCGCCTGTTCAAGCAGGTATTCGCAGGCATTACGCGCTAATCCGCTGGCACGGAAAATCGCTTTTTTGTCCTGCTGCAACACCTTCAGCCACGATGCGATGTAGCTGTCATGCTGTAGCTTCGCCTGAATGCCGACATGAGCGCACAGGAAGGCAGAGCCCATTTCGGCAACGAGTTCTTCGAAACTATACGTCGGATCGCCAAAGGTATGGTTTCCGGCGGTGATGCCGTCCCGACTCAGCCGTGAAGCGTGCCCAGTGGCGTGCGTCAGCTCATGCAATAGCGTGCCGTAATAATCTTCACGCGACGTGAACTGCTCAGGATGCGGCATGATGATGCAGTCGCGCCCCGGCGAGTAATATGCCCGGTTCTGGCGTCGGTGAGTGATCGTCACTGCGCTTTGCCGGGCAACCAGCTCAGCAGCGGCAATGGGATCATTGACCATCACGACAGGTTGCGAGAAGGCTTCCGGCAGTCCTTCGCATTGTTGAAGATTGAACAACCGGAACTCGCGTACCACAGCGTAAGACGTCACTTTAGGATTGCCGTCAGCATCAAGAACCGTGTTCCCGTTACTGTCCACAACCTCGCGTTGCTGGGGAAGATAGAACACGGCCAGTGTAGATTTTTCGCCTTTACGAACGTTACCGCCTGCATTGCGAATCTGAGTGAAGGTCAGCCAGCGATCGCTTTCATATCCCTGTCGCTCAGCGCTGTTCCAGAGCAGAGGAATATTGATACCGTGATACAACCGCCCGGATAAGGCATTCATCGGCACCACCGGTTCCCCTTCCCGCCACGGGCGAACCCAGGGGATCACGCCTTTCTCCAGCGCGGCGATAATTTCATCGGTGACTTTCTGGTAAAGATCGTTGCTTCTGTTCATAAGCGTAACCTCATGATAAAGAAGCCGGGTACAGCGCTCCCGGTCGGGAGTCGCCCGGCATGGGAGTAGAGGATGCTGAGGTAATCAGCTGGTGTGAAGGGCAGTAACCAACAAGTGATCATCTTCAAGGGTTAAGTGCAGCGGCGTCATCAGCGGTACATTGCTACTGCCGTCGGCGGGAAAACAGTACAGACCGAAATTAATACTCTTACGGTCCAGGCCTGCGCTTTTGAATGTCAGAATGGTCGCGACAATCAGGTTTTCGAGGCCGTCGTCTTCCTGAGAGGGAACGGGTGGAAAACTAACTACCTTTTCCCAGGCCTCAGATGAGATAGACAATGATAAGGATGTTGCTTCAGTGATGGATGAAGTTGGCATAGTATTTCTCCAGTGATGAAAGCAGAGAAACACCGCCCGACAGGGAGGGATTCCCTGCATGGTGGGGTAGAGGATGTATCAGGCGCTAAGCGCTGTCCGCGAGGATGATACAGAGCGGACGAAAAGGCGAGCCTCACCGGGAAGGTGGCAACCTGAAGGCTCCGGTTGCGGGTTGAACTTCGCACAGATTAATACGGTATCAATAATAATCAAGAGTCAGGCTCTTCAATGAGAGAGTTTGGGAGTCGTTATTCTGGAATCCACTTTGGTGCGCAGGGGTTATCAGCTATAGGGGTTAAAGGCAATTTATCCTCCGGAGGGGATAAAGCATATTGGGCAATTGATGATACCTATGAAGCTTACGGTCTCAGGTTTTGAAGATCTGCTTACGATGCCAGCCGACGTATTGTTCAGTGGGCCGTAGCAATGTGTCATGAGGAAGAGGCAATTGCTGGCCGTCACGTTGATGATAGGGAAATCACGTGTTACGTTTATAACTCTGAAAGTTGCAGAGCTAATGAAAAGGTGAACCACGTCGGGAGAGGCTAAAACTAAAGGTTTTGGTTGCGGCTCTATTTTAAGAGTCTTTTAAGAATTGATTAGGGTTATTTTGAAATGCTAGAGCTTGATCTTGGCAAAATGGAAGTTGAGGACATTTTTGATCTGGATATAGAGAAAGAGGATGTTCTAAAGGTATACATTCCACTAGAAAGTATTGGTGTCACAAATTCCTATATGGATATTAGTGATGATTATTTAGAAGCATTATGGGTTGGTGAAAGATTGGCATCAGAGGCTAAGGCTGCAAACGTGGTCTATGATTATATCTCTGAAGTGCATAAAACTCGCTTATGTTTAATGCTTTACCAACCAACCATTAGTATAAAAATTGCCATCGAAGAATGTGTTATTTTATATTGTCGAGGTGATGATGGTAATTATGATTTTTACCAATCTGTACGTGATAAGGTCTTGAATTTTGAACTTGAATTGGACAGTTATTCTATTCGATTACCAGAAATTGCTGATGATTATTATGCGAATTTAATCGAAGGTGCTTATTGCGAAATGCTATCGGAGTCACCTGAGCTATATTTTGATGAGGTAAAAAAACACCCTGAGAGGAAGTTAGGCTATTGGCGGAGTTTCTTCAGTAACAGATTGGATAATGACTGCTATATGTCAAGTAGAGGTTGGTTAATTCCCGGAAATTTAAATCTTAATTACTTCTTTGAAGTCACTGGTCAAAAGTACCGTACTGAAAAATTATTACCAGCAGAAATACTAGTAGCAAATGATACATCTTATGTATTGGCGGATGGCCTAGTTGCATATTTCCCTATGAAACAATATCTTAATTCAAGGTTTTGTAGCAGTCTTACAATGTTTGTTGGTGATGATGAAGATGAAGAGTGTTGGCCTCCAGATGAATTCGATTGGTCTGATGGACATATATCAGGTAAGAAGCACCTCACTTTTGATAATACTTATATGCCAACTAAGAATATTAGTAAGTGTATGATAGATCATGATGGAACAATGGTTTCTGTACATGATGGAAAATTTTGGCATGTTTTATATGACACCGAAATACTTTCGATAGAGACAATAAAAAATGTCCGTGATAAGTTTAAAAACATATTATCAACTCTCTCTAAAAACATTGATCTCCCGGATAGTATTGCTTATAAATGGGGCTGTCTTTCGGATGAGGAATTTGAGCAGCTTTGTTATGATATTATTTTTAATCACCCTAGATTTAATGCTGATACTATAAGAAAATATGGTAAATCTCGCTCTCGGGATGGAGGGCGAGACATTGAAGTGTATGATATTCCGAAAAGCGCAGGTGTATTGCCTCGTAAATGGATTTTTCAATGTAAATTGATAACAAACTCGAAATCATTATCGGCTACAAAGTTAGTTGATGTTGGGGATATGCTGGAGCGTTACGATGCTCAGGGATTTGGGGTGATGACATCGGCACCTATTGATGCAACCCTATATGATAAGCTTGATTCGATTTGTAGTAAACGTGGGGTGGAACTAATGAATTTTTCAGTACTTGAATTAGAACGAGTACTTTATTGCGATGATATATTGAGGTACCGTTATTTTGGTAAATAGAGTAATGGATTAACGAATGAGCATATTTTATTGGGAGAGCCTGTACATAAATTTGTGTAATTGCCTGATTTTGATATGTTCAATCCAACATCAAAAAGCAGGTTAATTTATGGACGAAAAACAGTTGCAGGCTCTGGCTAACGAACTGGCCAAAAATCTCAAAACCCCTGAAGATCTCAACCAGTTCGATCGCATGCTGAAAAAAATCAGCGTTGAAGCCGCTCTTAATGCCGAAATGATTCATCATCTCGGGTATGAGAAAAATCACCCTAAAACAGGAAACAATACCCGTAACGGCCATTCGACAAAGACGGTTATCACCGGTGATGGCCCTCTGGAACTGCGTACTCCCCGCGATCGTGACGGCTCCTTTGAACCAGTGCTGGTGAAGAAAAACCAGACCCGTATTACCGGGATGGATAACCAAATCCTGTCGCTGTACGCAAAAGGCATGACCACCCGCGAAATCACTGCCGCGTTCAAAGAACTCTACGACGCCGATGTGTCACCGGCCCTGATATCGAAAGTGACAGATGCCGTGATGGAACAGGTCGTGGAGTGGCAAAACAGGCCGCTGGACACTCTCTATCCCATTGTTTATCTTGACTGTATTGTTCTGAAAGTCCGGCAGGACAACCGGATTATCAACAAATCCGTGTTCCTGGCCCTGGGTATCAATATCGAAGGGCAGAAAGAGCTGTTGGGTATGTGGCTGGCCGAAAATGAAGGGGCAAAATTCTGGCTGAACGTGCTCACTGAGCTGAAAAATCGTGGCCTGAACGATATTCTTATCGCCTGCGTTGACGGGCTGAAAGGCTTCCCTGATGCCATCAATGCGGTGTATCCACAGGCGCGTATCCAGCTGTGCATCGTGCACATGGTACGTAACAGCCTGCGGTTCGTCTCCTGGAAGGACTACAAGGCTGTCACCCGCGACCTGAAGGCCATCTATCAGGCGCCCACAGAAGAAGCAGGCCTGCAGGCGCTGGCAGCGTTCTCCAGTGCCTGGGACGGGCGGTATCCGCAGATAAGCCGCAGCTGGGAGGCCAACTGGGTCAACCTGGCGACGTTCTTTGCCTACCCGGTAGACATCCGCAAAGCCATCTACACGACGAATGCCATAGAATCCCTGAACAGCGTGATCCGGCATGCCATCAAAAAACGGAAGGTGTTCCCGACGGATGACTCAGTGAGAAAGGTCGTGTGGCTGGCGATCCAGGCAGCCTCACAGAAATGGACGATGCCACTGAGGGACTGGCGTATGGCAATGAGCCACTTTATTATTGAGTTCGGTGACCGCCTGGACGGCCACTACTGAGAAGAGGCATTTACACAGAATGGTGTACAGGCTCTATTGGGAGTTAATACTCATGGAGTTGCAAACCTAATCCGTTAAAATTAAGCAATCACAATATTAATAAAAATACATTCCATGTTTTATTAGAAATATTATATTACATATAACTTATTTGACAATCAAAGAAATGCCGTCAATTTCAACTAAATTAACGGCATGAGTTTAATTTATATGTCTTTTGATTTCACTCGTAGCCATTCATGTTGATCCAGACCAATTCTTGAAAGGTTTCCAACGATATCTGTTGTTATTTTTTGTGCATGGGTCGTTTTTATTTCCCCAATCCATTTTAATACTTTAGAGGGTGATGTATCTGTAATTGGTAATGAATAAAATGATATTTGTCCAAGGTGTTCAGGATCATTTTTTCTTCCGATTATTACTCCTTTCCCATGTTCAACAAGGAAAGTAAATGAAACTATATTAGAGGCTTTTGCTGGCATTTTTATCTTGAAGAAACCGCCATTGGCATTCTCAATTAGTAAATTATAGTTATCTTCGTCGATAGTACCTTTAATAAATAAAAAATTAGCTTTTTCATGTAACCTAACACTATCACATAATGGTTGAATACATAAATACACCATATTATCATTATCTAAAAGTAAAGTTCCTTGTTTTAAGGAAACATTATCTATATTAGAATGATATCTTAAATTCCTACGAGTAATTTCGAGGGAACATAATTGCATTAATTTTTTATCTTCTTCCCCATCTTGGCTTAAGTATTCCTTTTTACCTAAAGGCGCGCGTTCAATAGCATGTTGAATTTCTTCTAAAGAATCAGCAGAGAGTATATTACTTAGATGTTCTACCGATAAGCCTTTTTGTTTTTTTCCGGTTAATAGAAAATTCTTGCGACCATTTTTTGTATAGTGAAAAATAGGCCAGTGGGATAAGGAATCTTTGCTTAAAGATTTCTTCAGATTTTCACTTATTTGTAATGTTGATCTTATTTCTTCAGAAATTAAATCTACCGCATAATCATGAGCGTTCTCATAAGCATATGGCCTTGATTCTCTGGAGTTCATTAAATTTAAAATATGGGAGACGTATGCAGTGTCTAATTTATTATTATACTTTGTTAATATCCCATGGGTTTTTTCTCTTATTTCAGAAATGCACGAAAGTGCGGCGTTGGATAACAATCCAGCTGTAAGATTAGTGAATTTTCTTATTAACACATCTGGAAGGTCTTTTTCAAAAACGTCTTTACTAATAACAACTATACACCATTGTTCGAGTGCATAGTTATCTTCAATAAAAATACTATCATCATTTTTTATTACGCTACAATATGTTTTCTTTAACTCATTGTTCAGCTTAGTTATAACCGCAGTAACATGTTCACCGGTATAAATTGAAAGAAGACGTAATCGTCCACCAGAGTTTATATCTGACACGATAATCGACTTTATTATTTCAATAGCAAATTGCCCACTATCGCTTTGCATATCCCAGTCAAGTATTGTTATATCTGCTTTGCGGGATGATGCTGTAATTATATCTCTTTCTTCAACATTAAAGCTCTTAGCTAATAATCCACAACAAGCAATACCATCTTTGGCGAAAGCTTCTGCTAGAGCCTGGTAATCAAAAGGATGGTTTTTTATCTTTGCTTTTGATTTAGTTGATTCTACCCCTTGGAATGCTAATGGTGTTATTGTCTGTATAGGTTCATCGTCGGGATCAATTAAAGCATCAATATCTTCATCTGTAGGGAAAGTATCGCTACCTGCTCCAAAAGACATATTGTCATCTACAGCAACTACAGAATGTAAAAAACGGCGAACGCAGTCTTCAGAAAGTTTATGAAAATCAGTAGAGCTTGTCATTTATTTATACCCGTTATTCACTTGTTTCTTCTGATGGTTCAATAATAAAGAAGGCACCTTGATCCGGTGTATAATCATCCAATATTATACTAAACCCATCTCGGGATAAACATTCTTTCGAAATGAACAATCCCATTCCACGACCTCCTGTTTTTCTTGTAAATCCCATATCAAATATTATATCTCGATCTCTGGTTGAAACCCCAGGGCCAGTATCACCAATAATAAAGCCTGTGTTAGTAGCATCAAGTATAAGTCTTTTTTCTCCAGTTGTTTTTCCAAGCCAGTATATTGCATTATCAATTAGATTTATAAAGACAGGATAAATAGTTGATGTGTAAGTTACAATTTCTTGACTAACAAATTTAGAGGTAGTGAAAAGCTCAATTCCTTCTTTCTCAAAACGATCATCGAATACATCTCTGATAAACTCTAAAATAGCAGTTCCAGTTATATTCGTTTTAGATCGACTTAAGCGCCTTGTTAATGGTGTAAAGGTTTTTAAATAACCATCCAGATGATCAAAACTAGTTCTGATTTTCTGATAGATAATATCAAGCTTAGGGCTTCTATCTGCCCATGCTTTCAATTCTCTAAGCGCGCTTCTAATTGCTCTTATATTACCATTAAATTCATGATGTACTACGGAAAGAGCCATGCCAAGTAGTATTAACTCAGCGTTATTTGCTTGTTGGTCTCGTAAATGTTCAAGTTCAGTTTCGATTGCTTCGGTTACTTGAGCTGATGATAAATTTTCTGGAGTAGTACTATCGCTAATTATAGCAATTTGGTCAGTTAGTTTTTTTATTTCATTAATGACCTCATTAGAAGTATTCTCAATTTTACTTTCTAGATTTCTTTTGACATCCAATATATACGCAGTATCTTTGCCATTGAGATTAGTTGATTGGAACTCATAAGAAATATTTTTTAGCCCACTTTTATGTTTTTTCTTATTATCAGAGATTAGCTTATTTGTTTTAGATTGAACGTCTTTCAAAGCATTTTTTGCATCATTATATAGTTTAGCTAGTTCTTTGTCGTAGTAACTTTGTTGTAGATTCAAAGAATCCTCAAGTCTCTTACGTAAGTTGAGAAAATCATTATTTTTATTATCTAATTCTATAAGCTTTCTATCAACGTTATCTTTTAGTTCATTTAATAATGACAATATTTTTTGTCTTTCTATTTGATATCTATCCCATAAGTTAGATAACTCTTTTGTTAATCCAACTCCAGACGGTTTCCTTATATCTAAAGAAGTACGTAGATTCTTTATGACAGTATCATTTTGTTCTTTAATTTTATTATATACATAATCTATGTTTGCATCTGTTATTTCTGTACTGGAAAAATATTCTTCATTTTTATTTATTAGTTTATTTATTTCAATATTCCAGTGATCGTTATCCAACTTATCAAAAAAATCATACAGATCTTTCTTTAATCTGTCTTTTTTAGCTTTAGTTTGTTTGGATCTTTTAGACAACAGATCATGTTCTTCATTTCTACGCTGCTTTGTCTCAACAAATAATTCAGACATGTCTCCATCATCTCTAAAGAAGTCTCTTGCTATTTCGATAAAGAAATTTTCAAGCATTTCTTTAAACTGCTTATATGGCTTATTTTCAATGAATCCTTCTCGCCCAGCCTTTTCGACTAACGAAGCATTGTTTTCTTTTGTTAATTCTATTGCTCCAAACAGGCGTCGATATGAGAAAAAGTATTCTGAGGCTGACATTGATCTTCGCTGTTCTATTTTTAGAAAATCTGTATTTGAGTCTCCATATGGTAAAATTCTTAGCCCATCTCTATAAATATATAGACCACCATATCGATCAGTTTTCTCTTTCAATGGAGTCCATAATTCAGCGGGTAAGCGTGAGTCACGTAATCGGCCATGAATATATGCTAATTTTATTTTAAATGGTCCACATTGAGTAAGTTGGTTATTGCTTTTCCATGTGATAACATGCTGGATCGGTTTTTCTCCATAAACAGAGACACTGCCACTGAATTGACCAAATTCGTTAAAATATCCCTCAATATGATGATCTGCAATATTGAATTCTTGTGGTGTGAAAAAATGGATTCACTAATTCTATCAATACATTCACCATCCTCTAAATAATCTCTAAAGCGAGCTATAATTGGAGGGTTTGAATCACTATACATTGTGTTAGTGAAACCTAGTAAAGCTTTTTCTAATCGAGAAGACTGTTCTGTCATTCTACTACTTTCGTTTGGTGAGATATCATCAATTAATATCTCATCAGTGGGTTTGATAATGAAGTGAGTTCCATGCCCGTTTTCAGAGAGCTTTAAACCGCCCAATTTTCTTTCCCATATAATAGGGTCAAAGTCGAAAAGTGATAATTGTGTGTTTATTTGAGATATTTTTGTTTTTGATATTTTGTGTGATAATGAATCTACGTTTTTTCTTGCTTGTGTAAGCATTTCATCAAGAATTGATTTACTTAGAAACTCACCATTATTAATAGTTCTGATTGGTATATCTATGTCATCAAGATCAAGTGAAGGAATTGTAAATAGACTCCAGTTAACAAATGCAGCAACTAGAGGTTTTAGATCATCGTTCCTTTTGGCTCTAGTAAGAACTAGCACCTGTGGCCCAATTGCTGCAATAGATAAACGACCTATACCTTTCTCTCCCATGATAGGGCGGAAAGTTTTATTTCTGTCTATCACAGGTTTATCGATGGCATCTTCGTCAATTAATTTGCTAGAGGTACCAATTGTTAACCATCTCTCTTCAAATTCATCAGCTGTCATGCCTAAACCATCATCTCTCAGGATAAGAAGATTTTCTTTCCTGAAAAAATCAACTTCAACATTATCAGCATAAGCATCGTGAGCATTTTTAAATAACTCACTTAAGGCAGTAGGTATACCAGCAATTTGTTGTCTGCCAAGCATGTCCAAAGCTCGGGCTTTTGTTTTTATTTTAGCCATATATCTATGAATCCTTATTAGTACAATTTTCTATGAGATGTAGCCCAAATAGTCTAGCAAGCTCGCAAGGTACAGCGTTGCCGATTTGTTTTGCCATTGAGTTCAGCGAACCTTTAAAAACATAACTTAAAGGAAATGTTTGTAATCTTGATGCTTCTCTTATGCTGATTGCTCTATGTTGATTGGGATCCGGATGCCCAAAACGACCATTGGAGTAACTATTACATTTCGTCGTAAGTGTAGGCGCAGGCCTATCCCAACTCATTCTTCCATAAGTGTCTGTATGGCCATCATAATTTTTATGGCATTTATTTACTAACTCTTCTGGCCAGTTTCTTCTATCCCCCCCCTCTGGAGTGTGCATAATTCTTTTTAGGTTAAGAGGGGTTAGTGTTCCTGCTCTATGTAAAGGATCTTTGGGATCAGTTTCTCCTGAACATAATTTTTTGAAGTCTTGGATATAATCCCGTACAGTTTTGAATGGAATTTTATTTTTACCATGAGTTATTTCAGGTGGAGTAACTTCACCTACTCGGCTGGCTAAGAGTACGAGCCTTTTTCTTCTCTGGGGGATCCCATAATTCTCAGAATTGGCTATAAAAGATATATAGTTATACTCTAATTCTTTAAGTAGTTTAATAAACTCCTGGAATGGACCTTCTTTTTCTTCATCAATTTTTTGCATTCCAGGAACATTCTCAAGCATAATATATTCAGGAAGGAGTTCTTTAATAAAACGATGAGTTTCATTTAGTAGATTTCTTCTTGAGTCATCACTGGTTTTATTTTTATTCTGTTGCGAAAATGGTTGACATGGCGCACATGCACTCAGCAACAAAGGCCGTTTAGCTTGAATATCAATGATTTCAGAGATATCTTTAGGCTCTATTTTTCTAATATCATCTTGGATGAATTTTGCATCAGGGAAGTTAGCTTTAAACGTTTCTGATGCTTGTGGGTCAATATCTAATCCAAGCTCGATATCAAAGCCAGCCTGACGTAGCCCTTCACTAGCTCCGCCACAGCCACAAAAAAAATCTATAACTATCAAGTTGATACCTTCTTTGAACTAAATAGAATAACTAGAATAAGTTGATATTTTAAATAAAATTGGTTGGTATGGATATAAACTTTGGTCACGCTACCGCCCTGAGGTCATGGCCATCCCCAGACCTTTTGAAGGGATTATGAACAACATTCAACCAATGTTCAACGATGTTAATCCATATAGATCATAATCTTAGTTAATGCTTTGATCTTAAATTAAACAGAAATGGTTAAAGATAGCGCAAAAAATCATTAGGAAATCAGATGTCACGAGTGTTTGGTGGGGTTATACATAAAAATTGGGAATGCATTTTTTCAATAAAAGCGACATTTCATTACATTTTATATGTGTGTAGGAAAGTGAAGTTGATTAATCACTTCACAATCATCCCCCCAGCCTTCCCCCCGCTATCCTGCGCCACCTTAACTCCACCCGCCAGCGCCCCATTCACCGCCATACCAACCCTCACTCCAGCCCACGTCATCGCGCCCAGCCAGAAAGTAGGCAGCACCAGAAACATCGATCCCATTACCAGATTAACAATCACGTCATCCTGCGTATTCTGGATCCCGGCCAGATTCCAGCTACTGTGGGTATCGCTGTTGTAGAGAACATCCAGCAGCCAGCTATCGAGCCACCGTGTCAGTTCCCACCAGAAGGTGAGGAAAAACAGGGCAAACTGCACAAACGTCAGCGTAATCACCGCCTTCACATCCCACGCCGAGCAGAGCGTTATCAGCGGAATACAGATCACCAGCGCCATTTGCAGCAGTGCCTGCACCATCGGTAGCGCCTGTCGCACGCTGTCGAATGCCGGGAACGCCGCTATGCTGCCGAGAATATTTCCGGCGCTGGATGCCAGACGGGTGGCGGCGTTGGTGAGTGTGCCATCGACATTGCCGCCGTAACCGGGATAAACACGCCCGTTCTGCGATACCTGCATATTGCGTTCACTGACCAGCGAGCGCAGTACGGCCTCTTCATATACTACCTGCGGCTGGCCGATTTTTTTGAATGCTGTCCAGATATCCGGGGCCGGGAGTTGCAGTAGCCGGGCCTTCAGCCCAACGGTGTCGTCGGCCCACCACTGTTTGCAGGTGGGGTAGCCGCCCGCTCCCGTATCGGCCAGCCCGGCATCGCGCGATGTGCTGTACGGCCAGGCGCTGCGTGGAGAAAGCGCATGGTCGGTATCGTAGTAACCAGCCGTGTTGAGAAAGTATGACGATCCCAACCAGGCGGTATCATCACTGGTATCATCGTCCAGCTCCCCGGCGCGGGATTTTAGCCGGGCGCGGGAGGGGGCATAACACTCCTCAACGAAATCCCGCAGTTCCTGTGCCAGCGCTGGATCCTTAATGCGAGTGTGCTGCACCTCAAAGCGGATCTGCCTCAGGTCAGGCTGGCAAGGGAGAGCAGTGACCGTCGCAGCGGTGATGCCTTTGCTGATCACATGAATAAAGTACCACCAGACCGGAACGGCGGCGGTTTTGCCGCCCAGGGAGTTAATAATCGGCTGATAGCCGGTATCGGCGGGTTGCGGTACTGACATTCCGCACTGCTTCGAGCGCGTGGTGTCATATTTGATGGTATCGAGATTGATGTTCAGCATCGGCATACAGGAGAACATAATCACCAGCAGCGAGGTGTACATCAGGTGCTCGGTCCATATCAGCGACAGCGCGGCTTTGTTGCCTTCATCCGCCCCCTGACTTCGGGCCTGTAGCCACAGTGCCAACAGCTTAATCAGTAACGGCAGGGCGAATAATCCAGTGGCGCCGATCGCATTCCACAGCCCGTTATTGACCACCCAACTGAGCAGCGTCAGAAAGTATTCCAGGTAGCTGTTGGCCGTCACCGGAATACCTCCGGTACACTCTCATTGAGTGCAATCAGCACAATAAACCACAGCGTGATGCGACAGAGCGCCGGGCGATACGGTGGGAAGCGGTCATACAAATGCCAGCCCACTCCGCAGATCACGGCGTACAACATTATGCGCCAGGGCAGCAGATCGCTGCGGTTAATCTGCGGTGTGTTACCTGCTGCCAGGTAAAGAGTCGCTGCCATGCAGACCAGCAGCATCATGCCGGAGAGCATCAGCCGCTTCATGGCGACGCTTCCCCGCGGGCTTTGTTCAGATCGTTCACCCGCTTGTCGGTATCATCTTCCACGCCGACCGCCTGCCCTTTCGTCTTAGCCCGCATCGTCTGGCGTTCCAGAATGGTCAGTGCGGCGTTATCCGCCAGTGCCTGGCGCATATCCAGTTCCAGCTTGAGCTGAAACAGTTCCTGGTCTAGCTGGGCGGTGGTCTGGGTCAGCGCGATTTGCGCCTCTTTTTCGCCTGAAATATTGGGTTCACGCATCCCCGCCAGCAGCGTGCGCCGGGCCATTAAAGCTTGCTCCATCACGCGAGAGAGCGCCAGTTCACCGGAAAGCCGCTGGATCAGTACCGCCGAGTCCGGTTCATCGCGCAAGGCTTCAATCACCCCGCGCGTCAGGCGTAATGCTCCACCGCTGGCCTGCGCTAACGTATCGTCATTAACCGGCTGGCTGCGGTTCACCATATCGATAATCAGCGGCTGGATTTTTTCCTGCTCTTCCTGAATCAGCGGTGTCAGCCCAACGCCGGACTGTGCGCCGCTTTGCTGGTCCGGGTTGCTGGACCGATCGTTATCCGGCGCGACGTTAATGGTCTGCTCGCCCACCACCCGCGTCAGCCATTTCGCCGCGTCGTCGGGTTTACTCCAGACCTGGCATAATTCCCCCTGGCAGTCGCTGGCGGAAACGGTATTTGTACTGGTTGCGCTGCGGTTATTGAGAAGGTTGTAGCCTGCAATCGTAGTATCACGTACCAGTTTGATAGGCGGCTGGCCCTTGCCGCCCCGGCGTTGGCCGCCCACCCAGCGCTTACCCTTCTCTGCCGCTTCTTTAGCGGCGCGCTGTTCGGCGCGAACGGCGTCTTTTTCGCTGGCGGCAATTCCCTGATAGTTCTCTGCCTGTGCACTCTGCGTCCACGCCGGGCCGAGCGCGTAATCGGTCATTTTCTCTGCCATTTTCTGGCAGCTCAGTAGTGACTTATCGAAGTCGAGCCGGCCCTGAAGCACACCGTTGGTCAGCAGATCGTAGAGTTGAGGGTTAGCCCGCTGGATCACCATTGCGGGCAGGCTGGCGACCGCGCCGGTAGCACTTTCGATAACGTTGCCCATCAGCTGCTGGAAGCCGTCCGTCACGCCGTTGAGTTGGTTGCGCACCGTAGTATTGATATCGAAATTGCCGCACATCATGTCGCTGTTCCAGCTAATACCAACCGTCAGGGGAAAGGTGCTGCGCCGGGTTAGTGGTGGGGAGATGGCCGCGCCGCCACCGATGCGGTAATACATCCAGTCGCTGATCGCCCCCTGCTGCTTGTATTGATATTTGTCAGCTGCCGGGGCGAGAAAGGCGACAAATAAAAGACACACTATCGGGCGCATAATTAACCTCCGCTGCTGCCAAGCAAGGTCTGCCCGCGCCGCGGGCAGCATTTATAGGGCCGCCACAGCGTCCAGACATATGCGCCATCTTCCGCCAGCTTGTCGGCGTAAGTGTCCGTAACGGAGCCATCCGGAAAGATGTTGCAGGAGGCGGATTTTTTGGGAACCAGCATTTGCCACTGGTGATTACCGCTGTCGCCTTCCATCACCGGACCCGGCGGCCAGTAGCCGTCACGGGGGGACGCGATCAACGGCAGATAGACATGAGATTGCCCGCTGCGGGTTACCAGATCGGCGGCGCGTTGGGCGATTACCGCGCCCGCCTTATAATCGTGCGTCTGGCTGAGCGCCCCACTTCGCGGATAGATATTGCCCCACATATCTCCATCTTTACTCACTTCACGCAGTCCCGGTGTTAATGCCTGTGGATAAAACATCTCCGGCACGCCGCTACGCCAGGCAAGCGAATCCAGAGTGCTGAGAAAGTATGGGATAAAAGGTTGTGACGACGGGGCGCAGATGTAACCGAACTGCGAGAAGAAATTTGCCAGCGCATCACCGGCAGGGAAACCAATCGCATCAGCATTTTTAAATCTTACTTTGCTGTGCTGGCCAACGGCGCGGGGATGGGTGTCACCGCCCGCTTCGGCGATACCGGGCAGCGGTGGACTGAGCGGCGACATCTCCGTCCATGGATTTTTCCCGGTGACGCTGTAGGCCGATATCACCAGATTCGGGCGGAAATGACGAACCTTCACCGAAGTGCGGACCGTGCAGCCAAACGGAGTGCAGTACAGCCAGTAGCAGACGCCGACTACCTGATATTTCACGCATGCAGGTGACAGGGCCGAGGTGGCGATTTCAGGTGTGGTAATGGCCCGAGCCGGCAGCGAGCTCAGCGCCAGCACAATCAAAAGCCGTTGAAGAGGGATAAACATAAGCACCTGCGGTAACGGGTAATACCGCAGGTGTAAGGTTTTTTTATCGCTCAGGCCTTATGAAATTGAATACTGGCTGTGAATAATTTCAGACCGTTATCTCACCTGTGACCAGCTTAAACGCTGTACTGGCGACGCGAGCCGTAAGGATAAACGGTCCACGGGTAATGTATTAGCCTGAATATCAGCACAACGCGACGGGCTTGCCGCTCTCCAGGCTCTTGTGCACTGCCTCGCAAATCCGACTGGCCTGTAATCCGTCGTTTGCTGTTGCCGTATAAGGCGTTCCGTTTTTTACTGCTTTGATAAAGTCGTTAATCGGGTCAATACCAAAGCCGCTGGCGACGTTATCCCGATAGGTAATAAAATAGCTGTTCGGCGTTTTCGTCCCTTCCGGGGTGACGATCTCCAGCCCGCGATCCTGCGAGTTGGAACGTATATAAGCGTTGTCGCAGACTATCGCGATGCGCCCGTCGTTATCTTTCGGGAAGCCGTCCGGCAGTACCCAGCCGTTTTCCACCACCCATGAGCTGCCATCTTCCATCAGCAGGGTGCTCTGCACACTGTCCCAGGTATCAATGCCCCGCGTGGCCAGCAGGCGCTTCTGCCCGACGGCGTAAACCGATTTCACCTCCTGCCCGCTGATATAGCGCACCAGATCGAAGCAGTGAGAGCCAAGAAACCACACCGGCGAACTCTGTGCCGACCAGCCAAGCCATGTGGTGGGAACGGCAATCACATCATCCATGCTGATATAGCCCCGGATAATATTCCCGGCGCTGGCTTCGTGTGTAGCCATGCGTACGCGGATCGTTGCCGGGTCCCAGCGTTTGTGAAAATCAACGCCAACGATCACACCGTGCTGTTCGGCAGCATCAATAATATCGCGGCAGTCAGCAACCGAGGTCGCCAGCGGCTTCTCAATCAGCACATGCTTACCCTTCGCGATAGCCTGTAAAGCGGGTTCTTTATGGTATGGATCGGAGGTGGCGATGGAAATAACGTCTACATCCTCCTCATCCAGCAGCGCCCGGAGGCTGGCGTAACCCGGCAAATTCAGTTCATTTGCCACACTATCGCAGCGTTCCGCATCAGAATCGCAGACGGCAATCAGTTCGACTTCGGGGTTATTTAAGTAAGCATTAATATGGTGTCTGCCGTAGATGCCCACGCCCACCACGGCGGTTTTGATTTTGTTCATGATGGTCACCTTTAAAAAAGTCCGAGGGAAAATGCCCAGCCGATAATGACCGCCAGCGGTCCGGTTAGCTGGCGGGACAGCAGGAACGCAGGCACGCCTTTGGCGATAGTCTCCGGTTTCGCCTCCTGCATCGACAGCCCTACCGGCACGAAATCACAGCCCACCTGGACGTTGATGGCGAACAGGGCGGGCAGCGCAAAGGCCGGGGAAATATTGCCTGCGCCAATCTGGGTGCCTATCATCACGCCGATAACCTGTGAGATAGCGGCCCCCGGGCCAAGCACCGGCGACAGAAACGGAATGCCGCAGATAAAAGACAGCAGCACCAGTCCCCACAGCGAATTGGCGAGCGGCGTCAGAGTGTGGGCGATAAGATTACCCAGCGCGGTCTCCTGCACCACCGCAATCAGCACCGAGACAAAGGCCATAAATGGAATGACGTTGCGCAGAGAGACATCCACCGCCTCGCGGCTGGCGGCAAACAGCAGGGCAATGACCTGGCCCGTCGCAGTACCGGTTTTCTCCACCAGGTGCACCAGTCGAGCCATACCCTGTTCCGGCGGCTGATGTTCAGGCCCTGTTGCGGTGCTCCCTCGCTCTACCGCAGTCACCCTGACTGACGGCGAGCCATAACGGTCATCGTTCTGTTGCATTTCAGGCTGCTGCAGCTGCGCCAGCGTAACGCCTGAAACGTAGTTATCCTCCGTGATAAACTCCGCCAGCGGACCAGCCTTGCCAGTGGGCAGCACGTTGATGGTGGGGATGCCTTTCTTTGGATACAGCCCGCAGCGCAGGGAACCGCCGCAGTTAATCACCACGCAGAGCAGTTCTTCATCTGACGGCACGCAGGAGAAACCGTTCACCACTTCTGACTGGGTGAGCGCGCCGATTTCGATGGCGAGCGGATGGGTTTCCCGGCCGGTGAGCGACAGCACCTTTTTGCCGCTGCCGACGGGCAGCCACAGGCCGTTACCGTAGCCGCCGGGGCCGGGAGGAATATGAAGGTTATTCATGATACGGCCTCCACAATAACCAGATTATCTTTTAAGTCAGACAGGGCCGGGCAGGTGCCGGAGAGATGCAGGCAACCGGCATGGCGGGCGAAAAGACTGGCGTCAAACAACAGGGTCAGATGACCGAGTTCATACAGATTGTGCTGTGCCTCACGGCCAATCGCGGTTATCAGATATTCCTTCCCAGCCACCTGTAGCCGATCGCCGGGAAGTATCTGCACAGTGGGATGCTTAAACACGGGGGATAACACCAGGGCATAGTCGAGGCAGTCTGCAGGCCCTGCGGCATCAAATGTAATCAGCATATTATCTGC
This sequence comes from Buttiauxella warmboldiae, assembly GCF_003818135.1. Classification (GTDB taxonomy): domain Bacteria; phylum Pseudomonadota; class Gammaproteobacteria; order Enterobacterales; family Enterobacteriaceae; genus Buttiauxella; species Buttiauxella warmboldiae. Next base: position 102,716 of record NZ_RPOH01000021.1, on the reverse strand, counting down.
CAGCCCTTCCGTCACGCATGGGCCTGTTCGCACGATACGTGCATTGTAGATAATCATGGCGTTGCCCTCCCGCTGGTATCGTTGCGGCTAAGACGCAGAAACAGATACTCAGTGATGATGCCCCGGATCAGGCCGATAACGATGGCGGCAGCGATATAGCGCAACGCCAGTTCGGTGACCGGAAGATGAAGGGCTTTTAACCCTGCAGCCACCCCGAGCCAGACAAAAAGCTCTGACGGCACCACGTGGGGAAACAAACTGGTTAGTGGATGGGCGGTCGTACCGAGGGCATCCTCATAGCCGGGCTTGCTCTTTTCCGGCAGCAGCTTGCCAAGCGTGAGTGCCCCGGGGCTGCTCATAAAGAACCAGCCGAGCACCGGCAGGACGCCATACGTAAGAATGCGTGAGCGGCCAAACAGTGCCGCCACGCGCTGCATGCGGGCTTCACCGGTAAGTTTCATCAGAAAGTTAATTGCCAGCAGCAGGGTGATGAGCATAGGGATAATGCCGCTCATCATATCGAGAAAGATCTTACCGGCGGCCTGGAACAGATGAATAAAGCCTTCAGCAAGGGAGATAATGAACATGGGCTCCTCCTGTCTGAAAGCGTATTACAGCGGGTTGCAGTGATACATCCTGGATTTTGGTATGCATAAACAACTCCTCTTGATAGCACGATGAGAATGCCCTGCCTGAAGACGAAAAAACGATTCCGGGAACAGGGCGTTAACGTTTCTCCGGAACCGGAAAACAGGGTCTTGGTGCGACGATTTTCATGCCCGGCAACGGCTGTTTTGGCAGGCGGTACTCTTCCTGGCCGCTGTAACGGGTGGGCCAGATAGTGGCCGGATGAACTTTCAGGGCAGTTGCGATTAACCATTCGCCTTTTGGCCATGGACGGCTAAGCGCATTCGCCAGCGTGGAGGACGCCAGCCCCGCTCCACGCGAGAGCGCCGCCAGGCTGGTGCCGCGTTTGTGCAGGGCGGCAATAATGTCGGCTGGGTGCCAGTCTTGTTTAGTCATTCTTATTACTCCACTCAAAGAACTCGACAAACCTGTGACATTGATCTTATCGACTTTAGGAAGTCTAAAGATAACCCATCTTAAGGAATGCTAAAGATGCTGTCAATGTGACCACTTACAGGAAAAGGTGATGGTTCCGAAGCGTCTTAGAATGGCAAGAGAATTGGCTGATATATCCCAAGAAGATTTGGCCGCAGCCGCTGGTGTTTCCGAACATACGGGGTCTTCAAGGATTTCACATTATGAGCATGGCAGGCATCGCCCAAAATTTGAGTTGGTGTGCCAGTTGGCGAAGGTACTTAACGTTCCGGAAGGATATTTCTACACGCTGGATGATAGCTTTGCCGAAGCGATATTGAAACTGTACGCAGGCGAGGTTGTTCAGTGGAAAAAACCTGTAAGCAAGACAAGTTAGTCAGCCTGTTTATACATTATGCACTTATCTTTATGAACTCTAAAGATAAGGTTTCTTGAGTAATGCTAAAGATCGCCGTACACCCAACAAAGGATATACGGCATGATTTCTAAGAGACTCAAAGAGGCGCGCTTGCGTGCAAAACTTACCCAAGAAAGATTAGGTGTATTGGCTGGGATTGAAGAGGCCACGGCTTATTCTCGCTTATCCCATTATGAGAATGGGACCCATAGGCCAACATTTGAGCTGGTATGTGAGTTTGCTCGGGTTTTGAATGTGCCTGAGTGTTACTTTTATACCGTTGACGATGATTTTGCTGAAGAAGTATTAACTTTGTATAAAAAATACAAGGATAAGATTTAGTTACTAAATCTTCTTTTAAAGTGATTTCGTTCAACCACCTGCCAGCCAGATTCTCTGATAATGTTTCCCGCAAGGAGGAGTGTTATGTCAGAGAACTTACAATCCAGTATTTTTCAAACCTTACCTGAAGATCGGGAAGCGTTGTACCTTCTGGTCTGGCGCGAACCAGCGGAACGTATTGCTTCTCTTCACAACATCAGCATCGAAGGGCTTGCCAGGCGATGTGCTGAATTACAGATACCCAGGCCACTTGCCGGTTACTGGAAAGCACTGGCGAAAGGAGCTGCACCTGCGGTGCCAACTCTGCCAGCCTTGAAAAAAGGCAAAATGGCAAAGATCCCGAAGAAGGCTGGCGTAATAGCACCATCATCTACCGTAACTTTACCAAAGCCATTACCTCCAGCGACGCGAAAGCAAGCCACGATCACAGGCAATGGCTACGCGTTAATCAATGATCTTAAAACGTATCTCCGTAAGGCCAATGTGACTGAAGATGGTTACTACAAGCCTGCGAAAAAGAAGCTCCTGGATCTCAATGTTTCGGATACGGGGTTTGATAGCGCAATAGATTTCCTGAGCCGGTTTTTTGATGCCTTAGGGAAACAGAGCTATCGGGTAACGCTGGATGTGCCGGGAGAAAGGCTCCATCGGGCAGATATTGATATCAAGGAAGATCCAAAGGGAGAAGGGTATCGCTGGGATAATTTATGGCGACCGTATACACCAAGTATTATCTGCGTCGGGGATATGCACTTTGCGTTCAATCTTGCCGAAATGACGGAGTATGTCCCTGCGAAGAAAGTTAAAAATCGCTATGTTCGCGACGAACAGATGTCGCGGTGGATCCGTGGAAAAAACAGTGCGCCTTTTCTTCATGTTTCAAAGCATACGCTGCCTACCGGGCGGTTTCTGTTGCAGCTTTACTCGCCTTATTCATCTGCAAAATGGTTGGTTCAGTTCCGACAGACAAAGCAATGTGGCTTGATAAGCCAGATCCCCAAGATGATTTTGGCGATGCAGGACGCTGTTCCGCTAATTACCAGGCAGTTAGAAGAGGCCAGAATCAAAGCCGAAGAGTGGCGTATTCAGTATGAGCGCGAACACGCTATCTATCTTGAAAAGGAGCGGATACGTCGGGAGGAAGAAGCATATAACGCCAGCCGCACCGAGCTGAAATCTATTATGGTGCAATGGGCAGAAGACAAACGGCTGGAACAGTTTTTCTGTGAAGCAGAGCAGGATGCGGCGCGTCTGGATGAGCAGCAGAAGGATCAGGTAATGGAACGTCTGGAATTAGCCCGCCAGTTCTTATCTGGGGATACGGCGGTTGAGCGCTTACTGAAATGGAAAACGCCGCAGGAGCGGTTGAACAAAGAATAGTCTATTGTTTTTGTTCTTTGACGAATTTACGTTTCTTGTCGTCACGACCCTGTTTGACAGGCAGCTAAGAGCGAAGAGCGGTCGCTGACAGAACGTCTTTATTAAACCCAGGAGATTGATGCGCAGTTGCTGCTTGTGCATTAATCTCCACAACAAACCGCTCGCTATCATGATGATAGAGGAAAAGAGTGGACAAAGATCTCCTATTGATAAATGTTTAATGGTGCCGAGTGTATTAGAAACACATGCATTAAATACGACATTTTCATTACTGAAGTTTATTCATCCCTCGTTTAAATTTCTATAATCACACATTAATTCGAGGTGAGTTATATGAGCATGGATATTGAAATATCATCTACTGTACAAGCTGAAAAAACTGATTTACCAGTTGATCCAGATGTATATTCCACCGTTACTAATGATCAAGATGTAACAATTAAAGATTCGTGCTCAAGCAACGGAAGTTTAAGGAGAATCACAATTAACGGGCAATGTTATGCACAAATGTGCTGCGGAGGACAGTGGATGTATTTTTACAAAGACACTCCAAATGGTCGACTTTGGTGCACTTGTAATTTAGGTCAGTCATGGACTGTTAATTGTGCAGGTAACAATTGGATCATTAACTGTCGATAAGCTAATTATTCAAATTTTATTTTCCGTAGTGAGTTTTCTGATTACACCTCAACACCACGTCAAGGTTAAATTCACAGGTGTATTGATAGCGTATTTGAATAACACTTCCCCAACCGTCAGCAAGCTAACAAAAAGCAACAGGAGTGTTACGCTTTCGTTAACAGATCTTATTCATTGTTTTTATTTATATGAGGGCTTTGACATGAGTGATGTGGCTAAAGGCGACAATAAAGATATTAACATCGACAATTCAATTATGATGTGGATAGACCAAAATCTTTTGTATATTCATCTTTCTTGGTGCTTTTGGCACGAGGGAGTTCGGTTGTTTGAAGACTCATTCCCAGGCTTAATGAGAGATGTTGGTAAATTAAGAGATGAGTGTATTGTAAAGCAAGACCATAATAGTGGTGCAAAGACGCTAATACGTTCAGCTTCGAACAATGAACTTAGATACGCACTAAGTCTTATTGAAGCAAGAGTCGAGACCGAGCACCAACTTTCAATTCATTTCCGGTGGGTTGCATATCACGAATATCAACGTGATATTTTTTTTAATGCACTTCAAATAGGAGATTATTCAACGATAAGAAGTGTATATCATATAATCAAAATCCTAATAGTAACGCGGTGAATTTGTTATCATGTGTTAGTAACGCAACCATTAAGGATTTAGTGGATGCTCTTTAAATAATTTTAGTGTTTCCGACATCCGCTTTTGGCACACAACTGCCGTAATGGGGAGCGAAGGGCAGCTATGAGCGAGCCGCGGAAGTTAGCCTCGCACGCACAAAATTAGCTTTTCGTAAGAACTCTAAAAGTGAATGAGCCACTTTAAAGGGATACTTACATATGAGCGGTCCTGCTCTATAAATTTTAGAAGGTTGCCCGTGCTGCACCTGTATGCGGCCAGCTCGTAATGCATGTAACCTTCGGGAGAGGAGAAGACAACTAGCAAGTCGAGAAATTGCAAATTCGAATTTGGAGTTAAGGCTTTTAAAGTAATGTTTAAAGGCACGCCCAAAGGCGTCTTTTGTCTTTTAACCTTTCAGCTTTTTGATAATAGCGCTCCCTAACTGGCGGGTATTCATTTGATTACCATTAGCATTATTTAAATCCACCTTCAGATCCTCCGCTACCTTACGCAAGAAAGGCTTAACGATAGTTACTGGACGGCCTTCTCGTTCTACAACAATCGAACCGCTTTCGAGTCTACTAATTTTATAATCCTGCCATTTCGCGCTTTCTATTACTGAGCCAGTAGGTTCCGGTTCTTCCTGAACGGTAAACACCGCGCGAACTATCCCTTTTTCCTTCCAGCCGCGTAGGTAGCCACTCCAAATATTCGCCCGGAGGGATGAATCAGCAGAGATTGATCGGGCGTTCCAAGTACCAACTTCACAGGAACCATCCCCTTTAAACATTTCAACTTTAACTTGTTTAGAGTCCAAAAGAGCTTGTTTAAACTCTTCTTCGTTTACCGGATTGAAGAAGAGTTCTGGCCGTTTGTTCTGGTCAGATTCAAAAGCATCAATTAAGCGATTAATCACTTGTTCAGGGGTTTCAAAGCCCTTTGCTAACGCAGCAAGACGGTTATAAGAAAAGTCAGAGAGAGAGATATCCATTGCACGCACCTTTGTTTTTAAAAATCATGAAACAAATCATATTTGATATGTTTCATGATTGCAATGCATGCTCAAAATAAAAATAGGCTCTTATCTTCCAAGTGCTGATCTATAGGACGCTTTGGATATTATTGTATATTTAGCGCATTATTTGACCACCAAAGCCCGCAAGGGACTGATTTAGTGCCAGCAGCTATAGCTTTTAAATTTGAAGTGGCCGACAAAAATTGGCCAAGACATGAGAGCATTTCTAGAACCAAGGAACGTCCGCTCCTGGCACGATGCCGCCCTTCATGTCAGGCAGCAAGCGGTCCAAAATTAATGTTGATGAAGTACGCTTTCGGCTTCAAATAAAACCGGTTGATGCGGTAAATTAACAGCATCGGTCAGAAGACTTGCTCCTCAGTTACCGTTTGACGGCGATGCGCGCGGTAGCGTTCTTCAAACACTATGACTACACCAGGATAGTGCTTTCCATTCAGCGAATAATGCTGATTACCTAATTGAGGGAATATGAAGGCGAAGTCGGTACGTTTCATGGATGCACCCAAAAAACCAGCCTGATCGGTTAACCAATCCTTAATCGCTCGCTCCACTTTTCTCGGACACACCTTCCCCTCGCCATCCTCGTTGATCAGCACTTCGCTCGTTGGTATATAGGGAACGATGAAAGTGACAGCGAATCGACGATATGCCTCCCTGTTACTCAAGTCCCCTGAGTCTGCCCAGGCCTCTCGCATTGCACGCTCAGTAAAAGTATAACCATCGGAACGAGCACCGATCGACTGCACTGTCTGCTTCGCCTCAATTGCAAAGCTCGTGTTCGGGGACTGCACAAATAGATCGCAACGACCGTGTCGCAGCGAGCCTCTATCGACACCTGGCTCAAGGGTGCGGTGACGCTTCAATGTCGAAAATTCTTCCAGGGCGAGCCAATTTTTGAGGGTCCATGCCGCGCCAGCCAATACGCTTAGTGAAGCCCTTTCGTTGTACCACCAGGGGTTATCGTACTCATTGGCAGTGGTATAACGTACGATTGCTTTGACCCAGGCGCTTAGGAGGTTTTCAAGTTCCTTATCACTTCTCTGAACCTCAATCCCTTTAATTGTTTTCGCTTCGCTCACTGCCCTGCACCTGATGGAAAAAGCACAATGCTATCATTCGCGAAAAAATCCACAATCGTATCGACCTGATTTCTAATAATTAATGCAGTGCGAACTTAGCAACGTCTGCTGCTGGCACTAACCAGCCCATCGCACTTAGTTGAATCCATAATAGCATTACAAATCAACCACTGGAAAAACACCTTTCCGCCACCCTCATCGCCGCCTCCAGCTCACTACACCCAGAGTCCTTCATAATCCGCATCCGCTCCGCCTTTTCATGTTTCTCCGTCATCCCCAGCGCCAGCCACAGAGCAGGAGAGACCACGCGGAACAGTGCCTCAACGCGTGGGGAAAGCACCACGCCTTCGGTATATTTCCCTGAGGCTTTAGTCGCGCTGAGCAGGAGCTGGCGCTGTTCCGGCGTCAGGAATTTGAAACGGCTAACCTGCTCCACCTCCTCAGGGGGCATCACCAGTAGCTCCCACCACTCGATCATATTGAGCAGCTTTTTCGCGTCGTCCGGGAAGTCGCTCAGGTTCTGCGTTGCCAGCCACAGCCAAATCCCCAGCTTGCGCCACATCTTCGAGCCTTTAGTCAGAAACCGCGCCAGCAGCGGGTTGACGGTGATAATATGCGCCTCATCGGTGATATTGACGATGGGCCGCGCCAGATGCTGGTCACGTTCGCCAAGGTTGTTAATATGGTTAATCAGCGAGATATAAGCGATCGCCAGTTGCGCCTCGTACCCTTCCCGGGCAAACATCGCCAGATCCACCAGGGTGATATCCGCTTCCGGCCACGCTTCACCCTCGCGGTTAAACAGTTCACCTTCAAACCCGGAGCAGAACATATTCATCGCTTCGCCCATCTCCCACAGCCGGTTGCGGTGGGGTTCCGCTAGTGCCGCATCCTGTGCCAGCGCAAACAGCGCGTTGCGGATATCCTGCGTCAGCGTCTGTCTTTTCTCGCGAGCGGTAAGTCGGGCTGCATGGAGTATCGCTTCGCGGATCAGCGCCCGGTCAGAGCGTGTCAGGCGGGCGTCCTCTTTCAGCTCGCCGCCGGTGATCATCAACCGGGCAGTGATCTCCATCTCGCCCAGCAGATCGCGCTGTTCGTTATCGCTCTCTTCGGGATCGTCATCATCTGCTTCTGCTGGAGGTGCATCGCTTTCCGCCAGTTTCCACGCATCGGCAAACAGCGGTAGCGTGATGCCGGAGCCGGGTTTCAGGCTGATTTTATTCACCGTCAGGCCATGTTCGCGGGCGTAATCGGCCATCAGTCCGAACGAGTTGCCCGCCTCGACAATAAACAGACGCGGGCGGTGCAGCGCCATTAGCTGCGCGATTTTGGCGTTCAGCGTGGCGGATTTGCCTGCGCCAGTCGGGCCGAGCAGCAGCAGGTGGCCGTTCTGGGCGCGGTCCTCGCGGTTGAGCGGGTCCCAGCACAACATCCCGCCGCCACGATTAAAGTAGCTAACGCCAGGATGCCCGGTACCGCTCTCGCGGCCAAACAGCGGCAGCAGGTTGGCAAGGTGTTGAACAAAGCTGAAGCGGGTATAAAGCTGGCGCTTATCCCGCGCCGGGTCGAAGCACATCGGCAACCAGCGCAGCCACGAACTGAGCGGGGCGAGCTCGTCATTCTCCTGCACCGGAACCATACCCGCATTCAGTAGCAGGCTGTTCAGGCTACGCACACGCCTGGTCAGTTCACCGTTATCCGGGGCGAAGAGGTAAAACGCCAGTGCGCTACGGTAGAGTTTATGGCCGTCTTTCAGCCAGTGGCGCACCTCCTGACAGTCTTTTTTGGTGTACTCCGATTCGACGTTTTCACCGATGGCGCGGTCGCTGAGGCGGCTTAAATGTTCCTCCAACTGGTCCTGCGGCCAGACGACGATGGTTAGCGCCATAATCACCCCTTCCGGCAGCACGTCGAACAGTGCGTTCACTCCATCGCCGCGTGCAGACTCTCCAGTCATATGGCCGACAGTGGGAGGTTTGCGCAGCCTGTCCAGCACAATGACTTTGTGCGGACGCTGGTCGAACAGCCATGTTCCCTGCGCGGCCTGTGAGCGGGGTTCACTGCATAGCAGGCTTTCGGCAAAGTCGTGCAGCTCGGGTGTGTCATCCTGCTGCGCCATCATTTGCCAGAATTGCTGGGGTGAGTCCGCCATCTGCGGGGCCGGATTAAACCAGCGCAGCAGCCAGTGGCGAATGGCCTCAGACTCCAGCCTGCGAACGTGAATCCCCGCGCCCGCCAACGCAGAAACCATTCGTTCACAGACGGTATTCAGCGCCTCTTCCGGGGAGTCTTCCAGCGGATCGCGGGATTTATTGGGTAGCCAGCGGTAGACCACCATTCGCGTGTGGCGCTGCTGAGCACGCCAGCGGGTATGGCTGACGGCATCATCCAGGAAGTAGCCTTCCGGGCGGGAAACAGCGTGCAGATGGCGCTCCATCTCGTTCAGCCAGGCGCGGGTAAAATCGGAATCCTTCGCTTCAGGAACAGCGTAGTCATGCAATGTGGCCAGCCAGCCTGCGGTATCGTCCTCATCCTGGCAATAAAATTGCACCACCCACGGATGGCGATCGTATTCTGTGAAGCTGTCCTGGAGCGCGTCTTTCAGGATATCGCGCAGTTCTTCCAGTCTTGCCGGAGAGCGGCCTTCGGTGCCGAACGGTGTGATGTCATACACCGCGCCGACGGATCGCCCGTCATCCAGCAGCAGCGTTTTGCTTTCCGGCTGGTACTCCACCCACGGCAAAAAATCGACGAACGACGCGCCTTTCTGGTACAGGCTGTCCACCGTCCGTTCGGTCAGCGTGCCACTACGTATCATCACAGCGGATCGGTCCGCTCGCCGGGAAGGGCGTACTGCACCCGGTTATAGAAGGGGAAGACGGTGGTGTATCCCGGCACCGGGACGCCTTCGCTACCAGCCAGATGGGGGAAAATATACAGCTCCAGATCCGGGTTTGGCAGTCGCCGGAACAGCGCTCGAGCGGCATTGTCGTCGCTGCGTGTGGCCTGCTGCTGTTGCGCGATTAGTGTGGTGTCATCAAGTGGACGGCGCAGAGCGGAACGTGCGTCGTACAGCGCCTGTTTATCGCCGTTCTGTCTACCCCAGATAGACAGCATGGTGGTGTTTTCATCCACCGGCAGCAGCGTTTTCTGGTCGGTGCTACAGGCGACCAGTAGCAGCGATAACAGCAATATCAGTGCACGCATCAGTCTAAATCTCCTGTGTGTTCACCTGCCGTGCGGTAGTTAACCCGTCGTCCGTTGGGATCGTAGTCGATGGCCAGTTGGCGGGTGATATGGATAGCGACGGCCCGGCCAGGCGGCACGTAGATGGCGTCGAACATCTGGCCGTAGCGCTGTTTAAACCAGTCGGCGCTCTCTTTCAGGCCTCCTCCCAGCGCCTGGCCAAGGACGTATTGCCCGCTGTCGCCCGTCAGCGCGGTGGTGACAGAGCCATTCTCCACGGTGGAGGTGGTTTGGTTGTTCGCCAGCGCCTGTGCGGCGGCGGACGATCCGGCCAGAAGGAACTGTGAGCCGATATATTCAGCGGCGTTGGATTTACGCTCGCCGGGGATACAGGGCAGGCCGTGAGGATCGGACAACCAGCCAATATTGCCTTCCGCGCCGTTTCCGGTTTTATCGCCTTCAGCGGGGAGCGTGCGCACCGTACCGTCGCGGAAGACGAAGGTGATTGACGTTAAGCTGCCTCGCACGCAGGAGAGCGTCCAGTCGCCGGTGGCACTGCCGGAGATGACTGCGCCTTCAATATCGGGCAATTCGATGCCGTTGGCTGTGAGGTTATCGCGGCCAATCAGCACCTTGAACGGGTAAGGATCGGTGACGCTGCCGTTAAGCGGAATGCGTCCCAGCAACGCAGTCATTGCCACCGAGCCAATTAATGTACTGTTCTGCGGCAGGGTGTAGACCGGTTTGACGACGGCAGGCGGCGGTGTTTCGGGCGGTGGCGCGGTGTTCTGCATCGTGGAAGGAAAGGCCAGCACAGGTTGCAGCGGGCGACCGTTTTTATCCGTTGGCAGAGCATCGGCGGGCGCTATCCAGCGTAGCTGCTCTCCGGATATGGCTTCCGGCTCTTCAATACCCAGCCCGGCCAGCGATTCATCCGTTGTTCTGCGCTCTTTAAGCTGCCGGATTTGTGCCTGCAATGTGCTGAACATTTCGTTTTGTTGCTGTGAGGCACTGGCTTGCTGACGGTTAATGGCCTCGTTGATGCGGCTGTCGGTATCATGCTCGCGTTCACGCAGGCGCTGATTTTCCTTCAGCAAGGCGGTATTGCTGGCTTTTACCGTTGCCAGCTCCTTACGCCAGAGTTTCATCTGGCCGACCAATGTGGCGACGGTATCGGCAGGCGTGTCGCCTTCGATCCCCAACGCTTTCAGTTCGCCCTTGCTAAGAGTAGTTCCCGGGGCAGATGGGTTTGCATGTGTAGTTTTGCGATCCTGGCAGGCATGAAACAGCATGACGCTGCCCGCCAGCAGAATAAGCGGCGTCAGAACCCGCAGCAGGATATTCGCCTGGAGTTTCATTTCTTCTTCTCCAGCGCGGGCTCAGGCAGGATCGCCTGTTCAGGACGATGATTACGGGTGATGAGATAGAGCACAGTGGTATCTTCGGCGCTACCTGCGGGACCCAGCCAGCGATGCTGAAAAGATGCGGCGTAAAACTGCCCCTGAAGCTGGCGTGGATCGAGTTCGAGCCGGGCGGCACTTTTATTCTGAAGCCTGATCGCCGCCAGGTGATATGGATCCAGCCGCCAACCGCCGATCGGTATGGCATTGACGGGAAGCGCGGGCAACAGAGTGGTGATGGTTTTTGCCAGCCGCACGCCTTCGGGCTGAATGCCTGGCAAAGGCTCCACGGCGCGTAACGGAGCATATAGCATCTGTGCGGCATAGCGGGTGAGCGTGACCGGAAGCGGCGTGGAGGGTAAGGGTTCAGGAGCTGCATAGGGTTTTGCGTCGGTCGTTTTTTTCTCTTCCCGAACAATGCGTAGCGGCTCCCGGATGTGCTCATCCTTGCTGGCAGCGACATCCAGCAAAATCAGCTCACCGTTCTCCGTGTCCTGAAGCTGTAGCCGGGTATTGGCAAACGGCTGGCTGGCAAACAGGTACAGAGTGCCGTTGCTGCTCTGGATGCGCAGCTTGCCTTCCAACGCGGCGGGATAACCCACCCGGACATTACGATCAACAAATACAATTCGCTCCTGCCCAACGTTCAGCGTCACCGGCAGCGGAATACGCTCCCATTTCACTAGTTCGATGGCATGTAACGGAAGGGTGAACAACAGGATGAGTAGCGGACGAAGATTCATGATGTTGCCGCCTCCAGTTTTTGCGGTAGTGAAGCAAAGCAGTCCAGTGCCAGTCCCCATGGATTTTTCTGTTTGTCGATGTCATAGCGCGACACCTTGATCGGATAACGGATCGTTGCCCTTTTTACGGGTTCTGAGTGGAAATACTCATCGACGGTAAGATCGAGCGTCACAACCCAGTTGTCGCGATCGAGGATCTGCACCTGCTTATCGCTGAATCCCCGACCTGGGATTTCGTAAACGCCGCGTACCCGGTCGCGCAGCTCGCCATTTTGCTGGCGCTGACGAAATGTCTGTTCTATCTGCCTGTAACAGCCGGGCGTCAGGTAACTCCTCAGCACATTGAGATTGTGTGGGTAATCTGTCTCGCCGCTGGTCGGCCAGCGGTTTATCTGCTGGAACACGGTAAACGCAAAAGCGTACACCGTGGCGGGTGGTACCTCCCACCACGGACGCTGGCTGGCAGCGCGTAGATCCGGCGGCAGATACACCGTGAGCTGGCGTGGTGCGCTGTACCAGCCGAATCCCATGCCTGATGCCAGCAGGAATAACGCGACTAGCGCAATATGCAGGGTGCGGATATGCGCATCCCGTGCGGCCAGGGCGTGCTTGAAGGCGCTCATCGCTTACTCCGGCGAATAGTCCAGACGCCATCCTGCAGGACAAAACGTTGTGTGCCGATGCCGAAGCGGGCCAGCTTCAGCTCCAGCGCCCGATATAGCCAGCTCTCCGGGCGTCCGCGTTTCAGCCGAGCCAGCCAGCGCCCGCCGCAGAGGATCGCCAGCGCACCGCCAGGCAGGGAGCAACCGGGGATAAGGCTCCAGTTGCGCCAAAGTACTGCCGGAATGGTTCCAGCAATAGCGCCAGTAGCCAGCCCGACAAGCAGCGCTACCAGCAGCTCACTGACCGTCAGGCCGCGAAACACCGCAGGCTCGCGGTTCAGTCGTTCCGGGAGAAAGGGGATGGTATTCATGGTTTACAGAATGTCCGAGGCCTGGTTAAGTAACCAGATGGTGATCACCAGCAATACCGCGCCAACGCCTGCCATTGCGCCCAGGTCTTTCCACTGTTTCCGGCCTGCCTGAATTTCGGAATAGGTGGCGATGCAATTGTTGGCGACGACCAGAAATCCAATAGTGCAGATGCCCAGCGTCATCAGGATCACAATGTCGTAGCCGTAATTCTGCAATGTTTGCATGATGCCACCACCCTGCCCGCGAGAAGGATCCTCCATTTTTGGAAGATCGGCGTGGACAGACAAGGCTGGGAACCCCAGCAGCCATCTGAATAGCCATTTTTTCATTGTGCCTCCTGAAGCGGTTAGCTCAGCACCAGCCAGAAGCTGACCAGCAGCAGTAAGATGGTTCGGCCGCTAATACTACCCAGAGTCCGCCAGTTCACCCGCGCTGTTGCCACCCCCCGGTAAGCATCATTCAGCACCCAGGCGACCCACAGCAGTAAAAAGGCGCTGAACAGGCCAAGTATGACCAGGTTGACGGTGGCAGGCTTTACTTGGCTGGCAGCCTGGAAAGCGCTGATTTGTTCGGGGGTCATGGCGTGATTTTCTCTTCACGGTATTGCCCGACCATCGTCATCACATCACGCGGCTGAGCGCGAGTGGGCGTGAGGTAATTTTCAATCCCGCTACGTAGAGTGGTGATATCGCTGTGAATGCGCGGATAGTCGAAGTAGTAGCGCTCGTTGATGTCAGTTCTGGCGCTTTGCTGTGCGCGGTGGAGCGAAGCCTCGATTTGGTTAAGCTGGTTGAGGGTCAGGGTTAGCTCTTCGCGTTCGGTGAGGGGGGCTGCGAGAGCGGAGCTGGTAATAAACATGCTGGCGATAAATGTTGTGATGGCTTGCATAAGCGGTATTTCTTCAGTTCTGGTTTATTGAGTACCATGCAACGATTCGCAAGAAGATTTCAGCCAGAAATTGAAAATACGATGGCCAAGTTTAACTTGGGTTTGTATATTATGATGCATAACCTTATTTTTCAGGAGATTATGTGATGGATATATTGAACGAATGGTTAAGAGCTGGTGTGTCCAGTGGTCTACTGGAAATAAAACAGATTCTTCTCTTTATTTTTATTGCTGGCCCATTAGTTATTATCATTCGAAAAATACGGGAAATTATCGCATTCATTAATGAAGTAAGGAATTCTAAATTAAATGAGTTGCAGCATCTCTTGAATAGCCACAAACTGCCAAAAGAAGAGAGTATTTGCATAAAAGATGAAATTACAAGAATAATCGGATATCGCATGACAGGCATTGCCGATGTCGCCAGACAGCAAGTTATTATCCGATTATTGGTAAAGCATAGATTTTTGATTTCTGCTGATTTCTTTAAAAAATTCAGATCATTTCTTGTAGTGGAGGATTCCTTTCTTGTTTTTAAGAAAGGAATATCTTATTGGGTTGAGAATGGTATGTATGGTTTATTTTCATTGCAGTTCCTATTCTTTTCGATTACATCCATTGTGTTATCTATTAATAAGGAGGGGGTAATTCCTGTCTGGGGGCATTTTATATTGTATTTTGTTGCTGTTATGATGTTCCTGTTCTTTATTGCTTTTGCGAGAATGATACCTCGACCTGGAGAATGTAAATTGTTAGATAAGATACTACAGACTCAATATAATAATTCATCTGAATGATTTATTGATTATGGGGCGATCAGATATGTTTTTGAACGCCCCACCCGCCGTAGATACCGTTAGTCCAACTCCCTACCGTTCCTGGCACCAATATATACTCTTGCGTGAAAATAAACTTACTACCAGCCACGCTAACCCCGTTGCCGCCTGCATGACGATAAATAAACCTGGACTCATGGCTTGCGTCAAAGCACCGCAGGCCCTGATAAACCAGATCGCCTATGAGGCCAATAGAAATCCTGGTTTTAAGTGCTGGAAGGTAATTGATCCCGAGATGGCTTTGCTGGTTTATAAAAAATGATATAGTTTCACTATTGGTGTAACTATACTAAATTTAATAAACTAGCTCAGCCATTCTGTCATGACCTTTTCCAGTTTCTCCAGCGACTGCACGCGCTTTTCCTCCGACATCCGTCCAATATTGCGCAGCTTCCATTGAACGGCTGGCAAATTCTGAATATGGGTTTCTGGTGCTAAATTCCAGTCAGGCTCCCCTCGTTTAAATGACGTCAGGAAGTCGAAATCCTGTTGAGTGAAATGCGCTTTCAACGCTCTGAGCATTCTTTCCGGGACCTCTCTCAGCGCTTCCAGTGAGACCTCCTCAAAGGTCATGCCGCTGAATTCATTTTGAAAGGGTTCAGTAATATCCTTCCAGCGTGGGCTAAGCACTTCGGACAATGGACGATTATGGCTAAGCAAATAAGCGATAAAGCCATTGAATATTGCGCGGTCGATTCCTTGTGTATCAAGGAGCATTTTAACGTCGTAGAAATCTCTGGGATGCTGGCGATCTAACGCAGCACATAGCTTGCCGCCGTATAAGTCAGGCAGTGAGACAACCGGGATCGCGGCAAAACCAAATTCCTCCTCCACGGCTTCCACGACGTCGCGTTCTTGCGGTGGATACAATGTTCCCCGGGCAACTGGTGAAACTTCGATTTTAATTTGCGCGTCGTCCGTGGTGGCTATGATACGCATCTCATCGGGATTATTGGTTTGCAGCACTGCGTTGAGCCCCGCTTGTGTTTCCAGTTCACCGGCGATGCGGGTGAGTGCCTCCCGCACGTTGGGTAATGCAACCTCTCTGCTTTCCAGCGGGGTGTAGGCCAGATCGATATCAACGGACAATCGGGGAAAATCACGGATAAATAAGTTGATCGCAGTACCGCCTTTCAGCGCAAAACAGGTCTCGTTAGCGACATAGGGTAATGCTCGCACCAGCAGGGCGACCTGGCGGTAGTAGGGGGAGGTTTTATCCATGGCTTATTCCCTTCTTGGTAAAATTTTCGGGCACGGTAATCTGGTATTGCGTGTCCAGCTTGCCACTAACAACGACTTGTCGGTTGCCCGATCCCAGGTCGATTTTGCTGGTATCCACGCGTTTGAACCATGCATGTTCATAGAAACTGGCGAAAAACAGATACAGGCGCTTGGTTTGTACGGACTGGCTGAGCGTAAGCAGCTTCTCCACTTTACGTGGGTTGAGATTGACCAGTCCCTGAAAAAGCTCGGCAGCGTGCTCAAATGAGATTTCCTGAGGGACTGCGCTTAACAGCTCATAGGCTGCCAGTTCTGGCGTACTGGCGGTTATTCTTTTCCCTTTAATCTCAAGCTCAGTTCGGTATTTTTCATCCAATTCAGGGAGCTTCAGAGCCGATACCACCAGCCACTCAACACCGGGAAATTCTTTAAACCATTTGGGCAATATCATTTTATTTTCAACACTAAGCCAGCATTGACTCTGCTTAAGCTGGAGGTAATGGGAACGGCCCTGCCAGGAGAGACTACTCAGTCCGGCCAGATGCACCGGCGTTTCAAGCTGACTTTGCAGACACCATAGCGCATCGCTCCAGTCCGGTTCCCGTCCTGCGCGCGCATAAACGCCAGCCCGCAGTTTTATTAACCAGCCATTTTGCGCGTATTTAAAGGCCAGAGAAGGCGATATGCCGTTCCGGGTTAGCCAGGATTGCAAAACCAGGCTTCCCGGAGAGGTGTTTTGCAACAGCCAGTTTATTTTTGATGACATAGATTCACTCAGGGTGTAACTATAATAAAAAAAGTAAACTATTTGGCGAGTGAAAAGTCAATGTACGGTGTCTGTCGCAGCATAAATGTTGCCAGCGAGAGTTGTATCAGTTGGGCTGGAAATGATGACATCAGACGTATTTTTTGAAAGAGCCGCCCGTCATGGATACTGCCAGCCCAATCCCTGCTGCCGCTGGTATAAACACATACTCCGGCTCAAGAAAAATCGGTATCGCCAGCCACACCAGTCCCGTCGCTATCAAGCTGGATGAAATCATACGCCTGGCGTGGTGATAAACAAACCCGGACTCATGGCCTGCGGAGAAACGCCGTAAGTCGCGTCTTACCAGTCCGTCAATAAGCCCGACAACGATAATCAGCACAAACAGCGGAAGCGCCTGCAACAAAATCGCCAGCCGCAGTAAAAAGGTGAGAGTGACGTTACCCGCAGACAGTAACGCGCAGCGGATTACCGTCGTGACCGTCTCCGTCCAGAATAAGCCGCTCTGCCCGTTGAGCGAAGCAATCAGCGTCGCGCTCCCTTGCTGTAACATATCACTGGCAAGCGCCAGCTCTTCTACTAACCACACCGGTGCGCCAGCGGAACCCCGCCACCACTGCCATGTTGCCTGTAATACTTGCTCACTGTGGCTGGCGCAGGCGTTCTGCCAGAAAAACGCATCGCCCAGCCACTCCAGCGCTATCGCCAGCATCCATGCGCCGAGACAAAAGCCAAGCAGCACGCCGGGCAGCAATGCGATCCAGCCGAGTGGTCCGGGACGGCGTACTGATCCTGGCGGTGCATGGTCGGGCATCAGTGCAGCGGCAGCGTGACGTAGCGGCAGAGGAACCGGGCCTCGTGCGCGTCATCAAGCCGTATCTGAAAAATATCGTTTTCATCCTGTGGTGACGTTGCTTCCCGCCATGCCTGAAAACCCTGTAAATTCATTCGGGCGATAATCTGATCGGGCGTTTCTCCCTGCGTCAGTGCTTCCACCGCCTGTTGCAGGGGAAGAGGCAGCATCTGCGTGGGCCACATCACTTCAACGCTTACGAGCTGGCGGTGTGTCCGGGGTATCATCGGTAAGTTTCTCCGTGGTTTCGCTGTCGTTCAGCCATAAAATAGGGTCATTTTTCGCCATTACAACTGTCTCCGTGCGGTTCCACCATACGGGGGTACTGTCGTATTGCTTTTCCATATAGCGGGCAATTTGCGCGATGTTTTTCGGCATCAGCGGATCGTCCGCGGCGTCCGGTAACGGGATGCGTAGTTTCCAGAGCTGACCACCTTCCAGTAAGGCGAACGCCTGACCTTTAGGGAGCTGAACCAGTGACGCGGGTTCCAGTAGCGGCACCTGTATGCTGCTTACGCGATCCTGAGTGTTGCTGGAAAAACCGATGCTGCCCTGAGCGTCGGTACTATCGGTGACGCCGGAGCTGATGTTGTTGCTGAGCACATCCACCTGCGGCAGTTGCTTCGTCAGTAGTTCGGCGGTGGCGGTTTCCCGTACCCGCATCATAATCAGACTGTTGAAGTTACCGATTACCTGGCCTGCTTTGGCGCGTTCCCCGATGCGGGCTTCGATGTCGGAGAGCGTCTGGGTGTAGGCCGTGACCTGCACCCCCGCCCCACCCCCTTTGTTAATCAGCGGAATAAATTCATCGCCCATCAGGTCGCTGAACTCATCGCAGTGCAGGTTGATTGCCACTTTTTCTTCCGCCTGCGGCAGGCCGTCCATCACACCGTGTTTGTAGATATGCCCGGCGACGCTGACCAGATCGGCAAACATAGAATTGCCCACGGCGGCGGCAATTTCCGCATCGGACAGCGCATCCAGCCCGACATAGACAATCGCCCGCTGGCGAATGGCCTGCTGCCAGTCGAATACCGGGCGAGGATCGTTGAGGTTGCCGTAGTCCGGAGCCAGCAGTTGCGCGATTTTCCCGGTGGTCAGTTTTTCCAGTAGCGGCAGCAGAGAGGCGACGATCTTATCGAAATAGGTTTTGTCGTAGCGTACGGCGGAGCGCAGGCCGTCGAGGATCGGGTCATGCAGCCGGGTGGTGGAAAGATATTGCTCCAGTGCCACGACGTAGCTGTCCCGTCCCTGAAGGTTTCGCGGCGTGTTTTTTTCAGTGATGCCACCGGCAATCCGTACCACGTTGTCCCATGCCTGGCGGTCATGACCGGGCAGAAAGACGCGGGCGTAGTCGATAAACAGTTCGTCGATATTGATAACGTGACGGGCGATGCGGGCATAGTCCGGGCGCTGGCCCAGCGCCACCAGGGCGCGGGTAATGATGTTGACGAAGCGCCAGGCAAACTCGCGGAAGGCGGCGGAGTTGCCTTCCGTGGAAAGCTGTCCGGCGATGCGGCTGGCCACTTCTGAGATACGGCCAAAGCGTCCGACGGCGTTGTAGCGGGCGGAGATCTCCGGCCAGCCGAGATGAAACAGCCAGAAAACGCTTTCCCGACCTGCGCGGTGCGCCTCCGCCCAGACCCGACGTAGCAGGTCAGCGTCGCCTTTCGGATCGAACACAATGACCGTTTCGCCACGGCGAATATCTTGGGTAATCAGCAACTCCGCCAGACGGGTTTTACCAACGCGGGTGGTGCCGAGGACCAGCGTATGCCCCGGTCGGTCGCGCAGCGGCAACGTGACGGGGTCTTCGCGTAGCTCCACGCCATGCAGCAACGGATCGCCGCCGCTGGCGGAGGGCCGGTCTGTCCGCAGCCAGTGCTCACACTGTGGCAGGCGACACAGATACAGCCGCTGGGTATGCGTGGGTAGCCAGCGAAAGCCTCGCCCGAGAAATAATGCGTCGGGCAATAATGGGATACGGCTGGCAGAGAGCGTCCAGAGTGGTAGATGGCACACGCGGCGGCGAAAGCGCAGGATGCGTAATCCCTGCTTTAGCCGCAGGGCAGACAGTGCAAGCAATGCCAGCGCCAGCAGCCAGCCGGAATAAGGCGTCAGCAGCAGCGTTTGCGGAGCCGTCACGCACCATACCGCCGCCAGCAGGGCCGCGCTGGCGCTGTAAAGCTCCACCGCTGGGCGGAGGATAAAATCAAGCCTCACTGTTCCAGCCCCTTGTCTGTAATAAGTACCGGATATGCGGTGATGGGCAGGTGTTTAGCCATATCGTCGGCGCTGACCGGCAGCAGCGTTAACGCTGGAGCGATAGCCCTCAGGACATTCAACCGCGCCAGCGTGGCGACGTTCACGACCAGCCCGGTGGCGTGCAGGGTTCTTAACGCATCCCGGTGCTGGTGCAGCCATTCTGTGGACAGCGGATCGTCGCCGATTAAAAACAGTGGCGTCATCCCCGGCAGGTTGAGTGCCAGACGAGGTTGCTGACCGGGATGCAGATTGTGGGTGACGACGGGCAATAACCGGGTTTCATCCAGCGCCTGTATGGGAACGGCAGGCCCGGCAATTGCGGCAACAGTAAACAACAGCATGGCTGGAATAAGGTGTTTCATGGCGACGTCCCTGATGTGGAGAGTAACCGGATTTGCTGGCTGATTTTCTGGCGATAGACGGCGGCAGGTTTGCCTCCGGCTGGGTGATGATAGCGGGCGGCAGCGTCCAGCCAGCTTCCGGGGGATGCGTTGTAGTGCTGACGCAGTAGCAAAGCGGTGACGGTGAGATTGTCTTCCGGATCAAAGCTGGCACACAGCGAGGGGAACCATTGCCCGTTCCAGCCGAGATTAATTTGTCCCAGCCCGGCATCGATGCGTTTCAGGCTGCGGGTACGGGCGAAGTCCAGCAACGCCCGGCAGGCTGAAGAACGACTGGGGTAGCGGTAGCCGGTTCCGGCAATATTAAGCGTCCACGGCCACGGATGCAGCCCCTGCGCCAGTCGGGTACCGCTTTCAGCGCGGGCCACCGCGTAGAGTAGCTCAGCCGGAACCTGTTGCTGGCGGGCGATTTGTGCATACAGCGGCGGCACGGCACAGGCGTGAGCGCTGATGAGCAGGCCGACTGTCAGGGTGCAGAGACGGGACGCCATTGCTCCCCCTGTTGTTCCAGCAATAACGGTAGTTTTCCTCCGCCGAGGCGTTGCCATCGTCCGTTATCGTGATTAAGCGTTATCTGCCCGCGTTCGACCTTGCGCATATCAATATGCTGGCGCTGCGCCCAGCGTTGCAGGCTGACATCGTCGTTACGGCTGTTGACCAGCCAGATGTCCAGCGGGCGGTCGTCGTTGATAAGCTCCCGCGCCAGCGTCTCGCAGGCCGGGCATTTTTCGCTGACGAACAGCGCCAGCCGTGGCTGGACGATGCTACGGATGGGCGTCAGCGTCGGGTAAAGCCGCTTCCATGCCTGGTTGTAAGCACGCTGGAACGCCAGTTCTTTTTCCACCCGCTGATGCTCTTTACGGGCCAGCAGCTCGGCGTAGCGCTGGCGTTCGGCGTCGTTGTTGGCTTCCACGCCGAGGGTGGTGAGGGGATCGAGTCCCGGCGACCAGATGCCGCGCTCGCCCTGTCGCAGTTGCTGGTAGCGCTGCCATTCGCTGTCGGTCAGCCCCCACTGCTGCGCCTGCGTGTGAGTGATGGCCTGTTCTTCAATACGGGTTTGCTGGGGGCTGGCAAACAGCGGCAGTAGTAAAAGGCACAGCAACAGGTATCTGCGCATCGCTTTTACTCTCCGGCGTTCAGCGTCAGCCGCTGCCCGCCTTTACGGAAAGTGGCGTAACTGCTGTCCATTTGCAGCAGTTGCCAGCCCTGTACGCTATTGCCGGGAGCAACAAGCTGAAGCTGTGAAAGCGAACGATAGTCGGATGGGGCAATGACGGCGAACTGTCGTCCGGCGCGAAACTCGCTGCTGATAAGAGAAAAAGGGGCCTTTGCGGCCCAAAGCGGAGATGGGGTGGGGCGTTTTGCCTTGGCGCGGCTGCGCGCGGCGGACTGTTGTTGCAGGTGTTGATAACTGGCGCTCAGGGTTCGGACTTGTCGCTCCAGCTCCCTGAGCTGCTCGTTAATAGGCTTAAGACGTTCGGCCTGAGAGCTGGTGGCATCGTTAAGCCGTCTGGCAAGGGCTTCCGTGCGTCCGGTGATATTCTTTATGGCAGCCTGTAGCTGTTGATAATCGCTGTCTGGCTGCGGCTGGTCGCGCCACTGTGTTATCTGGCGTTGTGTCTGTTGCTGAGCCAGCGTCAGGGTATTCAGGCGGTTGAGGCACCAGAATATTGTCGCCGCCAGCAGAAGGAGAGCGCTGCCAGCAATCAGGTAAGTCAGACGTTTAAGCATGATCGTCTCCCGTTCCCGACGTGTTCAGGTGAAAACAAACTTCTCGGTTAAGTACGTCGGTCTGCATCAGCCAGCCCGGTCCGGCCAGCGTTTTCAGCGCCTCTTCCAGCCGCATCGGACCGAGCCGGTATTGCGAAAGCGGCAGCGGTTTGCCAGCCAGAAACTGTGTTGGATGGTCATCGACGCAAAGGCTGTAGCCGCTCTGTTTCAGCAGCCAGGCGAAGGCGTCGCCAACGGTGAGCTTCAGGTTCAGCGGCAGGTTGATATTGACGATCTGGTGCAGCGGGTTGCGCTGGGCTTCGTCGGGGCGGGTGTTAATCAGCAGGTAGCGGTCATAGGGCACCACTTCAGGTGCAGGCGACGTGGCTGGTTTTGGTGCAGGCACAACGGGCTGAAGGGGCGCGGTGCAGCCACCCAGCATCAGCAATGTGATAACCCATCCTGTTATTCGCACCATTGTTTCTCTGAATCTGTTGAGGAATAGCCCGAGGGTGCTCAATGGTGAGAAGGCAGACAACGGGAAATTGTTTTTCGGTTATGAAAAAAGACGCCCGGAGTGGGCGTCATGATAAAGATTCAGGCGGCATCGTCTTCTGCCTCCTGATTTCCGGCCTGCCAGACGACTTCACCGTCAATTTTGATAAGGCCAATATAGAGCAGTCGGGCTTTCAGGCTGACGCCCGTTTCGCCTTTACGCTCGCCTTTGCTGTAGGTGAACATATCGACGTATAAGTCGCCCAGGCGGAAGTGGATCAGCACCTTGCGCTTTTCATTGACCGCCTGCTCGCAGCGGGTAATCAGCTTACGCGCTTCGCTGCCGGTGACTTTGCAGTCAAAGCGGACATAGTCCACGTCATCGGCAGCCCCGCTTAATGCGGCAATGTCACAGCATAAAAAGGGTTCGCCGCGTTTTGGGGTGACGGTGCGGACACGGTTAACGTAACCCAGACCGCTGGTGTACAGGTTGAAGTAAGTTTTCTCGTTCATAGGATCCTCCCGCGTGGTTAAACACGACGCTTAGTGATATGCAGAGTGCATCGGGGTGAAATAAATGTGCTGAATGATGCTGCACGAATAAAAGGGTGATGGAACCACGCCATACGGCGGGTAGCTCGCAGGTTCCGGCTACCGGATAAGCAAGGGGATTTAAGCGAGGAAAAAGTGAAATTGCGAGGCGATATTCTGTTTGCTGCACCTTAAAAATCGTGTTCCGCTCGGAGCCTGTTAAGGTGCATCGTTATCCGGTGGGCACCGGAAAAATGCAGGGGGCCGGGCAGATAGCGAGACGGTTGTCGCCTGGCTATCCACCCGGAGTGATGCTGAACAGAGAAGTAAAGGATGCTTTGCCCGACGGGAACGTCACGAGCGCGAACCAGCAAAACATGCTGCGCTGTTGGGAGTGCATCGAGAGTAATCGCGCTGCCGCTTAGTGTCGTGCTGAAATTCATGTCCTGCGTCAGCTATTTTGCCGCCCCTGATACAGCATTTCTGCATGGTTCATCTTTTCCTGACACTCCCGCGCCTGGCGGATAATGAAGGTCAGCACTGACATCTGCATATTGAACACTATGCGATCCCGCTCGATTTCCAGCAAGGCATCTCTGGCGCGTTGCGGGATTTTGGGATCGCCAATCAGGTTGCAGAATGCCGGGGTGCCGGATTTATTGTTTTGCTGGTTACGCCAGCGCAGAAAGTTTGCACCGGATGGTGCCGGTCCGATGGTGAATATCAGTGGAAGCTGGCGCACGGGGTAGCGTCTGGCGCTCCGGATTAGACGTTGCATCAATGGTTCCATCATCTCGCGCACGCTTCGGGTATTGCTCTCCAGCAGCTCCAGCTCCCCCTTACTCTTAAAAGGCTTTAAAAGGCCTTTTAGCGAGGAGACGTAAGCCAGCATTTTATAGTCTTCATCAGCCAGCGGCTGATAGCCGGTTATGGGGTTATTCATCATCGGCAGCTCCGGGATTGTCGGCCTTGCCAGGCAGCAGTGATGAAAACGATGATCGCAGCTTGCCGCTCAGTATCGCTTCCGGCAGTGGGCCTAAACGCTCAATAGCGGCTCTGGCCTGTGGCGTATTGTCAATAAAGTCCTGATGGGTCAGACCGGAACCCCGATATTTCTGCGCCAGACCAAAGGCGCTGCGAATAACCTTTGCGCCGTTATTCAACCGGTTGTGCATTTCCCTGCGGGAGATGATGGCGATATGCGAGGCCAGCAAAAGCTGACGGGCGAGCTGGTCGAAATCGGTCAGCAGATAAACACCCTGATATGCCAGCGGTACGTTGATAAACAGGGGAAAACGGACGGGCTGAACATTCAGGCAGTTTCCAATATCGATGCCTTCCGGCAATTCGCTGAACATGGCTTTTGCCTGATCCAGCATCATTTGCATCTCCTTACGCGACTGCGCCAGTTTCTCTTCCATACGCAGCATCCACAGGTCGGCGTAAGGATCCTTATGCTCTGCGGCAATGCGTATCTGGTTGAGGATTTCGATAAAGCGCGGCATCCCGATGATTGGCGCAGGGCCGTTCTCGGTCGCCCTTCGCCCGATCCACAGCCGGGTGGCATTGTGGGTGTGAAGCTGAATATGGATCGCACTACGCAGGGGACCCATGTTGAAGGTGTAGTCCGACATATCTGTTTCCTGTTGCGGGTGGGTGTCAGCGCAGAGTGATAGCGTGAGGGATTGTGAGCAATGGGAAAACGAAAACGCAGGCGGGAAGATTGTTTGTCGTAAATTTTGATGCCACTGGCATCACCCTTTTGTCTATTGATTGGCGGTGCATTGATAGGTATTTATGTGTGTCAGTGGCTGTTACATCAAATCGTACCCTTGCCGTTATCTCTCCACAAAAGACGCTTCATCTGTGTTGCCACCACAGCCGTCTGTTCTGGAACACGTCAGAAAGCTATTTGTTTAGCTCTTAGCCAATATCAGACGTCTGATGCCACTTGCAATACTCAATAGCTGGCATCAAGTGGGCGAGATTTGCGTGTTCCATTAATAGATCGTAGTGTGGCGAAATAATCTGTTTATGGAACAAAGAGGCGTGTAATGGCAAAACCATCTACCCGAACCTACTCTCGTTATAGTCGTGATGCAGCGCGACTGCTGGGGTTGATGATTCGTACTGCGCGTATTGAACGTAAACTGACCGTTGAAGAACTGGCTGAACGTGCAGGTGTATCGCGTGGACTCGTTTATCGTGCCGAAGAAGGAGACATGGGGTGTGCAATTGGCGCGGTATTTGAACTGGCTACTATTGTCGGTGTTCCACTCTTTACACCTGACCAGTCATTGATGACGTTATATACCTCGAACGCAGAGAAAACTTTATCGCTAATGCCACGCTCGGTGTATCACTCCAAAAAGGTGATAAACGATGACTTCTGATAACAGTCCCGATCTGGCATATGTATGGATCTGGTTGCCTGGTGCAACTCAACCAATTGTTGCAGGTGCGATAACTCGTGATGGTAACAGGTTCATCTTCAACTACGGGCGAAGTTACCTGGAACGGGAAGATGCTATCCCTGTCTATGAGCCGGAACTCCCGTTGGTACGAGGTGCGATTTTTCCCGCACCAGGTCTACAGCAGGCAAGTGCATTACGTGATGCTGCCCCGAATGCCTAGGGGCGTCGTGTTATCCTTAACCAGTTGATGGGGGCTCAGGGCAGGGATGCGGATCCTGACAGACTGGACGAAATGACATATTTGCTTGAGTCTGGTTCAGACCGTATTGGAGGACTCGACTTCCAGCGATCCGCAACGGAGTATGTGCCGCGTGCGTCCCAAAGCGCATCTCTTGAAGAGTTAATGCAGGCCGCATCAATGGTTGAAAGTGGCGTACCGCTAACTCCTGAGCTGGAACAAGCGCTTTTTCACGGTAGTTCATTAGGCGGCGCGCGACCAAAGGCAATGATTGAGTCAGGGAATCGTAAGTTTATTGCAAAATTCTCCTCCTCCACAGATACCTATAATGTTGTTAAAGCTGAATATATCGCTATGCGACTGGCTGCCTGTGCTGGGTTAAATGTAGCGCCTGTTCTTCTCCACCATACAGCGGGTAAAGACGTCATACTTATTGAACGCTTTGATCGTATACAAAGCCATGCAGGATGGCAGCGCCGCCTGATGGTTTCTGCGCTGACCATTTTTGGTCTTGATGAGATGATGGCAAGATATGCGAGCTATGAGGATTTGACGGATATTATTCGCCAGCGCTTCGATGCACCTAAAGAGACATTACGAGAACTGTTTGAACGTCTGGTTTTTAATATTATTTGCGGTAACACTGACGATCACGCCAGAAATCATGCAGCATTTTGGGATGGTAAAAAACTGAGCCTGACGCCCGCTTATGATATTTGTCCTCAGGGCCGTTCTGGTAATGAAGCAACGCAGGAAATGCTAATTATTGGTGAAAACCGAATGAGCAATCTTGCGGTTTGTCTGTCGGCAGCGGCTAAATTTCTGCTGAGCGAACAGGAAGCCATTGACGTTATTACACACTGTATCCGAACGGTTCACGAAAACTGGGCAGAGGTATGTCGTGAGGCTTCATTGAGCGAAGTTGATCGCAACTTCTTGTGGGGGAGAGTATTCCTCAACCCATTTATTTTTGAAGGTGCTCCTGAATCAATCGTACACCTGCGTTGAATCATTCTTATTGCCTATTAATTAATAGTGGATTGATAGATGTTAGGGTGATGCCACTGGCATCACCCTTTTGCCTATTGATTGATGGCAGATTGATAGATGCTAATGACAGTAAAGCTATTTTAAGGTGGTTTGAACACCTAACTGGTTTAAATTTTTTTGTTTTTCGGTACTGAAGGTACCTGTATTGGCATTTTTTTAAACTACGTAGCAGAGAAGTTGTATTAGGCGCGAAGCCGAAGGATTTATCTCATCGTTATGTATTGCACTTCAACGTGACGCTTTGATGCTGCCAGAATTCATCAACCTGACCCAGGTCGGTGAACCATTTTTATGAAGCCATGTGGCGAGCAAAAAGATTCGCTTCACGGCGTAAGAGCATCAATTCCTGATCCGATGGAACCTTTTGTAGGATCTCAAGCGGTGTTCTTACTGTACCTTTGCCATCCATAGGAACAGGACTGGTCAGAAACGAAACTCTTGTAATCGCATCAGTTTCCTGCGGCAGGCATTGCAGGATCTCTTCCAGGTGAGAAAGCATTCCAGCCCCTTTAAACTGAAAAGTAGCATGATCATTTGTTTATTGATTGGAAGCGGGGCCGGCAACGCTAGTATTAAACGGTTGTTCAAGTTTTTATTCTGTTGAGAGTTGGAAAAGAACTTTCTTCTCTATTAGTTTCATTCATCGTAAATTCAGATAAATATAATGATTGACCTGCCAGACAAGAAAAATGGAGATGATGCTGGACAAGTGACGGACCACTGCCGGATATGTTTTTTATAAGGGGTATGGTGGTAGTAGTTGTTCCTGTTTATCTCAATAGTTCACGTCCCGTCAGTTCAGCTTACGCCTCAAACAGTACCTTATGGTGAGGGATGGCTAGCTGTCTCGGTCGGCATGTCAGTGTATATTGAGTTTTTGCGTACATGGTACGCATTTGAATTGACATGCGTACCATGTACGCATATTATCAATGTATCAGGTAAGGGGCTGGGCAATGAAATTCCTTTTTATTGAAACTGCTGCCTTTAGCCGGACCAGGGAAGGACTCATGCAAGATGATGAATTGCGAGAGTTTCAAACCCATCTCCTGGATAATCACGACCAGGGGGATACGGTGGCAGGTACTGGCGGGTGTAAAAAAATTCGCTGGAGTCGCCCAGGTTCAGGAAAGTCAGGTGGTGTACGGGTTATCTATTATGTCACGGCGCAAAGCGGAAGAATTTACCTCATCGTTATGTACCCAAAAAACGTGCAGGACAACCTTACCGACAAACAAAAAGCATTGATTAAAGCAGCAGTACAGAAACTTACCTAACACTGCCTGCGTTGTTATCACCTCTCCATAACGAGGATAAATTTATGGACGACAAACTGTTTAATGAATTACTTGATGGTGTGAATGAAATGGTCGCCATCGAAAAAGGCGAAATTCAGCCGCACCCTGACCGTGTTCACAGCCATGACATTCCTGATGTAAAGGCGATGCGAACTGAGTTTGGCATGAAACAAAGTGAATTTGCAGCGGCTATCGGAGCCAGCACTGGATTGGTTCAGTCATGGGAGCTAAAGCGCCGCATTCCTTCCGGCGTCGCTTTGAAGCTGCTTAGGTTGCTGGAGCAAGATCCACAAATCATCAATTGCTTGAAAACCGCCTGATCGCTCGCTTGAGCGATCATCCATTCAGCGTCGATAATACAAAGATCCGGTTTCAATTCGCGGTGAGCTTTTTCGTGCGAAGCGGGCGCTCCGCATCCGTATTCGATGCCGCTGGTATCAGCCACTGCCCAGACACTGCGCCCGAATCTCCGCAACCAACTTACTAATATCCCGTTTTTTACGCGGCTCAGCCGGTATTTCCGGCTCTGAAACCACAGGCGGTACAAACTCCGGTACCGCCGCTTTGCCGCGCCGATACTGATTAAACTCACCGTCCTGCGCTTTTCGTAGCGTCGCCAGCAGATAGGCGAGCGGGTTTTGTATGCCGCCACGAGCAACGCGTTGTGCTGCGTCATCAAGCACTTCCTGGCGCAGCGGGGACGGCAGGTTTTGCATAGCCTGTAAGACAAGCTGTTTTTCAGGATGGGTTAACGGAATTTCCGGCGGCCAGTTCGGAGGTGAGTCGTTCGCGCGCGCGGTAGTACTATTACAAATATCTGTAGATACAGTACGTACAGAAGCCGGGTCCTGATTTGAGACTACGCCGTCAGGCCCCGGTTTCCGGCTTAGTCCCGATTCGGTACCTGGTGAAATTTTGCCTGGTACCGTATTGGGACCGGATGTTTCTGGCTTAGTCTTCTCTGGAGACTGGCGCTGCTGCCAGCGGGCGCGTTCTTCCAGCAGTTCAATGCGCGAGGATAAATAACGCAGGCTGGTATCCTGGCGAATGTCGTACAGAATGCCTTGCGCAGTAGCGCGAATACTTTTGTTTTCATGTCGCGAGCAGTGCTCCAGCAAATGAAGATAGCTGGCATCAAAGCGCACGGCGTCCAGTACGCTCAGGGGCTCATCATGTAACGCATAGATATTCCCGAGGATGCGCCCGGATACCCGATCCCGCGCCTTATGGCACAGGCTGAGCCAGCGCGTCAGGCGCAGCATCAGCAATGCCCGGCTGACGGTACTGCGCGAGGCTTTTTCATCCTGCGGACGGTTCGAGAGCTGCATTTGCAATTCGCTGTAGGAGGGGAACACCGCGCCGCCGTTGCCCTGCGCCTGCATTCGGATTACCTGCCAGGCGAATTTATCTCTGGGCGATAACAGCGGATCCTGCAAAAGGCGACGCGGAACCGTGTCATGTTGATTGCCCATAAACAGCAGGCTATCGGAAGCGGCTGTCGGATCCTTTTGCATCCGTTGCTGGAGTTTGTCGCCGGTCATGTTGATCAGCGCCTGGATATACGGTGTCATGATCTTCCCCTCGGTCACTCAGCTTTTTTCCCACTGGCGGATCAGATTCCAGACTACGGTCAGTGAGAGCGAACGTTCCTGCGCCAGCAACATCATGGCTTCCAGTGCTGGAATAGAGTCGATGTTATCGACTTTGATCTCCTGCCAGCGATTCCAGAGCGCGGCTTCCTCTTCTTCGCCGGGAACCTGGTTGCGCCCCTGACGAACGTGGATCCCCATAAGCCGACGGCGGGCGCTGATTTCAGCAGTCGATAGCCCGAAGTAGTGGCTGATTAACGCTATTGAGCCGCCAAGCTGCACCGCCTGCCCGACCAGTTGCTGGAATTTCTGCTCCTGACGCACCTGAACCAGCATCTTGCGTAGTACATCGTGGTTAATGGTGATTTTCAGGAACTGCGCCGAGGTGTTTCCCAGGTGCATCAGCTCCTCAAAGGTCAGGGCGTTCAGTTCGTTCAGCTCCTCGCGGTCAAAACCCAGCGCTTCGCAATAGCGCAAATTGCCGTCCTTCAGGGCCTGTATCACCTGTGACAAAACGGCCTGATTAATCGTTGGCAGCATGTTGTGCCTCCTGCTGTAATTCTTTGATCCGACGGATAATACGGATCAGTCGAAATGCTTTAATAAGGAATTCATCGCTGAAGAAGAAGCCATCCGCATTGCGTTGAAAAAAGAGTCCAGGCGTCAGCGCAGAGGCCAGCTCTTCCGTCAGCGGGATCTCGTTGAGTGCCGCCAGCAGCGCCCAGCAGGCGCGGGACTGTGGCCGGGTGAACATGGGGTGATCTGATGTAAATGGCATCACCTGAAAGCCAATGCCATTTACGTCGGTATTAGAATTCACCCGATCATCGATGGCGTAATATTCAGCAAGATCCCACGCCAGGCGATCGCTGACCGATCGTAAGGACTCCGTGGTATCCCACAGTTGTGGGATACGCCAGATATCCGTAACGGGTTCAGTCCCTTCGCATAATAGCGATGGTGCTTCTTCTGGCTCAGGTAAAGGAACAGGAGCTGGCGAACCAATGCCATCTTCCTCAGTTTCGGGTTTACGCCTGCGTGTTACCGGGCGCGGTTCGGGTTCTTCCGGTGGAATATAGGGCGGTGGTTCCGGCGTGGGGCCGAGTACGGCCCGGCGTTTTTGCTCGGAAGGATCGACATCCAGCAATAACAGGTTGTAGTCAACGTTCAGTTGCTGGCTCATCAGCCCCAGCAGCTCATCCTGCACCCGCTCGATGGCGAAGTCTTCAGGCTGGTCGTTAAACAGCGAAAGAGCGGAAGAAAAGAGGTTATCAAAGGAATCGGCGTCTTCGGCTGCATGACGCTGCCAGAGATGTAATGATGCCGCCCGCAGTGACAGCAGTTTTTCCACCTGCGAGCGCCCCATTCCGGCGTACAGCACGTCGGGGATACAGGGCAGCAGATATTCCAGTGCCTGTTCCATTCGGCTGATATGTGACTGGTTAATGGGGTAGCCGTCGTTCTTCAGATGCTCCGCCAGTTCTCGTTGCGAAAGCTGGCACTTTTCCACCTGCTGGTACAGTTCCCGCGCCTTGTTGATCCCCAGTGCACGCTCGATGAAACTGAGTTTGCCGTGCATATCGTTTTCCGCCAGATGGCCGATCAGACAGCGCAGTTCGCCCAGCATGGGTTGATCGGATGTACCGGCCCATGGCTTGTACAGACACTGAATGCGCCAGAATCGTTCATCATGCGTTTCGCGCCACAGTTCGTTGAGGATCGACAGGCGAGTATTGCCGCCGTTGGCGATGATAAACCATTCCTGATCGGGACGGCGGGTGATTGGCGGCGGCGTGTCCAGGCCACGATTGCGAATTGATGCTTTGATATCGTCATAGTTGGGGTTGCGCATCAGCCGGGGGTTGTGATCGTAAGGGCGAAGCTGTTCCAGCGTGACGATCATCGAAGTTTCCATCAGCGGGTCGGCAAACCGTTCATCGGGCGATCTTTCCCGATCAAAATTGCCCTGTAGCAGGCGGGACTGGAGTTCCGTCGAAGTCAGTTTGTTGTTCATGTTCCCACTCCCTGTTGGCTGAG
Organism: Buttiauxella warmboldiae; assembly: GCF_003818135.1. GTDB lineage: Bacteria > Pseudomonadota > Gammaproteobacteria > Enterobacterales > Enterobacteriaceae > Buttiauxella > Buttiauxella warmboldiae. The sequence goes on along the minus strand of NZ_RPOH01000021.1, from coordinate 71,252 downwards.
CGATTCGAAGCGGGTTTGATCGCTGATAAAGCGGGTGCGTACTGTGCCAACCGGGCCGTTGCGCTGTTTGCTGACAATGACTTCAGCAATGCCCCGAGCCAGCGTGTTGGGATCGTACAGTTCGTCGCGATAGAGGAATAAGATCACGTCGGCATCCTGCTCAATAGAGCCGGAATCGCGCAGATCGGCATTGCAGGGGCGTTTATTAAGGCGCGATTCCAGCGCCCGGTTAAGCTGCGACAGCGCCAGTACCGGGCAGTTGAGTTCCTTCGCCAGTGCTTTCAGCGAGCGGGAGATCGTTGAGATCTCCTGATTGCGATTTTCTGCGCCGCCGCTGCGCATCAGTTGCAGGTAATCAACCACGATCAGCGAAGGAAGTCCGTACTGGCGCAGCGATCGTCTGGCCCGGCTGCGTAACAGCGATGGAGTGAGGATCCCGGAGTCGTCGAGCAGCAGGCGATCTTTCCATTCATTCATCAGGATACTGGCGCTGACGCCTATTTGATGCCAGTCATCATCACTGAGATCGCCACTGCGTAGCCGGGTTTGTGAGACACGACCAATCAGAGAAATCAACCGCAACAACAACTGTTCTGCCGACATCTCCATGCTGTAGATTTGCACCGGCTGCGTGGGGCGTAGCATGAGCGCGTTTACGCACAGCGTCAGGGCGAAAGCGGTTTTGCCGACCGAGGGACGCGCGGCGGCGATAATCAGGTCGCCAGGCTGGAAGCCGCAGGTCAGGGCATCTAGCTGTTCCAGCCCGGACGGCGTGCCGCTGAGGCTGCCGCGTTCAGCCTCATAGCGCTGAGCGATGCCTGCCAGCACGCTGTCAAAGCAGGCGCTGATATCGGTCAGACCACCATCCTGATGCGACTGCGCAATGGCAAACAGCTTTTGTTCGGCAAAGTTCAGTACATCAGCCACATTGCTGCGCGGCTGGCCTGCCATATCGCTCAGTTCATTGCCCAGTAACAGCAACTGGCGCAGCTCACCGTAGCTGGCAATATATTGCGCGTAAGGAATGATATTAGCGGTGCTGGGCGTGTTTTTAGAAAGCTCAGCCAGGTAGGCGAAGCCGCCCACCTGTTCAAGCTGTTCCTGCTGCTCCAGCGATTCGCTCAGGGTAATCAGGTCGATGGGATTTCCCTGTTCGACCAGACTTCGCATATGGCTATAGATAGTGCGGTGCACGGAGATAAAGAAGTCCTGCGCGGAAATCTGCGTGGCGATATCATCCCAGCGATCGTTATCCAGCATCAGCCCACCGAGCACCGATTGCTCCGCTTCGACGGAATGGGGTGGTTGTGGCCGCTTGCGCTTACTCATCCCGATTACCCTCCTGACAGGCTACAAAGGCTTCCCACAGCCGGGTCTGTTGATGAGGGGGTAACAGCAAAAGCGGTAACTCGCTGGAGTAGAGGGGTTTATCACTGGACCAGCCGATTTCAAATAGCGGCCAGTCTCTGGGCGCGCGCTCCGAGCCGGAGTTATCACGCAACTCGTTCTCATCTTCCAGGTTGAAGCAATCCACCTTTTCCGGTGGGATATGCCACAGCAGCGACATTAACACCGGCAGTGTTTCCCGCGCTTCTTCACGATCGGCGGCTTCAAAGAATACGATCACCTCATCGTCTTTCTCGGATGGATACCGGGCGTAATAGGAGCAAAATGCTCGCCAGATTTTTCGCTTCATGCGATGCCCTCCATCTGCTGGTGAGGCAGGGCGAGAAGCTGCGGAAACAGCTCTTCGGCCAGCATCTGCATGGTTTCAGCGGCGCAGGGCGTTGCCCGGCCTTTGGCGCGGGAGGCATCGAGTCGATGTACCGGTAACCCCAACGATGCCGCGCGGCGATAGGCCACGCTTGCGTAAACCGGCGTCATCAGGATCTCGGTGGGTACTAGTAGTTCCTGTTCTTTTTGTTTGTGCTGGAGAACCTGAAGCAGGTTGTGATGGATTTCACGGGCGTCGTTGGTATGGTCGAGCTTGTTGATAACTGCTTTTAGCGGCGGCAGCGGAATGCCATAGCGGGTGAAGGGCTGGAGATCCCGATACATTTGCAGCGTACCGCGCAGGAACTCGCGTGCGGAGAGCATTTCGGGTAGAACCGGGGAGATAATGAGATCGCTGGCTAACAGCACCATTTCCAGCGCAATAGTGCGTGCGCCAATGGTGTCTATCAGGATGACATCATAACCGGGGATCTGGCGCACCAGGTGGCGCAGGCGGATCACACCGTCAGGCGCAGCCTGGAGCAGACTCATCAGCTCGCCGCGTGGATCGTTGGAGATGATGATATCCAGTCTTGCAACGGAGGTTTGTGAAATGATCGTTGCTGGATCCAGTTTGTTCTGCGCGATAAGTTCGTAGATCCCGCCGGGAGCTTCATTATCAAGAGGGTAATAGCTGCTGAGTGTTGGCTGGCGGATATCGGCGTCAATCATCAGGACTTTCAGCCCCCGATCGGCCAGATAGCCGCCGAGGTTAGCCGTATCGGTGGTTTTCGCCACACCACCTTTGGTGGAGAGAATAGCGGCGATCAGCGTGGGTAAACTTGGTGCATCTGCGTTTTTCATAACCAGTGCCTTTTTCGTTGTCTGAAAAGCACTTCACTGCAAAAACGCTGATTTGTTAGTAGGTTGAGTTACCTGTTTGTTTTTGATTCAAAATCAACCGTTGAAAGACGTGCCGGTTCGAGTCCGGCCTTCGGCACCATTAGTATGTAAATGGACCTCAACTGAGGTCTTTTTTTATGTCTAAAATCCAGTCCCCGCAAGGCTTCCCTCGCTTTTTCAGTCAACATAAGTCAACCTGATTCAATCTACATCAACTTACTGATGCGGGTACAAATGCGGGTATATCCCGGTTCGATAATGTTTGTACCCACACAGAACCCTTGAAAGGATACTCAACATGGCTCTGAGTGATGTGAAGGTTCGTACGGCCAAGCCTGAAGAAAAAGCCTATAAGCTTACCGATGGTGACGGCATGGTTTTGCTGGTTCATCCTAACGGCTCAAAATACTGGCGGCTACGCTATCGCTTTGGCGGCAAAGAGAAGATGCTGGCGTTGGGGAAATACCCTGAAGTGTCATTGGCTGATGCCCGGGCACGGCGCGACGAAGCCCGTAAGCATCTAGCTAACGGTGTAGATCCTAGTGAGAACAAGAAAGCCGTTCAGGTAGAGCAGGAACAAGAAGCGATAACTTTTGAAGTGGTAGCCAGAGACTGGCACGCTAGCAATCAGAAGTGGTCTGAGTCGCACAGTGCTCGTGTATTGAAAAGCCTGGAGGACAATCTCTTTGCTACAATTGGTAAGCGGAATATCGCTGAACTAAAGACCCGAGATTTACTTATTCCCATCAAGGCCGTAGAGATGTCTGGACGTCTTGAGGTGGCAGCACGTCTACAACAACGAACAACAGCAATTATGCGATTTGCCGTGCAGAGCGGTTTAATCGATTACAACCCCGCACAAGAGATCGCTGGTGCAGTAGCTACGGCTAAACGGCAGCATCGCGCTGCGCTAGAGCTTAATCGCATTCCTGAATTACTTCATCGCATTGATCACTACTCCGGAAGACCGTTAACCAGGTTGGCCGTGGAACTCACTTTGTTAGTTTTCATTCGTTCAAGCGAGCTACGTTTTGCCCGCTGGACAGAAGTAGATTTTGAAACAGCTATGTGGACGATTCCGGGCGAGCGTGAACCGCTGGAAGGAGTCAAACACTCTCAGCGCGGCTCTAAGATGAAGACTCCGCATCTTGTTCCCTTGTCGCGACAAGCTCTCTCCATTTTGGAAAAGATCAAAAGTATGAGTGGAAACCGTGAGCTGATTTTCGTTGGTGATCATGATCCACGTAAGCCGATGAGTGAAAACACGGTTAACAAATCTCTACGAGTCATGGGCTACGATACGAAAGTGGAAGTTTGCGGTCACGGTTTCAGAACTATGGCATGTAGTTCATTGATCGAGTCTGGATTGTGGTCGAAGGATGCAGTAGAGCGGCAGATGAGTCACCAGGAACGTAACTCTGTGCGTGCGGCTTATATTCATAAGGCCGAGCATCTGGGGGAGAGGAGGCTGATGTTGCAATGGTGGGCTGATTATTTGGATGCAAATCGGGAGAAGGGGGTTAGTCCGTTTGATTTTGGGAAGAGAACTGCATTTTAACTGTACTACATCTTAGTATTTTGTACGTAAATTCTGAATTGATAGAAACAAGAGCCTCTTTCTACATCCTGCACTTAGTCACAAGATGCAATCATTTTGATTGCATCTTGTGACAGATTTGATATTGTCATGAACAAAGTTTTTATTAAAAAGATCAGATGAAAAACCTCCAGCACTTCTCCCATGCTCAGAGAGAACGATTGGCATTTATTGATTTTAGTTTGAATTATTTTGGTGAGATCAGCCGCTCTGATTTGAACAATCGATTCCAAACGGGTTTAGCTGCAGCAACAAGGGATTTTTCCACTTATAAAGAGCTTGCTCCTGACAATCTTGAACTCATCCATCAATCAAAGACTTATCATCGTAAGAGTCAGTTTAAACCGCTCTTTGGTCATGATCCTGTACAAATTCTGCATACTCTGGCAAGAGGGTTTGGAGATGGTTTCTCCTCGTTGTTTGAACCAAACCAATTATGCATTGACGCGCCACAACTCAATAAACCTTCTGTCGATGTTCTATCGGAAGTTATGCGTGCGATTAAACGAAAGCAGTTATTAGAGATAAGCTATGTTTCTTTATCTTCAGGCCATAGTTGTCGAATAATCGTGCCACATAGTTTGGCGAATAATGGCAGCCGTTGGCACATTCGTGCTTATGATCGAGTGACATCATCATTTAGGGATTTTGTTATCACACGGATTAAATCGGCCACACTTTTGGGCGATGAGATGTATGTGGGGAAAGAATCTATTTCAGCTGATAAGCAATGGAACCGAATTGTCGATTTAACCCTTATACCTCATCCTAATTCCAGCTATCCCGAAGCCATAGAGCTTGATTACGATATGGCTCATGGTCAGCTGGATGTAGAGTGCCGGGCTGCATTGGTAGGTTATTTGTTGAATCGTTTAAACGTCGATTGCTCTCAAAGCTATCACCTGGATTCGACTCATTATCAATTAGCATTAAAAGAAAATGCTGCACTTTTTGGAGTCGAAAACGCTCATTTAGCTCCCGGCTATCAGGAAAATAATAATGAGAAATGAACAACAATTAGTCTGTCTTGGATTCAAGTTTGGTAAAAGCGGTGCGCATTCAGCTCGTAGCATGATGATAGAAGAGCTTAAAGTATTGCTCATTGCTCACGATGAAAATGCTACTCGGGCTGAGTATGAAGATAACATTGTAAACTTTAATTTTTTGCTTAAGCCGACAGAAAAGTCTCGGAAGTTAACATATCGCTATCTTGTTGATCTTTATGGGCTAGATAATCATATTCCACTTTTTAAAGTATTTAGGGAATGGTGGGGATTGAGCGAAAGTACCCAAGCGATTCTTGCTTTGCAGCTTGCTGTCGCTCGAGATCCATTGCTGCGAGCCTCTACAGAGGTCATTTTGCATCTTGAACCTAGGGAACATCTACCCCGGGAGTGTATGGAAGCTTTTTTGGCTAAGGACAATCCAGAACGGTTCAGTGCTACATCTCTTAGGTCAATTTCTCAAAATCTTAATGGCACCTGGACTCAAGCAGGTTTCCTATCTGGCAGAGCAAAAAAATACCGAGAGAACCCTAATGTCAGCTACGTGAATGTCGCTTATGCGCTTTTTCTTGGTCATTGTCATGGTTTAAGTGGTCAGCGTTTATTCGATAGCTTGTGGTGTCGGATGCTATCTCAAGATAAAGAGCGACTCTTTGAATTAGCGCATAGCGCCTCATTAAGAGGACTGATTAACTTTAAGCAGGCGAGTGAGATCGTCGAAGTTACCTTTCCGAATATTGCGTTACCTGAGGTGTAGGCATGTCAGACAGAATATCGAAATTGCTCTCTAGTTTTGAGAGCCATATCAGCATTCCATGGCCAGCAGCAGTTTCTGCAGACGAACGCAGTATTTTTTTGGTGTACAACAAGCAAGATGAGTTAAGACTTCGTGCCCGTGTCGAAGAGTTTGAACAAGCTTGTACAAAACATAATCATCCATGGCAGTTACTCGACCTAACACTCAGTTTCGAAAACTGGATGGCTGCACAAGATTACAAAGAAACTTATTTTGAAGATCCTGAGTACTTGAAAGGTTTGTACGGTGATTTTGCGGAAGAGTTAGTTGAAACGCTCATTGCTCAAGTTGAAGCATCTCAAACTGAGGATGGTGTGGTTGCTTTATTGGGATGTGGAACGTTATTTGGTTTTGCTTCCGTTTCTGGTGTCGTTGAGGCATTGGCTGAAAAAGTGTCAGGTCGACTAGTTGTCTTTTTCCCCGGTGAAGTTCAAAACAACAATTATCAATTATTAGACGCAAAGGACGGCTGGGGATATCACGCCACGGCCATTTCTGCGACCTCTTAAGGAATAGCCATGCTTAATCGCGAAATTTTTGTCAATGATCCAGTCAATAGCCGCCTTGCAAACAACGGGGTTGCACAAGTTAAAGATGATGTATCTAAAGGGGCTCTGGATACGCTGGAATATGAACTGCGCACCTTTGTTTGTGATGGTGCGTACGAAAAAGGTTTAGATAAAATTCTGAGTAACTACCTTTCGGCATTTAAGTCGAATAGTGAGCAGCCAGGAGTCTGGATCAGTGGGTTTTTTGGTTCAGGTAAATCTCACCTTGCTAAAATGCTGCGTACATTATGGACCAATCAAACACTCAACAATGGATCCGATGCACGCTCAATTGCTGATTTGCCTGAGAGCATTGCAAAACAATTAGACGAATTATCTACTATCGCAGAAGTTAACGGTGGTTTGTATGCCGCTTCTGGCACATTGGGTGCCGGAACGGCGGATAAAGTTCGCTTAGCTTTATTAGGAATTATTTTCAAATCAGCAGGGCTACCTGAACAGTATCACTTAGCTCGCTTTGTGATGTGGTTGAAGTCTGCTGGCGTATTTGATCAGGTTAAAGAATTTGTCGAAAGCAAAGCAAAAGCTAAAGATGGTGTGGACACCTGGACAAAAGAACTGAAAAACCTGCATGTTTCGCCAATTTTGCATGAAGCAGTATTGCAGTCAATTCCAGGAATGGGCTCGGATATTAAAGAAGTCCGAGAAATGCTGCGTGCGCAATACAAGATTGTCGATGATGTCACCAATGATGAAATGGTTTCAGCGATTGTTGATGCCATATCTAAAAACGGTGAGCTGCCATTAACCTTAGTGGTTCTCGATGAAGTGCAGCAATACATTGGTGATAACGTTCAAAGGGCTTTTGATGTTCAAGAAGTGGTGGAGACATGTAGTGGCGCAAGTGCTTTAAAATCCAAAGTCTTATTTGTTGCAACAGGTCAGAGTGCATTAACTGGGATGACCAACTTGCAGCGCTTGATGGGCCGTTTTCAGGTTCCAGTTCAACTGGAAGATACTGATGTAGATAAAGTTATCCGTAAAGTTATTTTGCAAAAGAAAGAGTCGGCTAAGCCAGTAGTTAGAGCAATGGTTGATGATAACTTAGGGGAGATCTCCCGTCATTTGCGTGGGAGTACCATTGAACATCATCGAGATGATGAAAAGTGGATCGTGCCAGATTATCCGTTACTTCCCGTACGCCGTCGTTTCTGGGAACGTATTTTACCGGCCTTAGATAGAACTGGTTCTGGTTCCCAGCTACGAAACCAACTGCGTGTGGTCCACGAGGCATTAAAAGCGACAGCAGATAAAGAACTTGGTTATGTCGTCCCTGCAGATTTTCTTTATGACCAGATCTCCACTAATTTGCTACAAACCGGTGTCATTTCCAAAGATATTTATGAAACTATCAGCCGTAAACGCGGCGGTAATGAGGATGAGCAATTACAAGGTCGTCTATTGGCTTTGATTCTCTTAATCAGAAAACTGCCTGCGGAGATGGAATATGGCATTCACCCGACAGTGGAGACCTTAGCTGATTTACTTCTGGAAGATCTGAACAACGATAAACATAAGCTGCGTCCGTTAGTTCCAAAGATGCTTCAAGCACTGGAGGCAGAGCATCTGATCATGTCTCGTGACACAGAAAACGGGCGTGAATTCAGCTTACAAACTATAGAAAGCCAGGCGTGGTATGACGAATTAAGGCGTCAGGAAAATGATTTGCTAGGAAACCCACAAACCTTAGAAGCGTATCGAACAAAAGAGATTCAGAACTACATTCGTAAACAGGTTGCACAAGCGCGTATTGCTCAAGGGACCGTAGCTGAGCCAAGACCTATAGCTGTCTATTTTGAATCTGAGTTACCTGCTGATGCAGATAAGCGTATTTGTGCGTGGGCCCCAGAACAAACAGAAAAGCAATTTAATGATTTATCGCGCGGCTCTGATCCTGATAGTGCCACCATTTATATCTACGTACCAACGAACCACCGTAGTGATTTGCAAAAAGCCATAGTGAGCTTGAAAGCTGCTGAAAATACCTTGGAAATTCGCGGTAGTGCAGCTACCGGGCCTGGTAAAGATGCGAAACAAGCAATGGAAACTCTTTTGCAAAGTGCGGAGAAAACAAAGAATAGCTTACTTAAAGAGATTTTTGGTTCGATTCAAGTCCGTTTGGCAGGTGGGCAGGAAGTTGAAGGGGACTCTCTTGCGGCTCAGATTCAAAGTGCTGGCGAAATAGCCTGCCAACGTCTGTACCATAAATTTAAAATGGCAGATGATCGTGGTTGGGCCAAAGTTTACGAAGTTGCTAGTCGCCTGGCAGACCCCAATGCGTTAGAAAAAGTGGGTTACAGCGGCGAAGCGGACAAACAACCCGTATGTGCCGAAATTTACCGCTTTATTGGTACGATGAAGACAGGTAAAGAAATCCGTGAAAACTTCAAAGATGCGCCTTATGGATGGGGCAACGATGTGATTGATGGAGCTTTGTATGCCATGTTAGCAGCCGGTGTATTAAAAGCTTCTGATATTCAAGAGCGCGCTATTGATGCTAAAAGCCTTGATCGTAGTTCTTTGACTCAAACTAAGTTCCGTCCTGAAACCGTTACGCTTTCGAAAATGCAATTAATCAAAGTTCGCGGTGTTGTTTCAACGCTGCTTGAACAAGCATGTAATGCAGGCGAAGAAGCAGCTAAATTGCCTCTGGCAATTATCAACGCGAAGAATGTTGCGAATCAAGCTGGCGGCTCAGCCCCATTACCGATAGCACCAAGTACCGCAATGCTTACTGAACTGGAAATGTATTCAGGCAATGATCAGTTGCAAAAAGCATTTGAGTATCAAGATCAACTAAAAAGTGATTTTGAATCCTGGAAAGAGCAGGCTCATAAAGCCAGCTTACGTACCAAACTTTGGCGAAAGCTGGACTCCCTAATGGGCTACTGTTCTGGTCTGGTAATTTATAACGAACTCGTAAAAGAAAAAGAAGCCATCTTGGCTAACCGTAGCTTGTTAGATGAGCCATGCCCGGTGGATCCGTTGTTAAAAAAAGCAACCAATGTATTACGTGATGCTCTCACCAGCCATCGTGAACAATACGAGCAAGAATATCGCACCTGCATGGCTGAACTGCTGGATGACGAAAACTGGCAGCAACTAGATGAGGCTAAACGGAATAGTTTCTTGCAGAAACGTCACTTGGATGCCGTGCCTGAAATTAATATCAGCGATTTGGATTCTGTTTTGAGTTCCTTGGATGATATCAGCTTTGCGCGTTGGAATGATAAAACGGCAGGACTACCAAGTATTTTTAATCAGGTTTTGAAAGATGCTATTAGCGAACTCCAGCCAAAGACTCGATATGCGAAACTCAATAAACCAATCATCAAATCCGAGCAAGAGTTACAAGACTGGTTAGCTTATGTTGAGCAAGAATTGCGCTCTCAGTTAGAAAACGGTCCAGTCGTACCAAGCTAATGTTTGATTCCTAAAAATAACCCGCCGACCGGCGGGTTTAAGTTTACAACGATTTAAGAAGATCTCATGAGACAACCACTCGATAAAATATTACGTAAAAAACTAGAAGATACGGTCGTTAAAGCTCGCGATATCGTTGAAATTGCAGTAAATGAAGCTCTACAGCGTTTAGGTGTTGCTGATAGTCAGGCACCGGGTTACCTCAATGACGAACAGCGCGCACTTCGTAATACTTTACGTGCCCATGCCCGCCAGTTGGGGGATAAGCTCACTGATGGTAAGCAAGAAATTGAACGTTTAGCCAATGAGATGGCGTATGAGCATTGGCACCGAATGTTATTTGCGCGTTACTTAGAGCAAAACAATTTATTGATGTATGACGAATACACACCAGTTACGCTTGATGAGTGTTTTGAACTGGCTGAAGAAGAACCAGATTGTAAAGATGGTTGGGAGTTGGCTGGCCGTTTAGCGCAAAAAATGTTGCCACAAATTTTCCGTGCTGACTCGCCAGTATTTGCAGTTAAGCTATCCATCAATTATATCAATGAACTGGAAAACTTAATATCAGCACTTGAGCCTGCTATTTATCAAGCGCAAGATAGTTTAGGTTGGTGTTATCAATTCTGGCAAAACAAAAAGAAAAAGCAGGTCAATGAATCCGGCGTAAAAATCGGTGCCCAGGAGTTGGGGCCGGTAACTCAACTGTTTACCGAACCCTATATGGTGAGCTTCTTACTTGATAATGCCTTAGGGGCTTGGTGGGCAGCTAAACATCTCACCCAGGATGACTATATTCGCTCTAACAATGAGCAGGAGTTGCGAGATATAGTATCCATTCCTAGCGTGCCATTAGAATATTTACGCTTTATCAAAAATGACGAGTCTGATGGTAAAAGAAATAAATGGACTCTTGCGGTAGGTGGTTATGAAAGGTGGCCAGAACATCTTAGTCAACTGAAAATGTTGGATCCTTGTTGTGGTTCTGGCCACTTCTTGGTAGCGGTATTCTTGATGCTGGTGCCGATGCGTATGCAGCTTGAAGATCTAACCGCAAGGGATGCTGTTGATGCTGTACTACTTGACAATATTCATGGTTTAGAACTTGATCAGCGGTGCGTGGAACTGGCCGCATTTGCTCTGGCGCTTGAAGCTTGGCGCTACCCTAACGCAGGTGGCTACCGTATTTTGCCTGAGTTGCAATTAGCTTGTTCAGGGATGTCAATTACTGAGGCGCAGAAAGATTGGAAGGAGCTTGCTAAAGGGGATGATGCATTTTCTGATGCAATTACTTGGATGATGCGTACCTTCAAAGACGCAGCAACACTGGGGAGTCTGATTGACCCAACCATTGCGCTGGAAGACCGACAAACTGCTCCTTGGCAATTGTTGCAGCAAGCCATGATGAATAAGTCCGATGCAAGCACTGAATCTAGGACTGTAGCTCAAGGGTTAGTAAAAGCTGCTGGACTATTAGCTAGTAAGTATCAGTGGGTTATTACTAATGTGCCTTACAGAACTAGTGGTGATTTAACATTTCTACTGAAGAAGTTTATTGATAATACTTATCCTTATGCTAGTTCTTCCTTAGAAACTGCTTTTTTAAGTAAATTGTTGGAATTTGCTGAGTCTGATTGTATGGTAAATATCGTTGTTCCTTTAGATTGGCTGACAAAACCTTCGTATTTGGAATTTCGTAGGCACATTTTATCAAAATCAGAGTTCAATTTCTCGGCAATTTTAGGGGCAAAATCATTTAGTACTCCAATGTGGGATTTTAATATACAACTTCTTACATTGATTAATAGTAAAAATAGAGTTCACTCATTACGGGCTATAGATGTTTCTAATATAAATGGGCTAGAAGAGAAAGCTCGTAATTTGAAGTGCTTAGAAGTGTTAGAAGGTGATTTCTCTAATGTTAAAACTAGAGAGGACTTACGAATTTCTTTCGAAAAAGATGAAGGATTGCCTCCGCTTAGTTTATATGTAAATTTTGCAAATGGGATGCAAACAGGGGATCTTGTTAGATTTAGCTCCGAGTTTTGGGAGCTGGAAGCAACAAACAAACTAAACTATTTCCAAGGTACAGTTTCTCATTCAAATATTTATTCAGGTCTTAATTCAATATTAAAATGGAAAGGCGAAGATTGGTTGAATATTGTATCTCCATCTGCAGTGATTCGTGGTAGGCAGGCATGGGGAAAGAAAGGTATAGCGGTTAGTGCTATGGGGAAATTATATGTTTCAATGTATAGCGGTACATATTATGACGATAATACTGTTGTAATCTATCCTACTGATATACATCTGCTTACGGCTATATGGTGCTATCTTTCTTCAGATGAGTATCACGATAACGTAAGAAATATAACTAAGGCTCTTAAAGTTCGTAGGCAGTTAATAGAAGTTTCATTTGATAAGGAAAAGTGGGTGAATGTAGCTAATAAATCTTATCCGAATGGTCTCCCTCAGCCATATTCAAATGATCCTAGCCAATGGATTTTTCATGGGCATCCATGTGTGAATGTTATTTGGGATGAAAAAAACAAAACGATTTCTATTGGGAAATTACGTCAAGACGATTCAGTATTACAAGTTGCAGTAGCCCGTTTACTTGGTTATCAATGGCCAGCTGAATTGGATGTTGATATGGAGTTAGCGCCAGAAATGCGCCAAGTAATGAAGGAGAATGATAATTTTAATGAATTAGTTGATGGTGATGGAATAGTCTGCATCCCTGCCGTCCGTGGTGAGAAAGCAGCCGCAAAACGCTTAGCTGAGATTTTATACAAATCCTACGGTGATACCTGGAGCAGTTCTGTAGAAGATAACTTGCTTAAATCCGTTAAAGCCAAAGATTGGGATAGTTGGTTGCGCGATAAGTTCTTTGAGCAACACTGTAAGTTATTCCAACACCGCCCATTCATTTGGCATATTTGGGATGGGCTTAAAGATGGTTTCTCTGCACTTGTCAATTACCATAAGCTGGATTACAAAGGCCTGGAACGGTTGATTTATACTTATCTGGATGACTGGATTAGTATTCAAAAACGCAATATTGCTGATGGTGTTGATGGAGCTGATATTCGATTAACTGCGGCAGAAAATCTAAAAGTACAGTTAGAGGCTATTCTTGAGGGTGAAAAGGGACTTGATATTTTTGTGCGCTGGAAGCCACTTGAAGAGCAGCCTATTGGTTGGAACCCTGATCTCAATGATGGGGTGCGGTTAAATATTCGCCCATTTATGCTTGCAAAAGATGTTGGTAAAAAAGGTGCTGGTGTACTCCGTGTACAACCTAACATCCTCTGGAAGAAAGACCGTGGTACCGATGTCGAATCTGCACCGTGGTATCATCTTGGTTTACAATATGGAGGGAATCTTGGTGATAGGATCAATGATCATCATTTGACGCTGGCAGAGAAAAGAGAAGCCAGAGAAAATAAAGGATTATAAAATGTCAAAAAATATTACGGGGGCAGAATATGCCCTCTCAAAAATATTCAGCTCTGATTTTGATTATGAGATCCCTCCCTATCAGCGTCCGTATGCCTGGACGACAGAGCAAGCGGGTGAGTTGTTTGATGATCTAAATGATTTCTACCACTATGAAAAAGAAGAAAGTTATTTTCTTGGCAGCATTGTATTAATCAAGCAGGAAAGTAGACCTCATGCTCAGGTAATAGATGGGCAGCAGCGGTTAACCACACTGACAATTTTAATTGCTGCGTTAACTCATTTAATTGATGATGAAGGCGCTAAAGCTGAATGTTTCGCTTATATTCAAGAACCTGGAAAAAAATTGCAAGGGATACCTGCGAAACCGCGCTTAGCTCTGCGTCAACGCGATCGTGAATTTTTTGCTTCAACTGTCCAATCATTAAACTTTTCTGAGTTAGCCTCTATTGATTCGGCAACATTGGGTAATGAGTCACAAATTAATATTCAGAAAAATGCCTTGCTCTTGCAAACTAAATTGCAGCAGGCATTTGTCGATAGTGACGCTTTGATAAACTTTGGTATTTTTTTGATGACCCGGTGTTTTTTGGTTGCTGTGACCTCACCAAGTCAGCAGTCTGCTTTTCGTGTATTTTCGGTTTTGAATAATCGCGGTATGGATCTTTTGCCTTCGGATCTAATTAAAGCTGATGCGATTGGTAAAATTACTGAGTCGAAACGTGATGCTTTTAATGATAAATGGGAAGAAATTGAGGTAGATACAGGAAGAGAAGGATTGAATGGTCTTCTTACTTATATCCGAATGATTTATGCCAAGACCAAAGCAAAACGCGTGTTGTTGGAAGAATTTCGAGAGCATGTTCAATCAAAAATTCATGATCCTGAAGTGTTGATCAATGAAGTCATAGCTCCTTACGCTGATGCCTACTTGGTTGCTCGAGATGCTCGTTATTTGTCATCGTCAAATGCTGGAGACATTAACCAATTGTTGCATTGGCTAAACCGCATTGACAATTCAGATTGGTTGCCGGTAGCTATTCAATATTTATCTAAATTTGGTTTTGATAGCTCAGCTGTGATGGATTTTATGTTTCGGCTAGAGCGTTTAGCCGCGAAACTTCATATTTGTGCTGCAAACATTAATGAACGCATTGATCGTTATGCAAAAGTGTTAATTGAACTTGATAATGCAAATTCTACAGAGATTAGCTCAGTAGATTTATCTCAAGAAGAAACAACAGATTTTATTAACCAAATCGATGGTGATGTATATTACTTGACTGCCCGCCGACGTAATTATCTTATCTTGAGAATTGATTCATTTTTGTCTGACGGGGCTGCTAAATACGAACATTCTCTTCTGACCATTGAGCATGTTTTGCCACAGACGGTGGAAGAAGGAAGTCAGTGGGATATAAACTGGCCAAATGTTGCACAGCGAGAAGAGTGGACCCATCGTCTTGCTAATCTCGTGCCACTAACACAAAGAAGAAATTCACAAGCCTCAAACTTCGATTTTGAACGTAAAAAAATGGCATACTTTGCGGGACAAAATGGTGTGTCGTCATACGTATTGACTACGCAGGTATTAAATACGGGTGAATGGATGCCTTCTGTACTAGAAAGTCGACAACATGATTTGATTGAGTTGTGTAAATCGAACTGGAAACTATATGTTAGTAATCAATAAATTGATCGTTCAGATTCGTAGCTCCGCTGCCTTTAACAAAAGTGTTCAGGTCCCACCTGCTGCCATTTTGTGGACGGATATTGATAGGCAGTGGCAGTCAGCAATGCCCTACATTAAGCAGCAGCTGCCTGAATTGATTGAACTTGGTGATTATAATCCTGATCTTCGCACTGGCCCGGCAATATGGGTGAAATGCGCTATTGCTGGTGTGCTTGAGGAATGTGTTTTACCTGAAGGAAAAACACCGATTATCTATCTGCCTGGTGTCGGTCGTAAAGATTTACGAGCAATTGAACAATGTCCTGAGTTTCTTAAACCCTTAGCAGAATTGCAATATCGCGGCTGTTGGTGGGCTTATAATTCCGCGGGCCGTGATTGGTCTGTGGGTTCGTTCCTCACAAACCCTAAAGCTGGCCTCGAGTTGGATCTTGCGAAAGACAAGAAGACGCATGAAGCCATTTTGCAGGTACTACCAGATCTCTTAGAGACGCCTGTTGTTAGTCTGCAAGGTAAAAAACTTGAAGCAGAGGATTTCTACTCTATTGTTCTTGATGATATGGCACGAGATATCTTAGGTTGGCTGAATAATCCTCAAGAGAAAGAAAAACTATGGCAGGGGAGTCGCTGGGATATTTTTGCAAATTCATGCCAGATACAATATGGCTTTATTCCAAACAAGGAAGGTGTGGTTCAAGCTTTACAATTGCTATGCCAGGCTGAAGGCCAATGGCAAGGTATATGGCGCCGATTTGAGGAAACAGCTAATAATTTGCCATTACTAGTGAATCAACTCAAAGCTATTCAGCCTGCCGACTTAGTTGTGCTATTTCCAGAAAACTATTTGTCCAAAAACCTGGAAGACGAGCAGTCGATAGAATCCGCTTTTCATAGGATTGAGGGACAAGGGCGTCAAGAGCTAAAAGCAGTTTTCAGTGATCTTTGGCTAACTCAGAAAGAACGTAAGACATGGATATGGCATCGTTTGGAGCTGTCACCTTGGCTAAGCGTGTTGGAAGATATGATGATGGTGCTCGAGCACACGGAAATCAATTTTTCCGGTAGTACACCAGAATCGATGGCTGACCATTTTAAGGAGCAATTTTGGCAAGCGGATGCTGCAGTGTTAAGTGCAATGTCCAAAGCGAAAGATATCCACCAGCAAGAGCTGATTGCAAATGTGCTTGGTATTATTTACACGCCATGGCTCGAAAAAACGGCATTAAACTTTCAGCAATTAGTAGCCCAGTTTGGGTACCCTGGTGATAACCAGGTTAAGGAAAATACAGCTCAATACACAGTTGGTAGTCAGGTTGTGTTTTTTGTAGATGGTTTGCGTTTTGATACAGCTAAAATGCTGGAAGAGAAACTGTTCAATTGCGGTATTGAGAGCCATTTAACATCGCGTTGGGCTGCATTACCTTCCCTTACTGCAACGGCCAAGGCTGCTGTAACACCATTAGCTGATATGCTGACGGGTAATGATACTAATGATGATTTTATTCCTGTTTTAGCCGACAGCCATTCGTCATTTAGCAGCCATTATTTGAAAAAATTGTTGGAAGAAAAAGGCTGGCAATTTTTGGATGGACTTGAAACCGGTGAGCCACAAGGCGGTTATGCTTGGGTACAAACAGGTGACTTGGACCATTTAGGTCACGATCACCAGCGCCAAATGCCCCAATATATCGATAAGGTTCTTGGGGACGTTGTAGCTCGAGTAAGTGGTTTGTTTGATGCTGGTTGGAAGCGTATAAAAATCGTTACTGACCATGGTTGGTTATGGGTTCCTAATGGTTTGCCAAAAGGGGAACTCAATAAATCACTAGGTAAGAATCGTCAGCGCCGCTGCGCTATTTTAAAAGACAACGTGCATTACGATGGTTTAGTGGTTCCTTGGTTCTGGAATTCCAATGTATCTGTGGCGATGGCCCCTGGAATTTCAGGTTATGTTTCGGGTGATTATTACAATCATGGTGGCATATCACTACAAGAGTGCTTAACTCCAGTAATAGATCTAAGAAAGCAGGGTTAGTAATGATAGGAAACTAGTTATTAATGAGTCTGCGGCCAAAAGGCATTAATTACCTAGAGGCCCCTCAGGACATACCTGCAGTATCTGCCTTATAACTGTTTCAGCTTAGTTAAGGTAGATACTGTAACGAAGAACTCTAATACTTGAAAGAAAACACCTAAAAATTATAAACTTTTATCGAAAAACACTTTTATGGCGGATGCTTGTCTTTTCGATATTTTCTGAAATTATAGATTTTTCATCCGACAATACTTGAGAAAATGAGCCTCGCTTATACAGTAAAATCAGCGTGTCATCATACTCTGTATTTAAAGCATCACAGATTTCTGCCATATCATCAATATCCATAGCGCGTTTAAATGCATCCATCTGACCCGAAAGGTTATAAATGCTAAAGATACTTGCCATAACTCGTTTATCTTCAGTTTTTTCGCCGCCACCAGGTTTTACAATATTGTTGAATTCGACATCTTCACCTTTATCTAATCGAGATGTGAAAGAAAGGGCACGTGATTTTGCACAGCTTGGAGTGCCATCATCATATGTGGCACCATTAACCCACTGAGCTTTTACCCAGTTTTGATGATCACCTCTAAGAGCTCGTCCTTTTTTCCGATAGGGCCCTTCTTCGCTAAGAAGTTCTTTGCGGATGATTTCTATCGCATCTAATAACTCGTTATCTTCTGTATAAGTTGAAAAATCAAAATTCGGATCACTTAACTTACCAGGCACAGAAATATATCCTTGCGTTAAGTAAGTAGTACTATCATCAATTTTTGTTGTCACCTTGAGTTCTGGTACCGGAGCAACACTAGTTCCCCTGTCAAAACCTCTTATGTCGTAACGAGAACATATTTGCTCAAAGACCTGCTGGAGCCCTTCGAATTCCTTGGTGTCATCCTGAGATTCGAGGTGATCAAGTAGTTCACTATAAGCGCGAATGGCATCTAGATTAGTGTAGTGTTTAGCCCTTGTGTTTTGATGATAACCACAAGACCGGCCTATATTCGCCTGAACAACAGCTGCAATGTTGGCAATAGTACTATCCCAAGTATTGATTACTGCGTTTTTCATTTCTTGGCCAAAGTTTACTCCGGCCCTAAACCCAGCAACTGTAATCGCAATTAGTTTTTCATCAAATAATGTTGCAGTTTCAAATTCACGTCTGAAGTCATCGATAGAGCATAATTCACGATCATCAATTCCGACGAGCTTCTGGCCGATGATATAGATATGCTCAGCCTCTATGCCATTGTCGAGTAGAATTTGCCTGGTGAGGTTAGCTTGGCTACTCGGAACACGGATTAATGACCACCCTGCACCATCGTAGTCCTTAAACTGTCGGATAAATCGATTACGTAACAGAGAGTCTTGACAAAAATCCCTGTAATCTTGATCAAGTTTTATTATTTGGTTATGGCTGTGCATTTGGCGAATACCATGGTACTCAGCACTGGTTTTATGGAATACAAGAGAGGTATTGAAGTTATGGCGAAGTATCGAACCCCCTCCAGCTGCGTAAAGTGCGCTGAAGGGGGTTGCTGAGACGAAGACAACCTTACAATCTTGATTTTCAAACTCTAAATAGTTGAAGATTTTATCGTAGCGTATACTGTCACTACTGGAACCATAGTGACATTCATCGATAATAATGAGTTTGGGATTTTGGTGTTTGAAATCAGTTTCTATGGTGACATCGAAATTTATAAAATTACTCACGACGACATTTTTACAGGGTGACAGGTCCCGTTTGGCTTGCTCTTGCAAACTAATATCGCTCATCGTTAAAAGATATAACGTGTCCTTTAGTAACTTCCGATTGCCAATCAACTCATCTGAAAGTGAAAGTCGCTGCAGTCCAGCAAGGGCGAGAGCAATACCTGATTTACCAGATTGCATTTCAGCAGCCAAAACTACTGCACGAGAGCCTGATAATAATTTAGAGAAGGTTTTATTTGCTGCTATTCGTTGATGCTCAAATGTTTGAGCTTCAAGTATTTCTTTGACATATAGGCGATGTTTATTTTCGATATTCATATTGGGCTTGATGCTAGTTGACAAAAGGGGCTTCGAGGCCCCATGAACTAGTAAGTAACATCTGTTTTATCGGAGAAATGGGATTCATTACTTAACTCCCCAGACTTTTCAGGTAGCTCATTGTGCTGTTTCTTAGCATTTGAGCGTTCAATATCATATTCACCGCGTTTGTAGAGCACGATCAGAGTATCATCACGTTCAATACCAAAATGATCGCACATATCCCAGACGTCTTCAGTTGTCATTATTATTTTTTTAACATTTCTTCGGGAAATGTTGTAGATACTAAAAATCGTAGCGGTAACCAATTTGTTTTCAGACAGTTCGCCAGAACCTGGGGCTACTACTCGGTTAAACTCAAGGAATTCACCATTGTCGAGCAATTGAGTATAGAGCTTGGTTTTAATCTTTTGCGTACCATCTGCTTGTGCTTTTTCGTGATTGTTGAAGCTATCTCCATTAACCCAATGTGCTTTGATCCAGTTCTTCTTTTTGCCCCGCATAGCCCGATTGCCTTTGACACTAGGCGCACCTTTAGCTGTGAATTCGTTGCGTATGAGCTCAATTGCCTGTAGAAGGATTTTATCTTTAGTGTAGTGGCTAAAATCGGTGCTTTCTTGAAGTAATTTGGCCGGAACAGCAATATAACTATCGGTTTTGTAGGTCTCTACATCACCAATAGGGCGGCGACGTTTATACTTAATTGTAAGACCAACATCCAACCCATTTACATTGTATTCCTGACAGACGTCTTCGAAGAACTCCCTTATTCCGTCAAAGTCTGATGCTGCATAGTCAGAGCAAGTTTGTTCCAGGTGACTGAGGATCGCGCCATAAGCCTCTGCTGCGTTTAAATTGGTGTAGTGCATGGAAGAATTATTACCATGATAACCACAGGCCCGGCCAATATTAGCCTGTACAACAGCCGCTACACTGGCAACGGTGCTGTCCCATGTTGAAATGAGGTTGTTTTTCATCATTGCGCCAAAATTAATTCCTGCCCTGGCTCCTGCAACAGTGATGGCTATCAATTTATCTTCAAACAGTAATGCATCATCGAATTCTTTTTTAAATCGCTCGATACTGCAATGTTCGTCTTCAGGAACACCACTTAGTGAATTGCCGAGTATGTAGATTGAGTGTTCGTCGATGCCTTTAGAAATTAGGAACTGTTTTGCTTCCATGGCTAAGCCTGCGGGAACGCGTACCAGTGACCATCCCATCTCTTGATGAGCTAAAAATTGTTCAATGAAAGAATCTCGTTCTTGAGATGGGTATAA
The DNA here is from genome assembly GCF_003818135.1 of Buttiauxella warmboldiae. Lineage (GTDB taxonomy): Bacteria > Pseudomonadota > Gammaproteobacteria > Enterobacterales > Enterobacteriaceae > Buttiauxella > Buttiauxella warmboldiae. Next base: position 50,746 of record NZ_RPOH01000021.1, on the reverse strand, counting down.
GAAATTTTTAGAATTGTCTTCTAATCCTATAACTTTTCCATTTCTGAGCATTTCTCGGACACCGTAGTATTCATCACTGGTTTTGTGAAACACTAAGCGGGTATTGAAGTCACGTCTTAGAATCGAGTCCTTGAGCGCATTATTTGCAACATCTCGTGCTTCCTGCAGCAATTGAATGTCATTGCTTTCTTCAGCTTCTTGTTGCAAATCAATTGCATCCTGATATTCAGTATCTGCACCATACAACGCCCCAAATGGCGTAGCTGAAATAAATACAACTTTGCACTTGTCGTTCTCTTGTTCTAAGTAGTCAAATATTTTGCTGTAACGAACGGCAGATACATTCGAGCCATAATGGCATTCGTCAATAATAATAAGCTTAGGTGGATTACCTTTAAATTCTGTTTCCAATGCTTTTTCAAAATTGACAAAGTTACTTACGACAACGTTTTTGGCCTGTTTGAGATCTTGCTCTGATTGTTCTTTCAAAGCAGTATCCGGCATAGTGACAAGGTAAAGCGTGTCTTTCAGTTGCTTACGGTCACATATATCTTGATCGTTCAAACTCAGCCGTTGAAGACAGCATAATGCTAATGCAATCCCAGACTTACCAGCTTGCATTTCTGCTGCTGTAACAACGGCTCTGACATTGCCAGAGAGCGCTTCAAATGTTTTGGTTGCTGCATTAACTTGATGAGAATGAAGGCTATTGCTTTTGAGGACTTCATCTACAAGATGGCGAAGTTTATTTGCTTTCTCAATCAAAGTTAATTCCTAGCGTCTATGAAAATTGTTTGTAATTGAACGAATTATAACCTTTTGTTCTGATCAATCAATTCGCGAAACTTATTAATAAGACCATTATTTATATCTTTACAGTGTTACTAAGAACAATGAGCAAAACCAGAGCAATGTAGCCCGAGGTTAGCTGTCGTTGTTCCTAAATTGGCACTGACCTGCTCCACCGTTGATTAACACTACTACGTCAAAATGGGCTGGCTCTGACTTTAATGTTACAGTCCTTTTCACAGCACAAACAAATTATTGCGATCACGCTCGCATCGTGGACAATGTTTAATCATCAGGAATTTATATCAACGAAATCAATAATTTTATCTAAGTTACGGGATGGGGAATGGACCACAATACTCAGGGATTCACTTCATACTGGCGTAATACCTTAGCTGATGCCGAGTCTGGAAAAGGCGCATTTGAGCGTAAAGATGACGATTTATTCACGCAGTGGATGGATGTCGCAGCGGGAAAGTTAAATGAGGAGATTGTTCATTCGTTCTTCGTTGGTGAAGACGCTCAGGTTAAGACTGTTGAGGTGATGTTACGACCACAGGTATGGATTCGCCTATTAAAGCATGGCAAAGAGCGGACTGCGGGTGCTCCTGGTATCGTTACACCTTTGATTACCTCTGCTCTCCTGAACCGCGAAGGTTTTTTGTTCCCCATATCTCCTACCACTATTCCCCGTGACCTGCTTGAACCGCTTCCTAAAGGCACCTTTTCTATTGGTGAGATGACGGAATATGACAAGTTTAAAACAACAAATGATTCAACCACTTTCGGTCCTGGTGATGAGGATGAGCAGCGTGAGGAAACAGACGAACAACGAGCGGAGCGATATGTTCGTTATCAGCAGTTGTGGCAAAAGTATCTTAAAGATACAGGCGAACTTTTAAAACATGTTGCAGGCAAATGGCTCGCATCACCTGAGCAATACGAACCAACTGGATACGGCTACATTATTAAAGCCAACCAACCCGGAGGGGCCAGTATCCATATCCTGCCCATGTACGATCATCTGCTGTCGTGCAAAAAAGAGGTTCCATTACTAACGCGCTTTGCTTCGACTGAAATGCCATCTGTAGAACCTCTCCTTGCCGCCAATGCAATGTTCTGCGAGCGGCTGGGGCATTCCGGGGATGAGTTCCCGTTGGCAATGGCGCAGCGAGATGCCCTAGGCCATTATCTCACCCAGCAATCTGGCGATATCCTCGCGGTTAATGGCCCGCCGGGAACCGGAAAAACCACTCTGGTTCTCTCTATCATTGCTACTGAATGGGCAAGAGCGGCCCTCAATAAAACCGAGCCGCCGGTGGTTATTGCTACCTCAACCAACAATCAGGCCGTGACCAATATTATCGAAGCCTTCGGTAAGGATTTTTCCACTGGCACCGGAGCTATGTCCGGGCGCTGGCTGCCTGAGCTAAAAAGCTATGGCGCTTACTTCCCGTCTTCTGGCCGTAAGGCTGACGCAGCGAAAAAATACCAAACGGATGATTTTTTTAACCGCGTTGAATCTCTGGAATACATTGAAGAGGCAAAGGTTTTCTATCTGGAGAAGGCAAGGGCGGCGTTCCCATCGTCGGATTGCTGCTCTCCCGAACGCGTCGTGGATCTTTTGCATGAGTGTTTAACCAAGCAGTCCGCGCAGCTAAATGACATCGAGACTGCATGGGAATGCCTGAATTTTATTCGCCAGGAGCGTAATGCTATTAGCGAAGATCTCGACCAATATATTCAGCACAAAAGTACGTCATTGCTCGATAGCAAGAATGAAATCGCATTTTTGAACCAAGGCAAAAAACAATGGCAGCAATATCGTGCGGGTGAGTCAATTGTGTATGCGATCTTCTCCTGGATTCCCGCAGTCCGTACTAAGCGCCACTACCAGATTAACCTCTTCCTGGACGAGACGTTTGGCACAAGAATGGCCGCGTTCCAGGGGACCGCACCTGAAGGTATCGATGCGTATATCGACGGCCTTGTTGCCCAGGTGCAAACAGAACGGGATGGATATCAGCAGCAAATTGATCTTGCTCAAGACGTTTCCCGACGCGAAAGTGAGGCTACCCGATATTGGCATGAACTGACCAAGTCACTGGGGCATACAAGCGAAGAGGAGCTGAGCCTGGCTGGAGCTGATGAGCTTGCCGATATGATGATCCGCTTCCCGGCATTCCTGTTGGCGACCCATTACTGGGAAGGTCGCTGGCTGATGGATATGGCGGCGATTGATAATCTTCAGAAAGAAAAAGGCCGTCGCGGGGCGAAAAGCGTAAAAGCCCGCTGGCAGCGTAGAATGAAGCTCACACCCTGCGTCGTGATGACCTGCTACATGCTCCCTAACCATATGAAGACTAGTGAGTTTGTCGGTGGGACTAAGAAATATGATGGTAACTATTTATATAACTTTGCCGACTTGCTGATCGTAGATGAAGCCGGGCAGGTGCTTCCCGAAGTGGCCGCAGCCTCCTTCGCACTAGCGAAGAAAGCGCTAGTGATTGGCGACACAGAACAGATTGCACCTATCTGGAACAGTTTACCCAGCATTGATATCGGTAATATGGTGGAGGAGAACATTCTTCCTGGCGGTACCCAAGAAGAGCTCACGGATGCCTATGCACTGGTGTGTGATTCAGGGAAAAGTGCGGCATCAGGCAGCGTAATGAAGATAGCCCAGTTTAATTCTCGCTATCAATACGATCTGGATTTATCCCGTGGGATGTATCTGTACGAGCACCGTCGCTGCTTCGATAACATTATCGGTTACTGCAATACTCTGTGCTATCACGGCAAGTTACAACCAAAGCGGGGAATCGAAAATGAGACGCTTTTTCCAGCGATGGGCTATCTGCATATTGATGGCAAAGGTGTGCAGGCAAACAGTGGGAGCCGCTATAACGCATTTGAGGCAGAGACAATAGCGGCCTGGCTCACTGCTCACAAAGAAGAAATCGAGCGTCATTACGACAAGCCGCTGCATAAAGTGGTTGGGGTTGTGACGCCATTTTCAGCGCAGGTCAACGCCATCAAAGCAGCGTTACGCAAGCTCGACATTAACTGTAGCGGTGATGAGGATTCGCTAACGGTTGGTACAGTGCACTCGTTGCAGGGGGCAGAAAGAGCTATCGTGCTCTTCTCCTCAGTCTATTCTAAGCATGAGGATGGTGGTTTTATCGACCGCGAGAACAGCATGTTGAACGTCGCTGTTTCCCGTGCAAAAGATAGCTTCCTGGTCTTTGGTGATATGGACCTGTTTGAGATCCAGCCTGGCTCTTCGCCACGCGGATTGCTGGCAAAATACCTGTTTGCTTCCACCAGCAATGCATTGCAGTTTGAGTTTCAGGAGCGCAAAGACTTAAGTGCAGCACAAACGCAGATCTCAACCCTGCACGGTGTGGAACAGCATGATGCGTTTCTGAACCAAACCTTTGTCACTATCGGGAAGAACATTACTATTGTTTCCCCTTGGTTGGCCTGGAAAAAACTGGAACAAACCGGTTTTCTGGCATCGATGATCCTGGCGCGCTCGCGTGGTATTGATATCACCGTAGTAACGGATAGAAATTTTAATACCGAACATACCGATTATCAGAAACGTAAAGAAAAGCAGCAGAGCCTTAACGAGGCTGTGGCTAAGCTAACCGATATGGGCATAACTACGAAACTGGTCAATCGCGTTCATAGTAAAATTGTGATTGGCGATGAAGGGCTACTGTGCGTGGGATCGTTTAACTGGTTCAGCGCTGCGAGAGAAGATAAGTATCAACGGTACGATACGTCAATGGTGTACCGTGGTGAAAGTTTAAAAGGAGAAATTCAGACGATATATAGCAGTCTGGAGCAGCGCCAGCTGTAAAAATGGGATGTATTAGCTCAAACCTGAACTGGCAGTTATCGGTTTTTTATACGGATAGCTGTCAGATTACATCGATCTTGAATTTTTTATTACTTCCTATAATTACTGCACTTCTTCATACATAGAGCCAACCAAAAGAAATCTCACCATAGATCATCTGCAGCAACGCAATCACTGCACGGATATATATTGGTTTATAACTATTTTCAGAACTAAATCATTTTCGTGAGCAGTAGATACTGTCTTTCTGACAATGCGGAATGCGACAGGTTGTGTCGTTTTTTTGATGATGCCTTCGCCTTGAAATCAAATAATTAACTTATCTTTCATAATATTAGGTAGCTTCAGTTACCCCCACCATTTTTTCAATCCACCTCCCTTTGGTACGACATAACGTGTCGAACCAGTACGTCATAATCTCCCATATCAATATCAGGTTATTTTGGGAGTTCAGGACTGTTCTCACCATGAAAATACAACATGATCATTATGACCGCCTGTCTGTCAGGTTATCGGTCATTATCAGCCGATTGTTGGCTGGCCAATCCCTGGAGTTGAAAGCGCTGGCTAATGAGTTTGGTGTCTCAGAGCGCACTTTACAGCGGGATTTTCAGCAGCGTCTAATCCATCTGGATCTTGAACATTCCAGTGGCTGCTATCGACTTATACGGCGAACTGGTCGAGAGCATTTACCCAATACCTTTGCGTTTATCCTCAACTCTGGCATTTCGGGGATCATTCCGGCTCAGAACCGCAGACTAATCCGGCTGATTACCAGCAGCTCTGGTGGCTCTCCATGTCTTATCGGGCATGGAGGGCTGCCATCGCCAATCACGCAGACCACCTGTTTTCTGGAACTGGCCGAAGCTATCCGTGACTACCGGGCCGTTACGCTATTAGTCAATGGTAAGAGCTACGACGGAGTGGCTCCTCGCCGCCTGATCTTCCAGTCCAGAAACTGGTTTCTTGTGGCTACCCGAGCCAGAAAGCTAAAGGTGTTTCGGATGGAAGACGTTAACGCTGTGACTGTTCTTGACACCTCTTTTCGCAGAAAGCCTGAACTTGATGCACTCACCGCCAGTGAGGAGTTTATTTCGACTCTTCCTCACTTTCGTTTTATCAGCGACGTTATTCACACCTTTAGAGAGTAACTGGCAACATTCATTTCAACATAAGCAAGGAGACCTTTATGGGTGACCCGGTAAAGGGCGAAGGCCGGATGATTACTGATGCTAATGGCATCACCAGAAGAGAAGGGGAGGTTTCAGGGATAGGGGACAACATGTTTAATGATAGCAATGCGATAAAAGCCGACAGAACGCCGCTCATACCTGACATCAGGGATATTCTAGATGTTTTCCCTCAATCGCTGCGGGAAAGTCTGGTTAACAAAATCAGTGAAGCTATCGACTATGAACCTGTCATTGGCGTGATGGGAAAGACCGGCGCAGGTAAATCAAGCGTGTGTAATGTGCTATTCCAGGGCGAAGTGTGTGCAGTCAGTGACATTGAAGCCTGTACACGTGAGACCCAGCAACTGCGTATACGCTTTGGTAAACGTTCACTGATGATCATCGATACGGTGTAATGCCAGGTTGCTCGGCACCTCCAGAATAATATATCCGATAAAAAAGATCCCCGATGCCAGCCCAAACTGCGCTATATGCATTCCTAAATCTTCAACCATACCGTTAGGTCCGGCAAAAGAAATGGCCGTGCGATCGAGAAAATTTATAAAAAACATCAGTGCAACAAAAGGAACAAGCCGTAAACAGACTTTTCTGATAGCAGACTTTTCAATAGCCGATGGAATGATATTTTCTGACATAATAATTATCTCACCATAAAAGGGACAATGCGTCAGTTATACCACCGCTGCGAACTCACTCTGGCAGTGGTCATTGAGTTTAGCTAATAATTTGTTTTACGCTTTCTTCAATTTCCTTTTTTGATAAAATATCCATCCAGCTTTCTTTTAATAGTTTATTTCGCGCATTTTCTACGGCTTTATTGGCAGCATCTGAAAATTGAATATCCAAATAACCAAAAATCACTGCAATCTGGATATTTAAGTGCCCCATCAGGAAATCGTGGATACATTTTCCATCAATGCCCTGCGCCACTAAATGATCCATCGCTTCCTTAATGCTGACCAGGAAAGTAGAAGAAATTGTTTCAACCAGGCCGGGTTCCAGTAACGCAAAATGCTCCACTGACACTCGGTGCGAGCGCGTCACCGGGCCATACATAACTTTAGCGATGCTTTCAGCCACAGGATAGATACTGTCATCCCCATGATACATGCAGTTGACGATGGGTTGTTTGGCATAGACTCCACCAAAGAAGTCATATTTTGCTTTTTCGTCTACCTCATCATTAATAACCGGCGGATGACAAGGGTGCGAAATAAATATGTTTATATCATTACGCAACTGTAATTTATTCGCATAGGCAACTGCAGGATCTAATACAAAAACAGTGGCTCCGGGCTTGAACGAAGGAATAAGGCTGTTACCTATCTGTGCCAGTAACGTATCAGGCACTGCAAGAATAACAAAATCAGACTCATTTATATTTTGAGCGGATTCAGTGGCTTCAACATGAAAACTGGACCATAAAGTTTCACGATTTTTTTGATTCAACTCGACATAATCAACGTTAAAGTTTGATTTTTTTAAGTTACGCGTCAGGCGCTGCCCCATTTTACCGCCGGCACCAAATAAAGTAATTTTCATAATTAAACCCCTAAAAAGTTGTTTAAGTAGTTTTCAAACTGAGTACGTGAGGCGTACTAATCTTTTGTTATATTTAAGTACAGACAGAATTGTGGTTTACATAAATAACCCTCCTTTCAGCACGATGTCATCCCCTGCCCTACGCTGGGAAAACCGTTCCGCGGGCAAGGCGTGAATGTTTCTCCGGAACGGGAAAATAAGTTGCTGGCACAACGAGTTTCATACCGGGCCACGGGTGTTTTGGCAGCCGATACTTTTCCTGCCTGGCATAACGGCTGGGCCAGATTTCTGCGGGATGAATATTCAGTGCGGTGGCAATCAGCCACTCGCCCTTAGGCCAGCGGCGTGAAAGCGCGTTCGCCAGCGTGGAAGAAGCCAGCCCCACCTCCCGTGAGACTGCCGCCATACTGGTACCGCACTTGTGCAGAGCGGCGATAATATCGGCTGGGTTCCAGTCTTGTTTAATCATTCCGTTTACCCCTTTAGACCTGGTCACTACGTTTTTTCGTAGCATCGAGGCCGTTAATAGACTACGAATATCGTAGTTATGAAAAAACGACTAAGGCCGCGAGATGTCTTCACTCAATGATTGAAAGAAGCCCGGCAGCGATTAGGGATTTCATAAGCTGCTGTAAGGAACGCTACAGCAGTTAACCACTCTGGGGCGAGCACTCGTCTTTATCGTTATGATAAAGGTATCTGAACTCTTCTCTATTCGCACTTTAATGCTACGTTAATCGTAGTATCTATGGCAAGCTAAAACTACGATTATCGTAGTTATGAAAACGACTAATCATTACAACGATATTTTTTGCCGACGCTTAAAACAGGCTCGGTTAGCGAGTGGGCTGTCTCAAAAACGTTTGGGGATCGCGGCAGGTATAGATGAGTTTGTTGCGAGTACACGCATCAATCGGTACGAAAAAGGAGTACATGAACCCAATGCTGAGATTATGCAGAAATTAGCAGAAGTTTTACGTGTTCCGTTGGCCTATTTTTACGCTGAAGATAATGATTTAGCTGAGTTAATGCTGATATTTTTTTCATTATCAGGTAGGCAGCGTGAGGAGTTAATGGATTATGCGAAGCACCGTGTAACTAGCTAAGAAAGCATCCTGGTTTGGCTCAATACTGTATTCATCCTTAAATTTTCATTGCAAAAAAAGTGTTTTGTTCAATCACCTGCCAGCCAGGTTCTCTGATAATGTTTCTCGCAATGGGGAGCTTTATGTCAGGGAACCTGCATCCAGTATTATTCAAACCTTAGCTAAAGATCGGGAAGCGTTGTACCTTCTGGTCTGGCGTGAACCTGCGGAACGTATCGCTTCTCTCTGTAATATCAGTATTGAAGGGTTGACCAAAAGGTGTGCTGAATTACGGATACCCAGACCGCTCGCCGGATGCTGGAAAGCGCTGGCGAAAGGGACTGCAACTGCGGTGCCACCTCTGCCTGCCTTAAAAAAAGGCAAAACGAGAAAAGTGGTGATGATGTTTTATGTGATAGCCTACGGTGAAAATCTTAGAACATATCGATAAAATGCATTTCTTTAAACATGTTGTCTGGATATGTTTACCGCATCGACACGTCCCAGGCATATGTCGATAAAACATGATTTTTTCAACATGGTGACGTGACATGTCTATGGCATCGACATATTATGGCTATATGTCGATTAAAACGGTTTTTATACACATATGAACTGGGATCCAGAAACCCCCTACAACGATTTGCCGATACTGCCGCCTGACCTGGAGCGCATTGAAACGCGCAGCGTACTTAAAGCATGCATAAGCGCACGCGCAGCAATCGCTGCGTTGAAAACTGCCGGTGAGTTGATCCCCGACCAGGGGTTGCTGATAAACATCCTTCCGATGCTGGAAGCGAAGGACTCATCGCGGATAGAGAATATCGTCACTACTAGCGATCAACTCTTTCAGTATGCTGACCGCGCAGATGGAGCAGATCCGGCTACTAAAGAAGCGCTGCGCTATCGTACAGCGCTTTATGATGGCTATACCCAGCTTAAGGACTATCCACTCTGTACAAACACAGCGGTGGCTATTTGCACCAAATTACGCGCAGTTCAAACTGATATCAGAAAAACGCCGGGCACGGTATTGCGTGATCAGAATAATAACGAGGTATATACACCACCGGTGGGTGCAGACTCCATTCGTAATTTACTGGCGAATTGGGAGCAGTTTATACACGGTGATGATGATTTAGATCCATTGGTAAAAATGGCGATTGCGCACTACCAGTTTGAGTGCATCCACCCGTTCCCGGATGGTAACGGAAGAACGGGCCGTATCCTGAATATTTTGTATCTGATCCAGAGCAAATTGCTCTCGCTACCTATCCTGTATCTGTCCCGCTTCATCCTGGAAAGACGCGATGATTACTACACGCTCCTGCGTAGGGTGACAGAAGATGGTGATTGGGAATCGTGGATATTATTTATGCTGGAGGCTGTGGAGAGTACGTCCCGATGGACTACTGATAAGATATCGATTGTGCGGGCATTAATGGCAGAAACCACAGAGTATGTACGCGAGAAGCTACCGAAAATCTACACTCATGAACTTGTCCAGGCGCTTTTTGCACAACCGTATTGTCGGATCGATAATCTTGTCGAACGTGGTGTGGCCAAGCGCCAGACGGCATCGACGTACCTCAAGCAGTTGGTCAAAATTGGCGTGTTGGAGGAAATGAGCGTTGGCCGTGAAAAGCTGTATATCAACACCAGGCTGCTACAGGAGTTGAATCAGTAGTGAATGGGTCCAGAAAACAAAAGGCAGGGTGGTCAGCGATCGATGTCATATGTAAACTGCCGCAGCTGACAGGCAAATTGACACCACCTTACGCAAATATTGAGCTGGAATGCCAACTTGTAAGACCACCTCCATCAGAGGTAGTCTTACAACGTTTTAATTTATTTAAATAAAATCTGAAATGATGCTGCCAATAAAGCTACCTGTTGCTGCATCTCTTATTTATAAAGGTTTATGCATTCATTCTTATTAAATGCCCTCGTTCAATTTCAATTTCACCGGCATGAACCAGTTTATTTACTATTTTATAAATCGTTCCCCGAGATATGGGGTACCGCTCCATAATAAATGAATAAATGGAAGTTTTATTTTTTTCAATCTCTTTCATATCATGAATTACTTTGAGGCTTTCATAAACAATTTGATCGGAGTTATTTGTTGTCATAATTGCGCTTCTGGAAAAGAAACTGCCCTTATGAAACGACATAACTTCTATAGCATGCTCCCATAAATCGGATTCGTTAAATATTCTATCGGCTTCATCTACGGAAACCACCGAAAATTCACAATCCGTATCACAGCGATAAAAGTCGGTGACCTTAGGTGCCCGCATGAGCGGTAGGCCAAGAATATAAGGAGCTGATAATGTAAATAATTTCACACCGTTATCAATGCGATAAACAGAGATGGTGCCTTTTTTGAGATACCTGATCCCTGTCGACGCGCTCCAGTTTATCCTTTGTTTCTTTTTCGCTGAACAAGAAACCGCTAATGCACTGGATGAAATAGCCTCACCCAATTTTTTTACAGATGTATTATATGACATACCTAATCCCCAGATAAAGCTAAAAGTCTTTCATCAGGATAAATTACTTTATTATCCCTCTATTAATTATTGTTTTTTCTAAACCTAGTTTTTTTATTTCATTATATATCGCGCTGCGTGACATGGTGCAGCGCGATAGAATAAAATTATATAATGATATGTTTTTTCTGGAACCTGGTGATAATTCGTTTATATAGTTTATACTTTCCAGTACGATATCCATCGCACTCTTTTTATTAAAAATACATTCTATTTTAGTATAATGATATAAGTGTGCAGAAATGATATTAAAAACAGCTCCCCACAGTTTTTTGTCGACAATAATTTTTCTTACATCTTCAAGTTTAATGGAGTGAATCTGGCAGGTAGTTTTCGTTACTACATAAAAACTTTCCTCTGGGTATTTCAGCGCTAACAAACCGATAATACAAGGAGCCTGAAACTCAACGATTAACAAATCGGTTTTCTTATTATAAATAGAAACCACACCCGAAGCTAAAAATGCCACAACGCCTAGTTCATATATATTAAGACTTTGACCCTTTTTTCTCTCAACGTACCATGAGTGATTAGATTTTTTTATTTCATCCTGTAATAAAAATGCTCCATTGCAGTAACATTCATTAACATTCATTACATTTCACCAGTATCGTATTTACAATATTTTCTATTAACAAGTTCAACAAGTAACTTTTATAAAATTGCATTCTTATAGTGGCGCTCAATAAACAACCGGGGCATGGCGAGTGTAAATCACAACGCCATGACCATTCATTGCCTTTCCATTATTAAAATACATATTTTTTCACGAAAATAAAGATTTTATTAATAATGACAAACTCTATTTTCAACAAAAAAAAGCAACTAAAAAAGGCAATGATAAGCATAAGTCATTGATAAAAATCATTTTAATTTCAAGAGATCAATTAACTCTTGTTGTCTGGAATATTCTTTTATAAACATTAAAGATATAAGTTTCATAGTTAATAATAACTATTGTTATTGGTTTTCAATGCTCACTTTTGATTGTTAGCACGGCACAAAACGCGGCTATATCTCGTTCATCTTTCCAACGAAGTGAACAAATTTAACATTTATTAATACCACCTGTTTATTGTTCATTATTTATAAAGCTCTTGCCACACTCACATAAACCTCATTACCACTTGATTTATATGGTAATAAAAAATTAATGGCGCATGACCTCTATCTTAATTAACATTAATTGTTACCTAATGGTTTACAATAAGTAACAATTGACGCCATTCTGGTTTCAAGCTTTAACTGGTTAATGCCCAGCAAGCGAAGGCCAGTATTAGTAAATTTGCTGGTAATAGTATCCCTGCACTTTCTGTAGGGGTAATGTGGGCCAGACCAGAACGGCAATACTGGCGGCCTTAACCAAAACCATTAAGCATCAATAAGGGGCTATAAATGAGCTGTATTTACTCGCTGAGGTTTTTATCTTTTATGCCATACTTTCTTTTATAGCATATCAACAAAACTGAAGGCCAAAAGAGGATATGTTGTGTCTGGCAGGTATATTTATAGAGGCCCGGAGAGGTACAGAAAACCTCTGCCCCTTGAGTAACCACCTTTAAAAATAGTTATATTGTAAAACATATAAGTATTAAATAGCCTTCTAACTTTTAAATCGGTGATAAATCAAACATGGCCGTAGGCATTATGCCGTTATCTCGAGTTAGCCGAGACATTTACAGTTAGGCTTCTGCATCATACTCACCGGCCAATGCAAAACATTGCCATAAGTAAACTCATTTATCCAAATCTTATCTCATCGAGGTGTTTAGTCGGTGCGATAATACTATTTCTAAATGACATCCGCCCCTGCTCCACCCCACCATTCTGATTACCGCTCTTTGAGAAGAGGAGCAAGAATGTCAAATAATCCCCAAAGCTCATCAACGCGCCATTGTAAGGTTCAGCTAAACCACAACAAATAAATCACTTATCAACCCACCAACCCTTCTATTACTCTAACGAAGGCCCCTGCGATGAACGCTTTTTTACCAGGTGATTTTTATTGTTTAAATGCAGAGAGTAACGATCGCAGTTGTAGGTTCGGGTCGGCTTACGTTTCACAGAATGTCTGACATATAGCAGCCTGATCATATTCTTCAGCAAAACCAGAGCGGTAAATACTATCAGTTGGTGCGAATCTCCTCCGAAGAAGAGATTCGCTTGATATTTTTATACTTTATCCACACTCGCTTTACGCAATTCTTCCTGAGCACGAATTGCCGCGACTTTCTTACCAAACAGTAACTGTGCCAGCAGCAGCACGATAAATACCGGGCCCAATACCATCAGTGCAGACAGACCTGTTGCTCCTTTTATCAACATCGCACCGGAGGCAATCAGCAAAATAAAGACCATAATACGGAATACGCTAACGGGAATACGTTTGTGAACATATTGCCCAACAATTGACCCCAGGATCATGGTTGGGATGCAGAACATCACCAGCTTGATGGTTGAAATCGTCAGGATCCCACCGGTGGCCAGCCCACCAATAATGGCAATGTTATTCGCCGTAAAGAACGCATTCAGTGTGCCACGGAATGCAGCTGGCCCAAGGTTACGCAGCATGCCGTAAATAACAACCGGTGGCCCGTTAGTTGAAAACGCAGCGCCTAATGCCCCTGCTACCGCCCCCATTGGCGCCGCAATCCAGCGTTTGTCATACACCGGCAAACGTGGAATAAACAGGCTGTAAAATGAGTACACGATCAGGAAGACACCGAGGCCCACTTTCATTATATGGTCAGGCAAATAGGACAGCGCATACAACCCGACCGGGATCCCCAACAGAGAAAAGGCAATCAGCACTGCGGCAGATTTCCAGTCAGTTTCTTTGCGTGAAAGCCAGGTGGCGTAAAGTGCCGTAGCGGTACCCACAATAACGGACATTGGCGCTGCCATCTTTACCGGCAGCAGCAAGGTAATCAGCGGCATGGTGGTCAACCCGCCGCCAAACCCGGCGCAAACTCCCACAAAGGTATACATGAACATCAGGGCGATAACGATAATCGCCGTGGATGTTTCCAGCTGCAAACCGTCGGGGGTAAAAAAGGTAAAGAATTCCATCGTTCTCTCCTTTTAGTTCAGGCTCAATCCGGCATCGACAACGAAATCCTGCCCCGTACAACCACAGGATTCGTCCGAACCTAAAAACAGCGCCAGGCGAGCACAATGAGAGCCATCAAGGCGAATTTTTAATGCCTGTAGCTCAACAAACTGATTGACCGCAGCGGGATCGAGTTTCGCCCACATAGCTTCCTGTTTTGGCGTCCGAATTGCGCCAGGCACCAGGCTGTTGACACGGATCCCACGAGCACCTAGTTCCTGAGCCAGCGTGCGGGTAAAACCATGAATCGCCGCTTTTGACAACGAATAGCAAACACGCCCAGGGCGGCCGCGCATCCAATTGATCGACCCCATATTGATGATGCTACCTGAACCTTTTTGCGTCATTCCCTCGATGACATATTGAATAGCAAACAGCTGGTGGCGCAGGTTCACGTTAATACGGTTGTTGAAATACTCTTCGGTGAGATCGTCAATTTTATGGTGATCGTCACTACCCGCATTGTTGACGAGAATGTCCACACTCCCCAGCTGGCTTGCGATCTCATCAAAGCAGCTTTTTAACATTGTAAGCTGGGTTACATCACAGAACAGGAACAGGCAGCCAAGCTCCTCAGCTAAACGCTTTCCGGCTTCACGGTCAAAATCAATAAATGCAACCTTCGCCCCCTGCGCAACATAGGCGCGAACCAGTTCTTCACCAATCCCACTGGCGCCACCGGTGATGGCGACAACTTTATCTTTTAATGAACCGTACTGAACATAATCTTGATAATTCATAATGTTATTCCCGTCACCCTGTATCAGTTTAGTGATTTTTGTTGTACGACTTTATAAGTGGCGCAGAAATCTTCGCCGCCCAGACCGGCAGCCAGTCCCTGCTCATAAACGGTTTTCACCAGTTCAACCCCCGGAAGATTAAGGCCAGATTCATCCAGCAGGGTTTTCATGATGCCCACGTCTTTAGCCATATTCTGTAAAGAGAATGCGGTACTGTAATCTTCGGCGATCAGGCTATTAATTTTGCTGGTGAGATAGAAATTGCTCGCGCCGCCATAGGAGATCGCCTGCTGGAAATCAGCTTTGTCGATCCCAAAATGATCGGCTGCAACCAACATTTCATTCACGGTATTCTGGATGCCGGCAACCTGCAGGTTATGCAGAACCTTCATCACCAGGCCGCTGCCGTTTTCGCCCATATAAATTTGATTGCAGCCCATCATCGCCAGGATGTGGCTGACTTTTTGATAGCTCTCGCGACAGCCACCGATATAAATACCCAGCTCGGCTTTAATCGCCGCCGGAACAGATTTCACCACCGGCGCATCCAGCATTGTTGCGCCCGTTTCAGCCACCTGGCGGGCCACAGCCTGTGAAACCGCAGGATCAATCGTCGACATATCAATCAGGATTTGTCCGTTACGCAGGAATGGCAGCATTTGGGCATAAACAGCCTGAACGTGTTCTGAACGTGGCACCATGGTGATGACAACATCAGCCGTCTGGGCAATTTCCTGTGCAGAACTGGCGGCTGTTGCGCCCGCTGAAACTAAAGAAACTACCGCATCAGGATTGAGGTCATACACCACCACCCTGCCATCAAATTTTGCTACGATATTTTTGGACATCGCTTCGCCCATCAGGCCAAGTCCGATAAAGCCGATAGTTTTCATTTTGTTGTCTCTTTAAATTTTGGTTTGGCAAGACCTGCAACTGAGACCTGCAGGGTAAATAATGAGCCGGAAAGAGGACGCTGCGCGAGTTCATCCGCGGTCATGTTTTCCCGGGTAGTCGTGATATAAAGGGTTTTCATGTCGTGCCCACCAAAACAGACCATCGTTGGGCAGCGCACAGGCAGCTTGTAGGTTTCTACAATCTCTCCTGCGGGCGAAATGCGAGCGATATGGTGGCCATCAAACATTGCCGTCCAGTAGTGGCCCTCAATATCCATCGCCGCGCCATCCGGGCGACCAGAACCCACCGGGAAGGTTTTAAATACCTGACGCACGCCAGGATTTCCTTCGCTATCCAATGCGGTACGATACATAACGTGATTCGGCGTATCAGTGGAATACATCCACTGTCGATCGCCGCTAAATGCCAGGCCGTTAGCTCCCAGAATGTCGCATTGCAACACCCGAACTTTAAGGGAAGCATCCACCCGGCAAAGTAAAGCACCATTAAAATCACGCGGAGCCCAGTAAGTGCCTGCATAGAAGCGCCCGTCCTGATCCACACCGCCGTCATTGAAGCGCGCAAGCGCAGGGTTATTCGGGTTATCACAGACTTTTTGCTGGATAGCCCCGCTGCCGTCCGTCAGATAAATACCGCTGCGCATCGCCACGATAAATCCGCCGCGTTCACGTAATGCAAAACAGCCGACTTCTTCATCGAAATGGAAAATCTGATGTTCACCCGTTAAAACGTGGTAGCAGTGGATCTGTTTTTCGAGAATATCCGTCCAGTAGAGGCTGCTTTCCGGCGCGCTCCAGGTTGGGCATTCAGGCAAGTGGCCGACGTAATCAAAAAGTACGCTCGGGTTATTCATCATCGGAAACCTCAATATGCATCGTGATAGACAGACTTTCGCCCGGCGCAAGCAGGTTCATCGCCTGGTCTTTACCGTCCACCGGGAATAAATGGATGGCATTGTTGATATGCGTGACCGGTTCGATAGCCACGAAGTTTTTCCCGGCTACAGGGGTGAAAAACACCGCATTACGCGCGTCAGGAGAAGAGACTCGCGCCTGAATTTTGCGCTGCGGCCAGCGCACAACGGCACTGCCACTCCATTGGGTAAAGCAGTTATCAACAGTGGCCGGAAGCGGGCGCCGAAACACCTCGTAATTCCAGCATTCAGGCGTCGTGACTTCACTGGCTGGCAGTGAATCGTCGTTATTCAGCCAGACTTTTTGAGCGATAAACTGCACTTCGCAGTCCGCCGCATTGGCAAAGTAAGGATGAAAACCTAAACCTGCGGGAACCGACTGCCCTGCAAGGTTGCTGATGCTCAGCGTAATTTGCAGGCCGCTATCCGTCAGAACAAAGACCTGAGTTGCCTTAAAGGGCCACGGCCAGTCTTCAAAAGAAGCTCCTTCTGCTGCGTGATGCAATGACAACGTCACCGTATCTGCCGTTTGTGCTGTCAGCTCCCACGCGCTTAACCAGCCATTCCCATGTAAGGGATGAGGATGGTCACCGAAGTTTTTCTTCAATGTGACCTGCTGCCCCTGAAAGAGGAAACGCCCTTGGGCAATCCGGTTGGAATAGGGCACCAGCGGAAAACACCCTGACAAGTTGGCCCGCAGCTCACCCTCTTCAGGTAACGGGCGCAAAATGTCATATCCACGCCAGCGTAATGCGGCAATCGCACCGCCAAGTTCCGGCGCGAGTACCAGGGTTAAATCCCCCTGGGATTGGCTGATAAGCGGAGTCACTTTAGTAGACCTCACCACCGGAAACGGTCAGTTTTTCACCACGAATGGCGGCCAGTTGCTCTTTGGCACGTGCCAGTAAATAGCTCATGTCAGAGCCGAGCGCGACAAAGCGGAAACCCATGCTCTGGTATTTGTTGGCGAGTTCAGGGTTGCCCCCAACGATCCCGCAAGGCACGCCCAGCGCTTTACACTTATCGATGCCTTCTTTGATTTTCGCCTGCACTTCAGGGTGTGAAGGGTTGCCCGGGTAGCCCATTGAGGCCGAAAGATCGCCTGGGCCAATAAACAGGCCACTCACACCTTCAATAGCCGCAATCTGCTCCAGATTTTCGATAGCTTCAGGGGTTTCGAGCTGCAGGATAAGGCATAAATCTTCACGCGCCTGGCGGATAAAATCAGGGTTGCTACCGTAACGTGACGCACGGTGTACGGCGGCAAAACCACGTTTACCCAGCGGCGGATAGTAAGCTGATTCCACCGCCCTTTTTGCATCTTCAACGGTGTTGATGAACGGCACCATTAGTGACGTTGCACCGCCATCAAGCGCACGCTTGATCAGCACGGTATCGTTCCATGCCAGACGGTACAGCGGCGTGGTGGTTGAGCTAACACCACGAATGGCACGGTCAATTCGTATTGCATCCAGCGTATCAACAGGAACATGTTCCTGATCCAATACCAGAAAATCAAAGCCCACTGTCGCCATAGCTTCAGCCACGGTATCGCTGCCCGTCATCATCCAGGTCCCCAGTAATACCGGACCGTGACCGATTGCTTCTTTAAACGGATTCATAATCATTTCCTTAGTAAATAGGAGGTTCCGGCACGTCGCTGCCGGACTGAAGAAAGTCGAAGTCACAGCCTTCATTGGCCTGCGTGACATGCTGTTGGTAAAGAGCGGCATAAGAACGGCCATAGACACGGTGTGTTGGCTGAAGATTTGCGCGACGAGCAGTTAACTCTTCATCGGAAACCAGCATATTTAACGTGCCAGCCGTAATATCTAATTCGATGATGTCGCCAGTTTTGACCAGTGCTAACGGCCCGCCAATCGCAGCTTCTGGAGCAACATGCAGAATACAGGTGCCATAATGCGTGCCAGACATGCGGGCATCAGAGATGCGCACCATATCGGTCACACCTTGCTGCAACAGATTTTTCGGAATCGGCAGATTGCCCCACTCCGGCATCCCCGGTGCGCCCACTGGCCCTGCGTTTCGCAAGATAAGTACCGTGTCTGCGGTGATGTCCAGGTCTGGGCGATCGATCTGTTCTGACAATGCCTGGTGGGTATCGAAAACAAGGGCCGGGCCACGATGCTGGCGCAGCTCAGGTTTTGCCGCAGAAGATTTCATTACCGCGCCATTCGGGCATAAATTGCCTTTAAGCACGGTCAGCGCGCAGCCTTGAGAAAGAGGCACAACAGGATTATCGAGACCACGAATAACGTTGTCGTCGTAGCATTCAGCCGTAGAGATCCACTGGCTAACAGACGTATTGAGCACACCCACCGCATCCTGTTTAAGGAAGTGTGAAATTTTCTTCAGCTGCGCCATCAGGCCACCGGCGAAGAAAAACTCTTCCATCAGCTGATCGCCTGATGGGAACAGGTTTGCCAGCACAGGCACTTCGCGGGCAACCGCTTCCATATCTTCAAGCGTCAGGGTAATGCCCGCCCGATTAGCCATAGCGATCAAATGAATAGCTGCGTTGGTTGAACCACCCAATGCCATATAGGCCACGATGCCATTATGGAAGTTGTCACGGGTCAGCCAGCGGGAAGGTTTATGGTCGTACCACACCATATCCACAATGGTTTTTCCGCATAGCGCCGCCATTTGCACATGGCGTGAATCTGCCGCAGGAATAGAGCTGGCTCCGGGAAGCATGAACCCCATAGCATCAGCAATGGATGTCATGGTCGAGGCCGTTCCCATCGTATTACAGGTACCAATGGAACGCGTCATCGCGCCTTCCAGCTCAACCCAGTCATGCTGCGTGATAGCGCCGGTACGCAGTTGATCCCAATATTTCTTGGTATGGGTGCCCGCACCGGTCTTTTGACCGCGCCATTTGCCGGAAGACATTGGCCCTGCCGGACAAAACAGCACCGGAATATCCATGGAAATTGCGCCCATCAGCAGCGCTGGCGTTGATTTATCACACCCCCCTAGCAGCACAGCTCCGTCAACCGGATGCTGACGCAGTAATTCTTCCGCTTCCATCGCTAAGAAATTGCGATAAAGCATGGTGGTCGGTTTAACCAATACTTCGCCCACTGACAGGGCTGGAAGTTCAACAGGAAAACCACCAGCAGCCCATACCGCACGCTTCACCGCTTCTGCTCGCTCACGCAGATGAGAATGACAGGGGCTCAGATCGCTCCAGGTATTGATGATGCCAATAACTGGTTTACCCATAAATTCGTCACGGCTGAATCCCATTTGTTGGCTACGCTGGCGGTGAGCAAAGGCGCGAATCGTATCGGGTGCATACCAACGCTGGCTGCGCAGCTGTGAAATTTCAAGTCGGTTAAGGCTGGTTTGGTTGAATGTCATGATCCTGACCTGTGTTCTGTAGTTGCCTTTACGGTATATTCGTAGCGCTACGATTAACAAGGTGCAGATAACCAATTTTGTGATCAACGTCTAATAAACACTACTTATTATGAGGTTTTCATAATCTTGTTCAAAATTTGCATATTTCCGAGTGCAAACCGATTAAAAGGCATGTGATAGTAAGTGAAACGTATTATCGGAGACACTTACATGGCCATGATCCTTGTGACTTTGTCGACTTTTTTTCTTTTTTTAATAATCGTAGCGCTATATTCATATCAGAAAACTAAAGGAATTTCGGAATCAGGTGTAGAAGGTTTTTTTCTGGCTGGACGAGGGCTATCCGGGTATTTCATTGCGGGTTCATTGTTACTCTCAAACTTGTCAGCTGAACAGCTGGTCGGGCTAAATGGCAATGCTTACAAGTTTGATATCAGCGGGATGGCGTGGGAAAGCACGGCGGCAGTCGCCACTATCGCCATGGCCATTTTCTTCTTGCCACGCTATCTGCGTCGCGGTATTACCACGATGCCGCAATTTCTTGAAGAGCGTTTTGACGTTAATACTCGCCGCATGGTGAGTATTATGCTGCTCATCGGTTATGCGATTATGGCAAACCCATGCAGCCTTTATCTTGGCTCCATTACGATGGATTCCATGTTCAGTTTTCATGACAGCCTGAATATTTCCTATCCCTGGGCAATTGCCATTTTGTCACTGGTGATGGGTATAGTGGGCGGGCTATATGCCACTGCCGGGGGCCTTAAAGCGGTAGCCGTTTCAGATACGATAAGCGGCGTCATCCTGCTGCTCGCAGCCCTGCTGATCCCGATTCTGGGGTTAGTGATGCTCGGTGACGGTTCGTTCCTGGCGGGCGCGAAAACGCTGCTCAGAAACAATCCTGCACAGCTCAACGCCATCGGAAGCAGCGGCTCGAGCGTTCCTTTCAGCACAATTTTTACCGGGATGTTGTGCGCTAATCTGTTCTACTGGTGTACAAACCAGATGATCATTCAGCGTACGCTGGGCGCAAAATCACTGGCGGAAAGTCAGAAAGGCGTATTGCTGGCAGGAGCCATTAAACTTCTGGTGCCTGTGGTCATGGTATTGCCAGGGCTTATTGCATTAAACCTGTTTGGCAATAATCTGACTCACGGAGATTTTGCTTATCCTATGTTGGTTAAAACCGTACTGCCCTGGTGGTTGATTGGGATGTTTGCGGCAGCAATTTTTGGCACAGTTATTAGCCATTTCAACTCTATTATTAACTCCAGCGCTACGCTCTTTGTTATCGATCTCTACGGCCCGCTTACGGGTTGTACGGATGAAAAGAAACTGGTGCGCGTAGGTAAAATCGCATCGATCGCCTTTTCGCTGGTGTCCATCGCCATTGCGCCGCTACTGCTCAATACGCCAAATGGAATATTCGACCTGATGCGCCGCTTCACCGGTTTTTACAGCATTCCGATAATCGCCATTATCCTGATTGGTTTCCTTAACCGTCAGGTTCCCGCGTCGGCGGCTAAATTCGCCCTCGTTTTCCATATCATCGCCTATAGCATTTATACCTTCTCAGGATTGGATAAGGTGTTACCCATTCATTACATCCATATGATGGGGATTTTATTCGTGGTAGAAATCTCTATCATGTTGATTATCGGTAAGATAAAACCACGTAAGGATTACCAGCCCGCTCTTCGTCCAGCGTCTATTCCAATGGAAAAATGGCGCTATGCAAATACCGCCAGTGTTATGATGCTCGCCACTCTGGTCAGTCTTTACGTCACTCTGTCACCGCTGGGTATTGCGAATACTGCAGGTATTCCAGACAGTTACCCGCTGCTGATTGCCGCAATCTGGTTCTTTGCAGTGATACTCATCAGCTGGCTGAAAAAACGTGATGGGCAGACGAAAAACAGAGCAACGCACATGGAACCGGAAACTAAAGTGAGTTATCACAATGCGTCAGAGATCACGACAAGCAGTAAAACTTGATGATGTTGCCAATCTGGCGAAGGTTTCACCTTCTACTGTTTCGCTTTTTGTCCGCTATCCCGAAAAGGTTTCGGTTAAAACAGGCAAGAAAATCCAGGCTGCTATCGATGAGCTCGGCTATGTTCACAATAAGATAGCGAGCCAGTTTACCGGTGGGCGCAGCAGCAGTATGGCGGTGATTGTCCCGTCTATTGCGAATATTATTTTCAGCCGGGTTATCCAGCAGATTGAGCGCACGGTCAGTGCCGCAGGCTATCAACTTTCGATAGCCTCCCATGACCATAGCCTGGATAAAGAAGAGGAACAGGTCAAAGCCATACTGCAATGGTCACCCGCCGTCATCGCCATCGCGGGTGCCGACCACAACCCTTCTACCGTGAAAATGCTACAAAACAGCGGAATACCCGTGGTTCAGATGTGGCAAATAGAAGGCAGCCATTTTCCCGCACAGGTGGGCAATGACCACACCCATGTCGGCTTTCAGGCGGCGCAATTTATGATTGAATCCGGGTGTAAAAAGCTGGCCTATTTTACCACGCGCTTTAAAGAAGATATTCGTGCCCAGAAACGCTATCAGGGGTTTACGGCGGCTCTGACAGCCACCGGCCTGCAACCCGTGGTGGTTGATATTCCACGTACCGACAACATTTATCAGGCCAGTCGCTCTTTGCTGATGAAAACACTGGTTAAAGAGCGCGGGCTCGACGGCATTTTTTGCTCCAGTGATGCGATTGCCAGTGCGCTGCTGATGGAAGCGTTCGATAAGCGGATTCAGGTTCCACAGCAGCTGAGTATTCTGGGTTTTGGCGATTTTCCTGCCAGCGCATTTCTGGCCCCTTACTCTCTATCAAGCGTCAATCTCAACGCAGACAACATGGCGGCCAAAACAGCCGAAATGATGCTAAAAATGAGTGAAGATAACGCCTATCAGGGAGAGATTGTCGATGTCGGTTTTGAAATTATTCCACGAGACAGCACCAACTTACCGTTCTGATCTTATGGTTTTGTCCGTTATTTAAATAAGCCGTCTGTTTACCAGCCGCGATGTCGTAAAAGGGAATTATTTCAATGCCTAATGGTGGGTGGCTAAACAACCACCCTGAACATGACCAGGAGTCGTGCCAGACTTACCCGTGACTATGGAGTCACAAGATAGCAACTCCATAAATACCCGAGGATAAAGGATTATCTTTTCAGTAACCCCTGCAGGGTGGCGCTTTGCTCCTCATTGAGTCCATTGACGACGCCGACTTCCGCATTCTCCACCGCACGTGTTAACAATGCGACCATCCAGTCGAAGATATAACGAGCGTTGTCCTGTAGCATATTATTGCCCAGCCGGGTCAGTCGGTGATGGATATCGGCCTGCTGTGCGGGGGTAAAAATAGGGGCGCCTTTGCAAATTTTGCTGAGCGGCCGCTGTTCCTGCGCGACGGAGTCATATCCCAGCCAGCTAATAAAATCACTAATTACATTACCGGCATGGGTAATCGCCATCGCCGCATTATCACTATAGGGAGCCAGGCTCTTTTCTAGCGTTTGTGGTAATTCAAGCCGGTAGGCGGTGTCGAGCAATATGGCACACAGCGTCTGGAATTGCCGCTGCTGCAGCCATGAAAATGCAGGGCCCATGGGCTGCTGGCTGAGGCGGAAAAGATGATTTACCCACAATGAGAAGACTTTTGTAGCAAAACTTTTTTCCTGTTTTTCTGTGGGGTCACCGCTCTGCGAATCGTCAAAAAGATCGATGCTGGGCATCAGCGCTGCGGGCTGTTCGCCCTCTTTTGGTTGCGCTTGTAGCCAACACTGTTGAATGATGTCCCGGGAAAGAGTCAACTGGTCAATCAATTCTCCATGTTTTTCAGCCTGCGCTTGTAATGTGCGGATCATGCCTTCAGCCTGCTTGCGCATACTGTCTGAATCGCTTGTTGTTTGCTGATGAAAACGCCCGAAGAGTGCCCTCACCTGTTCACGCAAATCATCTTGCAGTGCTATCACCCGTTCAGCGTGAGATGACGAACCGATTACCGCGCTCAGCCATTCATTCAAACTTGCCGTATCCCGGCGATCGAAGACCTGCAACGTTCCCCAGCTTATTCCTGAAAGCGAGATAAAGCGCTGTATAGCATTGCTGGTGTGATTTCCCTGGGTAAAACGCAGATCGAAGGGTGTAATAGCCCAGACTAGCCGGGGTAAACTGCGTTGATGCTGAGATTGTGTTTGTTTCACCCACTCGGCTAGCATTCTGGCCGTTGGTAAAAGTTGTTGAATATCTTCGCAAGCATTGCAGATCAGCAAAGTATCGGGCTGGAGGCGATCCTGATAGTAATGCAACAAACTATCGGGTATATCGACGATATCCACAGCTTTCAGCGAGGCTTTTGGGGCCAGCATAAAACAGATCTCGGCACAGATACGGGCCAGATCCTGTTGTGCAATACTCATTGGAGCCTGCTTTTCGCCCGGTATCAGCGGGCAGACAATCACATCGTTATTCTGTCCCCTGTCTCTTTCACCCTCTTCGAACAGAAAATCTTTGTTTGGCTGCAGCAGATTATCAACGATCAGGCTTGTGGGCGCGAGAAGCCGCGAAGCATGGCCTAAATAGCGTAGGGTTTGCGCCATCTGCTGCCATTGCGTGGTGAATACCGCGTACTCTCCCCAGAAAAGGGAGAGCAATCTGGCTCTATCTGCCAGCCTGAGCCGCGGAGCAAGGTCTGATAGCTGATATACCAGGGAATCATCCAGCCGATGCAGGCTTCCAACCACTTGATGGTAACAGAGCAGCACAGAGGACATCTGTTCACGGGTCAGCCCAGCTTCGGGCTGAGGGCGGCTACGGGACTGAAGCTCCGCCACCATTGCTGAAATGGTGTTACCGCACACCACATGAGGATGAGCAGAAGAGTGGTATTGGCGTATAAGACGCTGTGCCAGCTCACTTTCACTGAACAGCGTCAGTTGTAATGGAAAGTTTTCTACTGTAGGTGGCTGGGCAGAAGTAAAACGGATTGCCATCGAGGAAGGACGATTATCCGGGTTAATATGACGCAAATAATTAAGGGTGTTTTCCCCTAACTGCATATTAATTTCTTCGCTACCTTCAGCGAGGATCATTTTCAATAAATGGTTTTTACCTGCGACAGAGTTACCGTACAACCCGAAAGTCACCGGAGCTTCACTCATCGCCTGGATTTGCCGCTGGCGATAACATAAGGGAATAATCCGTGCCAGTATTCCGTCAGCCTCCAGGTTCAGGCGATGGGAATGCGTTCGGGTATTGTTAACCCAATCGATTAGTTGATTAAATTCAGCGACTGAATAACTCATTTAAGATATACGCTCCCGCTGTCGATCCAGTATTGGTGAGTGTCATTTTTACCCTGGGGCAGAGTGTTAAGTTTCAGTTGTACTGCGCCTGCCGGAACGGGAGTTCCGTCCTCCATGCGGACCTGCGCCAGGGTAAAGCCGTTATGGCGGGGTTCGTACTGCAGACTGACATGCAGAACACCGTTACCGCTAAGGCTGCGGGAAAGTTCAGGGGTGTTGATTTTCAGCCCATACAGCGCGGTCGCAGGCCATCGGGCATCTGCGAGCTGGCGGAATCCAAGGCAAATATCATTTTTGACGGAAAAATTGAGCGTTTCCGGTAGCTGGGCTGCCGGGTTATCAAGATCGATGTCAGAATACCAAACGTTAGCCTCAGGCAGTTTATGGTTGCTGTCGAGCATGCCAAGGTAACGGATCGTGGAATATGCCTGAATATCTGCTGCGTTAAAGCTGAAGCCTGGCAGCCGTAAGTCCGTCGCCAGCCGACATAACATGGCTCCCAGCGCAGCAGTGGATTTGGGATTCACCACCCGCCCCTGATAACCAAACGGAAAATGCTCATGTATCTGGTAATTGTCCAGCCAGATGATGCGCTTCATTGGCACCGGTTGCAGATAGCGAAGCAGTGCCTGAACGCCCGGCAAGCAAGACGGGCGGCCCGTAACCAGCAGAACATCACAACAGTAATGGCCGATCGCCTCAGACAGCGCCTGAAGAGGAGCAGTCAGGCTGAATTTTCCGCTCAGCAGCGCCTCTTTCAGCGTTGCCAGCTCAACCAACAGCGGAACATCCAGCACTTTAAAAGCAGGTGTACCGTCAGGCTGCAGGGATTGTACGGTTTGCTCAATATAATTGATGACATTCGCTGTTGGAGTATGAGTTAACAACTCACCAAAACGCCCCGCAAACAGCGCACAGTCATCCTGTGGATCGCAGCTCTCCCAGGCGGCAAGAATGGCGTGCCCCAGCGGGATAAACAGTTGTAATGTCGACTGCTGTCGCAGGATGGCACGGCTACCATCAGGATCAACATCACCAAACAGCTCACTCATGACACGCTCAGCCGCGCTGACGCCAGCCTTTTCCAGGGCCAGCTGCAGCGCCGGGAGCACGCTGTACTGAATAACATCTAATAATATGTCGTCGCCAGCTACCTTAAAGCCTTCCCGGAATAACAGCTGTGGGTTGATTTTAAACTGGTTTTCAGTTCCATCATCCAGACGATACTGCGTGATAGCCATATCCGTCGTGCCACCACCAATATCAATCGAAGCCACGCGCAGCGTTCCACCAGCTCGCTCATTTGCCTCAATCTTGCGGTCCGGACGGGTCAAACTCTGAAAACAGAGCTGTGCCTGCCCGCTGTAGTTATTAATGACTTCGTTATACAGCCAGACGAGCTGGCCACAGGTCGCCTCATCCCACTCCATCTGTACGTCTGGCAGCGGCACAACGCCAAAACGATCTCTATCTGTTACGCAGAGGAAAGGGCTGTTCTCCTCATCTTTCGCCTGCCACTCAAGCGCTTTCCAGACGAGTTTTATCGCTTCCTGCGCCCGCAAACGTAAAATTTCACGCTCCTGTTTGGGAATGGCTGAAGGCAGCGTCAATATCAATTGCCGTAATTGACGTGGTGCCATCGCCCGACCCATGCTCTCGCGGTGGGCCGCGCTGTTGATCTGCGTCAGCGCCTGTGCGAGTAATTCACACATCATTATCGTCATCAGCGAGCTGGGGCTGTAATTCGGTGAAAAAACGGGCAGGCGTTCTTCAGAGGGCAAACTATCTAAAGGTTGCCCGTCATCATTGATCAAATTCATTAACGGCAGGGCAATAGCTCGTGGTTCACGCTGATTTTTTCCGGTCAGTTGGCTAAAGCGCCATGCCTGCTGGGATGGCGTGTCGTCGCACAGATAGCGGCGCGGGCTGGAAATACCGCTGTTCCCTTCAGTACCGTAGCGTTGTGTGGCGAGCTGACGGGCTTCATCACCGACCCGGGCAAAGGAAGGCCAGACAAAAGCATCTTTGCGTCCGCTCTCCATAGAGAAATGCGGTTTACCAAATTTGGCTTCACTGAACTCCAGACGGCTGGTAAACAGCGGGGAACCGATCCGCTGCGGCTCACTGAGCGAGCGGATTTGTAGCTCTGCACTTTGCTGCAGGCCGGCATTATCTTTGCCATGATCTTCGAGTATGATCCCACAGGTGTGCGTATTACCAATATCCAGTATGAGATCGACAGGGACTGACGGTGTATTTAGCGTTTCCGCCACGATTTGAACCTGCGGCACCGAGAGTTGCGAGCCAAGCATCTCAAGAATATTCAGGAAATGAGCCTGATATTCAAAAGCTTTCAACGCGGCATTGACTTCATAGCAGCTGCGCCCTTCCTGATGTGTGGCGTAGTGGGTAAACACTTCACGCAGCCAGCCATCAACCCAGGTTTGATCAAGGAACTCGCTCACTTCATGGTCATGCCAGGCAAGCGCAAAGCGGGTTCCATCAAGCACATCCCGGCTGGTGAGCGCTAACGGCGCAGCGCCGCTATCATCAGCGTGAATTTTGGTATCGAAAGCGATACAGATACGTAACGTATTCCCTGCGGTATCGGGTGTCTGTAGACGTTTTAGCTGCACTCGAGCCCAGTTTAGCGGCGTATTCATGGTAGAACGGGAAGCATCAGTGCGCATGAAAGGCAAAGGCAGCCACACCTTGTCCATTACGTCCAGTGAGTGTTCAAGTAAAATGATACTTTCTGGTTTGAGAATTTCCGGCTCTTCACCATTTTCACCCGGCAATATAAAGCGCCCGGTCAGTCGGTCATGCTGCAAACGCAACAGGGGACCATTAACGCTATGGCGAACAAAGCGTCCGCTGTGTGGGTTTTTGGTTATCGGGTTAAGGCCAAAATCAAGAAACTGTATACTGCTGTTCTGGATCAGCGCTATGTTCGCATTATAATTAATCAGATTTATCAGCATAGGTTATTTGCCCACCTTCAGAAGCGTCATCGGGACCAGAGTATCGTCGGCGTACCGCCCAGCGCATTGTGCCGCCCCGCTCGCCCCTTGCTTACACGTTATTTCCGGTATCTGATAGCGGCTTTTATCGTTACATTTCGCCCTGCTGCGGCTTTTAATCTGTAAATTCCCGGATTGCATCAACCCGAGATAAATATCAGCTTTACAGGCCACCTTGTTATCAAGATTAACCTTCAGAGTGCCTTTGCTGTTTTTAATACGAAGATGCAGAGTGGGTTGTCTGATGTCAGGCGTGCTGCTGGCGTTAATGCTGGCTTTCCAGCGTCCATCCATAAAGGCACTTGAACCGATCTTCACCGCGTCAGCTGGCAGAACCAGTAGATTTTTATCGATGCGGACTTCCGCAGATGTCATCGCCACAGGAGGAACGGGATCTATCTTTTTGACGGGAGCGGGAGCGCTGACCGTAGCTGGCTGCACGGGGAGCCGAACCGGCTGAACTTCGGTTACCATTTCCGGAGCGGCGGTGGCCGAAACGTGCGTGATATCAAAGTAGGATGACAGCCGTGGAACCACATATGAATAACCCATCTGGAATGCAGCAAATATCATCAATACCGCAATCACTTTTAATAACCGGAACAGCCTGAAGGGCCTGGTTTTTTTTTCACCGGTTTGAGAAATAGCCTCAGGTTGTGGCTGCTCCGCCTTATGCTCAGGTGCCTGGAGATCCGGAGTCTGGAAAACGGGTTGTAACAATGGGGTATCGGGTTGGCTGATTTTTACGATCGCAGGTTTTGGATCGGGAAACTCAATTTCTTCAGGCTCTTCTGGTATTTCCTGGACAGGCTCCAGCAGAACCCGCCGATCGGAGCTTTTCATGGTACGCAAACAATCAAAAACATCTTCTCTGGGAGACTGATTGCGGTTCAAAAAACCCCAGAAAGCAATCACCGGTTTATCATCCACCAGATAGATATACTGGCTGCCGGGAAACTGCAGCAGTTTGGTGAGCATTGACCCAAACAACCGTAAAGAGGCTTTCTCCGCACAAAGGTAGCGCTGGCTTAATTCACCGGCGGCGGACAGACAGTTTTCCAGCGAGGAAAGCGCGAACTCACGTTGTCGTTCGCTGGCAGAAGCCCACGGAGTGATATCACCTTCGTATGGTGCATACCAGTCTACTTTTTCTTCAACATCATTATGCTGTGGAATGGCCAGACAGTCGAAAAGCGCCTGTTGTTTTTGCAAACGTATTGTTTCGCGAATTTGTATCGCGGTTTCAAACAGTGTCTGTCCACTCTCACCTAACGCGATAAAGTCATTCAGATAACCACTACGTAATATTATTCCTGACACATCACACCTTGCTGATTATTTCGCTTACTTTTTGTCATTTATTTTAGCGACTTTCACCAGAGAATAATGATAAAGCTAAGGTGTGAATATCCAACACTTGTGCTGGCTAATAAACGGATAGAAAAAAAGCTCCTGGGAGGAGCTAAGTACTACAGGCACATCATAAATTTTTTATTTAAAGCGTTCATGTGAACTAGACGCTGATGTTATAAACATTGCCAGATACAGGAGCACGGGTTTGTCCTGCTGAACCGTATAGCGTTGATGTCGTTTCTGATTTACCCAGCAGCTTTTTAAGCTTGTCTATTTTTTGCATGTGCATATCGAGTAATTCGTAAATTTTCATATTCATGCTCTGGGCTTTCTTCACTTTTAGCGTGATAGCCTGCCATTGCGTGGCAAATCTTGCATTTTGTTGATACGGTGCCGAAATATGCATCGCTGCTTCCAGCTGCTTGCGCATATCATCGTAATAACCAATAGTCGAGAGCTGCTGGCTTTTACTGTCTGAGACGATTTGCAAAGATACCGGGTTAATCTGCAACCGTTTTAATTGATTCAATTCCTCCATAAGAATGCTTTCCAGATCCCCCAAAGAATCCTCCATTTTATGTAGTATCGAACGTAGGTTTTCCATTTTTATATCTGTCTTTCTAAGAAGTTATGGAAGTTGAAAGATATCTTCAACCAGCGCATTCGCCACCGAGTCCGGGTCGAATTGTAAATCGCCAGCCTCCATCGAGGCCCGAATCTTAGCTATGCGATCGTAATCAACATCATGAGAAGTATCCGTCTGGATCTCCTGCACAAGCTTGGTCAGTTTAAGCTGCGTAGCGGGATTGCCATTGCTGGTTATTTTTTCCGGACCGAGGTCTTCGCTGCCCGGACGCATTTTTAAATCCTGCGATTGTAAGGCGATCGCAGGCACTGAAAGAGGGGCTAATGTTCGTTCTATACTCATGGTATTCCTCGACAATGTCTGAGTCGTTCATCCCGGTGTTATATAACTAATATCGGTTGTACTGAAAAAAACTAAAATTATTCTTTCAAATTAATTTTCACTTTCCCATCGACGGTAGTCATGCCGGTTATAATTTGACCGCCACGCAGCGATATTCTGACCAGTTGACCAGCAGCGGCACTATTTAGCGCTTTGCCTTTGGTACGGATCTGGAATCCTGTACCCGCTGCGAAAATTTCTGCATTATGCCCGGCAACAATTGCCCAACCTTTACGCAACAGGTTTTTTGTCAGCGGCTGGCCTTTATTGATATAACGCGTTGCGGTTTGTCCAATAATATTAGAGGCGTTAAACAGCAGTTCACCCGGAAGATGATCCAGCGGCCCCGAGCGTCGTTGAATATCATCAGACAGGATGACCTGTCCTGACTGAATGGGATGTAATGCTACCCACCAACTTCCTGATGCATGAATCGAAATCTGAATAAATTTTCGTAAGGAGCCGCACTGAACCAGCACGCTTTTGTTTCCGGTAAGACGGCTATTATTGCCGGGAAGGAAAAGCTCCGGATCGGCGCAAGTTTCTGAAATTTGGCGATCCGGGGTAAGGATTTTTACCGAATGGGTAACCTTTGCCTCTCTAGCCTCATCATTATAGGTATCCACCAACGCGGCAATTTGCGTGGTCAACCGCTCATTGACAGATTGCGCCGCTGCACAATGAAATGCCGCCAGGCAAAGTAAAAGATATAGAGAAATTTTTGACCATAACCAGAGAAGTGAAGACATGAGGGAATAAACCTTATATTTTGTAACGCGTGACAAATCCCTTTGCTATTCATTGTTAATAGCCAGAGTATAAGGCAAAAAACATTATTATTAATGCAGTAAATGCGTACAGTTATGACGTTAATTCTCTGCATGAGTCTTTTTAAATATTGCGTGAAAATTTATCACCCCAATTAAGCTTATTTTCGCCTTATCTTTGCAGTATAAAATTGAATCATTCAACCATAGAATGCACCCGTTAATTTTCATAAGCCAGAGGGTGATGACTTCATGTTTGATAAACTCGATAATGCGCTTCGTTTCCAGCAGGATGCGCTGAGTTTACTGACTCAGCGACAGAACATATTAGCCTCAAATATTGCTAACGCGGATACGCCAGGCTATCTGGCGCGGGATATTGATTTTTCAACGCAGTTAAAGAACGCAATGAATCATAATATCCAGGCGACAACTCCCCTGTCTTTATCATTGACATCCACATCCCATATTGCCGCGGGCGCCACGGTCATTGATAACGGTCAGCTGCTTTATCGCATTCCCGATCAGCCCACGGCTGACGGCAATACCGTTGATATGGATCGCGAGCGTGTCAGTTTTGCTGATAACAACATGAAGTATCAAACCAGCTTAACCGTATTAGGCTCCCAAATTAAAAACATGATGAGTGTCATTGGCCAGGGTTAACGATTGTCTATGTCTATGATGAGTATTTTTGATATTTCGGGCTCAGCGATGGCGGCCCAGTCGAAGCGCCTTAATGTCAGCGCCAGTAATATGGCGAATGCTGACAGCATTGCCGGCCCCGATGGGCAACCTTACCGCGCCCGGCAGGTTATTTTTCAGGTCGATGGCGCAGCAGGACAAGATATTGGTGGGGTGCGAGTAAGCGATGTGGTGCAAACCAATGAACCAGACCGAATGGTGTATGACCCGTCCAATCCACTGGCTGATGCGAAAGGATATATCAGGATGCCCAATGTCAATGTCGTCAATGAGATGGTTAACACCATTTCTGCTTCTCGCAGCTATCAGGCGAACGTTGAGGTCATGAGCACGGCAAAAGCGCTGATGTTGAAAACACTCACTCTGGGTCAATAAAGGGCGAATCAATGGCTGTGTCTCCAGTAATGAACAAGAGTAATGCCAGCACTCAACCCGCAACAAATCAGGGGAACAGTGCAGCTGATTTGACGCAAAGTTTTATGACGCTGTTAGTGGCGCAGATGAAGAATCAGGATCCGATCAACCCGATGGATAACAATCAGCTGACTTCACAGCTCGCGCAATTCAATACGGCAGCGGGGGTGGAGAAGCTGAATACCACGCTAGAAGGCGTGGGGGTGATGGTAAACAGTATGCAGCAGATGAACGCCTCGCAGTGGATTGGGAGCAGCGTGTTTATTGAAGGTGATTCCGTTATCTCTGGCGCCCAGGGTGGAAATAAAGACTTCGCATTTAACCTTGATAGCGACGCCAGCAAGGTGGCGGTAACGCTGACCGATCGGTCAGGCAATGCTTATACCGCAGACATAAAACATGCCAAAGCCGGGGTCAATAAATACACCTTTGATGATTTGGTCAACTTTACACCTTCGGCTCCTTCACTTGATGCCAGCAGCGTATTCAAAGTGGCTTTCTCGGCAGCAAATGAAGACGGTAGCACACCCAATATTACCTCCCTTAAAAAAGGGAAAGTGGACAGCGTTTCATTCACCAATGGCGGCGCTAAGTTGCAGTTGGGATTAAACGGCAGCGTACCTATTGGCAAAGTTTATTTGATCGAATAAGCGGGCCTGAATTTTTAATTTATTTAACGTTCTGGAAGAATAACAATGAGTTTTTCACAAGGTCTCAGCGGGTTAAATGCTTCATCGCAGGCCCTCGATGTGGTCGGCAATAATATTGCAAACTCCCAAACGGTGGGTTTCAAATCCGGCTCGGCAGCTTTTGCTGACGTCTTCGCAGGTTCACAGATTGGTATGGGGGTTCAGGTTTCTGCAGTAAACCAGAACTTCAGCGATGGCGTGTTAGGCATGGGCAACAGCTCTCTGGATATGGGTATTCAAGGGAACGGCTTTTTCCGTCTGGCGAACGCCGCGGGAGGGATTTTTTACAGCCGTAACGGTCAGTTTAAACAGGATGAAAACGGTTATATCGTCAATAACCAGGGCATGTTTCTGACGGGTTATCAGGCAACCGGTATGCCACCAGCCATTCAACCGGGTGCGGCTATTGACCGGATTAAAATACCTACGGACCAGATGCAGGCACGTGCTTCTGATGCCGGTACGCTGAAAGGTAATCTCGATTCTGGATCGTCTATCGTTAATCAGCAGACCTATCCTTTCGATCCTGCGAACAGTAAAAGCTACAACTCTGTAACTCAGATGGACGCATACGATAGCCTGGGTAATAAACATACCATCAACGTTTATTACGTCAAAACGGCGGACAATACCTGGCAGGCATATTCCAGTAATGCGACATCGCCGAAGATGAACGGGGCAAAACCCGTTTACCAGCAAACCACATTGTCCTTTGATACCTCAGGACAGCTGACGACCAACCCGGCAAAACTGAATATCCAGGGGGATACCTATAACGGGGGCGCCGCGCTAAATTTCGACCTGAGTATGGATGGCATGACTCAGCAGGCGTCGGATACGGATATGGGCAGCCCAACCACAACGGGTTACGCGCCGGGTTTACTTAACGGTTACGTGGTAGGTGACAACGGCCAGGTCGTTGCGAACTATAGCAATGGTCAGACGCAGCTGCTGGGGCAAGTGGTATTGTCGGGCTTCACCAACCCTGGTGGTCTGAAATCAAAAGGGGATAACTGCTGGTCAGAAACGCCGGCATCCGGACAACCCGCAACGGGTATCGCCGGGACAGGCAACCTGGGTAATTTACTGGGGAACCGTCTGGAATCCTCGAATGTGGATTTAAGCAAAGAGATGGTCAATATGATCGTCTTTCAACGCACCTACCAGTCCAACTCACAAAGCATCAAAACGCAGTCTGAGCTGCTGCAGACGCTGGCTAACCTTGGTTAACGGCGGCTGATATGGATCACGCAATATATACCGCAATGGGCGCAGCAAATGCCGCCCTGGATCGTCAGGCTATCACCTCCAATAACCTGGCAAATGCGTCGACTGCGGGTTTTCGTGCGCAGCTTGCGGCTTTTCGAGCCATACCCGTGCAGGGGCCCTCTGTCGAAACCCGTACCCTGGTGACAGCATCAACGCCTTATCACGATGATTCAATGGGAATTATCAACCAGACGGGGCGCAACCTGGACGTTGCACTCCCGCAGAATGGCTGGTTGGCGGTTGCCCTCCCGGACGGTTCAGAAGCTTACACCCGTGCGGGCAATATTGAAGTGAACAGCGAAGGGCTGCTAAGCGTCCGTGGGCTACCGGTAATGGGCGATGGCGGGCAAATTAATGCTCCACCGCAGGCTGAATTGACCATAGCACCTGATGGCACTATCACGGCCCGGGGCGCGGGCGATCAACCTAAGGCGCTGTCACCGATTGGAAAGTTAAAGATGGTTAACGCCAAACTCCAGGATCTGACGCGCGGAGATGATGGGCTCTTTCATATTGCACCAGATTCTCTCAATGCCGGTTCAGCACAGTTATCTGCAGACCCGTCTTTACAGCTCATTCCGGGCGCACTCGAAAGTAGCAACGTCAATCCGGCGACATCAATGGTGGATATGATCGCCTCTGCTCGCGGTTTTGATATGAATATGAAGGTCATCACTACGGTGGATGACAATGATAAAAAAGCTAACCAGCTTCTGAGCATGAGTTAAACCCAGTAAAGAGGAATTTCAACATGATCCGTTCTTTATGGATTGCCAAAACCGGCCTTGAAGCCCAGCAAACTAACATGGACGTTATTTCCAATAACCTGGCAAACGTCAGCACCAACGGTTTCAAACGCCAGCGTGCGGTGTTTGAAGATCTCCTCTATCAGACTCTGCGTCAACCCGGCGCCCAGTCTTCTGAGCAGACAACCATCCCTTCAGGCCTGCAGTTGGGTACCGGTGTACGTCCCGTTGCCACAGAACGTTTGCATAGCCAGGGCAGCCTGACTCAAACCAATAACAGCAAAGATTTAGCCATTGAAGGTCATGGATTCTTTCAGGTTATTTTGCCTGATGGCACCACGGCTTACACCCGTGATGGCTCTTTCCAGTTCGATCAGAATGGTCAACTGGTCACCTCCAGTGGTTATCAGGTGCAGCCCGCTATCACTATCCCTCAGGGAGCAGACTCGCTCACCGTTGGTAATGACGGCATTGTCAGCGTAACTATCCCCGGACAGACTGCGCCGCAGCAGGTAGGGCAGCTGACGTTAAGTACGTTTATTAATGATTCGGGTCTGGAAAGCCTTGGTGAAAACCTTTACCGCGAAACCCAGGCATCTGGTGCCCCCAATGAAACCACACCCGGTTTGAACGGCGGCGGCACGCTAAAACAAGGCTATGTCGAAACCTCTAACGTGAATGTGGCAGAAGAGCTGGTCAATATGATCCAGACTCAGCGAGCCTATGAAATCAACAGCAAAGCCGTATCAACATCCGATCAGATGCTGCAACGCCTGGCGCAACTCTAATCTCATGCACCTATTAACGCCGCTCCCGTCCTGCAGACGGGCGTCGTTTTGCGGCTGTTTAAAGCGTAGTGATAAAATGAAAAACCAGCCTTATTCCCCGGATGATGGGACTTTCTTGCAAGATAGCCGCCGCGTAAGGTTTTCAATAGCCACGGCTGTATTACTCTTTTTATTAACCGGGTGTGCCTACCTTCCCCACGAGCCATTAGTTCAGGGCGCGACGACGGCCTCCCCCGCCCCCCCCACGCCTCCTCAGGTGAATGGTTCGGTTTTCCAGTCCGGGCAGACGATGAATTATGGTTATCAGCCAATGTTTGAAGACCGCAGGCCAAGAAATATCGGCGATACCCTGACCATTATTCTGCAGGAAAATGTCAGTGCCAGTAAAAGCTCTTCAGCCAGCGCTAATCGTGGTGGATCTACGGGTCTTTCCATCACGGCGGTGCCGGGTATGCTGGAGGGGCTGCTGGGAGGCGATCGCGTAAACACCGATATCAGCGGAAAAAATAACTTTTCCGGCAAAGGCGGCGCCGCGGCGAACAATACCTTCAGCGGGACCATCACCGTCACCGTTCAGCAATTACTGGAAAACGGGAATCTTAGGGTGGTCGGTGAAAAACAAATCGCCATCAATCAAGGCACTGAGTTTATTCGTTTTTCAGGCATCGTGAATCCAAGAACCATCAGCAGCGCTAATAACGTGATATCCACACAGGTGGCGGATGCGCGCATTGAGTATGTGGGTAATGGCTATATCAACGAAGCGCAGCAGATGGGTTGGTTACAACGTCTGTTCCTTAATCTTTCTCCTTACTAATGGCTAACGTGACAGCGCATGAAAAATTTACTTCTCACATTGTCTCTGAGCGTGCTCGGTAGCCTGATCTTCATGGCGCCACAACATGCACGGGCTGAACGCATTCGGGATCTGACCTCTATTCAGGGGATCCGTAGCAATTCCCTGATGGGATATGGACTGGTGGTGGGCCTGGACGGTACCGGCGATCAGACAATGCAGACGCCTTTTACCACTCAGAGCCTCAGCAATATGCTGTCGCAACTGGGGATCACCGTCCCTGCCGGCACCAATATGCAGCTTAAAAACGTGGCTGCTGTCATGGTGACCACGGAATTACCCCCTTTTGCACGGCCGGGCGAACACATTGATGTGGTGGTCTCTTCTCTTGGAAATGCCAAAAGCCTGCGCGGCGGAACCCTATTAATGACGCCGCTTAAAGGTGTGGATAATCAAATTTATGCTCTGGCTCAGGGTAATCTGCTGGTATCGGGCGCCGGCGCTCAAAGTGGCGGCAGCCGGGTGCAGTCGAATCAATTAAATGGTGCGCGTATCAGCGGTGGGGCCACTGTCGAACGTAGCGTTCCCACCGGCTTCTCTCAGGACAATATCCTGCATCTTGAGCTGAATGAAGATGACTTTAGTGTCGCACAGCAGATCAGTGATGAAATTAACCGTCACTTTGGCGGTAACACCGCAGTGGCCGAAGATTCACGCACGATCAAGCTTTTTGCGCCCGTTGAAACTTCAGCCAAGGTCCGCTTCCTGGCGGATGTCCAGAATATCCCCATTCATATTGGAATTATGGATGCGAAAGTGATTGTCAACTCACGGACCGGCTCGGTGGTCATTAACCGTCACGTGGTGCTGGACTCTTGTGCCGTAGCCCAGGGAGATTTGACGGTAGAAGTCTCCCAGTCTAATGAGGTAAGCCAGCCTGATACTCCCTTTGGCGGCGGTCAGACGGTGGTGACCCCGGGCACCCAGGTTTCGCTGCGTGAGCAAAATGGTTCATTGCAGAAGGTCAATACCAGTACCGATCTTAATCATGTCGTTCGGGCATTAAATGGGCTGGGGGCGACCCCTAATGATTTGATGTCAATATTACAATCGATGAAAAGCGCCGGTTGTCTACGAGCCAGGCTGGAGACTAACTGATGGCCAATTTATCGCTTGTTTCTGGTGCCGCATTTGATATTCGCGGCCTTGATGGGCTAAAGCGCGAGGTCAAAAACCATTCCGGGGAAGGATTAAAAGCGGCCGCCAAACAGATGGAGGGCATCTTTATCCAGATGATGCTGAAAAGCATGCGTGAGGCATCTTTTAAGGATGGCTTATTCAATAGTGACCAGTCGGATATGTTTACCGCCATGTATGACCAGCAGGTTTCTCAGGATATTGCCGCCCAGAGTAAAATGGGATTTGCCGATCTGATGATCAAGCAAATGGGAGGAGAAGCGCCCACATCCCAACCGACGCGAGGTGCAGCTCCAGCCCCCTATGTACTCAACCAAACTGCTTTTGCGGCAACAAAAGCGAAACTTTCCAGCCTCTCTCAAAAAATGGATATCGGGCTTAATCAACAAACCGTCACGACCAGCATCCGGAGTATGGAAAAAAATACGCACTTTATTTCGAAGATGCTGGAGCCCGCGCTAGCGACGGCTAAAAAGAGTGGTATCCCACACCTGTTAATTATTGCGCAGGCGGCGCTGGAATCAGGGTGGGGTAACAGAGAAATTACCACGGCTGAGGGTAAGAAAAGCCATAATCTGTTTGGTGTGAAGGCCACCCCGGCCTGGAAAGGTGAATCAACAGAAATCACCACCACTGAGCTGATCAACGGTACGCTACAAAAAGTTAAAGCGGCATTTAAGGTTTACCCGTCATATTCTTCGGCGCTGGATGATTATATCGCCCTGCTGACGCATAACCCTCTTTACCATAACGTTGCACGATCCGGTTCGCCGGAAAAGGCCGCTCAGGCCCTACAGTCTGCCGGGTATGCAACCGACCCCGATTATGCGCAAAAGCTGATCAATATTATGCATAAAGTAAAATTAAATATCAGCCACGGGCTGGACTCCTGTAAAACGGATCTGTCCTCAATTTTTTAATCATTAGTATTTTAGTTTATTTGAAAAATACCGATAAATTATCCAGAGGGCGGATTTTCATGACGAACTCGGGGAAATACGCGAACACATTTCGTTAATAATCCAACATTGGTGAACCATGAATCTTATGTATCTGGCTCAGAGTGGGCTTAGTTCGGCACAGGCTGCAATGAATGTCATTGGCAATAATTTAAACAATGCGATGACGCCAGGCTATAGCCGGGAAAATATCATTCTGGGAGAAAGTGGAGGTAAAACCACCAACACTGGTTATTTCGGCTATGGCGCTGAAGTTGATGGCGTGCAGCGTGCTTACGATGGGTTTGTCAATACCCAACTGCGCAGTGCGACGACAGAAAATATGGGCCAGAGCAGTCGCTATGAGCAATTCAGTCAGATAGATAATATGCTGGGTGACGACAGTAATAATATTTCTGTATCCCTCAATAGCGTTTTTAAAGCATTAGAAATGGTTAGCAGCAAACCCGCAGATCCCGCTGCACGTCAGGGAGCATTTGCGCAGTTTCAGGCAACGGTTTACCACTTTAATGCCAACAGCAATACGCTTGATGGGCTGGAAAAAAGCACCAATACCCTGATTACACAAAATGTTGCTGATATCAATGCTGATGCTAAACAGCTGGCAAAGCTGAATGATGAAATTGGTAAAATTCATGGCCGCACGGGAGATTTACCAGCGGACCTGCTTGATCAACGCGATCAATTACTCAGCCGCCTTAGTGAAAAGGTGGGAATTAAAGTTAACGAAAATACCGACAATGGCCGGGTTGATATTACATTATCTAACGGTATGCCGCTCGTTAACGGCAATCGCTCCTATCTGCTTGACGCCTCCCCTTCTGCACAGGACCCCTCTAAGACGGTCGTTTCATATGTTGACGCCTCCGGCAATAAAATGCCGTTTGATGAGACCCGAATGACCAATGGAGCCCTGGGGGGGTTATTTAAGTTTCGTAATGAAGATCTCACCGATGCCCGTAACCAGTTAAATCAGCTGGCCTTGCAGATGGCCAATAAATTCAATGAAGTGAATGCCGCAGGTCTCGATCCTAAAGGGCAGGCTGGCGAGAAGATTTTCAATATTGCCGACCCTGTTGCGTTAGCCAATCGTGAAAATACGGGCAATGGGGCATTAAACGTTACCTTTACAGATGCCAGCAAAGCACAGTCTGAGAATTACACTCTGACATTTAAAGGCCCCGGTAAAACCGATTGGGATGTGCAGACCAAAGATGGCAAAGCCATTACCCCCACGGTTGGCGTAAATGGCGAGCTGGAATTTGATGGGCTGTCTGTAAAACCTCAGGGTACGCCGCAGGTGGGTGATAACTTTACGATGAACCCCGTCTCGGGCGCCGCAGGGAAGCTCAGCATGAAGATCACCTCCGGTGAGCAGATTGCGGCGGCAGGTCAAACAGGTGGTCAAAGCAATAACGAAAATATCAAGGATATGCTTGCCATCAAGAACACCAGGCTTATCGGCAATGGGACGCTTATTGAAGCTTACTCAAGCCTGGTCAGCTCTGTCGGTTCCTCGATGACCGCATTAAAGGAAGATTTATCGACATCCGCAAAAGCATGTGAGTCTCTCGTGCAGCAGCAGCAAGGCATTATTGGCGTCGATATCAATGAAGAAAGCATCAATTTGCAGATGTATACCCAGTTTTATCAGGCAAATGCACAAGTATTACAAACGGCCAATACCCTCTTTGATGCGCTATTGAATATTCGTTAATTCTATTTTTACGCCGGCGAGATCAAGCGCCACTTTAAGGAGATTTGTTATGCGCCTTAGTACCCACTATATGTACCAGCACAATATCGATAGCCTGTCTAAGGCGATGAATACCAGCAATGATATTGGCTCGCGTTTATCTGCAGGCCAGAAATTACTCACGCCCTCTGATGATCCTTCCGGTGCTGCACAGGCCGTGCTTTATCAGAATGCTTTAGCCACCATGGATCAATATGATTCCGCACGCCAGAATGCGCAGGATGCGCTGAATTTCGAAGACA
This sequence comes from Buttiauxella warmboldiae, assembly GCF_003818135.1. Classification (GTDB taxonomy): domain Bacteria; phylum Pseudomonadota; class Gammaproteobacteria; order Enterobacterales; family Enterobacteriaceae; genus Buttiauxella; species Buttiauxella warmboldiae. The sequence continues at coordinate 9,663 of NZ_RPOH01000021.1, read as the reverse complement.
ATACCCTCAATTCATTAAGCAATATTTTAACCACCAGCCTGAGTACAAAAATTGTTGCCGCGGGTAATGGAACCAGCTCCAATGCCGACCGCCAGGCGCTGGCAACGGAATTACAGGGAATTCACGATAGCATGCTGGATTTGGCGAACACAAAAAATAGCGATGGCTGCTATATTTTCGCCGGTTATGAAACAGATAAGGTTCCTTTTAGTAAAACAGGCGCCTATCTGGGAGGCGATACGCCGATCACACAGCACGTGGCAGACAGCACGGAAATGCAGGTAGGACATATTGGTAGCGATGTCTTTATGAGCGGAACGCCACACGATTTGTTTGCGGCGCTGGATTCCGCCATTGCCGCACTGAAGGTTCCGATTGCGGATGGCGACGACAAAGCCCGCCAGGCACTGCAGACAACTCTTGATAGCGCGAACGTATCGATTAAACAAGGCATCGATAACCTGGGAAGGGTTCAGGCCCAGGTGGGGACCAGCCTTCAGCAAATTGATGCTCTGGCGCTGACCTCTGCCAACCAGGAAATGAATGTAGAAACCCGATTGCAGGAAACGGTCGGTTCCGATTACACCTCGTTTATTAAGATGCTCAGCCAGTCAAAAATGTCTGATTTTGCCCTGAACTCTTCGATGATGGTGTTTCAGTCGATGCAAAAAATGTCTATTTTTAATCAATAAGCCAAGCGGTGGTGCATTTTTACCCAGAGCGTATTTTGCTGTGCTTGATGATGATTTTCAGTATTCCCAGGATAACGCTGGCAGGAAATCATCATCAGCGGATAGGCACCGAAAAAGTATTTCACCGATGGCATCAGCAGCCGCATTTAATGATGCAATCATGGCCGTGTGGCTAAAGAACCCGGCGGTGTTTATTTATCACTGTAACCCAGACACAGATGTTAAACATCGCAGTAAAATGTTGCATTTACGGAATATTTTACATTACCCGGAACCGGGTGAAATGCCGTTATTAATGTGCGCTTATTGCGTCATTAGCACAAAAATATTCCTTGAAAATCCATAACCCGTTAATTCGATGTAGAGAGAAGAAGATAAAAGTGCTTTTAATGCCGATTCAAGTTGCCGCCTGAATGATAAAAAAATTAAACTTTAAAAATCGCCAACCGATATCTAATAATGAAGTGCACTTAAAATAATATATCTTCAAAGGAGAGTTTAATGGCTTCTATCTCATCATTGGGTATCGGCTCCCAAATGGATACGGCAGGAATGCTTGAAAAGCTCCAGTCTTCGGAGCAACTGCGCTTGAGGCCTTACAGTCTTATGCAGAACGGCTACAAATCGAAGATTTCTGCCTGGGGACAAATATCGAGTGCGATGTCGGCGTTTCAGGGCGGTGTCAAAAGCCTCTCTAAGGATGCCTTTAACGCCCTGTCAGTGAGTACCAATAAAGCATTTACCGCCAAAGCAGGAACGGGGGCCTTTGCGGATACCCATGCCGTGCATGTTGAGCAGCTGGCGGTGAGCCATAAGCTCAGCAGCAGCGTGGTGGCCAAATCGACAGATCAGCTGGGCGTGCAAAATGGAAGCACTCGTACCATCACTATCACAAACGGCAGCGGGAAGCAGACCAAAGTTGAATTGAAGGATGACGAAACTTCCCTCGACCAGATTGCTAAAGCCATTAATAAACAGGATGGCGAATGCAGCGCATCGGTTGTACGTGTCGAACAGGGCTATCAATTACTGCTGAACTCTAAAGAAACGGGTAAAGATGGTGAAATGAAGGTCGAGGTTTCAGGCGATACACAGCTTGCCACGATGCTCAACACCACACACGGCGGAAAGAGCAATACCAGCTCCGGCAGTAACGCAGATGGCATGACCCAGGTTTCTGAGGCCCAGGATGCCAGGTTAACTATTGACGGCATTAATTATATCCGTTCAACCAACAACATTACGGACATCATCGCGGACGTCACCCTGGATCTGAAAGATAAATCAGAAACTACGGCGCCTGAGCAGCTGACGCTGACCCATGACAATACCGCGATTAAAAGCAGCGTTAAGGATTTCGTTCAAAAATATAACTCATTGCTTACCGTGACCGCCTCTGCCAGTAAATACGTCAGGAATGATACTTCCGGATTAGCTGAGGAAGATGTCGCATCAAAAAACAGTCAGAATGGTGCGCTGATGGGGGACTCTACCCTTCGTGGACTGGTGGGTGAAATACGTTCTGCGGTGAATGGTATTTATGGCGAAGACAATGCAGATATTAACGCTCTGGCCGATCTGGGTATTAAGATTGATGCTGCCACCGGGCAAATGAAGCTAAATGATACTGAGCTTGATTCGGCCATTGCGGATAACCCGGATGCTATCGCCAATTTATTTAAGGGGCATGGCGCTCAGGAAGGGCTGGCAACAACCCTGGATAAGATTGTGACCAAGTATGTCGGGGATTCTGCGACTAAAACCACTGGGATCATTAAATCATCCACGGATGGCCTGGATGAGCAGGTTAAAATTATGCAAACCCAGCTGGATAAAACGCAAAAGCTGATCGATGCACAGGTTGAGCGTTATCGGGTGCAGTTCGAAGCGCTGGACAACACCATGTCCAAAATGAACAGCCTGAGCAGCCAGATGACCGGCATGTTAGCGAAACTGTAATCATCACCATTCATTTATGACCCAGCAGGAGAAGGTTTTTTCCTGCTTATTTATCCGGGAGCGGCATGTATTCTAAATCGGTAAGTAAAGCTTACGCTCAGGTTGATCTGGAAAGCCAACTAGCGGGCGCCTCACCCCATGAATTAATTTCCATGCTATATGATGGAGCCAATAACGCGGTACTACGGGCGAAAATTTATTTTGAAATGGGGAATATCGCTAAGCGCGGAGAGATGATCTCGAAAGCTATCAATATTATTGATAACGGCTTACGCACGAGCCTGGATCATGAGAAAGGACAGCATATTGCAGGCGATCTCGACAGATTATACGAATATATGTCACGAACGCTGCTGGAGGCAAACCGTAAAAATTCTCCTGAGCAGTTAAATAGCGTCAGTGAAATATTGACAAACCTTTCCATTACCTGGAAGGAAATTGAGCCAAAGAAAAGGTTGGTGAATAATGGCTAATGCCGTATCAGAAGTCTATAATGAAATGTATCAGTTAAATTTCAACCTGCTCGAAATGGCTCAACAGGGAAAATGGAAAGAATTCATTGCGCTTGCTGAGATCTATGTCATTAAACTGCACGAGGTTATCAGCACTCATGATTCAAGCGTGCAGGCAGATGAACATTCTGATTTTAGAATCATGTTTAATAACCTGATTGAAAATGAAACTAAAATTGAACAAAAGATAAAAAACCGTCTTGCCGACTTAAAAACAGAAATGTCAACCTTGAACCGCAGCAAAAAGTGTAATGCGGTTTATTCTTTAGGTTCGATCAATGCCTTTCATTAACTCCATTGGTTTGATTGAGCTAAATAAAAATGCCGGATTAAAAATGGCAAGCCAGGCCATATAATTTTAACTATCAAAAAAAGTAATCAGCGTGCATTAGCATTCGTTTATCACGGCATAACTATCATCATTGCAAAAATTAGTGGTTATGCCTGACACTTCCGCTCCACGAAAAATCGTCTGGAAACCGGATTAGATACTAACACTCATACATAATAAGTATTATTGACATTTATAATTAGCTAACAATCGCCCTGGTGCATATATTTACAATTCAGTTGCATGTAGATAACGTATGCAAAACAATAACCACATGAGCATTGCAAGGATTTACGAAAGTGAGTATTAACAATGATCAATTTCTGAAAGATAACCCATTAGAAATTATTAACGTATTACGTGAACTACAAAAAAGAGATGCGCCAATAAGTATTAGCTGGCCCGGCAAGCAGTGTATTAGCAAAATCCTCAAGGTAACCGATGGTAGCCTGATTATTGATTTTAGTAGCCATGCAGCAGATAACGAAGCTCTCCAGCATGCGTCCAAAATTAAAATCTCTGCTGAAAATCATGGAGCCAAAATCGAGTTTAGCTTACCTCAATTACAGGTAACTCATTACCTTAATCTCCCTGCATTTAGTTCATCACTGCCATCATCATTACGTTTTATACAACGTCGCGAATATTTCCGCATTGAAGCCCCCTTGCAGGCAACTTTTCATGGCAGCACTAAGTTTGATGACGGCATACCCTTTATATTCCCTTTACGCGATATATCACTCGGAGGAGTCGGCGCATTGCTGGACAAAGAGCTGCCCACAGCGCTACAGGAAGGGCAATGCTTTGAACAAGTGGAGCTGGATTTTGCAAGCTTCGGCAAACTCTGTCTCAATATGCAGCTGGTCACGATTTCCGAACGAAAAATTATTAACAGAAAAAATGAAACTGTCGCAGTACCACGCCTGGGTTTCCGTTTCCTGGGGGTGACGCCTTCCCAGGAACGTCAACTTCAGCTTATCATTTTTGCCCTCGAGAGAACCGCCCGGGAAAAATATAATCGAGTGCGTTAATGGATGTTTGCATTTAACTCTCACCGAGCCTCAAATCTTCGGATAGCCGATTATTGGCAGGTCGCCCGCAGCGGATAGCGGCCAGGGCTATCCGTGTCCAGCTTCAGCAAAAGTTAAAAACTCCCTCCAAAATAAACCGTGCGGATAGCCCGGATACTCCAGAATCAAGCTAAGAACGGCGGGATGTCGGCTGGTTGAAAGACTTTTAAACCAGCCGCCAGGATCTTCTCTATGGAACATGAGAGTTACCTTGTATTTTATATAAGGTCTCAGCCCCCTATTAAAATAGGGCAACCCTCAATCTTTTAAGGAAGGATATGAATTTAAGCCACGACTAATACATCAGATTAATTACAAACTGGCAGTTTCAGCCACTCTCTCAACAATTTCCATTTCATCGCTGTTAAGCAGTTTTTCAATATCAACGAGGATCAACATGCGGTTATCGAGCGCACCTAAGCCAAGCAAATACTTAGTGGATAATGTGGCAGTAAAATCTGGCGCGGGTTTAATCTGATCGGCCCGCAATGCCATCACATCGGAAACACCATCGACCACAATGCCCACGATACGATCGCAGAGATTTAAAACAATCGTGACTGTATTATCATTAATATCCGCTGAATCCAGTTGAAACTTAATCCGTAGATCAATAATCGGTACAATTATCCCACGAAGATTAGTGACTCCTGAAATAAACTCCGGTGAATTAGCTATACGCGTTACACGATCGTAACCACGGATCTCCTGAACTTTAAGAATGTCAATTCCATACTCTTCATTACCCAATGTGAAGACCAAATATTCTTGATCGCCATTAGATTCACCATTCTTTTTTTCTGTGCCCGAAAAATGCATTTGATTGCCTCACACGGTCGGTAAAGGTTGATTATTATTTAACGAAAGCTTTTTGTTTTTGCTCAATGAAATCAGAGCCACAACGTCCAAAATTAATGCAACGCTGCCATCGCCTAAAATGGTTGCTGCAGAAATACCAGGTATTTTTCTATAGTTAAGCTCAAGGTTTTTCACCACCACCTGATGCTGACCAATAAGCTGATCAACTAATAATGCATAACGACACCCGGCGCTTTCAAGGATAACGGCAATACCATCTCTGGCCTGTTTAACATCACTCTCGATACTAAAGACCTGCTGTAATTCCACCAGGGGTAGATATTCTCCCCGGACTAACAGCATCTGTTCGTCACCGGTCATACGATACAGCGCATCTTCCGACGGTTTTAACGACTCCATAACCGTACCGAGAGGTAAAACATAAATTTCTTTCCCGACTCGTACCGACATTCCATCAAGGATTGCCAGGGTCAGCGGCAGAATAATACGGATGGTGGTGCCTTTATCCTGCTCAGAATAAATTTCTACATGGCCACCCATCGCCAGAATATTACGACGCACCACGTCCATGCCAACGCCGCGTCCAGAAACATCGGTGATTTTTTCCGCAGTAGAGAATCCTGCAGCAAAGATCAGCATCCAGATCTCTTTATCACTCCAGTTATCATTTACGGCAAGGCCCTGGGAATGGGCGCGGGCGAGGATCTTCTCGCGGTTTAAGCCTGCACCGTCATCAATAACATCAATAACAATACTGCCGCCGTGGTGCTCAGCAGAGAGAGTCAAATTACCTTTAGCCGGTTTCCCTTTGGCCAGACGGGTTTCTATTGATTCGATACCATGATCGAGGCTATTACGTACCAGATGCGTTAACGGATCGATAATACGTTCGATCAGGCTCTTATCCAGTTCGGCAGAACCGCCTTTAAGCGTTAGCTCAATATCTTTATTTAACTTATTACCCAGATCGTGTACTAAACGCGGGAAGCGGCTGAAAACATACTCCATTGGCATCATGCGGATAGACATCACCGACTCCTGCAGGTCGCGTGCGTTTCGTTCCATCTGCCCGATACTACTGATCAATGATGCATGCTGTGCCGGATCCAGCCCGGCCGAAAGTTGTGATAGCATCGCCTGAGTGATAATAAGCTCACCGACCTGGTTGATAATCTGATCAACTTTCTCCACCGCAACCCTCAGGCTGCTTGACTCCGCCGATTGCACGCGCGGGGCAGCTTTTTGTTTCACCGGAGGAGTTGCCTTTAACTCAGGCTTAGCTTGTTCAGCGGCCGGAGCCGTTTCCGGCGCGTCATCTGTTTTAGCAACGTCTGGAGTAATAACGACTTGTTCCGGCTCCAGCACAAAACACAATACGGCCAGAATATCGTCTGCCGGTACTGCCGTGCGGAGTTTAACCTGCAATAAATCAGCCTGCTGGCTCTGCTCGAGTACATCACCCAAATTAGCTAACTCTTCCAGCAAGACCGCCTTATCCGAATCTGAAACGGCGCTAAGAGCAATCGTCATCACATTAGCAGGATCGCCTGCTTCAGGCGCTTCAGGCTGCTCAATCACTACGGGTGCTGCCGGCGCGCTCGGTTGTTTATCTTGCTGTGCTATCTGGCGTAGTGCTTCACAAATGTAGCGGAAACTGTCCTGGTCCGGCTCCTGCGAGGATTTATACGCATTAAGCTGATCTTGCATAATATCTTTGCTCTCCAGAAACAAATTTACGATGTCACTATTCAGCTGTAGCTGCCCACGCCGTGCGTCATCCAATAAGTTTTCCATAATATGGGTGGTTTCTTGCAGAATTGTAAAACCGAAGGTTCCTGCCCCCCCTTTTATAGAGTGTGCCGCACGGAAAATTGCGTTCAGCATCTCAATATCGGGTGATGTGGAATCAAGTTCCAGCAGGTGTCCTTCCATATCAGCCAGGAGCTCATCAGCTTCATCAAAGAATGTTTGGTAAAAATCACTGATGTCCATCTTGCTCACCTTTCCCCTGTAAGGAATTATGTAAATTATTAGCAGGTGGCGCAGAGATGATTTCGTTACCACCCGACATCTTTTCCAGTTCAGCTTTAATTTTCTCGCTGCTCTGACTATCTGAGATATTTTGTAAGACCGTGTCCTCATCCCGGATAGACTTTTCTTTTTTCATGCTAAGTACAAGTATGCTAATACGCCGATTAACCGGATCGTTCGGTTGAATATTTTCAAAAGACATTTTGTCGGCAGTACCAATCACGCGCAGAAATTTATTATCGTCTAACCCAGAGGCGACTAGCATTTGTCGTGAGGCGTTGGCCCGGTCTGACGATAATTCCCAGTTACCATATCCTGCGTCACCATTGACATACGGCAACGAATCCGTATGTCCGGTAATATTTATATGGTTAGGAAGATTATTAAGCGCCGGTACTAATGCCTGTAGAATTCCATGCATATAGGGTTCCGGAGTTTTGCTGCCGACTTTAAACATCGGGCGCTCCTGGGTATCCACAATCTGGATCAGAAGCCCATCTTCGGTTAAAGAAAGGCGAAGATTGGATTGAAAATTACTGAGCCGCGGATCTTTATGGATCAACGTATCCACCATTTCATGCGCATGCTGTAAATTGTGGACGCTCTTATTTTTATCGCGCTGAACCAGTTTTTGTTTGAAAACTTCACCGCTCTGCTTCATTAAATCGTCCCCGCCACCAGGGATAAGGCTACTGCTCAAGCTAGATTTATCGCCCGAAGACAAAGCAACTTTCAGCGGCATTTTGAAATAATCTGCTATTTGTTCTCGCTGTAGTGGCGATGATGTTGATAGCAACCACATCACAAGAAAAAAGGCCATCATGGCGGTCATAAAATCCGCATAGGCGATTTTCCACGATCCCCCGTGATGGGCGTGTTTATGTTTTTTACGCTTGCGAACGATAATTATCTGATCTGAACTCTTACTCATGATGCAGCGCTTTCCGAACTAGCAGAGGATTTAGCCTCACGGACATGATCTTCAAGCTCTACAAACGTTGGTCTTTCGCTGGAAAATAAGGTTTTACGACCAAACTCAACGGCAATTTGGGGGGCATAACCATTCATACTGGAAAGCAAAGTAATCTTAATACACTGAAGCATCTTGATTTGTTCAGCGCTTTTTTGACGAAGCAAGGTTGCTAAGGGTAAAAAGAAACCATAAGCAAGTAGAATACCTAAGAAAGTGCCTACCAACGCATGGGCGATCAGCTCACCCATTTCAGCTGCAGGACGGTCGGCAGATGCTAAGGCGTTAACGACCCCCATAACTGCTGCGACAATTCCAAAAGCAGGGAAGGCATCACCGACGGAGTTAAGGCTACTCGCCGGGACCTCATGCTCGTGTTCGCAGGTCTCTATCTCCTCATCCATCAGGGCTTCAATTTCAAAGGTATTCATGCTGCCGCTAATCATAAGCCTCAGATAATCAATGACAAAATTCATCAATGATGCATCAGCCAGCAACCTGGGATAGGTCGAAAAAATAGGACTGCTTTTTGGATCTTCAATATCACTCTCCAGCTGCATCATCCCGCCCTTTCGAGCCTTGGTTAGCAGCAGGAACATCATTGCCATCAGATCCATATAAATAGCTTTGGTGTAGAGCGAACCGTGAAATAAATGCGGTAATGCGCGCACAGTGGCTTTAATAGACTTCCCATTATTACCCACGATAAAAGCGCCTAAACCGGCCCCACCGATAATTAATAGTTCAGTAGGCTGATACAGTGCGCCTAGCTGCCCGCCGGCAATCATGAAGCCGCCAAACACCGTTGAAAAAACCACGAGATAACCAATTAATACCAGCACCTGTACTCCTTAAATAATTCAATATCAAGACCAGATTAGTGTTTTTTATAAAGATAAATTTGGCACACAAAAAGTCCGTATCACATATTAACGACACTAGGTTCAAGCAAGATTTATAGAATGCTCAGCCAACCGCTGTGTTAGCAAAATCGTCAAAAGATGCGTCAGGTAATTCACACATTTTTATCGCACGTGAAGGAGGACTACACAGGCTACAGGTAAATTTATTTTTAGAATATTCTGAGGTGACAACAAACCCACCACCACAAACACAGCATTCGGTATGCTTTATGATGCCACAGTCGATAAACCGCAATAATGTCCATGCGCGTGTTAAACCCAAGACTGGTTTTTCGTCTGACCCGGTTGGACATTGCTCAAGGTACAAACGATAGGCTTTAACGGTAGCTTCTATCGGACGGCAATTTTCCGTTTTT
>NZ_RPOH01000020.1 GCF_003818135.1 Buttiauxella warmboldiae | reverse complement strand
AAAAAAACACAGGCCAGAACGCTGGCCTGTGGAAAGTTATTTTTACACCGCGTGACTAAGCTATTCCGCGAGCGCGACTTTTTCATTTACGATCAGCCGTTCCGGCAGCGTAAAGTAAAAGGCTGAACCTTTACCTGGCTGGCTTTCAATATCCAGACGCGCATCGTGGTGGCTTAACGCATGTTTCACAATCGCAAGACCAAGCCCGCTACCGCCCGTTTGTCGTGAGCGGGCTTTATCAACCCGGTAGAAACGCTCCGTCAGGCGCGGAATATGCTGCGCTTCAATGCCCGGTCCGCTGTCCTCTACGCGAAAACTTACCCCGCCCGCAACCCGTTGCCAGCTCACCTTAATATGCGTGCCTTCCGGCGTATGGTTGACGGCATTATAAACAAGGTTAGAAATCGCGCTGCGCAGCAGTTCATCGTTGCCAAAGACTTTTAGCGTGGGGTCGATATCGAACTGTAGCGTCTGCCGTTGCTGGCTCAGGGTTTGCGCTTCACGCTCCACCACCCGGAGCATCAGCGGTACATCAATCTTTTCATTGAGCAGCATCGCCGGAGCCGCTTCAATTTTTGACAGCGTCAGCAGTTGCTTAACCATCCCTTCCATACGCGAAGTTTGTTCACGCATAGTGCCGAGCGCTTTCTCCCGCAGCGGCCCTTCCAGCGCCTGGTCCTGCATCATTTCCAGATAGCCCTGCAGCACCGTTAGCGGCGTCCGCAGTTCATGGCTGACGTTGGCGAAGAAATTACGGCGCGCCCCTTCAAGCTGGTGCATCTGAGTGACGTCACGCGCCACCAGCAGCCACTGTTCGTCACTGTAGCGCATCACGCGAAATTCAAGATGGCGGCCGGTATTGAGCACCAGCATCAACGGACGTGAGAACTCCTTTTGCGCCAGGTAGCGGGTAAATTCCGGGTAACGCAGCAGGTTAAGGATATTCTGCCCGTTATCGTCTGGCCAGCGTAACCCTAACAGCTGTTGCGCCAGCCCGTTACACCAGAAAATCGTCCCTTCTTCGGTGATCAGTACCACCGCATCGGGCAGCGATTCCGCCCCGCTACGAAAACGCTTAATCAGATTGCCTAACTCTTTACGGCGCTTTTTATTACGCAGCTGCATCTGATGCAGGCCGTACAGTAGCGGGTCCCAGCTCCCGCTCCCTGGCGGTGGCGTCATGCTGCGATCCACCCACAGCCACCACGATAAACGCAGCAAATTCCAGAAATGCCAAACCAGCAGCCCCGTGACTGCCAGCAATAAAAACCACGCCAGGTGGCCGAAAATAAGGCCTAAAATAACAGCGGGCAGGCAACAGAGCACCAGCTCCATCACCAGCGTTTTCCATGACAACCTTTCGAGCACGCGTTACTCTCCTGACAAGGAATTAAAAGCGGGTTGAGAACCGATAACCCGTACCGCGTACCGTTTGTACCATGCGATCGTGTCCGCTATGTTCGAGCGCTTTGCGTAATCGCCGAATATGTACATCCACTGTTCGGTCTTCGACATATACGTTGGTGCCCCATACATGATTAAGCAATTGTTCGCGACTATACACCCGCTCCGGGTGCGTCATAAAGAAATGTAGTAGCTTAAACTCTGTCGGCCCCATATCTAAGGGGTTTTCACCGGTCATGACGCGGTGCGACGACGGATCAAGGCTTAGCCCTTGCATCTCAATCACCTCTTCCACCGCCATGGGAGAAATACGGCGCATCACCGCTTTAATGCGGGCCACCAGCTCCTTAGGAGAAAACGGTTTGGTAATATAGTCATCTGCCCCGACTTCAAGGCCCCGTACGCGATCTTCTTCTTCTCCACGCGCGGTCAACATCATTACCGGTATTTCACGCGTCAATACTTCACGTTTCAGGTGCTTGATAAACTGAATGCCCGAACCGCCGGGTAACATCCAGTCCAGCAAGATCAGGTCTGGAAAAGGCTCGATCAGCATATTCACTGCACTGTCATAATCTTCCGCTTCTACAGGCTGAAAACCGTTTTGCTCGAGCACAAAGCTCACCATCTCACGGATTGGAGCTTCATCTTCTACGACTAAAATACGCTTCGCCATGATTCGCCCTGCTCAAGGAATAATTATTGTGGTTTCAATGCGCGGCCATTATGCGTCAGATTTATGACAGATTTATGAAAAAAATAACCGCCCGGTGGCTGATAATCTTGAATTATGACACAGAGAAATATGCCGTTTTTCCTCCGCCCCCTTATAATCGGGGCCTCGCTGGTAAGCCACAGGACAGGTAATGCGCATTATTCACACATCGGACTGGCATCTGGGTCAAAATTTTTATACCAAAAGCCGAGGGCCTGAGCATCAGGCTTTTCTTGAGTGGCTACTGCAAGCAGTCGTTGAACATGATGTGGATGCGATCGTTGTCGCAGGCGATATTTTCGATACCGGCTCGCCGCCGAGCTATGCACGCGAACTGTACAACCGTTTTGTGGTGCAGCTTCAGGCGACCGGCTGTTCGCTGGTGGTGCTGGCGGGCAATCATGACTCCGTCGCCACGCTCAACGAATCCCGTGAGCTGATGGCGTGCCTGAGGACTTACGTGATTGCCAGCGCACGCCATGATGCCAGCCAACAAGCGATAGTTCTCAAGACCAAAGCAGGCCTGCCCGGCGCCATTCTCTGCCCGATCCCGTTTCTGCGCCCGCGCGATATTCAAAGCAGCCAGGCGGGTCTCTCCGGCCATGAAAAACAGCGTTCGCTGATGGAGGCCATCAGTGAACATTATCAGCAGTGTCATCGCGCCGCCTGTGCATTACGCGCTAACCAGAAGCTGCCCATTATTGCCACCGGACATTTAACTACCGTCGGCGTGACCAAAAGCGATGCGGTACGCGATATCTATATCGGCACCCTTGATGCCTTCCCGGCGCAGCATTTCCCACCAGCCGACTATATTGCGCTGGGTCATATTCACCGTGCACAGCTGATTGGCGGCAGCGACCATATTCGTTACAGCGGCTCACCGATCCCGTTAAGCTTTGATGAAACCGGCAAGAACAAAAGCGTCTACCTGGTGGAGTTTGCCGCAGGCAAACTTCACCAGGTCACCCCGCTAACGGTTCCGGTTAGCCAGCCGCTGGCGGTGATCAAAGGCTCGCTTAGCGAAATCGAGCAGCAGCTTAACCAGTGGCGCGATGCCCCCGCAGAGCCAAAAGTGTGGCTGGATATTGAAATTGCCACCGATGAATATCTGCATGATATGCAGCGCCATATCCAACAGCTCACCGCAACGCTGCCTGTTGAAGTGGTGCTGTTACGCCGCAGCCGGGAGCAGCGCGAACGCGTAATTGCCCGACAGCATAAAGAAACGCTCAGTGAACTGACGGTTGAAGAGGTTTTTGAGCGCCGCCTGGCGCAGGAAGAGACCACGGAAGAGCGCGCCCAACGTTTACGCACTCTGTTCGCCCAGACGGTGGCGAGCCTGCATGATACGGAGGATCGGGCATGAAAATCCTTAGCCTGCGGTTAAAAAACCTCAACTCGCTGAAAGGAGAATGGAAAATTGATTTCACCAGCGAGCCCTTCGCCAGCAACGGCTTATTTGCGATAACCGGGCCAACCGGCGCCGGGAAAACCACGCTGCTGGATGCGATCTGCCTTGCGCTTTATCACAAAACCCCACGTCTCAATACCGTCTCACAGTCGCAAAACGATCTGATGACGCGCGACACCGCCGAATGCCTGGCTGAGGTAGAGTTTGAAGTCAGGGGCGTCGCCTGGCGCGCATTCTGGAGCCAGAACCGCGCGCGCAACGCGGCAAACGGCAATCTGCAAGCCCCGCGCGTAGAACTTGCTGAAGTGGCGAGCGGCAAGATAGTCGCCGATAAGGTTAAAGATAAGCTCGAGATGACGGCTAAATTGACCGGGCTGGATTATGACCGTTTCACCCGTTCAATGATGCTCTCCCAGGGGCAGTTTGCCGCCTTTTTAAATGCTGATGCCAACGATCGCGCCTCGCTGCTTGAAGAGCTCACCGGAACCGAAATTTACGGCACCGTTTCGGCGGCAGTCTTTGAAAATCACAAAAATATGCGCGGCCAGCTGGAGCAACTGCAGGCTCAGGCGGCGGGCGTAGCGCTATTAAGCGAAGAGCAACGCCAGCAGCTTTCGGAGAGTTTGCAGGCGCTTACTCTTGCAGAAAAAGCCCAGCTTGCCGAACAGCTTAAACTTCAGCAGCAGCAGCAGTGGCTAAGCCAGAATGCGCAGCTTACGCAGAACCATATGCAGGCTGAACAGGCATTGAGTGCGGCAACGCGCGCCATAGCAGAAGCCGCGCCGCAATTAGAGAAATTAATATGCGCGCAGCCGGCTGAAAAATTGCGCCCTGACTGGCAGCGCCTGCAGGAACTTCAAGCTACGCTGCAAACCACCCGCCTTCAAAGCGAAGAAGTGAATACTCGCTTACTTCAGATTCAGGTGCGCCGCCAGCAGACACGGCTCGCAGCGGCAATGCAGGCGACAAAGCTCACCCGGCAAAACGCCCAGCTTGAGGAGTGGCTGAAAGCCCATGACCGTTTTCGCCTGTGGGGTGCAGAACTGGCGGGCTGGCGTATGGCATTCGGTCAGCAATTGCGCGATGCTGCGCAATTACAAACCCTGCAATGCGACATCGACGCCTGTCGGAACAAGCTCGCCCTGCTGTCTGTGCCAGAACGCTCTCTTACCGCGGATGAAGTCAGTGCTCATTTACAAGAGACGATTGCCGCACGCCCCCAGCGCCAGCAGCTTGCCACCCTACAGCCGCAGATTTGTTCACTAATCAGGAACAAAATCCAGCAGCAACAAGAACTTGTAACTCTTGAGCAGCAAATTAGCGAAGGCGATGCGCAGCTGCGGCTCAGGCGTCAGCAATATAAAGAACGCCGCCAGCATGAAAGCGATCTGGAGAAAATATGCGAGCTGGAAGCGCGTATCGTCAGCCTTGAGGCTGAACGTGCCCGGCTGCAGCCCGATCGACCTTGCCCGCTATGCGGCTCCACGCAGCACCCGGCTGTTGCTGATTACCAGGCGATACAACCCGGTGAAAATCAGCAGCGGCTCGCGGCATTAAAACTTGAAGTGGCGCACCTTGCAGAGGCAGGCTCCGCCATTAAAGGCCAGCTCGATACCCAGCGCAAACAGTGCGAAAAGCTGCTTGCCGCCATCAGTTCGCTGCACGAAGAAGAAAGCACGCTGCGTTTACGCTGGCAGCAGCTGTGCGCCGGGCTGCAGCTGACGCTGAAGCCGGAAGACGATCTGCAGGCGTGGCTGGAAGGCGAGGAGCAACGCGAACAGCAGCTGCATCAGCTCAGCCAGCGCATCGTGCTGGAGGAACAACAATCCCAGGGGCAGCAGCAATACGACAAGCTTGCCGCTGAGGTGGCCGCACAGCGCGAAACCCTGAACGGCGCGCTGGAAAATGTCGCCCTGCAACACCCACCTCTGGGTGAAGAAAATAGCTGGCTGGCCGAGCGCCAGCAGGAATTCCAGCAATGGCAGCAGCACCATGAACAGCGGCCTCATATACAGCAGCAGCTGGCCACGCTGGAAAATCTGCTTAACGCGCTACCAGACGACGGCAGCACCCCCGCCCCGTTACCGGAAAGCGAGCAGACTAGCGCATTGCAAAACTGGCATCGCCTGCATAGCGACTGTATTGCGCTGGAAAGCCAGTGGCAGACCGTGCAGCAGCAGCGCCTGCAGGAAGAAAAACGCCTGGCTCAGGCCAACGAGCACTTCCTGGCAGCGCTTGCAGCCAGCCCGTTTACCGATGTGGCAACGTTCCAGGCGGCATTATTAGATGAGGCCGAACGCCAGCAGCTCGAGCAGAAAAAACGGCAGCTTGAGCAGCAGCAACAGCAACAAAGCGCGCTGTGCCAGCAGGCTGAAAAAGCGCTTACGCAGCACCATTGCGCGCGCCCGGAATCCCTGGCTGCCGATGCAGAACTCAGCGTGCTGCAACAGCAGCTTGCGCACTGTCATCAACAGCTGCGCGAAAACACCACTCAGCAGGGGCAACTCCAGCAACAGCTCCGGCATGACGCGGAAAACCGCCAGCGCCAGCAGGGGCTGATGCAATCCATTATTGAATGCCAGCAGCAGGTGGAAGACTGGGGCTACCTCAACGCATTAATTGGCTCGAAAGAAGGCGATAAATTCCGCAAGTTTGCTCAGGGGCTGACGCTCGATAACCTGGTTTGGCTGGCGAATAACCAGCTCAACCGTTTGCACGGGCGTTATTTGCTGCAGCGCAAAGACAGTGAAGCGCTGGAGTTGCAGGTAGTGGACACCTGGCAGGCTGACGCGGTACGTGACACCCGCACGCTGTCCGGCGGTGAAAGCTTCCTGGTCAGCCTCGCGCTGGCGCTGGCGCTCTCCGACCTGGTGAGTCATAAAACGCGTATCGACTCGCTATTTCTGGATGAAGGTTTTGGCACCCTGGATGCTGAAACGCTGGATACCGCGCTGGATGCGCTCGACACGCTTAACGCAAGCGGCAAAACCATCGGCGTCATCAGCCATGTCGAAGCGATGAAAGAGCGTATTCCGGTGCAGATTAAGGTTAAAAAGGTAAACGGGCTGGGTGTCAGCCGGCTGGCGAAGGAGTTTGCCGTCTGAGTTTCCCCCAGCGGGGCAGTCTCTTATACATAACTTGCACTTCACTCTGGCAATCTATCAGGGTGAGATCTGTGAGCTTCGCAGGTTTTCCGTTCACCTATACCTATAGCTATCTCTGCAA
>NZ_RPOH01000019.1 GCF_003818135.1 Buttiauxella warmboldiae | reverse complement strand
CCACGTGTTTCGCCAAACGAACATAGGCCATCAATAAAAGACAAGGAAAATCAATTTATTGATTTTCGGCTGATAATCACAAAGAAGGAAAAACCACGTTTTTTCCTTCTTTGTCAGCAACCTCAAGGGCTGCTACGGCAGCCCTTGTTTATTTCTGCCCTATTGTATTTCCTTTAAAACAGGTTATCCGCTATGCCTGCTGAATCTACTTCCCGCCGCAGCCCTTATTCCCGATTATTAGACAAAGCCACGCGTATTTTGGCCATGCGCGATCACAGCGAACAAGAACTTCGCCGCAAACTTACGGCCCAGCCGACTTTTCCGGGGAGGTCGCTGGCAGAAGAAAATCCTGTTACGCCGGAAGATATCGATAAAGTCATTGCCTGGTGCTATGAACATCGCTGGCTGGATGACGAACTTTTCGCAACACGCTTTATCGCCAGCCGTGGCCGCAAAGGTTATGGTCCGCAGCGTATTCGCCAGGAATTACAAAGCAAAGGTATTTCGCGAGAGACGGGTGAAGCCGCAATGCTGAATTGCGACATAGACTGGCAGGTGATGGCACAAGAAATTGCTGAGCGAAAATTTGGTGAGCCGCTTCCTACAGAATGGAAAGAACGAGCTAAGGTACAGCGTTTTCTGCTTTATCGTGGCTTCTTTATGGAAGACATACAGGAGATATATCGAAATTTTGCCGATTAGGCTTACGCGGGATTTTACTTCCCTGAGAAGAAAACTTATCTTATTCCCACTTTTTCAAGGCAACAGGTCACGGTCAAAGCGTTAAAATTGGCTATGCCCGGTTTGCTAACTCCCCGTTAGCTTGATTTCAGGATAATTATGAGCAAGAGCACCGCTGAGATCCGTCAGGCGTTTCTCGATTTTTTCCATAGTAAAGGTCATCAGGTTGTAGCGAGCAGCTCCCTGGTTCCGAATAACGATCCGACTTTATTGTTTACCAATGCCGGGATGAACCAGTTCAAGGATGTGTTCCTTGGCCTGGACAAGCGTCATTACTCCCGCGCAACCACGTCTCAGCGCTGTGTCCGCGCCGGTGGTAAACACAACGACCTGGAGAACGTCGGTTACACTGCCCGTCACCACACTTTCTTTGAAATGCTGGGTAACTTCAGCTTCGGCGATTATTTCAAGCATGATGCCATCAACTATGCCTGGGAATTATTGACCGGCGAACAGTGGTTTAATCTGCCAAAAGATCGTCTGTGGGTCACGGTTTACGAGACTGACGACGAAGCGTTTGAAATCTGGGAAAAAGAAGTGGGCGTGCCGCGCGAGCGCATTATCCGTATTGGTGACAATAAAGGCGGAGCTTACGCATCTGACAACTTCTGGCAGATGGGTGACACCGGCCCTTGCGGCCCATGCACCGAGATCTTCTTTGACCATGGCGACCACATCTGGGGTGGCCCTCCGGGCAGCGCGGAAGAAGATGGCGATCGCTATATCGAAATCTGGAACCTGGTCTTTATGCAGTTCAACCGTCAGCAGGATGGCACTATGCTGCCGCTGCCGAAGCCATCGGTTGATACCGGTATGGGGCTGGAGCGTATTGCCGCGGTGCTGCAACACGTTAACTCCAACTACGAAATCGACTTGTTCAGCAAGCTGATTCAGTCTGTTGCCAAAGTCACTGGCGCTACCGATCTGGCCAGCAAATCGCTGCGTGTTATCGCTGACCATATTCGGTCCTGCGCATTCCTCGTTGCTGATGGCGTAACTCCGTCGAACGAAGGCCGTGGCTATGTGCTGCGCCGCATCATTCGTCGTGCGATTCGTCATGGCAACATGCTGGGCGCGAAAGAGACCTTCTTCTATAAGCTGGTTGGCCCATTAGTTGAAGTCATGGGGGCGGCGGGTGAAGAGCTGCAACGCCAGCAGGCGCTGGTTGAGCAAGTTCTGAAAACTGAAGAAGAACAGTTTGCCCGCACGCTTGAGCGTGGTCTGGCGCTGCTGGATGAAGAGCTGGCTAAACTGGAGGGCGATACTCTGGATGGCGAAACCGCTTTCCGCCTGTATGACACCTACGGTTTCCCGGTCGACCTGACGGCGGATGTTTGCCGCGAGCGTAACCTGAAAGTAGACGAAGCGGGCTTTGAAGCGGCGATGGAAGAGCAGCGCCGTCGTGCGCGTGAATCCAGCGGCTTTGGCGCTGACTACAACAGCATGATACGTGTCGATGGTGCCTCAGCGTTCAAAGGCTACGACCACACTGATTTGACGGCTAAAGTCACCGCGCTATTTGTTGATGGCAAAGCGGTGGAACAGATTACTGCCGGGCAAGAAGCGGTTGTGGTGCTTGATGAAACTCCGTTCTATGCAGAGTCTGGCGGCCAGGTGGGCGATAAAGGCGCGATTAAAGCCAACGGCGTAGATTTTGCGATCAACGATACGCAGAAGTATGGTCAGGCTATCGGCCATCTCGGCAAGCTCGTTTCAGGCGTAGTAAAAGTGGGCGACAGCGTCAAAGCTGAAGTGGATGAAGCGCGTCGTGCGCGCATTCGTCTGAACCACTCCGCCACGCACTTATTGCATGCAGCATTGCGCCAGGTGCTGGGCACGCACGTTGCGCAGAAAGGCTCTCTGGTTAACGACAAAGGCCTGCGTTTTGACTTCTCTCATTTCGAAGGGATGAAACCGGCTGAAGTGCGCGCGGTAGAAGAGATTGTGAACGCGCAAATCCGTCGCAATTTGCCCGTCGAAACTCACGTCATGGATCTGGAAGCGGCGAAAGCTAAAGGCGCTATGGCGCTGTTTGGTGAGAAATATGATGACCATGTGCGTGTGCTGAGCATGGGTGATTTCTCAACTGAACTGTGTGGTGGTATTCACGCGAGCCGCACCGGTGATATCGGTCTGTTCCGTATCGTGGCTGAGTCCGGTACGGCGGCTGGCGTGCGTCGTATTGAAGCGGTGACAGGCGAAGGGGCGCTGGCAAGCCTGCATGCACAAAGTGAACAGCTGCAGGAGATTGCTCAACTGCTGAAAGGCGACAGCCAGAACCTGAATGAGAAAGTGCGTTCGGTACTGGAGCGTACCCGCCTGCTGGAGAAAGAGTTGCAGCAGCTGAAAGAGCAGCAGGCAGTGCAGGAGAGCGCAAACCTTTCCAGCAAAGCTGTCGAGGTCAAAGGGGTGAAGCTGCTGGTGAGCGAGCTTGCCAACGTTGAACCTAAGCTGTTACGTACCATGGTTGACGATCTGAAAAATCAGCTGGGTTCGGCAATTATCGTGCTGGCGACGGTAGCAGAAGGTAAAGTTTCTCTGATTGTGGGCGTCTCTAAAGATGTGACTGACCGTGTGAAGGCGGGGGAGCTGATTGGGGTTATCGCTCAGCAGGTTGGAGGCAAAGGGGGCGGTCGTCCAGATATGGCTCAGGCTGGCGGTACAGACACGGCAGCATTGCCGGGTGCGCTGGCTGGCGTTGAAGCCTGGGTCTCGGCGAAACTCTAAATCAAAAAATAAAGTGTGGACAGACGCCATAGCTTCCCGGTTATGGCGTCTTCTTAATCTGCATACATTCAATAATGATAAAGTCAGGTTAAAGTTGCGTATATCGGCTAGACTTAGTCATATCAGAAGGTAATGTCGTGGTCATTGACAGTATATGTGTTTGTCACTGCTTACTTTTTGGCGTATATGATGGAGAATGCCGGGATACAGAGAGACCCGACTCTTTTAATCTTTCAAGGAGCAAAGAATGCTGATTCTAACTCGTCGAGTTGGTGAGACCCTCATGATTGGGGATGAGGTGACCGTGACAGTACTGGGGGTAAAAGGTAACCAGGTTCGTATTGGTGTTAATGCCCCTAAAGAAGTGTCTGTACACCGTGAAGAGATCTACCAACGTATCCAGGCTGAAAAATCGCAACAAACGAGTTACTAAAGTTATTACGTCTCGCTAATGACTGGCGAGACGTTTCCTTTAGCCCCCCTTTTTCTTCGCAATACCCCCTGAATTTTCTGTTCTCCGTGTTATTTCTTATTTGCCCACCGTGCTCTCTTTCAGGCATTAGCCTTATCTTGCCTGTTGATAAAACACTCTTTTTGCCGTGAATTCGCCCGAATTGTGCGTGAAGTGTGCAATTAAAAATTAGTTGGGAAAAATTGTTTGACTTATAAGTGCGGGAAAGTAATATGTGCGCCACGCAGTGCCGATGAGCAGAAACATGTTTAGCGGTACGACTCGAAAGAGGCGTGTGGTGAGGTGGCCGAGAGGCTGAAGGCGCTCCCCTGCTAAGGGAGTATGCGGTCAAAAGCTGCATCCGGGGTTCGAATCCCCGCCTCACCGCCATTTTGCACCCATAGCTCAGCTGGATAGAGTACTCGGCTACGAACCGAGCGGTCGGAAGTTCGAATCTTCCTGGGTGCACCATCTTATTTGATGTTGTTTAGCACAACAAACAGCATTAAGTCAGTAGTAAAAGAAGTCATCCTGTGCACCCATAGCTCAGCTGGATAGAGTACTCGGCTACGAACCGAGCGGTCGGAAGTTCGAATCTTCCTGGGTGCACCATTCTTCTTCAATGTTGCAGCAGGTTTCGTGACATTGAGCCAGAAGTCAAAAGCAGTAACCCGATGCACCCATAGCTCAGCTGGATAGAGTACTCGGCTACGAACCGAGCGGTCGGAAGTTCGAATCTTCCTGGGTGCACCATATCTTCCCAGTCTGTCAGCCATCAAGATGCAACGGCCCTTTAGGGCGAGCCATCTTCCTGGGCGCAACATTTCCCCTCTGCGTTACCCCTCAGATGTACAAACAAAATCCCAATAATTCCATACAAAGCCATTAATCACCTTCTAAACTAGCTCAATCACAATCAGCGACAATATTATTGGTTTACGCTAAAGTAACGCCTCAATATTGAGTGATGTGAGGGATGAGATGTACGAAAGTTATGCAGGTCTGATTTTCGATATGGACGGAACCATTCTCGATACCGAACCAACACATCGTAAGGCGTGGCGTGAAACGCTCGCGGGCTACGGCATGCAGTTTGACGAACAGGCTATGGTGGCGTTAAACGGTTCCCCAACCTGGCGCATCGCGCAGGCGATTATCGAACTCAATCGTGCCGATCTTGATCCCCATCGTCTTGCGCAGGAAAAAACGCAGGCCGTAAGAGCGATGCTGCTTGATACGGTACGCCCGCTTCCCCTGATTGACGTTGTTAAATCCTGGCATGGTCGTCGGCCAATGGCGGTGGGAACGGGCAGTGAAAGCGAGATTGCCGAGGCGCTGTTAAACCACCTCGGCTTACGTCACTATTTCAGTGCCGTTGTCGCGGCCGATCATGTTAAAAATCACAAACCGGCTCCCGACACTTTTTTGCTGTGCGCCGAATTAATGGGCGTTGCACCGCAAAAATGTGTGGTGTTTGAAGATGCCGATTTTGGCCTGGCGGCGGCGCAAGCGGCCGGAATGGATGGCGTGGACGTGCGTTTGCTGTGAGTGAGGCGCTCTCGCTTGTTTCTCTGTTTACCAGCAGTTTTCTTAGCGCTACGTTATTGCCGGGAAGTTCAGAGGCGGTACTGGTCGCGTTGCTGGTGGCAGGCTCTGGCCCTGGCTGGTCACTTATTTTAATCGCAACAATGGGTAATAGCCTTGGGGGCCTGACTAACGTTATTCTGGGGCGCTTTTTCCCGCTGCGGGAACGCTCGCGCTGGCATGGGAAGGCATCAGCCTGGCTGGTGCGTTTTGGCCCCGCGGCGTTATTACTTAGCTGGATGCCCCTGGTCGGCGATTTGCTGTGCCTGCTGGCGGGCTTATTACGCATGAGCTGGGGACCGGTAATCTTTTTCTTATGCCTTGGTAAAGCGCTTCGCTATATCGTTGTCGCGGCTGCAACGATCCAGGGCATGGCGTGGTGGCACTAATTGGGTGAGCTGATGGTCATCAGCACTATTTAAAACAATTATGCTTAATAAAAATGAATTCGACAGGCGGGAGGTCAATTTGATCCCGAACGTATCACAGGCGCTGGCCTGGCTGGAAAAGCATCCTCAGGCGGTAAAAGGTATTCATCGTGGTCTGGAGCGTGAAACGCTGCGGGTCACGCCGGATGGCCAGTTGGCAACGACGGCGCATCCGGAAAATCTTGGTTCAGCGCTGGCCCATAAATGGATCACCACCGATTTCGCTGAAGCGCTGCTGGAGTTTATTACCCCGGTTGATGGCGACATCGACCATATGCTGACGTTTATGCGCGATCTCCATCGCCACACGGCCCGCGAACTGGGTGACGAGCGCATGTGGCCGCTGAGTATGCCGTGTTATATCAGCGACGGTCAGAACATTGAGCTGGCCCAGTACGGCTCCTCCAATAACGGCCGTTTTAAAACGTTATATCGTGAAGGTTTAAAAAACCGTTACGGCGCGTTGATGCAGACTATCTCTGGCGTGCACTACAACTTTTCGCTACCGCTGGAGTTCTGGCAGGCGCGTCTGGGGATAGAAGATGCCGAAAGCGGCAAAGAGGCGATTTCGGCCGGCTACTTCCGCCTGATTCGTAACTACTACCGTTTTGGTTGGGTTATCCCGTACCTGTTCGGCGCATCACCGGCTATTTGTTCCTCTTTCCTGCAAGGGAAAGAGAGCGCGCTGCCGTTTGAAAAAACCGCATGCGGCATGAATTACCTGCCGTATGCGACTTCATTGCGCCTGAGCGACCTGGGTTATACCAATAAATCCCAGAGCAATCTTGGGATTACGTTTAACGATCTGGAGACTTACGTCGCCGGCCTCAAACGAGCCATCAAAACGCCATCGGAAGAGTACGCGCAGATGGGCGTTGAGAAAGACGGTAAGCGCCTGCAAATCAACACCAACGTGCTGCAAATTGAAAATGAACTCTACGCGCCGATTCGCCCTAAACGCGTCACAGGGCCGGGTGAATCGCCATCTGATGCGCTGATGCGCGGCGGGATTGAATATATCGAAGTGCGTTCGCTCGATATCAACCCGTTCTCGCCGATTGGGGTGGATGAGCAGCAGGTTCGCTTCCTCGACCTGTTTATGATTTGGTGCGTGCTGGCTGACGCGCCGGAAATGAGCAGCGACGAATTGCTTTGTACCCGCAAAAACTGGAATCGTGTGATCCTTGAAGGGCGTAAACCAGGCCTGACGCTGGGTATCGGTTGTGAAACCGCGCAGCATCCGCTGCCGCAGGTGGGCAAAGATCTGTTTGCCGATTTGCGTCGCGTTGCCGAAACGCTTGATGGCATTGCGGGCAATAAAGAGTATCAGGAAGTCTGCGATCGCCTGGTGGCGTGCTTCGACGATGCGGAATTAACCTATTCGGCACGTATTCTGCGGTCTATGATTGAGAAAGGGATTGGCGGCACCGGGCTTGCGCTGGCCGAGCAGTATCGTCAAATGCTGGTATCAGAGCCGCTGGAGATTTTGACCGAGGAAGCGTTGCAGCAGGAACATGATGCTTCATGGCAGCGTCAGCGCGATATCGAAGCGAGTGATAGCGAACCTTTTGATGCCTGGCTTGCGCGCCACGCTTAGTAGCAAAGAAAAAGGCCACAATCAATGTGGCCAAAATATACATCTCTGAATCAGGGATGATGATAACAAATGCGCGTCTTTCATATACTCAGAGTAGTGTGCGAAAGAATGGTTCATTTTATTTTTAAAAAAATCATTTATTGGAGGTTGTCAGATGCCGCTGTTGGATAGCTTCACAGTTGACCATACACGCATGGGCGCACCCGCCGTGCGTGTAGCGAAAACGATGCATACGCCCCATGGCGATACTATCACCGTATTCGATCTGCGTTTTTGCATCCCCAACAAGGAAGTGATGCCAGAAAAAGGCATTCATACGCTTGAGCACCTGTTCGCTGGTTTTATGCGTGACCACCTGAATGGGAATGGCGTAGAGATCATTGATATTTCGCCAATGGGCTGCCGTACCGGTTTCTATATGAGCCTGATTGGCGTACCGGAAGAGTCTCGCGTTGCCGCTGCATGGACTGCGGCGATGGAAGATGTGCTGAAGGTGAAAGAGCAGAACCAGATCCCTGAGCTGAATGTTTACCAGTGCGGCACTTACCACATGCACTCGCTGCAAGAAGCGCAGGATATCGCGCGTCATATTCTTGAGCATGGCGTGAGCGTGAACAGTAACGAAGAGCTGGCGCTGCCAAAAGAGAAACTTAAAGAGCTACATATCTAGTTCTGAGAGAGCGCAAGGCTTGTCATAAGAAAAGGGGTCGAATGACCCCTTTTTCCATTGCTGAGCTAGTGCGCGCCACCGCCACCGCCGCCGGCACCGAACGGCGGTCTGGCGAACCAAACCAGCCCCAACAGCAGAATAAAGACTCCCGCTGAGAACCAGAAAATCTCGTTGGCTGAAATGATCAGCCCCTGATTGGTAATCTGCTGCGCAATATAGCCAGAGGCCTGCTGCGGCGACATGCCCAGATTTTCCAGCTGCGAGTACATCTGCTGCGCATTTGGGTTAAACGGTGAAACCGACTCCGTTAACTGCGAATGGTGTAACGCCTCGCGGTTGGTCCACATCGTTGTGGTGATCGAAGTCCCAATCGAACCGGCAAGCGTTCGGGTAAAGTTCGACAGGCTTGATGCGGCCGCCATACGCTCAGGTGGTAGCCCGGAGAGCGTAATCGTCGTCAGCGGCATAAAGAAGCATGCCACGGCAAAGCCCTGAATAAACTGCGGCCAGGCCGAACCGCCAAAATCCATTCCCGGTTCAAAGGTGTAAGCGCGCCAGTAGAAGCAGACGGCGTACATAATAAAGCTGAAGGTCACCAGACGCCGCATATCGAGCCTGTGAGCAAAGCGCCCGATAATCGGCGACAGCAGTACCGGAATGATCCCGACCGGCGCGGAGGCCAGACCGGCCCAGGTTGCCGTATAGCCGTATACCTCCTGCAGCAGCTGCGGCAGCAACACAATGGCGCCGAAGTAGAGCATGTAGGCGAGGCTGATACACAGACAGCCAATGGTAAAATTGCGCGATTTAAACAGCGACAGGTCGACTATCGGGTTATCGTCCGTCAGCTCCCAGACAATCAGGAAGCTTATCGCCACCACCGCGACGACGGTCAGCACCACCACTTCGGTTGAGTTAAACCAGTCCAGCTCTTTACCGCGATCGAGCATGATTTGCAGGCTGCCGATACCCACCACCAACAGCGCAAGGCCGATAGCATCGATACGACGGTGCTCGGTTTTGGTTTCGCGCCCGCGCAGCGTTTGCAGCGTCAGCAGAACCACCACCGCACCAATGGGCACGTTGATAAAGAAGATCCAGCCCCAGTGATAGTTATCGCTGATATAACCGCCGAGGATCGGCCCACAGATTGGCGCCACGATAACCGTCATCGACCACAGCGCCAGCGCGACGCTGCGCTTAGCGGGTGGGTAGTTGTTCAGCAGCAGGCTTTGCGACAGCGGAATCAACGGCCCGGCCACGATCCCCTGGATCACGCGGAAGAAAATCAGCATCTCCAGGCTTTTTGACACGCCGCACGCCCATGAGGCAATGACGAACAGAATCGTTGACCACATGAACAGCTTCACTTCACCCAGGCGTTTAGCCAGCCACCCGGTTATCGGAATAGAGATAGCGTTCGCCACTCCAAACGAGGTAATGACCCAGGTGCCCTGGCTCAGTGAAGAGCCCAGGTTCCCGGCGATGGTAGGAATAGCCACGTTGGCGATGGTGGAGTCCAGCACCTGCATAAAGGTCGCCAGTGACAGGGCGATGGTCATGATGACCAGTGGAACGCCTTCCAGCGGTTTCTGCTGTTTCATACAAGCTCCGCTTCGTTAACCCGCATTGGCCTGAATGATGTGATTGATAAGCTCATTAGCAGGCGCAAGGTTTAATTCGCGCGCATTGCTTTCATACACCGGAGAATGACGAGTCTGAGTAGCCAGCATGCTGCCGTTACGGTCACTGGTATCCACGGTGACTAACGTGGACAGGCCGATGCGCAGCGGGTGCTGCTCAAGCTGCTTCGCATCCAGCTCGATACGTACAGGTAAACGCTGAACAACTTTGATCCAGTTACCCGTAGCATTTTGTGCCGGAAGCAGAGAGAAGGCGCTGCCGGTGCCCATATCCAGGCCGACAACTTTACCGGTGTACTCAACGTTATCGCCGTAAATATCACTGACGACGGTCGCCGGTTGACCGATACGCATATGCGCAAGCTGTGTTTCTTTAAAGTTTGCATCCACCCACAAACCGCTCGCAGGCACGATGGCCATCAGCGGCGTCGTTGGGCTAATTTGCGCGCCAACCTGCACCACACGGCGTGAAACATAGCCGGTCATTGGGCTGATAATCTTAGTACGCTGCAGCGCCATCCACGCGTTACGCAGCTCGGCCGCCGCTTGCTTAACGGTTGGCTGATCTTCAAGTTTGCTGCCGAGAATCATTGCCTGGTTGGCATTATATTGCTGAATGGCGACATCCAGCCGCGCCTGGGCCGTTGCTACCGCATCTCGGGCGTGTTGCAGCTCTTCACGGCCAATCAGGTTAGCGCTCCCCAACGGCACGCGGCGATTGAGGTCGCTTTGGGCCTGGGCAAGAGAGGTCTTTTGCAGCTCGATATTGGCCTGATACTGCTGGCTGTTAATCATTAACTGGCGGGTCTGGCGCACGCTTGAAGCCAGCACGGTTTGCGCCTGTTCAAAAGCTTGCTCGGCGTCGGCCTGGTCTAAGGTGACCAGCACATCGCCCTGTTTAACGAAGTCGGTATTGTCAGCCCAGACTTTGGTTACGCTTCCGGAAACCTGGGACATAATCTGTACCTGATTGCCGGCCACATAGGCATCATCCGTATTTTCGTAATGACGTAATACTAAAAACCAGTAAATCCCATATGCCACAGCAATCATGACAAATAGCAGGGTCAACGCGAGTAAGGCACCTTTACGTTTGCCTTTCTTGTTACCCGGCTGCTGCGGGGTCTGAGTCTCCGCGTGTGCGCTCATGCTTATCTCCACACTTTTTTATTATAGTCATCGGCTGAGCCGACCTGTTAGATCCAACGGGCCAGCAAGGTAAGTTGCTGGCCTGGCGGTATTCATCTTTTCTGGATACTACGATTTCACGCGATGACGGTACTTAGCGCACGGCTTCAAGCACGGTCTGGTTTTCATCCATTTCATCAAGGCGGGTAAGTAATTTGCGGGTAATCTGTTCCAGCTGCTCTTTTTCAGAACCACTCAGTACCGACCACAGCTCGTGTAGGCAGTGGTGCTGAGGGGGTAATACCTGACGTAAAAATTCCTGACCCTTTTCGGTCAAATGCAGATGCAGGCAGCGGCGATCGTTATTGCTTTCACGGCGTTCAATCCAGCCACGCTTTTCCAGCTCATCGGCAATGCGGGTGGCGTTGGTGCGGGATGAGCCTAAAGCACAGCTCAGTTCAGAAGGCTGGATGCTATGGTTTTCCTGGGATTCCAGCGTAATCAACGCCATAAATAGCGTCTCGTTAATCCCCTGAGCTTTCAGCATTTTATTGCGGTTTTCCAAAAGCTTGCCCTGCATATGCATGCACAGGCGCGTCAGCAGGACTTCCTGATACGGGAACTCCTCATAGCGTTTGGCGCGAAATTTTAGCATTTGTTCAATGGGCGTAAACGAACTATCCATTTTGGCATAACCTCATTAGTTTCGGTCGATATAATAACGATGGTGACAAATAAAGTAAATGTATTGTTGATACGTTTTTTATCGTCAGACGGCGATCACCATCATGAGTTTCCAGGTTAATCCATAACCCAGAGCGCTGATTAACGTTGGGATAATAATGCTGCGTGTCTTATAAAAGCTCAGGCCGAGCATGGCAAAGCCCACCAGCGTCGGGAGCAGGCGTTGCGCATCATGGATGATTTCAGGCACGCTTGAGACCACCAGCAGAGCGCAAATTGATGCGATACCAATACTGTCGAGCAGTACGCCTGTAGCACCGCGTTTGGCCGGGCGCGTCGAATTGGCCCTGATGCGTAGCGGCAAATAGCGAAACAGATAGTTAGCCAGCCCAACCAGCAGGCCGAGCAACAGAACTTGCGTGCTCATCCCGGCTCGGCTTGATAAGAGGCTTGCGCCAGGGCTGCCAGACAGCCGCAGACAATGCCTGCCAGAATGGCGGCAGGAATGGAAACCAGCGTGATGCCCAACAGCGCACCCGTAAGCGATGCGCTAACGGTCCAGCACTGTTTGCGCTGGAATGACGCCAGTAAAAAACTCAGGAAAAGGGCGGGTAACATAAAACCTAACGCCGCTTCCAGCGCCGGGAAATTATCCAGTAAACCATTACCGGACCAGGCGCCCAGCGCGGTGCCCAGCACCCATGAGAACCAGGAGCTGAATGCGATAGCTATCATCCAGTTTTCGCTCCAGCGGCGGTTATCGCGCACCAGTTTTGCGGTGGCGGCGGCAAAGACTTCATCGGTCAGGCCAAAGGCCCAAATCGCCGTTTTAGGTTTACTTAACCGGCGTGTGATGCGTTGACGCAGGGAAGGGCCGTATAAGACATGGCGTACATCCATGGCCATTACGGTTAATGCTGCCACCCAGAGCGAGCTTCCCGCGGCCAGTAACGCCGTAATCACAAACTGGCTGGCGCCAGCATAAATAATGCAGGAGAAAAACAGACTTTCGAACGGCGTGAACCCAAGCTTTGTGGCATTCAACCCAAACGCAAAGGCTACCGGGATATAGCTGATAACAATAGGTAAACTATCTTTCAGCCCTTCAGCCCAGGTCGCTTCGTTTGGCATGTTATTTATTGGAGCGGTTGCAGGACTATCCATAGTAACTATTTATCTATTTCCGACGTTAATGTCACTCGAATGAATAAACAGGGATAACCTTAGCAGACTGGTACGACCCTTAATACCCCAAATTATCCCCGGCAGATCTAAAGGGTTAGCAGCATCAGGGCTGGCGGTGATAGCCCCGCCACCGCCCTACTAAATTTAGTAGGGCGAGCAGGGTACCCCGGGTGGCTGAGTGTGGTCGTCACCATGCAGCCTACGTGGCTGCAATAAATCCGGCCTGGTTAATCGAAAGGAAGAAAGCGTTAGCAATGGTGTCGAGCAGCGGTGGCTCGTAGTAGTTGTCTGCAGGGGGCATGCCCGTGGTGACAGACATCAGGACAATCAGCGCAGGGCTAAGTCCGTGAGGGCATTGTGATGCTTCAGCGTTTGCTGATGGAACGCGAATAATCACGAATATTAATATAAGCAGGAAGCGGATTGTGCCGTTTGCTTTGGTTAGGGATGCTTTAATCCTCTCCCTGAGGAGAGGAAACGGTACGGTTTTCTCCTTCTCCCGGGGAGAGGCCGGGATGAGGGCGTCCCGGGCCTGATTTAAACCATTACTTAACGGCTAAAGCCTCGTTCACCCAGCCATCAAACTCCGCCTGGTGCGCTTTAATCCAGCCATCAACGTGGCCCTGAATATCCGCTTCGGAGGCGTGACCGCTGTGCATCATTGAGTTCTGAGCATTGATATCCGCGAGAGGCAGCTTCATCAGGCTGAACAGTTTCGCGGCCTGCGGGTTTTTCGCCGACCAGGCCTTATTCGCCACGATGTGCATAGTGTTCACCGGGAAGCCATAGTTCGCGCCGTTTGGCAGTTTGGTCTCAATGCCTTTCTGCTCGCCTGGCAGAGAAGAGAACGGCACCTGCAGCCACACCACATCTTTACCCGGCTTGAGCACGTCACTGACCCAATACGGCGTCCAGGTGTAATACAGCACCGGCTTGCCTTCTTTAAAGCGCGCAATGGTGTCGGCCATCATGGCGGAATAGTTTCCGTGATTCACCGTGACGGTATCAGCCAGCTTATAGGCTTCGTTCTGGTGATTGATAACCGCTTCACAGCCCCAGCCCGGCGTACAGCCCATCATATCGGCTTTGCCGTCGCCGTTGCTGTCGAACAGTTTGGCGATTTTGGGATCTTTTAGCTGCTCAACATTGGTAATGTGATACTTGTCAGCGGTTTTTTTATCAATCAAATAACCCTGTGCAGCCCCGGTAACATACACACCTTCACGATAGAATTTCTTATCGCCACCCGCCGCGGCATACATATCGTCATGCAGCGGCTGCCAGTTCACCGCGATAAAAGTCGCATCGCCAGAAGCAATGGAGGTGTAACCGACGTTGTAATCGACTTCGCTTGGTTTATTCACGCTATACCCAAGCTTTTCCAGCGCGCGGCTGACGAGCTCTGTCTGGAACGTTTCTTCAGAAATGGTGCTTTGAATCGGCTGAACGGTAATGCCCTTACCCGGTAAATCAGCCGCAAAAGCGCTGGTGGTAACGAGTGTGGCAAGCGCCGTAGCTAAAATAGTCGTGTGTCGCATCGTTAATCCTTGTGTCATGGTGATGGGGCGAGAGGCGGCATATCAATGCCGCACTCAGGCTTATTTAATGAAGGGGCGAGTCAACAAACCGATTGGGCCGGAGTTATACCAGCGGCGGTTGCCACGGCTGCGTGAATCGCGGCCAATGGACTGCGTTAAGCGGTCAAGAATAATGGCAAGGATAACAATGCCCACGCCGCCGACGGTCGCCAGACCCATATCGAGGCGGCCAATCCCGCGCAGCACCATCTGACCCAGGCCACCCACGGCAATCATCGAGGCGATAACCACCATCGAAAGCGCCAGCATCAGCGTCTGGTTAACGCCCGCCATAATGGTTGGCATTGCCAGCGGGAGCTGAACTTTGAATAGCATCTGACGAGGGCTGGCACCAAACGAACGCGAGGCCTCAATCAGATCTTCCGGGACCTGTTTAATGCCCAGAATCGTCAGGCGCACAATCGGCGGCAGGGCAAAGATAATGGTGACCACTACGCCCGGCACGTTGCCGATCCCGAACAGCATGACGATTGGCACCAGATAAAC
This sequence comes from Buttiauxella warmboldiae, assembly GCF_003818135.1. Classification (GTDB taxonomy): domain Bacteria; phylum Pseudomonadota; class Gammaproteobacteria; order Enterobacterales; family Enterobacteriaceae; genus Buttiauxella; species Buttiauxella warmboldiae. The sequence continues at coordinate 55,878 of NZ_RPOH01000019.1, read as the reverse complement.
AAACGCGGGCGTGGTTTGCATCGCATCAAGCAATGGGCGAATTATCTTCGCGGCCCGTTCGCTGCGGGCAAGCCAAATCCCTAGCGGCAGGCCGATAACCATGCAGAACAGCAGCGCGGTCAGTACCAGAGCGAGCGTCACCATAGCCTGTGACCAGGCACCAATCGCGCCGATCGCTATCAGTGAAACCAGCGTCGCGATACCCATTCCGAGGCTCGACATCTGCCACGCAATCAGCGCGAACAAGATGATAGCAACCGGGGCAGGCATGCCCAGCAAGAAGTGCTGGAAGCCGCTGAGGATATAATCCACCGGCACGCGAATGCCCTGGAACAGCGGGCGAAAATGCATCACGACCCAGTCGATGCCGCTTGTCACCCAGCTATCGAGCGGAATAAGCGTTTTATGGAAAGGATCGAGAAGAGTGAAATGCTCGGCCTGCGGCGCAGGGGCGGCATTCAGCCAGTCTGCGCTGCTTGCGGCTGGCGTTGAAGCCGCCTGGCTTCCCCACGCATCGGCGCTTGATGCGGCCTGTTGTGTTGTTGTGTCAGCTGTTGCTGCGCTACCGGTATCCCACGGATTTGCTGCACTCATTGGTTTGCCCCCTCACGATCTAACGCCTGTAGCAGCACCCCTTTTGAGATGATGCCCACGTACTGACTCTCTTCCCCAATCACCGGAACCGCACACGGCGCCTGGCCGACATGGGTTAGCAAGTCACTCAGTGAGGTTTCTGCGCTAACGGCGGCAGGGGATTCGAGGTAAGCACGTTCCAGACCTGCGCCTTCTGCGAGTGCGGCTTTCAGCGAGTCAGTAGAGACAATGCCGAGGAATTTTTGCCCACGCTCAATAACATAACCGTATTCACGGTCTTCATCCTGCAACAGTTTCAGCGCGGAACGCGGGCCAAAACCGGCGGTTTTACGCAGCAGGCCGGCAGGGCTTCGACGCGCAATATCTTTCGCGCTAAACACCTGGCTAATATCCACGCCGCGGAAGAAGGTGCGCACGTAATCATTGGCCGGGTTATTCAGGATTTCATCCGGCGTACCGACCTGTACCACTTCACCGCCTTGCATAATGGCAATGCGGTCGCCAATACGCATGGCTTCATCCAGGTCGTGAGAAATAAAGACAATGGTACGCTGGTGTTTTGCCTGCAATTTAATTAGTTCATCCTGCATTTCCGTGCGAATTAATGGATCGAGAGCAGAGAAGGCTTCATCCATCAATAATATATCGGGATTAATTGCTAACGCACGGGCCAAACCAACGCGCTGCCGCATACCGCCGGAAAGCTCATCCGGGTAGGCCTGAGCATAATTTTCCAGCCCCACCTGGCGCAGCGCCTCAAGCGCTTTTTCCTGCCGTTCTTTAACCCCGACTCCGGCCAATTCCATGCCGAATGCCGTGTTATTTAACACCGTCATATGGGGCATCAGAGCAAATGACTGGAATACCATCGAGATTTTATTTTTGCGGACTTCACGGAGTTCTGCCTCTGATATTCTGGCAATATCGACACCATCAATCAGCACCTGCCCACGGGTTGGTTCAATCAGGCGATTGAGAAGGCGAACCATGGTGGATTTACCGGAACCCGATAACCCCATGATGACAAAAATCTCGCCTTCTTCAATGGCCAGACTGGCGTCTTTTACGCCAAGCGACAGCCCTGTTTTCTCCAGTAATTCAGCTTTTGAAATACCTTTCTCAATATATTTGAAGGCGCGCTGTGGATGTTCGCCAAATACTTTATATAAATTCTTTACTTCAAGTTTAATTGCCATGCAATAAAGTTATTCCTGTATTTATATATTTATACATAATTCCTGCTGGAAATATTCACTGCATATACCCTAACATACTCAGAATCTGAGACAACCCTCGATTTTCGCTATATGCAATATCCGCGTGGCCAGTGTGGGCTGAATTTCCCATGAATAAAGGGCTGAGAGCAAATCAGCCAGGGGTGATATTTTTTGTAACGGCAGGAGAAATTTCCCTGCATAGCGTGAGATTTCGGCGGAAATGTAAGAGATTATTTTGTATGATTTACCGGAAATAAAGGCCGCGAGATCTCGTCAAATATTCGGGTGATTTTGCGGCGTTAAATAGCAAATATAAAGGTTTTAAAAATCCCAGTCTTCGTCCTGTGTTTCCACCGCCTTTCCCATCACATACGACGAACCTGAACCTGAGAAAAAATCATGGTTTTCATCAGCGTTGGGCGAAAGCGCGGCCAGTATCGCCGGGTTAACCTCTGCCATTTCTGGTGGGAACAGCGCGTGATAGCCCAGGTTCATCAATGCTTTATTGGCGTTGTAGCACAGGAATGCTTTCACCTCTTCTTGCCAGCCCACGCCACCATATAGCGCATCGGTATACGCCACTTCGTTATCGTAAAGATCCATCAGCAAATCGAGGGCGAAATTCTGTAACTCGGTCTGGCGTTCAGCGCTTTGTTGGGCCAGCACTTTCTGGAATTTATAGCCGATATAATAACCATGCACCGCTTCGTCGCGAATAATTAAGCGAATGAGATCTGCGGTGTTGGTCAGCTTGCCGCGACTCGACCAATACATCGGCAAATAAAAGCCTGAATAAAAGAGGAATGATTCCAGAAATACACTGGCGATTTTCTTTTTCAATGGGTCCGCGCCATGATAATGGGCGAGAATAATTTGTGCCTTACGCTGCAACGGCTGGTTTTCTTCACTCCACGCATAGGCGGCATCCACATCCTTCGTCTGGCAAAGCGTGGAGAAAATCGAACTGTACGAACGCGCGTGTACCGCTTCCATAAAGCTGATATTCGACAGCACCGCTTCTTCATGGGGCGTAATCGCATCGTTCATCAGCACTGGCGCACCCACCGTATTCTGAATGGTGTCGAGCAGCGTCAGCCCGGTAAAAACGCGAATGGTGAGCTGTTGCTCTTCATGCGTAAGGGTCTGCCAGGCCGGGATATCGTTCGACAACGGGATCTTCTCCGGCAGCCAGAAGTTGCTGGTCAGGCGGTTCCACACCTCGAGATCTTTTTCGTCTTCAATCATGTTCCAGTTGATGGCGCGCACGCGGGTTAGCTGAGTCATCTTCTCTCCTTATAAAGCGCAGGACACGCAGCCCTGCACTTCGGTGCCTTCCAGCGCCATTTGACGCAGGCGAATGTAATACAGCGTTTTAATGCCTTTCTTCCAGGCGTAAATCTGCGCCCGATTAATATCGCGCGTGGTGGCGGTATCGCGGAAAAATAGCGTCAGCGACAGGCCCTGATCGACATGGCGCGTGGCCTCGGCGTAAGTATCAATGATTTTTTCCGGGCCGATGTCGTAGGCGTCCTGGTAAAACGCCAGGTTGTCATTGGTCATAAACGGAGCCGGGTAATAAACGCGTCCGGTTTTGCCTTCCTTGCGGATCTCAATACGCGACACAATCGGGTGAATGCTTGAGGTCGCGTGGTTGATATAAGAGATAGAACCGGTTGGCGGGATCGCCTGCAGGTTCTGGTTATACAGCCCAAATTCCATGACATCGTCGCGTAACTGCTGCCACTGCTCGCGGGTGGGGATTGCCACGCCCGCTTTCGCAAACAGTTCGCGTACTTTCTCAGTTTTTGGCTGCCAGTTTTCTTGCAGATATTGGCGGAAATATTCACCGCTGGCATAACGCGATTGCTCGAATCCTGCGAAGCGCTGTTTACGTTCGCGAGCCAGCAAATTTGAGGCGCGGACGGCGTGCCAGGTGACGGTGTAGAAATAGATGTTAGTAAAATCCAGCCCTTCCGGGGAGCCGTAAGCTATACCTTCGCGCGCCAGATAGCCATGCAGATTCATCTGCCCGAGGCCAATGGAGTGGGAGGCGGCGTTTGCGGCCGCAATCGACGGCACTGAACGAATATGGCTGAGATCGGAAACCGCCGTCAGGCCACGAATCGCCGTTTCTATGGTTTTGCCAAAATCGGGCGAATCCATGGCGTGGGCAATATTCAGCGAGCCGAGATTACAGGAGATATCTTTGCCCACCTGCGCGTAATCGAGGTTTTCATCATAGGTCGAGGGGCTATTAACCTGCAGAATTTCCGAACACAGGTTGCTCATATTAATGCGCCCGCAAATCGGGTTGGCACGGTTTACCGTGTCTTCAAACATGATGTACGGATAGCCGGACTCAAACTGAATTTCCGCCAGCCGCTGGAAGAACTCACGCGCGTGAATAAAGGTTTTGCGGATGCGTTCATCAGCCAGCATTTCTTCATAGCATTCGCTAATTGCAATATCGCTATACGGCTTGCCGTAAATCCGCTCGACATCGTAAGGCGAGAACAGCGCCATCGGTTGATTATCCTTCGCCAACTGGAACGTGATATCCGGGATCGTCACGCCAAGCGACAGAGATTTAATGCGGATCTTTTCGTCAGCGTTTTCGCGTTTGGTGTCGAGGAAACGCAAAATATCCGGGTGATGGGCATGAAGATAAACCGCGCCCGCCCCCTGGCGCGCGCCCAGTTGATTAGCATAAGAAAACGCATCTTCGAGCATTTTCATCACCGGGATCACGCCGGATGACTGGTTCTCAATGCGCTTAATCGGAGCGCCTGCTTCACGTAAATTTGAGAGTAAAAACGCTACGCCTCCGCCGCGTTTTGACAGCTGCAATGCCGAATTTATCGCGCGTCCAATGGATTCCATATTGTCTTCAATACGCAATAAGAAACAGGAAACCAGTTCGCCGCGCTGCATCTTTCCGCAGTTGAGAAAGGTGGGGGTCGCAGGCTGGAAGCGCCCGCTGAGCATCTCTTCCATTAACCGTAGCGCCAGCTTTTCATCCCCCCGGGCCAGGGTTAGCGCCACCATGCACACGCGGTCGGGGAAGTGTTCCAGAAGCTCTTTACCGTCGTAAGATTTTAACGCGTAGCTGGTGTAATACTTCCACGCGCCGAGGAAAGTCTGGAACTGAAAGCCGCTGCGCTGCGCCTTCTCAACCAGCTCAATCACAAAACGGCTCGGGTAACGTTGCAGCACCGCACTGTCGTAATAGCCTTCAGCCACCAGCCAATCCAGGCGCGCCTGTGGAGTAGCAAACTGGCGCGAGCGGGGCAGGACATATTGCTGATGGAATTGCTCCACCGCCAGTTTGTCTTTCTCAAACTGGATGCGGCCTGCGGAATCATACAGATTCAGCATGGCGTTAAGCGCGTGATAATCCGCGTTTGCGTTTGCGTTCGCCGTCAGGCGGATAGCCTCTGTCGTTGCCAAAATTCGTTCACTCCCTTACGCACGTTTTCAAGGTCCTGCCCGGTGCCGAGTAACTCAAAACGATAGAGATACGGCACCTGGCATTTTTGGGCTATCACATCGCCCGCCCGGCAAAACCCTTCGCCGAAGTTTCGATTACCGCTGGCAATCACGCCGCGCAGCAAGGCCCGATTATTAGGGTTATTTAAAAATCGGATCGCTTGCGCGGGAACGGCACCGGCAATGCCGCCGCCGCCATAACTCGGCACAATCAGGATGTAAGGCTCCGTCACTTCCAACCGTTGTTTGAAATCCAACGGAATGCGCAACGCGGGCAATCCCAGGCGTTCGATAAAACGCAGAGTATTTTCCGAGGTGCTGGAGAAGTAGACGAGATTGCTCATGCTGTGGCCCGGGGGCGCAGGCGGTTAATCATATCCGGGCGAAACCCGCTCCAGCTTTCCTGCTCGGTGATCACAACCGGCAACTGGCGATAACCCAAAGCACGCAAATCGTCGGCCGCCTCCGGGTTTACATCGAGATTAATCATCTCAAACGTGAACCCACGGCTTTCGATAGCACGCCTGGTAGCATGGCACTGAACACAGTCATTTCGAGTGTATATGGTAATGCGCATGATTCGTATTCTCTCTGTGGTTGAGAATACGAATACTAGATGTGGGTTAAAAAATTATCAACCACGCAATATATAGTATTTTTAGATAAGACCAGCAAAGGTGATGAGCGGGGCGTGAAGCGATTAGCGGAGGCCAGAAAATAAAAACCCCGGAATAAATTCCGGGGTCAGACGCATCTTTGTTATCACTACACTTGTAGCGACTCTAGCGACGCGATGCTAACAACGCACCGATGAAGATACCGACAGCGGCGCTAATCCCCACGCTTTGCCACGGTTTGTCGCGCACATAAGTGTCGGCGCAGCCCATTGCATCGCACGCTGCCTGTTTGACTCGGGTGCGACCGTGAAGGCGAGCACGCGTCTCTTTCAGCAGAGACTCCGCTTTTTTACGGGCGGCTTCACCTTCTTCCTTAACATCGCTACCGAACGATTTAAGAACCTCTTCCAGCGTGTCCGCCAGCTGGTTCACGTCACGGTTAATATCATCAACGCCTTCGTCTACATCATTTCGATTTACGCGGTTAAACATTGGTTTCTCCCTTTTTGCGATGTACAACTGAGTGTAGACCATAATTTTTAGTCATGGCTCAGCTCAGGGCCTTTATGGACTAATCTGAAAGCGCTGCTAACGGGGTATAAGGTAAGGTTGCGCAGCAACAGAAGATGACGAGGAAAAATTATGTATCTACGACCTGATGAGGTGGCCCGCGTTCTTGAAAAAGCCGGTTTTACTATGGATATCGTGACGCCAAAAACTTACGGATACCGCCGTGGGGAAAACTACGTGTATGTAAACCGGGAAGCGCGTATGGGGCGCACGGCGCTGATTATTCACCCGACGTTAAAAGAGCGCAGCCAGACGCTGGCCGATCCGGCGACGGACATTAAAACCTGCGATCATTACCAGCAATTTCCCCTCTATCTGGCAGGCGATACCCATCAGCATTACGGTATTCCGCACGGCTTTAGTTCACGTATTGCCCTTGAGCGTTACCTGTCTGGCTTGTTTGGCGAGCGCTGATCTGCAACAGGCGTTGCCGCACTTACGCTGCAACGTTATCAAAGCTCCACATTTGCGTTCCGCTAGCTAAACCGCAGGCTGGAAGCCACAGGTGCGGAACGCCCCGGCAGCTTTATCCTCAATTGATGGCGTAAATAATTTTCTTCGCGATTTAAGTGTTCCCTTATTCCGGTCGTTTTACTTTGATGAAGTGTGAAACTCTGGGGTCAATGGCATCAGACCCGTAGTATGGCGTGTTGAAAATGGAAGTTAGACATGGAAGTTAATAAGAAGTCCAGCACCGTGAATCGTTTGCTAACCGTGCTATTTGTAGTGATGTTAATTCCTTTTATGCTGGTCTCGATCTGGTCGTTTGACCATATCCGTAAGGGGAATATTGAAACATTTGATACCAATCTGATGCGCTTTACCCATAATACCGCTATGGAAAGCGTTAACCGGCAGTTAGAAGAGATTGGTCTTGTTTTCCAGATTCTCAATAGCCGGATGACACACGAAGGAGCCAGGATTTTTATTAATGAAGAGCACGGTACTCCTCATTCAATTATTGCCTCAATAGTTAATACATTATCCTTTTTTGATGCGGCGATAGTTTCAGATATTGACGGAAACTATCGTACTTATCCCGGCATTAAAAAAGATGACTATTTCCCACTCCAGCGCCCCTGGTACCCGACGATTAAACATCAGAAGGGGATTTATTATTCTGAACCGTACTCAGATGTTCTTGCTTTGCCAACCGACTTAGAAGGCCGGGCGATTACAGTTAGCATGAATCTTTTTGATGAAGAATTGCAAAAATATGGCAACATAGCTTTCGATCTTGATATGGATGCGATGAGCTCAACGCTGAAAAACGTGGTAGTGCCTTTCGACGGTAAATTTCTTGTCGCCGCGAAAGATGGCACTATTATCATGAGCGACAATATTAATAAAATTTTCCGCAATACGGTCCCATTAAAATGGGTTAATAATGCTATCAACATTGAAGGGGAGTTTTATGATGAAGAATCTAATAGTTATATCTTTTATCATTCATTTTCGAATCCAGATTGGGTAGCGTTTACTATTGTTAATGGGGGAAAGTATGATGATTTTATTAACAAAGCGCCACAGACGTTAATTTTTATTATTTCATTATGCTTGATAATTTATATTGTCTTAATCTGCTTGTGTCGTGTCTACATCAGAGAGATCATTGGCCGTCTGTATATGGGCGTGCATGGAATTAACTATGATGGCCAGTCACAAGATTTGGAAAAAATTTATAAAAATATTAAAAGTAGCCAGTTAGAGCTTAAAGAAGTGCGCCGTATCTCTGGTGAAGATGCGTTGACTGGGATCGGCACCCGGCGCAAGTTTGATGACCGCATGGCTGAGTTAATTAACAGCGAAACTCCTTTCTATCTGGCGATACTGGATCTCGATGATTTTAAAAAGATTAATGATACTTTCGGTCACGCGGTTGGCGACTCGGTGCTCAAATATGTCAGTAAAGCCGGTAAAGCAATTATTGAACCCGAATATGATATTTATCGTTTTGGCGGTGAAGAGCTGGTGGTGTTGTTCCCGGGCGGTGAATATCACCTCTATTTCGATTTACTCGAAACCTGGCGTGCCACCATCTGCCAGCGCCAGTGGCGCGAAACAACATTAAAAGTCTCCTTTAGCTGTGGCATCGCCCGCTGGAAAATGGGTGAAACCTCACAGGAGATTATCACTAAAGCAGACAAAGCATTATATGAGGCGAAGCGCGCAGGGAAAAATGCCATTCGCACAGCAACTGATTAAATAATGAGGTGAATGATGCAGAAAGGGTCCGCTTCATATTTAGTCTTTATCAAGCAAGGAAAGTAACATGACGGTTGAGAATGAGGATATTAGAACCCTACTGGCTAATATTGCTGAGGGCAAGCCAGCGCAAGCTCTGACCGTCTATTTACAGCCCATTATTAATATGGTTGACGGGCGCTGTCAGGGCGCAGAGGCGCTGGTTCGGGGAATGGTGGAAAATAAGCTAATCTTCCCCGACCGCTTTATCGGTCTGCTTGAGCAGAACAGTGATATCCGTAAAGTGGGGGTTTTTGTGCTGCAAATGGCGATCCATTTCGCCATTGAGAACCAGCTGCATCAGCAGCCTGATTTCACCCTGAGCAGCAATTTTTCACCGATTGAGATAAACGATCGTGCGGTGGTTGAGAAGATCAAAGCCATTACTGAACGGTCGGGTTATCCACGGCATAAAATTACAATTGAAATCACTGAAACTGAGGTTGCCCTGAGCGATTGCGGGCAGGAGAATGCCCGCTGGTTACAGCAGCAGGGTTTTGTGATCGCGTGGGATGATATACGTAATCTGGATGATTTGAAGAAAAACAGCCAGCAGTTTTGCAGCGATGTCATCAAGCTGGATCGTAGCCTGCTTAATCAAGAGTGCCTGAGCGTGACGCAAGAGATTATCGCACGCTGCCAACGTAAAAAATTACAGCTGGTTGCCGAAGGGGTGGAATATCCCTGGCAACGGGAGTGGTTACTTGAGCAAGGCGTAACGACCTGCCAGGGATATTATTACTCCCCTCCGGTGGCGCTCCAGACTTTTGCCCAGCGCTATATTAGTTAGCGTAATTATTCATCTCTGGATACCTGCCTCTACCCCGGCATCATATATAGGTAAGCGAATGATCGACATTAGTTCCAGTACCATTTTAAGAAAAATAACCCATCGTGATTACTCAAGCGTGGTAGATTTTTTTGTGCAGCCGATTTTTAATTTGTCGAGCTTCCAGTGTGTCGGTGCCGAGGTGTTGTTGCGTGGCGTCCATCGCCACAATATTATTCAGCCCGCACAGTTCTTACAACAGCTGGAAGAAAATGACGGCATCATTAATGTCGGAAAATACATCGTCGGTAAAGCTTTTGAGTTTATGCAGCGCGATATCCTGCCGATAAAGCCTGATTTTTTCTTTAATATCAATTTGGCTACCCATCAGCTTAATGATGAGGATTTTTCTGAGAGTATTTTGCAGCTGCAAAGCCAGTATCAAATTCCAGCAACCTCCGTGACTTTTGAGATCACACGTTCTGCAGAAGCGCTGGCTGAAACGGGTGAAAAGAACATTCAGCAGTTACAGGATGCGGGTTTTACTTTCGCCTGGGATGATGTTGGCACCCTTGATGATGTACAAAATAAGATGGCGCAGGCGGCCTGTGACTTTATCAAATTAGATCGCGAATGCCTGAAAAATGGGCATAGCGAGAAAACCCGGGAGCTTATTGCCGAGGCGCATAACATTGGCATCTCAATCATTGCTGAGGGGGTGGAAACGATGGCGCAGACTTCCATGCTGTTAAAACATAACGTCATGCTGGCCCAGGGGTTCCTCTTTTCCCGTCCGGTGAAAAAAGGTGAGTTTTTGCAGGCTTATATTCTGAAATAACCCAACGCTGCATATCTCAGACGCTGGGTTGTTACGGCTGAAAAGAAGGAAAATCAAGCAATTGATTTTCCTTCTTTTTTATCGCAGGCATCGATTCGTTTAGTGAAACAACCGGCTGAGATTACGCCAGGGTGCCGATGATATTGAGATCGGCTTCATCAGGCACTTCGTTATAGGATAAAACGTGCAGGCCGGATGCAAACAGGCGCCCATAGCGAGAAATTAGCGGGCGTAATTGCGGTGTAACCAGCAGCAATGGTGCCATTCCCTGGGCCTTCATATGCTCCTGAATCATCGGCATGGTATTTTGTAATTGCGTCAGAATATTCGGGTCTACCGGGAAATTATCCAGCCCCACTTTGCCACTCTGCTGGGCGTGATTGAGCGCGTTGAGCAGGATATTCTCCAGCTCATTATCCAGGGTATATGCCTGCAGGCTGCGTTTGTCGCCGTTAATATTGTGAATAATGGCGCGGCGTAGAGCAAAGCGCACATCTGATGTCAGCAGTACCGGGTCTTTCGTCAGCGCCACGCTTTCGAGCAACGTTGCGGCAATAGTATTAATGTCTTTTAGCGAAATCTGCTCCAGCAGCAGCTGACGATAAACGCGCAGCAGCAGGCTGTAGTTAAGCTGCTGGACAAGATCCTCTGCAAGCTTAGGAGCCTGCTGGCTCAGACGATGATGCAGATGAGTGATGTCATCATAATTAAACAGTTCAGGCAGGTAATTGCGGGCGATTTTATTAACGTGGGTCGCCACCACGCTGGCGCAGTCGACCACCTGATAGCCCAGATTCAGCGCCTTTGCTTTCTGCTCCGGTAAAATCCAGGTGATGGCCATGCCATAGGCCGGGTCCGTATCCAGCACCCCGTCAATTTCACCATACAGTTCAGCCCCGGGGATCGCCATCAGCTTGTCGGCATGAACTTCCCCCGTGGCAATACGAATCCCGTTGATATGAATGGCATATTGCGAAGGTTTAAGACGGAAGTTCTCGCGGATGCGAATTTCCGGCAGCAGCACGCCGCAGGTTTCGGAAATCACCTGACGTACCCCGCGAATACGCTGCGACAGCGGGCTGCCCCGGGTGGCATCCACTAAGGTCACCAGCTTGTAGCCGAGATTCAGGCCAATAGGCTCTACTTGCGGAATGCTGTCCCAGTCAATAACCGGCGCGTTGTCGTGAGAGATGGCCTCATTGATGGCTTCAATTTCCACTTCCGGCTGCGGGGCCGATACCCGCTTACTCTGTTTCCACGCGGCGAAAATGAGCAGGGCGCTGAAGCTCAGGAAGGCAATGTGCGGCATCCCCGGAACGATTGCCAGCACAAACATGACAAACGCGGCGGTATACAGAATGGAAGGGCGCGCCAGCAGCTGGGCGTTAATCTCGGTGCTGATGTCGTTACCGTCACCAACGCGGGTGACGATAATCGCCGCGGCGGTGGAAAGCAGCAGCGACGGGATTTGCGCTACCAGGCCGTCACCGATCGACAGCAAAACGTACTGCTGGAAGGAGTGGCCGACGTCCAGGTTATGGGCGAAGACGCCGATGCAGATACCGCCAATAATGTTGATTATCAGGATCATGATCCCGGCAATCGCATCGCCGCGCACAAATTTCGAGGCGCCGTCCATCGCGCCATAAAAATCTGCTTCGCCGGAAACATCTTTACGACGGATGCGCGCTTGCTCCTGGTTGATCAAACCCGCATTGAGGTCCGCATCGATAGCCATCTGTTTGCCTGGCAGCGCATCAAGCGTGAAGCGGGCAGAAACTTCAGAAATACGCTCCGCACCCTTGGTGACCACCACAAAGTTGATGATCATCAGGATGATAAACACCACGAAGCCGACGACGAAGTTACCGCCAATCACCACCTGGCCAAAGGCTTCAATCACCTTACCGGCGGCCCCTTCACCCTCGTGCCCGTGCAGCAGCACCACGCGCGTTGAGGCGACGTTAAGGGTCAGACGCATCAGCGTGGTAATCAGCAGGATGGTCGGGAAAATGGCAAAGTCGAGCGGGCGTTTACTGTTAACGGAAACCAGTAAAACAATTACGGCCAGCACGATGTTAAAGGTGAAAAGAATATCGAGGATCAGTGGCGAGAGCGGCAGCATGACCATCGCCAGCACGCACAGCAGCAGCAGAGGAACCCCCAGGTTGCTTTTGCGTATCAGATTGTAGTAGTTGGTAAATTTACCGTTTGCCATCTAATTTCATTACCTCTTTTGGGATGTCCATATGCTTATTGAGCTGCGGCTTGTTAGCGCTACGTCCTTGTCGCCACTCTTTAATTTGCATCACGTAGGTGAGCACGTGAGCAATGGCGCGAAATAGCTGAGAAGGAATCTGTTGGTTAACGCGCGTGCTGTAATAAATCGCGCGGGCGAGCGGGGGAAACTCCACCACTTCAACCTGGTGTTGGGCGGCGACCTCGCGGATATATAGCGCGATATCATCGGTGCCTTTGGCGAGGATAAAAGGCGCCTGCGCTTTATTCGGGTCATATTTCAGCGCCACGGCGTAATGCGTTGGGTTAACTAAAATCACATCGGCCTCAGGCACCACTTTATTAATCTGCCCCTGCGCCATCTGCCGCTGCAGCTGGCGTATCCGGCCTTTTACCTGTGGGTTTCCGTCGTTATTTTTATGCTCATCGCGCACTTCTTGCTTGGTCATACGCATTTTTTTCATAAACATAAAGATGGATAGCGGCACGTCAATAAAAGCAAAGACTACGATCACGCCCAGCAGCCACCAGAACGACTGGCGCAGAATCAGCAATCCCTCTTCAATTCCCTGACGTAACCATATTCGCTGCAAGCCTAACAGTTCGGGTAAGTTATCCTGAATCAGCGACCATAACACCGCCATTAGGACGCTGCATTTGAGCAGCATTTTCAGCACGTCGACGTAGTGGCTGGAAGAAAACATACGTTTCAGGCCGCTAATCGGGCTGATTTTTTTAAAGTCCGGCAGCAGCTTATTGGGCGTGAAGTTCCACCCGCCGGGGATAAGCGTTGAAATCACGCAGACAAATGGGATCGGCACCAGCGTCAGAATAAATTTCAGCAGCAGCCAGACATGGTGCAGCAAAAATTGTTCGAGTGCGGCATCGTCGTTCAGTTTGCTGGCCATCGCGCTGACCGAAAAAAAGGAGTCCTGAACCAGCTGTTGGTAGTACGGGAAGAAGATCATCAAGGTGATAAGCGATGTGACCAGCCCTGCCGCCATGGTTAAATCTTTTGAGCGTGGAATATCCCCTTTTTCACGCGCCTTGCGAAGCTTGCCATGGGTGGCCTTTTCGCTTTTATCTCCTGAACCCGACATCAGTAAATCCGTATCGAATCAAGTTTGCCGAGAATGTAGTTCGTCAGATTGAGATAGTGCTCGGGAATATTGCTCACCATTAATGCAAGGCAGAGCAGGCCGAACAGCATGCTAATCGGAAAACCTAACGAAAACAGGTTCAGGGTAGGGGAGATACGGTTCAGTAAGCCAAACGAACCCTGCACCATCAGCATCACAAAGCCGGTCGGCAGCGCAATAAGCACGGAGGAGGAAATCAACCAGCCGAGGCTTTGCACCAAGGTTTTTAGCGTCAGCGCGGCGATGGCCTGCCCCGGAGGCCAGTAAGTGAAGCTTTTATAAAGGATGGTAACCAGCAGCAAATGCCCGTCCATGGTGAAAAAAAGCAGCACGCTGTAGACAAAAATGATTTGTGAAATCACCGTGGTGGAGTTGCCGTTGCTGGGGTCGTTCATCATCGCCATGCCCAGCCCCATATTCATCGAAAGAATATGCCCGGCGGTCTGGAGCACCACAAAAACCAGCTGCAGCATGGCACCAAATAAAAATCCCCACAGAATCTGTTCGCCGATGAGCATAACGCTGCGCATGGAGAGCAATTCGGTTAACACCACCGGCTGATGCAGCATCGGGGCGATGACCGCCGTGAGCGAAAGCGCAAGGCCAATTTTGATGCGCCGGGAAATCGATCGCTGATCGAAGACCGGACTAAAATGGATAAACGAAAGAATGCGCACAAACGGCAGAAAGGCGGCCATCAGGGGAGCGATCAGTGTCTGGATGTCAAAGCCCATAGTGATTTAGCCAACCAGCCGTGCGGCCTGATGAAAAATTTCAATGGTGAAATCAGAGAGTTTGATCAGCATCCATTTTCCCGCCACCACCAGCACCAGCAGGGTCACCACCAGGCGCGGTAAGAAACTGAGCGTTTGTTCGTTAATTTGCGTCGTTGCCTGGAAAATACTGACGACCAGCCCGACCAGCAGGCTTGGCACGATCGCCACCACGGAAATCACCAGCACCAGCATGATGGCGCCGGACATGATTTCGCCGGCGGTATCCATGGTCATCATCCGGAAACTCCCTGTACGCTGGTGGTCAGCGTACTGACAATCAGGTTCCAGCCATCGCAAAGCACAAACAGCATCAGCTTAAAGGGTAATGACACGATCAGCGGCGACAGCATCATCATCCCCATCGCCATCAGAATACTGGCAACGATCAGGTCGATAATCAGGAACGGAATGTAAATCATAAAGCCTATCTGGAACGCCGTTTTCAGCTCGCTGAGCACAAACGCGGGAATGACGATACTGAGATCCATCTGCGTGGCATCGCCTTTTTCGCCGGCGATAGTCATGATCTGCGCCATTGACGTCTTACTGGTTTGCGCCAGCATATAGTTCTTCAGCGGCACTTCCGCGGTACTCAGCGCCTGTTTAAGGGTGATCGCATCATTCTGATAAGGAACAATGGCCTGATCGTAAACCGTGGTCCAGACCGGCCGCATAACCAGCATGGTGAGCGCCAGCGCGATACCCGTCAGGATTTTATTGGGTGGGCTCTGCTGCAGGCCCATTGCCTGGCGCAAAATAGCCAGCACAATAATAAAGCGCGTAAAGCAGGTCATCATCAGCACCATGATCGGCAACAGGCCGAGCAGGGTCATCAGGATCAGAATTTCAATCTTGACGCTATAGTCCTGGCCGCTGCCGTTGCTGGTCGTGCTCAACAGGGTAATATCCCCGTTAGCCGCCAGCAGGTGAGGCGAGATCAGCAGCCCGGTGAACAGCAGCAGCCCCAGGCTCGTGGAGCGTAAAGTGTGGCTCATTGCGTTAGCTTGCCTAAATCATGGTTGCTGAATTCAATAATACGCAGGCCGTACTTATCATTGAGCACCACCACTTCTGCCTTGCCGAACTGGATACCGTTGACTTTCAGATCCAGAGGCTCGCCGGCCATTTTGTCCAGTTCAATCACGCTATCGTTGGTAATGGTCATCAGCTCGGCAAGAGAAATGCTCACCGACGCCACTTCTAAAGTCAGATTGACGGGAATACGGCTGAACAACGCCATTTTGCGCAGCTGCTCGCTGCGGCTTTCGGTGGCCGGTTTTTCAACGGGTCGGGTGGCGGACATCTCTGCATTCTGTTCCGCACTTTCCGGCAGCTCGATTTCGTCCAGATTAAAATCTATGGACAGGTCATTTTGATCACTCATACTTCATCTCTGGAGTTTTTATCATTAAATTCAGATAGATATAACCGTCCTCGTTCTTCGGCGACGACTGAGCTAAAAATCTGTTCTTTTTCGATAAACACCGGTAGCGGTTCATTTAACGAAACGGGAATAATGTCGCCGGGCCCAATATTTAACAGTTGGGCGACGGTAATATTAATGGATACCAGACGGCCGGTGAGGGTTAACGGCATATTGGTAAACATGTGCTCTACTTGTTCAGGAGAGAGGTTTTTAGCCTGTGGCTCACTACTCTCATTGTCGGCACGCGAAGTAGCCAGTAGCAGATCAACGTGATGCGCATCCAGCAAAATTGAAAAACAATATTCATCATAGCCTTCCAGCCAGAAGCGAACGGAATAGGACCATTGATGAATCACCGCAGTGTAATCGTTTTTTAATTCCAGGGTTTCATTTAAGACTTCCTGAACCATAATCAGCTGCAGTAGCTCATGACCCAGTTTTGTTTTTAAACGGTCTTCGGTTTTCGTCACCGGCTGGGTGAGATCTAAAGAAACAGGGTTGCCTTCTTTGCTCAGCCCGTAATAGGTGTGCAAAATACTCAACAAAAACTTGCGGTTAATTTCGAAGCCAATATTTCCATGGGGGGTGGAAAAAATTTGTGCATTCTTGTAATGACAATCAATATCAAATGTCATGTTATTCAATAACGCATTGAGGCGGTATTTTTTTAAAAAGAAAATACCTACCCTGGCTTCGAGGTTGTCGAATTTGGCACTGATTATTTTGGGTATCTTATGATAGGCCCGGCCGAGCTTGCTGACATCCAGTCGAGTGAGTTCAGGACAATCAGCGGCCTGATAAACACGAATTCTTGGCGATGCGTTCTGCATGATTTGTCCATTATCATTCAGGGTGCTGACGTAAAGGTTTTTTTACCTTTTGGCTCCGCTGTGGCGTGTGAGTAAATATCCATTTATCACCATAATTCGCCATTGCAATTGACCTGTGCAGCATAATATTACGGCCGTAGAGTATGTCTGCAGCTAATGTTTAGTTCAAGGTGCTGGCGATCATTAAAAAATTAATTATTTAAGTTATTGGTTAATTAACGACTGTTGGTTAATTTTTAAGTGATTGATTTTTATGTATTATGTTGTCGGTGTTGTTAATTGTTGTTTAATGAATATTAATGAGGAGACAAGCGGCTAGCGGCAAGTGTACCGTGGTTGGGAAAATTCCTATTGGGTTTTCCAGTTCAACACTTCTATACATTTTTTATGTGCTGTTGACCAGGATGGTCGGTTAGCCACTGCGGCTTTTTTAACGCGAAGGGAAATTTGTGGGCTCAGATATGAATGGTTTCACTCAGGATAGCATTGCTAACAGTCATAGCTTTATTGCTCATGCCGCTGCCAGTGTGAATGCTTTTAATTTGGCAAAAAGAGTCGCCGAATTTAATGTTGCAACAATTATTACTGGTGAAACTGGAACCGGTAAAGAGTGTATTGCACGTACCATTCATCATTATAGCGTGGGTCAGAATGCGCCTTATGTCGCCGTCAACTGCGCGGCAATTCCTGAAACCATGCTGGAATCTATTTTATTCGGCCACGTCAAAGGCGCATTTACCGGGGCGCTGAGCAGCATGCCGGGCAAATTTGAGCTGGCAAATAATGGCGTATTGTTGCTTGATGAAATTGGCGATATGCCGCTGAATCTGCAGGCTAAGCTATTACGGGTTTTACAGGAGCAGGAAGTTGAGCGCCTGGGGAGCCATAAAAAAATTCCTCTCGATATTCGTGTTATCGCCTCGACCAATAAAGACCTGCTTAACGAAATTTCCGAAGGGCGTTTTCGCCAGGACTTATACTATCGTCTGGCGGTAGTGCCTATTCATGTTTCCCCGCTGCGGGAACGGCCAGAAGATATTATTCCGCTGGCGCTGAGCTTCATCAAAAAATATCAGACAAGACACCAGCAAAATAAAAAACTCAGTGAAGACGCACGCTTTGCTTTATTGAAATATTCATGGCCTGGCAACATCCGTGAGCTGGAAAACGTCATTCAGCGCGGGCTGATTCTGAGCAGCAGCGAGATTATTCACGCTGCGGATTTGTCGCTACCGGTTCAGCATGCCAGCGCATCGGTGCACCATCAGTGGAGCGAAAATCGCGCCGCTGTGGCTCCTGTTGCCGATGCGATTCGCGGCGTTAAAGTCCACGGGCGGCTGGCTGAGTATCAGTACATCATTGATTTACTTAAACAACACAATGGAAATAAATCGCGGACGGCGCAATCACTGGGCATCACGCCGCGAGCGTTGCGCTACCGTCTGGCGACAATGCGTGGCGATGGTATCGACATGAGCTGCTACGCCTGAACGCGATAAGTTTCACAGGAAGAATTATTAAATGGATAAAATTCAGTCGGTTGCTATCTCTCCCGCCCAACTCTCGATGCTGCAAAAAATGCAGCAAAACGCGCTGAGCGCCTCTCAGGGTTTTATTGCCCCTGCACAACAGATCGGCGGTGAGCTGCTTGCATCACCGGCCTCCTCCTCTTCGGGTTCATTTAGCCAAATGATGAATGAAGCCGTGAATCGCGTAGATATGATGCAGCATACGGCTTCAGCGAAGCAGACGGCGGTGGAAACGGGCATCAGTGATGATTTAACGGGGGCGATGGTTGAAAGCCAGAAAGCCAGCGTCGCTTTTTCGGCGATGGTGCAGGTGCGTAACAAGCTCACCTCCGCCCTCGACGAAGTCATGAATATGGCCGTGTAAGGTTACGATGTGATTGATAAATTAAAACAAAAATTCCCGATGAGCTTCGAGAGCGGACTTACGGGAAACAAGAAAAATATGCTGCTGGGCGCTGCGGGGCTGATCCTCGCCAGCGCCATTGTCACATCGCTATGGATGACCAATCATAACTACGTGGCGCTGTTCGGTTCCCAGGAAAACGTGCCGGTAAAACAGGTGGTTGACGTGCTGGGGAGCCAGGCCATTGATTACCGCATCGATCCTGCCAGCGGCATTATTATGGTCGATAGCAGCAAGCTGGCAAAAGCGCGTATGGCGCTGGCGGAGCAGGGCGTCACCGCGATTATGCCCGGCGGCTATGAGCTGATGGATAAAGATGAATTACTGGGCAGCAGCCAGTTTATCCAGAACGTGCGTTACAAACGCAGCATCGAAGGCGAGCTGGCGCAGAGCATCATGGGGCTTGACCCGGTTGAGTCGGCAAGGGTGCATCTTGGGCTGATGGAGTCCAGCTCGTTTGTACTGACTAACCAGCCGGAGAGCAGCGCCTCGGTAATGGTGCGTTTACGGCCCGGAAAGCAGCTTAACCAGCAGCAGGTTTCCTCCGTGGTGCAGCTGGTTGCCGGTAGCGTGCCGGGCCTGAATGCGGGCCAGGTGCGGGTCGTCGATCAGAGTGGCAATCTGCTTTCTGAAGGTATTGAAACCGAAAGCGGCCAGATGGCGGGTATTAGCCGGGTTCGGGACATCAGCCAGCAGATCAAAGGCGAAACCGAGAAGAATATTGCCAATCTGCTTAACTCGCTGGTTGGGCAGGGTAACTTCCGTACCAGCGTCGTGCCTAAGGTCGACTTTAGCGCCGTGGAGGAGACTCAGGAGCGTTATGCCGGCGACCCACGCATTAGCGATGAAAATATTAATCAGGAAAACTCCACCGATGAACTGGCGATGGGGATCCCTGGCTCTCTGAGCAACCGCGCGCCAACGGCAGCTCCCGCTGCGACTCCGGCTCAGCCTGGAGCGGCAACGGCCGCGACTACCACTCCGCAGGCGCTGTCGAGCCGCAGCCAGACCCAGCGTAAATATGCTTATGACCGCGACGTGCGCCACATTAAACACCCGGTCTATAAACTTGAAAAACTGTCCATTGCCGTAGTGCTCAACCAGGATGCCCCTGCGCTGGCGAAATGGACGCCGGAACAGTTCACGGCCCTGAATAAGCTCATTGAAGATGCGGCTGGCATCGACAAGCAGCGGGGAGACTCACTGACCCTCGATCGCCTGGTCTTTACGCCAACTGGCACCATCGACTCGCCGTTGCTCAAATGGTGGCAGGACCCGGATATCCGCGATTGGGGACAGATGGGGGGCATTGGCTTCCTCGCCCTGCTCCTGCTGCTGCTTGGGGTTCGCCCGCTGGCACGGCGTTATTCAACAACCTCCGGGCAACAGATTGCTGCCTTAGCGGATGAAACCAGCGGCGTGCTGCTCGAAGGCGATACTTCCAGCGAAGATGACTCCCTGGTACAGGCGTTGCCGAAGTCCTCCTTCCAGGTTGAGGACAATCTGCCGCCACAAAGTTCAGGGCTTGAGACGAAAGTGGAATTCTTACAGACGCTGGCGCAGAGCGAAACCGAGCGCGTAGCTGAAGTGTTAAAACAATGGATAAATAGCAATGAGCGAAATAGCGCAGCCGCAACCACAAGCAAGCAAGAGTAATCGCACCCCGGCCAACGGTGCCAATAACGGGCGCAGTCGGCTGGAGCAGGCGGCTATTTTACTCCTCAGCGTTGGCGAAGAGGCCGCCGCAACGGTAATGGCGAAATTAAGCCGTGAAGAAGTGGTGCGCGTGAGTGAAACCATGGCGCGTCTGCACGGTATCAAAGTCACCCATGCCCGCAATGCGATGAATAATTTCTTTCAGGATTACCGCGAGCAGAGCGGGATTAACGGCGCGTCCCGCACCTATCTGAAGAATATTCTCGATAAGGCTCTGGGCAGCGAGATTTCGCGCAGCGTGATTAACGGTATTTATGGCGATGAAGTGCGTTACCGCATGGCGCGTCTGCAATGGGTTGATACGCCGCAGCTCGCCAGCCTGATTGACCAGGAGCATTTACAGCTACAGGCCGTGTTCCTCGCCTTCTTGCCGCCGGATGTGGCCGCCAGCGTGCTGGGCTGCCTTGAAGAGTCGCGCCGCGACGAAATCATCTACCGCATCGCGCGCCTGGACGACGTTAACCGCGATGTGATCGACGAGCTGGACCGCATTATCGAACGCGGCGTAGCGGTGCTGTCGGAACATGGTTCAAAACTGGTGGGCATTAAACACGCCGCGGACATTGTTAACCGTATTCCCTCCAACCAGCAGGAGCTGCTGGAGCAGCTACGTATTCGCGATGAAGATGTGGTTAACGAACTTAAAGATCAGATGTATGAGTTCTTTATCCTCAGCCGTCAGACCCCTGCGGTTCTGCAACGCCTGATGGACGAAATTCCGCTTGAAGAGTGGGCGGTGGCGCTGAAAGGCACCGAGCCGGTTCTGCGCCAGGCCATCTATAGCGCGATGCCAAAACGCCAGGTACAGCTGTTACAGAGCACCGGAACGCGTTTAGGCCCGGTTCCGGCAAGCCGTGTTGAGCAAGTGCGCAAAGAGATTATGGCCACGGTGCGTGAACTGGCGGAAGAAGGCGAAATTGAGGTGCGCCTCTTCTCTGAACTGACGATGGAGTAAGGCATGAGCCAGCAGACCAAATCACGCTTTGCCAAACCGCTGACCTCAGCCGCCACCCCAAGGCCGAGAGTACATAAATTTCCGCCGCTGCACCGCAGCCGCCATCTGCTTGATGCCACGGCGGGTGAGAATGGCTTTGCCGCCCCTTTCCTGGATAACGCCAGCCTGCAACAGCAGCTTGCCGACGGCTTTCAGGAGGGGATGAAGCAAGGATTCGAGCAGGGGCTGGAAGAGGGGCGCGGCGAAGGCTATCAGGAAGGCGTACGTTTAGGCTTTGATGAAGGCATGCGTAAAGGCCATGACGAAGGCAAACTCGCAGGGCATCAGCTGTTTATGGATGCCGCGCAGCCGCTCGACTCCATCACTGAACAGATCAAAGAGTACCTGGCCGATTATGAATCACGCCGGCGTAATGAGCTGCTGCAGCTGGTAGAAAAAGTCACTCGCCAGGTGATCCGCTGTGAGCTGACGCTGCATCCTACGCAGTTGCTGACGCTGGTGGAAGAAGCGCTGACCAGCCTTGCTAAAACGCCATCACAGCTGAAAGTGAGCCTGAATCCGGAAGAGTTCCGCCGTATCAGCGAAGCGGAGCCAGAGCGTGCAAAAGAGTGGGGCCTGTGCGCCGATCCGCAAATGCTACCGGGGGAATGCCGGGTGGTGACTGAAACCACAGAAATGGATATTGGCTGTGAACATCGTATGCAGCAGTGCATGGATGTGCTGAAAGAAACCCTCCTGCCGGAGACGCAGGATGCATAAACTGGATTTCGAACAGGCGCTCAAATCGATCGAGAATATTAACCTCGCCCGTGTAGCGGGGCGCCTTGTTCGAGTCAACGGTCTGCTGCTGGAGTGCGTAGGCTGCGTGCTGGCGGTGGGGCAGCTGTGCCGCATAGAGAGCCACGACGGCAGCATGATGGATGCGCAGGTGGTGGGGTTTGACCACGAAATCACCCATCTGATGCCGTTTAAGCATCCGGTGGGGCTGATTGCCGGGGCGAAAGTCTACCCGGCGGAAAAAGAAGAGTCGGTGCTGGTGGGCATGCAGTGGCTCGGTCGGGTGGTTAACGGCCTGGGCGAGCCGCTGGATCAAAAGGGAAAGCTGCAGGGTGAAACCCCGCTTCCCCGGCATATCGCACAAATTCATCCCCTTACCCGCCGCTCGGTTGATGAACCGCTGGATGTCGGCGTGCGCGCCATTAATGGCCTGCTCACGATTGGCAAAGGCCAGCGCGTTGGCCTGATGGCGGGCAGCGGCGTGGGGAAAAGCGTCTTGTTAGGCATGATCACCCGCTATACCCGTGCCGATGTGGTAGTAGTGGGGCTTATCGGCGAACGTGGCCGCGAAGTGAAAGAGTTTATCGAACACTCGCTTGGGGAAAGCGGGCTGGCGAAATCGGTGATTGTTGCCGCTCCGGCTGATGAATCGCCGCTGATGCGCCTGAAAGCCACCGAATTATGCCATGCGATTGCCAGCTATTACCGCGACCGTGGGTTAGATGTTTTGCTGCTGGTGGATTCTCTGACGCGCTATGCGATGGCGCAGCGTGAAATTGCGCTCTCCCTTGGCGAGCCTCCGGCCACCAAAGGCTATCCACCCTCTGCGTTTGGCCTGATCCCAAAGCTGGTCGAAAGCGCGGGCAACAGCGAAGGGCAGGGGACGATGACGGCGATCTATACCGTGCTGGCGGAAGGCGACGATCAGCAAGATCCGATCGTCGACTGCGCCCGTGCGGTGCTTGATGGCCATATTGTGCTGTCGCGCCAGCTGGCGGAAGCGGGCCATTATCCGGCCATCGATATTTCCCAGTCGATCAGCCGCTGTATGTCGCAGATCGTGACGAACGATCACCAGCGCGCGGCGCGTACCGTCAAACAGCTGTACGGCGAATATATGAATATCAAGCCGATGTTACCCCTGGGGGGCTACGTCGCGGGAAGCGATCCGTTAGTGGATCGAGCGGTTGGCATAGCGCCCGCCATTCACCACTATTTACAACAGGAAGTTGGCTTTGGGGCGACGCTGGAAAATACCATCGAAGATTTGCAGTCGCTGGTGCAGCGTTCATAAGCCCGGAGAAGATGAGGTAAAGGATGCCAAAAACCATCAGCACGCTCGAACAGCTGGTACAAATTCGTGCCCGCACGGTGAAAGATCTGAGCGGCAAATTATCTTCCCAGAAGCAGATGTGCCAGCGCTATGAAAACAATATCCAGGCGCTGAATAATCTGGCGGTCACGCCTGCAAGCCCCGGAAATACCCATGCCGCAATGATGACCAATCAGGCGCAGTACAAGAAAAATATTCAGCGCATTATCAACTGGCAAAAGCAGGAGCAGGCGCTGGCGGATATGAAAATGCAGGAGATCCAGCAGAACTTACTGCATGAGGCGCGCCGTGAGCGCGGTTATCAACTGGTGCTTGAGCAGCGGCGGGATAAGTTTGCCGATGAGGCAACGCGTAAAGAGCAAAAAACCACGGACGCAATGTCTACGCAGAGCTGGATGCGTCGCCAGCGTCAGAGATAACTCATGAAGTCGACAAAAAATAGACCTAATTTGATGGGGTCGCTACTAAATAAACAGCTATCAAAGCAGGCTCAGGAACGGAAACCATTTGTGAGCGTTATTTCTCCAAGCTACAACCGGAGAGATTTTTTGCCATATTTGATTTATCAATTTTATTACCAGGACTATCCAGCGGATCGTCGTGAGCTGATCATTCTGGATGACTCTGCTGAAAGTAATGAAGACTTGGTCAATATGCTGACGATGAACAATAGCGACAATGTGCGTTATATTCATAGTCCGCGTCGTTTGCAGTTGGGTGAAAAAAGAAACATGCTCAACGAACTGGCCACGGGTGAGTATATAATTTGTTTCGATGATGACGATTATTATCCTGCGAATAAGGTTAGCTACCAGGTCGAACAAATGATGCACCATAAAGCGGTGTTTTCTGGCTGTGATCAAATTTATATATGGTATAGCCACCTCGATAAAATTTATCGCACCACCTCTTTAGGCAAGAATCATGCTTTAAACGGCACTTTTGGTTACCACCGCAATTACCTGAAAAAACATCGTTACCGGGACGCAGATATGCTGGCCGAGGAAGGGCCGTTCCTGAATGGTTTTACTGCACCTGTGCTGCAAGTGGAGCCACGGAACGCGATTCTTTGCGTATCTCATAGTGCCAATACTTACGATAAAGACTTTGTTTTAGGAACCTGTGAAGCCGTAGATTTAACGCTTGAGGATTTTGTTACTGATGCAAATTTGCTCACGCATTACCGTCGTTTGAGCCATGCTCCTGTTACACAACCGGTTAACTGGCAGGTATTTGAGCAGATAATTGTTCTGCAAAATAGCGGTGACACGAATACCGAAACGATCAGGCATAGTCTGGTAGATTTTGGTATCAAACCGCAACAGTTAATTTTCCAGCAAAAGAGCCCGGATGAGTTAGAGACTCATCTCGTGGTATTGAAATGGGCTAAAGAACAAGAGTGGAAAAATATTCTTATTATTGATGGCGCTATTCAATTTGTGAAAAAAGAAAATTTCGTTAAAAATGTAAATGGCTTACTCAATAATATTGAATCAATTGACTGGAAAGTCATACTGCTGGGCGCGCAGCATGATTCATTACGACCAATGCAATCCCTGCCGGGCGTCGCTCGTATTACGGGGGCTGATTGTGCTTGTGCGTATGCCGTTAATTCAAGCTATTACCAGGCTCTGATAGAACTCTACACCATGGCTAAAGACGAAAAGGCATCCTTAAATGCCGCCTGGCAGATAAAAATGAAAGAAGATCTGTGGTTAGGTTTCTATCCAAGCTTTGCGTATTTGTCACATCAGGGGAATTGTACCGACGTTGTCGGTGCGGACATAACCCATACTTTTTCAGAAAAAACATAACTAATTTACACGTTATATAGGAGAGTATATAAATGGAGCTTATTGATAATTATCAGCCTGAATATGTTAAAAGGTTTAACGCCGATCATGAGAAATGCAGATGTCAAGCTTGCAAAAGTGGAAAGGAAAATTTCCCAATTGTAAATTTGCGTTGGAAAAATCAGCATCGGCAAAGTCTTTCTATATCATGTTTAAAGGCAGCAAAAGAAATTTTGCTAAACCCCCAATCATTTATTTTACATGAAAGTAAAATTTCCAGTGAGTCATCTTTATTATTAAATACTAGTTTAGAGATGATTAATCAGTTGTGTATAAATTTTGCTATCTATCCCGGAATCTCATTAGAACATAAGATTTATCTAATCGGTGTTTTGTTGAGTAAAGTACATAAAGACAATAGTAAAATTACTTCCGATATAAGTATGCTTGATGAACTTTCTCGCAATTTATATTCATTGGCAGATAATAACCAAATTCAACAGCAGATGAATCAATTGCCAGAAATCATTCAAATTAGATTACAAGCGCTAAAGGAAATTGGTAAGATAAAATTAGATATTAATCTTCCTTTTGAACATAAAATGGCATTTATGTTGAAGCTAAGTGAGCTAACGATCTTAAATGATGAACGTCTCACTGAACGACTACATCAGATCCAGGTTGCGTGGGAACACGGTGATGAATTTTTTAAATCAAATCAAGAGATTTTCAATAACCTATTGATTTATATGATATACAATACTACATTTCCTGATTCTAATGAGAGCTATGGGGCCTCTTTTTTTTATTTGGCAGAACATATTTTTCGCTTAAAAATGATTATTGCTATTTACTGTGAAGAAATAGCATGTTTTGAAAAGGAGCAAGTTGTTGCTTTAATTAGTGCTTATTTTGAATGGAATGAGAGAGTGAAAACTATTGAAGTTAATATAAATCAGGATTCTGAAAATCTTTTACTCAGTGGTTTCGCTTTATTATGATTATCATGCGGGCACAATATGCCCGCTATTGAATAATAGCGTAGGATGATCTCTGCTATCAGAATAATTAATGTTATGCGAATGTAATTTTTTGTTAGGTAAGCATCAGATAAACACAATATGCTAATGTATCCAATTAAAATTTTTGTTAAATATTGGATCGCTTTAAGCAGCATCAGATTATGAATGATTTTTGTTGTTTGTCTTTATTATACATTTCCCATTTATTAATAAGGCTATGTTACATGAACGTTGACCCCAATTTAAAAAATCTTGCAATTGATGATAAAATTAAAGTTATAAAAGATGAATTTAGCAATGATGTATTTAACATTTTGGAATTTACTCACAATTACAAAAAGGTAAAACTATTTCATCTTGATGATGACTATCTCCCATCACGCATAATTGCTGATAAAAAATTTTATGAGTGTGACTTTTTGAATTTTTTTAGCTTTTTCAATGCAGATGATCATTTGGTTATAGATGTTGGAGCTAATATTGGAAATCATAGTATATACTTTAGCTTGGTAAAAAATTGGGATGTTATCGCTTTTGAGCCTGTGCGGAAAAATGCACTTTGCTTTTCTATAAATGCAGATTTGAATAATGTTTCAGAAAAAGTAACTTTATTGGAAACTGCACTGGGAAAATGTGAAGGTTCTGTTTTATTGTCTAAAAGTATTGGTGATAATAATGGGACGTTTAGCCGTGATGCTAATAAAAATAACAGTACCATAAAAGTTTCGATTATGGTACTTGATGATATTTCTCAGATAAAAAATAGTGAGCGTTCTATAGGATTGATTAAAATAGATGTTGAAGGTATGGAATATGATGTTTTGCAAGGAAGTGTTAATACGCTAAAAAAACATAAGCCAGCCTTGGCTTTTGAATGTATCACGCATAAAGATTATACTGATATAATGAATTTACTTTCACCACTCGGATATTTTCCAGTAGAGGTACTTAATGCTACCGCTACGTTCATTTGCCTCAATAAATATAATAACATACATATGGAAAAAGTTTCTGAGTATCTCACAATGTATACTGAGCAGCGAAAAATACAAGAATATAAAATGTTCTAACCCTATATATAAGGTGATATTTATAATATTCAGTTAATAATGGTAAGTAATTGGTGGGTCTAATATTTTTCGGTAATCATCATTTATGCTGAATAGCATGTGAGAAACTATCCCAAAAGGAATTTTTAGTTACTGAATAAAAGGCAGTTTTTGAGAGTAAACTATGGTAGACAGTAAGTGGAAATCAGCGATAAATCCGGGAAAAAATGGATGTTCTTATTCCTGAGCACAAATAAGAAAGTCGAAAATTATGAAGCGATGCTGCTTTTTTCCTGCGGCGCTATTGTCTGGAATAAAATCCTATTGGGATGGTGTTTTATACCTTTTTATATGGAGGTAATAAGCTATGAAGGTGTTGCGATTAAATTGTTTGATGGGAATTAATTTTCTCTTAGAATATGTGCGTGACGTATAAAATTAGCTTCTCATATTGAATTGCATGAAAATGTCATTAGAGTTTTTATAAAGATAATATGTTGTAATAATTATAGGTTTTGTTGTCTCAGCGTATACTCATCTATTTTTTTGACAACAAAAGAAAAAGAGAAAAAAAGGTTTAAGTTTTTTTCTCTCTGTGTCGCCGGTAATAGGTATGTCTCATATCCGCTAGCTTTCTGCGGTTTACTCAATACCTCTTAGAAAATTAAAATGTGGTCTGATAAATGAGTTTACAAAGCGTTATTGCGGCTGATATGCCGATAGAGTCCTTACTCGCCCTCGTCGATGAAAGTGTGAAAATTAGAGCACCACTGCGACTCGAAGGTGCAAATTTAGACAAATTTTCCATAGTTTCATGGCACCTGAATCAAAAGGGTTATGCTTGTATCGGGCAAACCGATCAGCCCAGTACTTATCATTTCGTTGCATTAGGTGAAGGTAAACAACGCATTGTTGTTAATGCTACCAATGATAATTTCCATTTTATGCAGCCAGTGATGCGGCTTATGCGTGAACAAGGGCATTCCGTCAGTGAACTCTCTAGTGCCAATCTTACTCAGCAAGCGTTGCTTAATGCGCTGCGCCATTGTGATGTCGCATGGTTTGAGTGGGGTGACTCGGCAATCATCGCTGCCAGTCAACTACCTAAATATTGCCGAATTGTTTGCCGAATTCATAGATATGAACTTTATGGTGATGCGATTGCGCAAATAAATTGGGAAAACGTCGACGAAGTTATTTTAGTTAGTCAGGCAATGAAGAAACGCTTTATATCGCTGTTGGGTTCTAAATTACCCCAATATCTTAAAGTGACTGTACTCGCCAATCTGACAGGTCATCAGCCTGTTACACATATATCAAAAAGACGTAATCCATATTACATCGCCTGTGTGGCCCGTTTTGCGCCGCAAAAAAACCTGGTGATGCTTCTACCTATTTTGCAAACACTCGCCAAGAAAGACCCACGTTATAAGCTTTTTATTGCCGGACGGATTGAAGATCAGTGTCTGTACGACAGTTTTTGTCAACTCATTGATATTTATGGCCTAAAGCACAATATCGTCATTTGTGGCAATCTTGCGGCGTCAGAGATGGCAGCATGGTATTCAGACAAGTCGTTTTTGTTGTCAGTAAGTTATAATGAATCTCAGGGTATGGGGATATTCGAGGCTATGCTGGCTGGGTTAAAACCAGTCGCATTCCACGCGCCCGGTGGCCTGAGTGAATATTTACCCGCGAACTATCTGTTCACATCGATTGATGAAGCGGTCACGCATATCAGCGAGGGCAACCAGGCTCCAAAAAACTATGCGCAAGAGGCCCAGACACTGTTACGCCAACAAGAATTGCCTGATGAATATCTTAAAATCTGGCAACCGGTAACGACGCTATCGCCGTTATTTTCAATTGTTATCCCCTGCTATAACAGAGAGCGATATGTTCTTTCGGCTGTCAGCTCAGCGCTGAATCAGCGTGACCACAATTTTGAAGTCGTAGTTGTGGACGATGGTTCTTCGGATGCCAGTTTGGACTTACTGGCTAAGATTAATGATCCTCGATTACGTATTGTTGCTAAACCGCATACCAATGCCCCGGACACACGTAACCGTTGTATAGCCGAAGCCAAAGGGGAATATCTGGTTTGGTTAGACAGTGACGATATTCTTCATGAAAATGCACTTTCTCACTACCGCACACTCTTACAACGCTGGTCACGAGTAGATGTTATTTCGTGTGCAATGGAATCGCTTGTTGGCGAGAAAAAGTATTACTCCCTTTATAATTACGCGCCGGCGAACTGGCTATCACAATTGCCAAACGGCAACTTTATTACTAACCCTGGGAGTTGCGTTCTTCGTTCACTTTATGGCGATGTGGGAGGCTATGACACCACATATTTACGAGCCCATGACTATGAATTCTGGTCTCGTGTTGTGGGGCGTGCCAGCGTGGCTTTTACCGCTCATTGTAATATCTCTTATCGCCTGCACGACGGTAATCTTACTGGTATGGGTAAATCGACAGATACGACATATGAATATCGCATCTTTGAAAATATCCTGAAACGTTACCGCCTGGAAGCATTATTCCCAGGGAAAGCATGGAAAGAAATAGATAGTTTTATTCAGGAGCGTCGGAAGATGCTTTATGCTGAAACTGGGGTAGATAATGTGACTATTATTCTGGATGCGATTAATACACCGCTTGATACTTTGCTTGATCATATTCAGCTGTTGGGTATTCAGGAGGATAAAAAATTTAATATCTTAGTTGTTACGGATAAAGAACTGCCACTCACAAGCCTCCCGGTTTTGTTTATGCAATCCTTTGATTCTCAACGTATTAAACATTATTTGGGCGAAAAGTTACCGAATCTTTATCACCGCGTATTCGCGCTACAACCCAATATCCATAACAGCCCGACACTGATTTCTGAGCTAAAACACACGATTCTTCATGGTGTTCAAATCGCGGAATCTTTCCGCCATATCCCCTTTTAAATTATTGGAATAAGCAATGACAAATGCTACATTAACTTTTGAACACTCGGCACAGTATTGGGACGATCGTTATCGGTTACAAGGAAACTCAGGTGCAGGTTCATACGGTTGCCTTGCTGATTTTAAAGCAGAAATAATTAATCATTTTGTTGCTGAAGAGAATATTCAATCAGTAATGGAATTTGGCTGTGGTGATGGTAACCAATTGTCGCTCTCTCGCTATCCTTGTTATACAGGTTTTGACGTTTCCGAACATGCTTTGCAGCGGTGTAACAACCGATTCGCTAGCGATTCGACAAAAAGCTTCTATTCGGTCAATCAGTGGAATGGACAACAAGCTGAATTAACTCTTTCACTTGATGTTCTTTATCATCTTATTGAAGAAAATGTCTTCGAAAGATATATGGAAACATTATTCTGTGCAGCAAAACGATTTGTTATTATTTACAGTTCCAACGACGAACAACTGAACCTGTTGCTCGGAGGACATGTTAAACATGTTCGTCACCGTAAATTTACTGATTGGATAATCAGCAATATGGCCGATAAGTGGGGTTTTCATAATCTAATCCCTAACAAGTATCCCTTTGACATTAATGATCAAAGTAATACATCATTTGCAGATTTTTATATTTTTAGTCGGATGCATGAATAGGCAGATAAAATGGTAATTAAAAAACTAACCCTGCCTAGCTCTGGAGTTTATTTAGCATGCAGTTTTCATTGATAAATATCAGTTTTCAATGAAGCCAGTTACTATCCATTATGTATTCTTGATTTCTAAATAGGAAATAATGACTTTGACCATAGACAACCAGCGATTAATTAATTCCATTATTGAACAGTATATGGAAATGGCTCATAAGCAAAAAGAGCAATATGAGAAATTGATGCCAAAAATAAAGCTAGAGCAGAGCAATATTGCAAATTGCCAGCTTCTGTTAGATCGTGAAACGTTGCTTGAAAATATGCCTAAAAATGCAGTCGTTGCCGAAATAGGTGTCGATTCGGGAGCGTTTAGCGATAAAATACTTCGTATTTGTACGCCGAGTAAACTTTATCTGGTCGATGCATGGCATACCCAACGTTATCATGATGGTCTTTTTAACCAGGTTACCGATAAATTCAGAGAGCAACTTGACTCAGGCTGTGTGGAAATAAAACGGGGTCTATCCATTGAGATGGCCAGCGATTTTGCCGATCAATCTCTAGACTGGATTTATATTGACACTGACCATTCTTATGAAACTACCATTCGGGAACTTTGCTTGTATGCTCCAAAACTGAAAGTGGGGGGGATAATTTCTGGACATGATTACACTATGGGTAATTTTATAAAATGGTATCGTTACGGTGTCATCGAAGCCGTTCATCAGTTTTGCGTTACTTTTGGCTGGGAATTGATTTTCATAACAGCAGAGACAATCGAAAATCAAAGTTTTGCCATCAGAAAAATTTCATAGAAAAAGTATTCAGTACGGAGTCGAAATCATGATTATATGTCCAGTTGCTGAATGAAAATTAATTCTTAATTTTATTGTTTGCATCTTTTGATGATAAATGTTGCTTTGTTGATATTGATTTAATTTTTTTCGATCTTAAACATAACTGTGTAAATGATAAATTTTATATTATGAAATGTTTAATATTAATGATTATAAGAACGGAGAGTGAATATTCATGAGTATTAATCAGTATCACTGCCCATTGTGCAGTTTTAAAGGTTCATTTCTAACATTCCGTAATCGCCAGTATGCGCTTTGTCCTCGGTGTTCTAGTCTGGAAAGGCACCGATTACAATTTATGATTTTACAACACGTTCTGGCAGATAAAAAAACTTCTGAAATGAAAGCACTGCATTTTGCTCCAGAGTCCGCATTTCGGACATGGTTCTCCAATATTTTCGGGGAATACAAAACGGCTGATATAGAGATGGAAGGGGTGGACTTTAAGGTTGACATTCAGGATTTGCCATTTGCTGATCAGCAGTTTGACTTTATTTTTGCTTCACATGTTTTAGAACATATTCAGGATGATATGAAAGCAATTTCAGAAATACACCGAATACTAAAGCCTGGTGGAATTGCTATCTTACCGGTACCTATTGTATGTGATAAAACAGTTGAATACGCTGCTCCAGACCCTGCTGAGGATTTTCATGTTAGGGCGCCTGGCATGGATTATTATGACCGCTATGAAGCGTGTTTCTCAATATGGGAGTATTATAGCTCAAAGAATATTTCTGATATTTATCAACCGTATGTCTATGGTTCATCAGTGAAAGATCACCCGCTGCGCGTTGATGCCGAGAGGCTCATGGATGTTGTTCCTGTAGTCTATCGTTGAGTTTTCTTTGCAATTAATTAACGGATTTGTAATTTTAAATGCCGAGTCCTTAGTCATTACTCGGCATTCTTCCAACGGCAGATCGTTCAAAAATTAATGAGCAGCTTCTGTTTTATTAAATAAGCGCTCTGTGACTTCCCTAATTTAATTTAGCGTTCCAGGGAGGTAATACTCGGCCATATATTAAATATGGTTATCGTCAGATCAACTCTATGCCTTTTTACGTTTTACACATAATCTATTAATCTTGGAAGTCCTGATATCCGTAATACACTGAAAAATAAGATGCTTAGATATTAAAAATATGCAATATTATCATCGGTGTTTTTTAGTATGAAATTTATGTATCATCATACTGAATCCCTAATTCAATCTCTCTCTGGCTAATGTCTGATTTATTATCGGGTTCGGTGAACATCTGAGCGATTACGTTCTGATAGTGGCAGTTAAATAAAATTATTTATAGGAGGAGATGTGTTTTATTTTTATGGATGATAAATTCCGCTGCCTGCTTCACTATTATTGACTAGATTAGCGATGATATCTGCTTGCATTTGTAGCACCATACCATTTCTTTCATTCAGGAGCTGACATGTTTTGGCCTGGTGCTGAATATCTTGCAGCAGAACAGATATTTTATCTTTTTTATCTTCATCCAGATGACTAAATAATTTATTAAGCCCTTCAACACTTGCTGTTACACCCAGAGATAATAACGTTGATGTTCTGCGTTCTGCGCTTTCTGATAATAAGTTATAAATTTCAAGCAATTGCTTACTCATTTTTTCCAGCTGTTCACTATCGCGCTCCAGCAATAGCGTGCGCTGTTCTTCGAGCAAATTTTTAAGCGAGATATAGCGCTGCCTGTCCTGCACCATATCCTGCAACAAAGCGGTCATCCGTTGGCCTGCTGTTTGCATAATCATTACCGCTGAAAGTATTTCTGAATTGAGAGCGTCAGGTCATCAAGATTGACGTGCAGCTGACCGTTGCTAAGCGCCTGCTTCATTTCCGCTACCCGCGCCATATCGATCTCTGGCAGGTTTTGTAATGCTTTCTGCGCATCGCCCAACACCGGGTCAATGGCGGCAACAGGGCTGCTGCGCAAAGGCGCCGTGGATTTTGTTTCGCCGATCTCTTTGGTCGCGCTGCTGGTCTGCGTCGGCTGGATTGGCGAGTAGTGGTGTTGATTAATTTTCATATTCTCTCCCGAGTTAAACCAGAAATCGTCTGTAAGCATTTGCTTGTATCACTGTAAAGCGGCGTCAAGGGCAGCAAACTTTAATCGCCGTGAGAAAAATAGCGTTTATCTTGCCGGGGCGATGATGCGCACCACTCCCGGAGAGACAACGACCGCATCGACAATACGCTGGCTGCTGGTATTGCGCACCCGAATAACTTCCCCTTTTCGCCCCTGCTTTATCGCTTCCCCGCTGGTGCTGGCCTCAATGCCTTCCAGCCGCGCGGTGATTAAAACATTCTGCCCGCGCTCCACCATTACAGGCTGCTCCAGCAGGGCCGGAGTGACAATTTGTGAGGCGTTAATACGCCGCTTCACCGTCTGCCCGGCCGCATCCTGCGGGTTGGTCAGGAACAGGCCGTTTAACGGTGCGATATCCTGAACCTTGAGCACCACATCCTGGCTGTCAATCACGCGCCCCCGTTCCAGCGTATGCATGGCAACCACCACCGGCAGATTCACCGCCGTTTTGACCGCAACGGTCAGCGCCCAGCCCTGTTCGCCCGGGCATATGATGTCATAGCGCAGGCGGTACAACATACGCTTGCTGCCAGGCGTTGGAGTGGCAACCGGGGTTTTCGGGCACTGCGGCAGCGCGGTGGCTTCCGGCGGCAGAACGGTTTCAGGCTGTACGCCATATTTGCCCCAGCCCTGGCCGCGCGCCATGGTGCGGATTTCCGCTTGTGCGGCTTTGCTGGCGGCTTGCTCAATCTGAGCGGCGGCGCTGGGTACGGCGCCGTGTGCCGTGCCGCTGACGATGCTTAGCCCGATAACCAGCAGGGGGAAGTGGTTCTTCCTCATAGGTGTGTCTCTGTGTGCTATATGTTGGAAAATCATGTTGTTATAAACATGGCATGAAAATTGCTATTAAATGATTCCTCTTCGAGAAATCTGTGCCGGGCGTACAGAGAGGAAGCAAGACTGTAAAGGAGTGACAGTGAGCATTAGTTTTGACAAGGCGTTGGGCGTTCATCCCCAGGCATTACAGCTCCGACTGACCAGGGCCGAGCTGTTATCCACCAACCTTGCCAATGTGGATACCCCGAATTTTAAGGCTAAAGATATTGATTTTGCCGCGCAGATGCAACGTGCAAAGCAGTCGTTGTTTCCGGGGAGCGGCACAGAGGTGAAATATCGCCTGCCTTATCAACCGTCTGCGGACGGTAATACGGTGGCGCTGGATGTGGAGCAGGCTGCATTCGCCAAAAACAGCATGGATTACCAAATGAGCCTGACATTCCTGAAGCTGAAGTTTTCGGGATTGCGGGCTGCCATCGAAGGCAAATAATTCGTTCAGGAAGAAAGTATGGCTTTTACGGACATTTATCGAATTTCCAGCTCAGCGATGACGGCGCAAACCGTCCGGCTGAACACCATCGCCAGTAATATGGCCAACGCCGATGCCGCATCGGCCAGCGAAGAGACGGTGTACAAAGCACGTCGCCCGGTCTTTGCATCCATCTACCAGAATAGCCAGCTTGCCGGGAATAACGCCTTTGCCGGCGCCCGCGTGCAGATTATGGACGTGGTGGAAACCGGCCAGGCGGTTTCCCGCTATGAGCCGCATCACCCGATGGCCAACGGCCAGGGCTACGTTTATTACCCGGACATTAATGTGGTGGAGGAGATGGCCGACATGATGTCCGCCTCTCGCGGCTTTGAAACCAGTGCTGAAGTGCTTAGCAGCGTTAAAAGTATGCAGCAAAGTTTGCTGCGTCTCGGTGAGGGGTAATTTATGAATGTGATGGATACGTCAACTTACTCCCAGCAAAGCGCCGGAAGTTCTGTTTCCCCTAACGCGCAGTCCGCCTCGGGTATGAACGATATGTTCCTGAAGCTGCTGGTAGCCCAGGTACAAAACCAGGACCCGCTCAATCCAACCGACGGCACGGAGTATGTCGGGCAGTTGGCGCAGCTCTCCCAGGTGCAATCGATGGAGAAGGTCGCCAGCCTGATGCAAAACAGCAGCATCATGATGGATAACCTGCAGACGCTGACCACGGCCAACCTGGTGGGGCAGAACGTGATGGTGCAAACCGATCGCGTGGAGCTGCAGGGCGATTCAGTGCTCAACGGCCGTTTAACGCTTGAGCACCCCGCTGCATCGGTTACGGTGCAGGTGAAAGACGCCACCGGAACCGAACATAAGATTGAACTCGGCCGCCAGCAGGCAGGCCTGGTAGACTTCACGCTGGATGCCAAAAAGCTGGGTTTACCGGAAGGGAAGTACACATTAAGTGCCGTGACCGATACTGCCGAGCAGTCAATTCCACTGGAAATTGGCGGCACGGTAAGCAACGTGCGTATTCCGCTAAAAGGCGGCGTCACGATGCTGAAAATTGCCGGACTTGGAGAAGTCCCGTACAGCAGCATCAGTCAGTTTGGTGGACAGGCTTCCGGCAGCCGCCGGGCGTAACAACTTTTGTCATCAGGATGAAATCATGAGTTTTAGCATCGCAACGTCAGGTCTTAACGCTATCAGCCAGCAGCTGGGGGCCATCAGTAACAATATTGCCAATACCGGTACGGTGGGATACAAATCCGGGCGCGCCGAGTTTTCCGCGCTCTATGCGCAGTCCCAGCCTCTGGGCGTGGGCGTCACCGGCATAACACAAAGTATTACCCGCGGCGGCAATATTATTTCCTCCAGCAACTCGCTGGATCTGGCGATTTCAGGGAATGGATTTTTTGTGGTGCGCGACAGTACCGGCACCACCTCTTATACCCGCGCCGGGTATTTCGGTACCGATAAAGACGGCAACCTGGTGAATAACCTGGGAATGAATATGCAAGGTTACCCGGTTGATGCTAACGGTAATTTGCAGGTGGGTACGGTCAGCAATCTGAGTATCAGAAGCGGTTCAATTCCGGCAAGAGCAACAGAACAGATTAATTTTACTGCTAACTTTGATGCCAACGCAAAAGCGATCCCAAAGACGGATGCTCAAGGTAATGCCATCGACTTTAATGAGAAAGACGAAACAACTTACAACAATACTTACACCACACAGGTCTTCGATTCTCTTGGCCGTGAGCACACGCTTACTCAGTATTTTGTTAAAGATAGTGATAACCAATGGACGGCTCACCTGCGTCTTGATGGGCAGAAGTTAACTGCACCGGCAGATTCAAAAATAGCGGTGGAGTTTAGTGATTCTGGGCTTCTTCTGAAACCTGCTGGTATGACCGATCTCAATGTTGCGATTAATGGAGCAAGTCCATTAGCTATTGAGATGAGCTATGCCGGCACCACCCAGTATGGCTCCGACTTCTCCGTCAGCCGCAACCAGGGCGACGGTTACGCATCGGGTGAGCGTACCGGGCAGCAGGTGGATGAAAAGGGCAACGTCTATGCCACCTTCTCCAACGGCGAGCGCATGTTGCAGGGGCAGCTGATTATCGCCAACTTTGCCAACCCGAACGGTCTGCAATCGCAGGACGGCACCACCTGGGCGCAAACCGGGACTTCCGGCGCGCCGCTGATTGGCGCACCGGGCAGCGGCCTGCTGGGCTATATCAAATCTAACGCGCTGGAAGAGTCAAACGTCGATTTGACCTCTGAGCTGGTGGGGTTGATGAGCGCGCAGCGCAACTACCAGGCCAATACCAAGGTGATCAGCACCAACGACAATATGATGAACGCGTTGATGCAGGCGGTGTAATGGACCATCTTATTTATACCGCGATGAGCGGCGCCAGCCGCAGCCTGATGCAGCAGCAGGTGCACGCAAATAATCTGTCAAACGTGAACACCAGCGGCTTTCGTGGCGATTTGGATAAAGCCATGTCCTCGCAGGTACAGGGCAGCGGCTACGACTCCCGCTACGTGGTGCAAAACGCCAATGGCGGCGTGAATATGGCTTCCGGCTCGCTTGAGGAAACCGGGCGCGACCTGGATGTTGGCATCGTTGGCAATGGCCTGATTGCGCTCCAGTTGGGCGGCCGGGAAGTCTATACGCGCAACGGGCATATCAATGTCAGCCCGGATGGCGATCTCACCATTAACGGCCAGCCGGTGATGGGCGAAGGCGGGCCGATTGTGCTGCCGCCTTTCGCGCAGGTTTCCATAGCCGGTGACGGCACCATCTCCATCGTCCCGCAGGACGGGGACATCAACGCATTAATGGATGTTGACCGTATCAAACTGGTGGACGTGGCGACAGACCAGCTCAGCAAAGATAAAAACGGTTTTCTGGTAAGCAACAACCGTATTGAGCCACGCAGCGAAGAGATAACGCTGGCCAATAAACATCTGGAAAACAGCAACGTTTCTGCCATCAGCGAAATGATCTCAAGCCTCGCCCTGAACCGCAGTTTTGAGGCGCAGGTAAAGATGATGAAAGTGGCAGAAGATCTGGCCCAGGCCGGTAATCGCGTGATCCGCAATACCTGATTTGACTCTTAAGGGAATAAAGTATGAATCCAGCATTATGGATCAGTAAGACCGGCCTTGCGGCGCAGGACGCCAAAATGAATGCGGTTTCCAATAACCTCGCCAACGTCAACACCACCGGCTTTAAGCGCGATCGCGTGGTGTTTGAAGATCTGTTCTATCAGAACATGCGTGCGCCAGGCGTGCAGGCCAACCAGGATACCGCCACCCCTGGCGGTATGCAGTACGGCAGCGGGGTAAAGGTTGTCGGCACGCAGAAAGCCTTCACCGTGGGCAGTATGCAGGTCACTAACCAGAAAATGGATGTGGCTATCACCGGGCAAGGCTTTTTCCAGATTGAAATGCCGGATGGCACCGTGGGCTATACCCGCTCGGGCAACCTGCAGGTCAACAGCGAAGGTGTGGTCACCACCGCACAGGGGCAACCTTTGATCCCTCAGATCGAACTGCCGGTGAAT
The DNA here is from genome assembly GCF_003818135.1 of Buttiauxella warmboldiae. Lineage (GTDB taxonomy): Bacteria > Pseudomonadota > Gammaproteobacteria > Enterobacterales > Enterobacteriaceae > Buttiauxella > Buttiauxella warmboldiae. The sequence continues at coordinate 17,160 of NZ_RPOH01000019.1, read as the reverse complement.
ACCAAAGAGGTCAACATCGCCAAAGACGGCACCGTTTCTGTGCTGGTGGCCGATGAGGTCGACCCGGTCGAACTGGGGCAAATCACGCTGGTGAATTTTGTTAATCCGGCCGGTCTCTCGGCAATCGGCGGCAATCTGTATCGTGAAACCGTTGCCAGCGGCGCGCCAGTGGAAGGCGTTCCCGGGGAAGAGGCATTAGGGCAGCTGGAGCAGGGCACGCTGGAAGGCTCCAACGTGCAGGTTGTGGAAGAGATGGTGGATATGATCACCGTGCAGCGAGCCTATGAAATGAACGCCAAAATGGTCTCCGCTGCCGATGACATGCTGAAGTTCATCACGCAGACGCTATAAAACGCAGGGATTGCGCGGAATAAGTGAAGGGAAATGAAAAATAAAATGCTGATTGGGCTGTTCGCCCTGGTTTTAACGGGTTGTGAAAGCCCTGCGCTGTTCGTGCAGAAAGATGATGCGGCCTACGCGCCGCCGGAAGAGGCCGCGGCGGTGACGCCTGCCGTTGCGGGCGGGGGGCTGTATAACAGCGGCTACAGCTGGTCTTTGGTTCAGGATCGTCGTGCCTACCGCGTGGGGGATATTCTGACCGTTAACCTGGACGAATCGACCCAGTCTAGCAAGCAGGCCACCACCAATTTTGGTAAGGAAAACGACGTGACGATAGGGGTGCCGGAGGTGTTCGGCAAAACGCTGGATAAAGCCAGCGGCTCTATCAGTGGCGATCGTAACTTCAAGGGGGCGGCTAATTCCGCACAGCAGAACATGCTGCGCGGAGCTATCACCGTTGCGGTGCATAAGGTGCTGCCCAACGGCGTCATGGAAGTGCGCGGTGAAAAATGGCTGACCCTCAACCAGGGCGACGAATATATGCGCGTGTCGGGGCTGGTGAGGCCGGAAGATATTTCGCCCGCGAATACCATTTCTTCCCAGCGTATCGCCAACGCCCGCATCTCTTATGCCGGGCGCGGAGCTTTAAGCGACGCCAACGCGGCGGGATGGCTGACGCGCTTCTTTAATCATCCACTGTTCCCGCTTTAATCAGGAGAAACCCATGCGTATCGTAATGTCAGGTTTTTTGCTCCTGGTGGCCTTTATCGGTCAGGCTTATGCCGAACGCTTAGGCAATATTGTGGATATTCAGGGTGTGCGTGGCAACCAGCTGGTGGGATACAGCCTGGTGGTCGGGCTGGACGGCACCGGGGATAAAAACCAGGTGAAGTTTACCAGCCAGTCCGTTACCAACATGCTGCGCCAGTTCGGCGTGCAGATGCCGGCCAAAATTGACCCTAAGGTGAAAAACGTTGCCGCGGTGGCGATCAGCGCCACGTTGCCGCCGATGTATGCCCGTGGGCAATCCATTGATATCACAGTCTCTTCTATTGGCGATGCCAAAAGCCTGCGCGGCGGCACGCTGCTGCTGACCCAGCTACGCGGTGCCGATGGGGAAGTGTACGCCCTGGCGCAGGGCAACGTGGTGGTGGGCGGTTTTAAAGCCGAAGGTGACAGCGGCTCCAGTATCACTATGAATACCCCAACGGTGGGAAGGGTGCCCAATGGTGCCAGCGTTGAGCGCGAAATTCCGACCGACTTTCAGGCCAATAGCCAGGTGGTGCTCAACCTGAAGCGGCCTAGTTTTAAAACCGCCAACAACGTGGCGATGGCCATTAACCAGGCATTTGGCGCGATTGCCACGGCGCAAAGTGCCACCAACGTGATGGTGCGGGCACCGGAACAGCCGGGGGCGCGCGTAGCCTTTATGTCCACGCTTGAAGATTTGCAAATCACCAGCGGCAGGCAACAGCCGCGCGTGGTCTTTAACGCGCGCACCGGCACCATTGTTATTGGTGATGGTGTGGTGGTGCGTGCCGCTGCGGTTTCTCACGGCAACCTGACGGTCACGATTCAGGAAACGCCGCAGGTTAGCCAGCCCGCGCCGTTCGGCCAGGGCAACACCGTAGTGACGCCAAACTCGAATATTAATGTTGACCGCGAACGTGGACAGATGGTGTTGATGCCGGCTGGCACCAGCCTGCGTAGTATCGTCAATACGCTTAACAGCCTCGGGGCCTCGCCGGATGACACCATGGCGATTTTGCAGGCGTTAAGCGAAGCCGGGGCAATGGATGCCGAACTGGTAGTCATTTAAGGAGATAAGATGATCGATTCGCTGACGGCACGCACCAGCGCCATTCCGGGTGACTTTACCGGCACGCAGAAAGCCCAGAATCTTGGGCAAGCGGCGGAACAGTTCGAGGCGCTCTTTTTACGATCGATGCTAAGCCAGATGCGCAAAGCTTCGGATGTGCTGGCGGAAGGGAGCAATCCCTTTTCCAGCAAGCAGCAAAATATGATGCGTGATTTTTATGATGACAAGCTCGCATCAATGTTAGCCTCCCAGCGCAGCAGCGGAATTGCCGCGCTGATTATTAAACAGCTGGGGCCGCAGGTTGAGGGCATGGAACGCGCCCTTAAGTTAACAGGGGAAGGGGTCGCTTTACCTGCTAAAGAGCAGGAGCTTGCTCCATCTATTCTCCCCGTGACGCGATAAGTGCAAGGAAAACATGAATATCATCAATATTGCTTTTAGCGGTGCGCAGGCTGCGCGGCAGGGAATGAGCACCACGTCGATGAACGTGGCGAACTACCTGACGCCGGGTTATAGCCGCCAGGGGATCATTCAGAGCGCGATTGGCGCCAACGGTGACAGTTTTTCCGCCGGCAATGGCGTGCGGGTCGACAGCATTCGCCGTATTTCCGACCAGTACCTGGTCAACCAGGTCTGGCACAGCAATACCCGCGCCGAGTACTATTCCGCCGGGCAAAAATATCTCGGGGCGCTGGAAAGCGTGATCGGCACCGACAGCACCAGCCTCGGCGGCGGCCTGGACAAATTTTTCGCCGCCCTCAATGCGCTGACCACCCAGCCGGATTCACCGGCTCTGCGCCAGCAGCTGCTCAATGAAGGGCAGTCTCTGGCGACCCGTTTTAACAACGTTGACAGCTTTATCAGCAGCCAGAAAGTTTCTATCAATACCCAGCGTGATGCGCTGGTGGGCAACGTCAATGTGCTCAGTAAAAATATTGCCAGCTACAACCAGCAAATTGCCGACCAGGAAGCCACAGGCGGCAACGCCAGCGTGCTGCGCGACCAGCGCGACGAGCTGGTGAAAGAGCTCAGCAGTATGGTGAGCGTAAAAGTTTCTGAAGATGCATCCGGGCGCTACAACGTTTCGCTTAACGATGGCCAGCCGCTGGTAAATGGCCGCCATTTCGGGCAGCTCAAGTCCACCATGAATCAGCAGGGCGAGCAGGAAGTTTCGCTGGAGTTCCTCAATACCACTTTTGGCGTCTCAGCGGCGATTGGCGGGCAGCTGGGCGCGCTTAACGATTATGAGCAAGGCACGCTAAAAACCATGCAAAGTTCGGTTCGCGATATGGCCGAGCAGTTTGCTAAAGAATTTAACGCGCAGCTGGCCAATGGCTTTGATCTGAACGGTCAGCAAGGTAAGCCACTGTTTGTCTTTGATCTCAGCAGCGGCAAAGGAATGTTGCAGGTAAGCGATCTGAAACCAGACGAGCTGGCGCTCTCTGATAAAGCCGACGAAAGCGGCAACGGCAATAATCTGAAGGCGCTAATTGATCTGAAAAACAAAGATCTGCCCATTGGCAATATGGGCAATATGAGCGTGAATGAAGCGGCCGCCGCCATTATCAGCACCGTGGGGATTGCCAGCCGCCAGAATAAAACCGAGCTGGATGCCGCAACCGCCGTTTCATACCAGGCGCAAACCCAGCGCGATAATCTGAGTGCGGTTAACCAGGATGAAGAGGCGATGAACCTCCAGGTTTATATGCAGGCTTACCAGTCCAACCTGAAGGTTATCGCCACCGGCAACCAGATTTTCAGCGATTTGCTGATGCTGTTCTGATAACGGAAAAAAGGAATTTACCATGCGTATCAGCAGTCTTTACCACTCTTCCGCAATGCTGCACCAGATGAACAACAACGGCGCGCGCCTGAGCAAACTGATGGAGCAGATGGCGACGCAAAAACGCGTCAATGTGCCCTCTGACGACCCGGTGGCCAGCAGCCGTCTGGTGCAGTTAAACCGCGAGCAGTCGGCAATCGACCAGTACCAGAGCAACATCACGCGCCTGTCCGGCAACCTGTCGATTCAGGAATCCCACGTGACGGCGTTAAGCGAGCAGCTGCTGGCGCTGAATGACAAACTGCTGGCGGCCAGCAACGACACCTATAGCGAGAAAGATATGGGGGGATTCGCCAATGAGATGTCACAAATGCTGGAGTCGCTGGTGTCGACGATGAATGCCAAAAATGAAGACGGGCACTACATCTTTTCTGGCACCAAAACCAATACCCAACCGGTGGTTTTTGATGAAGCCTCAAAAACTTATCTCTATGCCGGAAATGATGCCAGCCGTGCCACGACGGTGGCAAACGGTATTGAGATTGCGGAAAACACTAATATTAGCCAGGCCTTTTCCGGCAGCAATAACGATCTCAGCATGCTCAATTTGCTGAAAACCGTCAGTGACAAAATGGCCACGCCAGGTGCGGATTACCGCGACGATTTAAAGCTGCTGTTGGGCGAGGCTAAAAAATCCAGCGATAGTATCGCCTCGGTGTATACCGAGCTGGGCGGCAAACAAAATCGCCTGACGCTTATCGGCGATGCCCATTCAGATGTTAAAATTTCCCACGAACAGGTTATCCAGGAGCTTTCAGCGTTGGATGCTGCCACCAGCTACGTTAATATCCAGATGTATACGCAGGCGGTTCAGGCGTCGAACAAATCGTTCATGATGATAAGCCAACTTTCCCTCTTTAATCAGATGTAACCATTATGCAGGTTGGATTAAACCCGTCAGGACTACCTTTAAGCACTCCTCTTAACAGTGGAGGAGTGAAGAGCACGGCTGCGGTGAAGCAGCCGCCGGCGCTGCGCGATCGCTTTAGCGAAAACCGCTTCCCGGAATCGCCGCTCATCTCCACGCGCCCGCTGCGCTATAACGTTCAGCTTAACCAGCAGCTGACTTCCGTCCAGCAGGCGGATAATTATCTGTCGCAGGTGGAAAACCAGCTGCTGCAGCTACGCTATGCGGTAAATCACGGTTCATTGCGTGGAGATACGACTCATGAAGCCGCGCGTTCACTCTCCACATTGCTGAGCAACCGTTCGGCTATCAGCGCGGGTACCGTGAACCGGCATCTGGCCGTGGACCCGGAACAGACCGCGCAGGTGAATTTTACGCTTCCCGCCGCCCAGCGCCTGCTGCAAAGTGATGAAAGCGAAACGCTGATTTTTTCCCTTGCCGGCACGCGCCGTGAAATGGTGGCGGTAGCGCTGGAAGCCAGCGCTACGCCGCGCCAGCACGTGATGCGTCTCAATCAGGGACTGGGGTGTTTTGGCATCCATGCCGCTGTGGATAAGCAGCAGGCGCTGGTATTTAGCGTGGATGAAAAAGTGTGGCCGCAGGTCAGCAGCCAGCTAAGCGTGCGTGGGGAAGGAAAGCGATTTTCCGCCAACGAGTTTACGGCGCTGCTGGCGCGCCCGGAACCCGCGGTTACCGATACCCTTAGCCAACTGGCGCAGCAGCCCACGCTGATGCGTGAGTATCAGGGGGAAGTACAGCACGCGCTCGAACAGCTCACCCAGCAGCGGGGGCAGCTGTACAATCATCAGGATAATGTGCGCCGACGCATCAACGAGATGGCGACGCAATATCAGCCCACCCAGGCGCTGGAACACGCCAGGGCGCTGCGCGCGCACTTGCAACATAGCCAGCAGGATTATGCGGCCACGGCCAGAGCGCTGGGTGCGCAGGCGAATTTACAGCAGGGGACGGTCAGTAATTTGCTGCGCTAATAGCTCTTTAGCTATCCAGCGGAAATAAATACATGATCCCGCTTTGCCCAATGACCAGCGGTTTTTTGTTAATGGTCATTGGGTAGACCCAGACCATGTTATGGTTCAGAAAGTCGATAAAACTGTAAATCAGCTGATAATTGTTCGGGTTGCTATAGCGAATCGGCACATAATCGTAGAACACACGGCCGTTTTTGCGCCGGATTTCATTAAGTCTGCCCCGCAGCATAAACATTTCATCATCTTCACGCGTCAGCGTGACCAGCAGCGCCTCATCCATATCCAGAATTTGCGCATCGTAAACTTCTTGCCGATCGGACATTAAATCGTAAAAGCCAAACTGCATTCGGCCTTTAATCGGGGCGCTTTTTGCATTCACCGCACCGGCGTGCAGGTGCAGCACGCAAAACAGGATGGCAATAAGAATGGCAGCCAGGCTGAGATTAAGGTTTTTTACACGGAGCCAGTTCATCTATTTTTCTCACGGTCTCATCATAAAGAGTATTCGTTAATTTCAGGTTATCTGTTCGCCAGTGGTAAATCGACATCGCCAGCTGCTGGCTTGCGCAGGCCGATTCAATGGAAAAGGTGTAGTTCAGCATCTGCTCATCGGCGCGGTAATAAACCGACATCCAGGCGTCTCTGGCGATCAGTTTTTGATTCAGATTTTTCAGGGCGGTTTTAAATTTCAGCACGTCTTCATCGCCCATTTCATCTACGGCGGCGGCAATACGGAACACGCGAATATTGCTGTACTGATTTTTTTCATGCTCCCGGGCGACCATCTCATCGGCGCTGGTATAAAAAAAAGCAAACCAGCTGCTGGCTATTATCAGCGCAATCAATAACAAACTAAGCATGACCGATAATGTGCGTTTGCTGTTGCGCAAGCGCTGGATGACAGAGGGTGCCACAGGGTGATTAGGCTTAGCTGGCGCAGCGGGTAGCGCATGGCTGAGTTCTGCCGGTGGCGTAATTTCAGCCTCAGGCCATTGCGGATCGTCAGAAGAGGGCGCAGGTTGTGAAGCGCTCTGGCTTTCTGGCTCCAGCAGCTGACAAAAATCCAGGTCCAGCAGGTAGCCTTTTTTCGGGATGGTTTTGATCACCCGCTGGTGTTTACCGTCATCTTCCAGCGCGGAACGCAGCGCGTGAATCGCATTCGACAGACTGTTATCCCCAATCACCCTGCGTTCCCAGACCAGGCTGGTAAGCTCATTGCGTGATAGCGTTTGCCCGGCATGCTGCATCAGACAGTCCAGCAGCTTGAGCTGGTATTCACCCAGGCGCCGCACTTCACCGGAGTGGCGATGGACAAGGGTACCGGACGCGTAATCCAGCAACCAGTTATTAACAAAATAGAGGGGTTTGCTCATAAGTTTCAAAATATCAGGCGTGCTATATCATTAAGAGGTGGAAAATCGGGTTGTTATGCTTTTTAAGCGCTTTGTCGCGGTTAACTATTTTAAATTTTAATCAGAAGAAAATTTCAATCGCTAAGAATAGGGGCGTTTTTGCCTGCATATTATATTGGATGCGCAGAAAATATGCATTAAAATAAAAAGCCTTTAAATACAGTTTGTTATGATTATTCTCCGTATGCGGTAGAGCCTGTTGTTAACTTAAAGATAAGCTTTGAAATTCGGCGGGGAGGTTTTTATTTTTCAGGGTTTAAGTTTGTTGTTTAATGGGTCGCAATGTTATTTAAAATATACCTTCAATTAACAACATTCACTTTTTTGACCCGGCTTGTTTCCATTTTCCGCTGTTTTGCTCTCAGGTGAAAAAATTTTGTCTTCATATGAATATTTTTTTCATTCAGGTTTAATTTCTTACCGGGTGGTGTCGTTTTCTCAGAGTACACAGGCAAACAGAGCCTGACAGCATAATCCTCAAGGAGAGAACCAATGGCACTTTCAATTTTCACCAGCGGCGCGGCAATGTCTTCCACTAACGCCCTGAACAAATCCAACAGCATCCTGTCCACCGCGATGGAGCGCCTGGGCACCGGTAAACGCATTAACTCTGCGGCTGATGATGCGGCTGGTCTGCAAATTGCCACCCGCCTGCAGGGCCAGGTTAACGGTATGAGCGTTGCTCAGCGTAACATCTCTGATGCAACTGCGATGCTGCAGACGGGTGAAGGCGCGTTCGAAGAAGTCACCAATATTATGTACCGCATGAAAGACCTGGCGACACAGGCGGCGAACGATACAAACAATAAAAACGATCGTGGTGCTATGCAGGCAGAATTCACTGCATTGACGGATGAGCTGAATAATATCTGGGCCAATACTGATTTTGCTGGAACCAAACTCTTTAGCGCATCGGGGCTTGCTAAAACGAACGGATTAAGCTTCCAGATTGGTTCTTCCGCAAAAGAAACGATGACCACCTCTGGTATGACCTCTTCAATTGCTGACCTTAGTAAGGTACTTAGTAAGGGGGGCGTAAGCGGGCTTAGTAAGCTGAGTTTGAACGCTGGAGCAAGTGCTACTTCGGCGATTACCTCGTTACAAGGCGCTATCGATCAAGTAGCTGGTGTTCGCTCCAATATGGGTGCAATGATCAATCGTCTTGGCCATACCGCCGCTAACTTGTCAAATATGCAAGACAATACCACGCTTGCATTGGGCAACATCCGGGATGCAGACTTTGCAAGCGAAGCCACTAATATGACCCGCAACCAGATGCTGGCGCAGACCAGTATGTCGATGCTGAAGCAGGCGAACAGCATGTCCGGCATGGTAATGTCCCTGCTGGGCTAATCTCTCCTGATGTAAAAACACCGCTTCGGCGGTGTTTTTTCCGCTTCCGCTAGTGCGGAAGATAATTTTCCCGCCTGTTTATAACCCGCTGAATTTAATCAATATAAAAGTTGGCATAACTATTGCTATTAACAGCCTCAGGACATAGCAGTATGCCAGGGAGGAAGGATGACCGATTTTAGCAGTATTGACCCGCAGTCAATGGCAAAACAGCTTGCCGGCTTTGACGTGCAGACGCTGCAAAGCCAGCTGAAAACGCAAAAAGCGCGCTTAACCGCGCAGCAAAACGCGCTCAAATCCCTGAAAAGTGGTCTGACGGATTTCCGTACCTCGCTGACTAATCTCAATAAAACCACCAGTGGGATGCTGAAAACCAGCGCCAGCATGAGCGTTGAGAATATGGCCAAAGCGACCACTACCTCCGATGCGCGTAAAGGCACCTATAGCCTGTTTATCGAGCAGTTGGCCTCTTCACATCAATTGGCCTATAACGACCTGAAAGATGATGACGTTAAAAATGCGACTGGCAGTATGACCATCGAGATCAACGGTAATTCCATTGCGATTGATATGGATGGCGTGGATAGCCTGGCTGGCCTGGCAAAAGCGATTAACGGCATGGATGGCAACCCGGGCGTAACGGCCTCGCTGGTGCGTACCGGCGGCGAAGTGCGCTTAATGCTCAGCAGCGATAAAAGCGGTGAGGAAAATGCGATTACGTTAAGTGGTGGCCCCTCCGCAATGACCAGCAATGTGAGAACCATATCGGCAGCTCAGGATGCAAACGTCTGGCTCGGTGATCAGAACAACGGGATGCTAATCACCAATAGCACCAATACGCTGACTGACCTGATCGATGGCGTCACCCTCGAATTAAATCAGACCCATAAAGCAGGCGACGCGCCACTGCGTATTAATGTGGGTGTTGATACCACCGAAACCCAGAACCAGGTTAATAGCTTCGTTGAGGCTTATAACAAACTTATTGGGACGCTCGGTTCGTTAACCGCTTCTGGTTCCAGCAGTACCGATCGCGGCGCCTTTGCTGGAGATGCCAGCATCAGCGGGTTGCGACGCGAATTAAATGACATGTTGCGCACCTCTATTGACGGGCTGGATATTACCCAGTTTGGTCTGTCTGCGGATAAAGACGGCAAGCTTACGCTCGATAGCGACAAGCTTAAAGAAAAGCTGACTGACGACCCCGGTAAGCTTAATGCGCTGTTTAACGGTAGTGATGGCTTACTGAAAAAAATGGACAAATCTCTCGACAGGCTGCTGAGTATTTCAAGCGGCGACATCAAAAGTCGCGAAGAAACTAACCGCCGCCGTGAAAACGAATTAAGCGACCGCAGCGACAAAATTAGCACCCGCTATGATACGGCCTATAACCGCTATTTACAGCAGTTCACCCGTATGCAGAGCGTACTACAGCAGATGAACAACACCGCCAGCATGTTTGGTTTAGTCTAAGGAAGAAATAGCTATGTATGGAAACACCCAGGAAGGGTACGGCGAATACTATCAGTCTGATATGGCGGCACAGGTGGCTGCGGCCACCCCCCATCAGCTGGTGCTAATGCTGTTCACCGGTTTAACCGATGAGCTGGTACGGGCGAAAAGCCATATCGAGGCAAAACGCTATGAGCGCAAGGCCCAGAGTATCAATAAATGCATCGATATCCTCAACGCCTTAACCAGCGCGCTGGACTATGAAAAAGGCGGCGAGCTGGCGAAAAACCTCGCCAATTTATACGACTACTGCGTTTATCGCCTGTACGACGGCAGCAACAACCTCTCCGTCTCCGCGATTGAAGAAGTTGAAACCATCCTCGGCGAGCTGCGCGAAGGGTGGGATGAAATGGGCAAACGCCATGGATGATTTGCAGTTAATTGACTGGCAAACCCGCGCGCTGCTGGCGGCGGGTCAGCAGCAGGAGTGGGAAAAAATTCAGCAGCTCGATAGCGATATCGCCGCCATGCTGTGCAGCCTGTACGGCCGTGAGGTGGGGGAGCAAAAGCGTGAAGCGCTAAATAAACTTCAGCAGGCCCATCGTAAGGTGCATCAACAGGTGCGCCAGCAGCGCGATGAGCTAAGCCAGGATATGCTCCAGCAGCGTAACCAGCGCGAAGGGGCGCTTTCCTACGCCATGTTTGCCGGGCAAGAGATGGCTGAAGGGCTGGCCAGCAATGAGTGATTTCCTCGCCTACACGCCAACCGATACAGGAAACTTACCCCAGGCTGCACACCCGCACACCCTTTTGCCTCAGGCGACAATGACGCTGCCGGAAGCCGAAGAGTTGCAGGGCGTTAATACGGACGGCATGATTTTTGAAGAACTGCTGTTAGCCACCGGTTCTGAAGCTATCGCCACGGAAGCTAGCCTGGCAGGCGTTGAAGAAGACAGTACGCTTGAGGCGATGTTGCCGGATCTGCCCGAAGAGCAGGTTGAACAGATGGCCCAGCAATTCCTGGCATCTTTAATCAACCGGGATGTGCCGATGCTGATGACATCGCCATTGGTGGTGGCAGCAGGTACGGTGCCACAGCCTGTTTCCCTTACGCCTGATGCGCAATCCGTTACTGATAACGCGGAGCAGGTTGCGCTGGAAGCACAGGATGTCAAACCGGCGCTTGTGGCCGGGCAGCGGCATGACCGGGCAGCTTCGGCTGAACCCACCGAAATGGTGCTGCCTAAAAAGGTACACACGCCTGTAAGTGTCGAGAGCCTGCGTATTGCCGGGCTAAACACCGCCGTTGCTGGAAATATGTCTGTTATTTCAGCCGGGCAACCGCAGGCTCAGGTTAATGCGCCTGTGCGCGTGGATGGCACCGGCCAGGCATTATCAACCCAGCTACAGCACGCTTTAGGCGAGCGCCTGAATTTGCAAATTAACAACCAGATTCAGCATGCGACTATTCGCCTTGATCCGCCGGATATGGGGCGGATCGAAATTGTGGTGCAGATTGAAGCGGGAAAAATCCAGGTGCAAATCAATGCCGGACAAAGCGACGTTTATCGCGCTTTGTCGCAGGTGAGTAACGAGCTGCGCCAGGCGCTGACGGAACAACATTTTGTTGAGGTTGACGTTCGCTTATCCAACCAGGCCCATCAGCAACACTCGGATCAGCGCCAGCCTAAACCCGGTGCTGAAAATCAGCTGATTCTGGCTAACGATCGGCCTGACTCCACGCACGATACCCGCTCCCGGGACGATAAATCTATTTTGATGACGGTGTAAGAGAAGCAATAACTTTATGACGATTAAAACTTTTTCAATGGGTCTGGCCATCGCCATGGTTTCTGCTGTTCTGGCAGCGGTGATGGCGGTGGTGGGAGCACAACACTTCGCGCAAGCGGCCAGTGCTAATGCTGCCACCACGCCGCAAACTCAGTCGGCATGGCAAAAATTCACCCATATGTTTTCTTCGGCAGAAGAAGAGACTCAGGTGCTGTTTGTGGAAATTAACAACATCATGGTCTCCCTGAAAAACGACGGTGGCCAGGCGCGCTATATGCTGCTGGAACTGGCATTAACCGCGAAAACAGAGGAAGCCGTGAAGCAAACTGAAATGATGATCCCGGCGATCCGCGGGGCGACCGTCGCGCTGTTAACCGAAAAGGATTACAGCCTGGTGCGCACTTTAAGCGTGAATGACCTGCACGACGAGCTAATGGGGGCCTATCAGGCACGCTTTAAGCAGCTTAATTCCCGGATACCCTTTGATGATGTGATCATCAGCAAAATGCTGTTGCAGTAAGGCAGAAGAAGGAAAGCACAATGGAATGCAGCACCTTTATCTCCAGTGAAACGCTAACAGCCGCGGAAGAGTCGCGTTACGTTTCACAATACCTCCCGCTGGTAAAGCGGGTGGTGAAACAACTGGCCTGGCAGGCGCAAAGCGTTATCGACAGCGAAGATATGCAGCAGATCGCACTAATGGGTCTGCTTAGTTCGTTACGCCGTTACGGCAGGCCAGACGAGCAGTTCGGTGCCTTTGCGGCGCACAGAATTCGCGGTGCGATACTCGACGAATTACGGGTGCTGGACTGGCGCCCGCGTCGCCTGCGCCAGAAAGTACACAAGCTTAATGATGCCATCAGGGAGCTGAGCCGCAGGCTGGGCAAAGAGGTGGATTTCGAGGAGATAAAGCAGCATCTGGCGATCACCTCGGAAGAGTACCAGGAGTATTTATTACTCGACAGCGCCAGCGCGCTGCATAGCCTGGATGAGCTGCTGACAACCGACACTGATTTCAGTTTCAACAGCCGCAATCTGGAAGATGAAATTATTATTAGCGACTCGCTGCGCGCGGCGCTTGCCGGCCTGGATGAGCGGGAACAGCTGATCCTGAGCCTTTATTATCAGCATGAAATGAGCCTGAAAGAGATCGCGCTAGTGCTCGATCTCACCGAGGCCAGAATTTGCCAGCTGAATAAGAAAATTACCCAAAAAATTAAAGACGCCATCGAGCAGTGAGACAAGCATGCAAAAATTATTAGGATTAGCGATCATTTTTGGCTGCGTAGTCGGCGGCTTTATTGAATCAGGCGGGCGACTGGCCGCGTTTTGGGTGCCGGGGGAATTAATGATTATCATCGGTGCCGGGGTGGGGGCCATGGTGCTGGCCAACCCGAAACCGGTGCTGATTGAAATGTGGCGCCAGGTCAAAAGTGCGATACGCAAAAACAGCTATACCGCTGATTACCAGCGCCAGCTGCTGATGCTGCTCTATGAGCTGCTGGAGCTGGTGCAGGACGGCGGGCTGAAGGTGCTTGATGCGCATATCGAAGTGCCGGAAAAGAGCGAGCTATTCCTCAAATACCCGCTAGTGCTCGAAGATCATGCTCTGATTACCTTTATCTCCGATAACTTCCGCCTGATGGCGATGGGTAAAATCAACGAACACGAGCTGGAAGGTATCCTCGAGCAGGAGCTGGGGGCGATGGAAGAGGAGCTGCTCAGGCCATCGCGCTCAATGCAGCGTACCGCTGAAGCGATGCCGGGCTTCGGCATCTGCGCGGCGGTACTGGGGATTATTATCACCATGCAGTCCATTGACGGTTCTATCGCCATCATTGGGGTGAAAGTGGCGGCGGCGCTGGTGGGAACCTTCCTCGGCGTATTTATCTGCTACTGCCTGCTTGACCCCCTGGCGAACGCCATGGAGCAACAGACCAAAAAACAGATGGCGGCCCTTGAGTGCGTACGTACCGTATTAGTTAATCAGGTGGCGGGAAAACCGACGCTGCTGGCCGTTGATGCCGGGCGTAAAATGCTGCCAATGGATACCAAACCGACCTTTGCCACCCTGGATGGCTGGGTCAATGAACTGATTGGTGAAGGTTGATGCGTAGCAAGAAACAAGCGCATACCACCATTATTAAGCGCTCTGCCCGTCGTGAGCACCATGCTCCGCACGGCGGCGCGTGGAAAGTGGCCTTTGCCGACTTTACCCTCGCCATGATGGCGCTGTTTATGGTGCTGTGGATCATGAGTTCGGTCACCGAAGAAGAGCGCAAAGAGGTGGTTGCCCATCTGACCGGGGAATCGATTTTTGACGGCATGGTGATGTCTCCGCTTTCGTCCGGCGGGCAGGCGATGAACGGCCCGAATATGATTATTCCCGGCAAACAGGGCGGCGCGCCAACCACGGAAGAGATCGCCCAGCAGCTCGAAAAGCTGGATCTGGCAAGCAAGGCCACTGAGTCGCTCGAAGATGTGAATAAACGTTCGCAGCAGGAGATGATCGAACTGGCGCGGGTGATTATGGAAATCACTAAGGCTTTCGATGCGCAATCTAACCTGGATATGGAAATTGTGCCGCAGGGGCTGCGTATTCTGGTGCAGGACGATCAGAAGCGGGAGATGTTCCAGCGCAGCAGCGCTATTCTGACGCCATTCTTCCAGCGTTTACTGACTCAGCTGGCGCCGGTATTCAACAAAATTGATAACAAAGTGATTATCACCGGGCATACGGACTCTTCTATGTACCGGGATCAGACACGTTACAACAACTGGAACTTATCCGGCGACCGTGCGCTGGCGGCGCGAATCTCGTTAGAGCAGGGCGGTATGGTGAAAGATAAAGTGATTCAGGTGAATGCGATGGCGGACAGAATGCTGCTCAAACCCGATCAGCCTTTAAGCGCCGCCAACCGGCGCATTGAAATTATGGTGCTGACCCATGCTGCCGCAGATTCTCTGTATCAATTCTTTGGTACGCATGGAATTGATGTGGCGCGGCCTGCGGACAGCGCTCAATCCGCTCAGTAACGATTACGTAATTTGCTTTCCCGGCGGCATCAAGGATTCCGCCGCTGTCTTTGAGAGGAACTCATGTCGGTTATCGCCCAGTATTATTACCGTCAGCAAGCTAAAGTAACCCCGCCGGCTGCGGATAAACCGGCTGTTTCTGCTGCTGCGAACCCGGCACCCGCGGCGAAAGCTGCAAGCACTCACTCTACCGCTGGCGCTTCGTTTCAGCAGGCGCTTTCGGCTTCGCAAAAGCAGCAGGCAGAAAGTATCAACGCTGCCGGGACCACGGTTCGCAGCGAACCCGCGCGGCCAAAACCTGCCGCCAGCACCACGCCCACCCTCGAACAGCTGGTTAAATTTGCCAGAAGCCAGGGCTGGAGTGAAAAGCAGATCGCTTTAATGAAGCGTTTATCGCTGCGCAAAAATAGCCGTACCGGCAAACCCTGGAGTGAAAGCGGGCAGCCCGTTTTATCTACCGCCAGCCGTCAGGTCCGCGAGCAGGGACTGGTGGCAGGAAAAGGTGACGCAGGGAATATTCGCGGTATACGTAATAACAACCCAGGCAATATCGAGGCCAGCGAGTTATTCGAGTGGCAAGGGCAAACCGGTAACGATGGCCGTTTTGCCACTTTCTCCTCCCCGGAACACGGTATTCGTGCCTTAGGGATGAATCTGCTCTCTTATCATCGGCGCGGGCTGGATACCATCAGCAAAGTGATCTCCCGCTGGGCGCCCGCTCAGGATAACAATGACACTTCTGCTTATATCAATAAAGTCAGCCAGGCGTTGGGCGTATCGCCGCATGAACGCCTCGACCTCACCGCGCCGTCAGTATTAAGCGCCCTGAGCAAAGCGATTATCCGCCATGAAAATGGCACCATTCCGTTTGCAGAAAGCGTTATCAGCAGCGGGGTATTTTCTGCCCTCGGGTTACAGAATTTGCCGGGCGTCAGGCAAACGGCACAGCGTATAGCGCAGCCGATATCAGGCCAGTCGGTATTTTCTCTCCAGGCCAGCGCCATGAACCCGCTGGAATTAAAAGCCTTGCGCCAGACCCTGAGCAAGCAGCTACAGGCGGCAAAAATTGTTCTCCAGTCGGGTGGCGAGGCGACAAACATTCCCAGCAAGGCTGAATTAGTTGCGGCATGGGGATATACCGAAGGTTCCCGACGCTTTGAAGAGGTAAAAATGGTATCTCTATCACATTCTCGTAAAGCAGGCGTTTAAACCACCACGATTGCGCTTAATTTGCCTGCTGATTGTGTCGTAGTACTGGATTGTACCCATAAATAATCTGGATATTACATCATGAAGATAGACTCGACGCCCTATCATTACGGCTCTGGCTTCAATGTTGACGGTTCACAGGAGGCTACGGGCCGCAAACCATTAGGCTATACCCAATATAGCGGAACGCTTTGCCAGCAAAGCGGGGTGTGGGGTGCGGCAGTGAATGCGGCGACCCAAGTCGTGACCGTTGAGAAAGGAAACATCATGCCTTATCACGCCGGCCAGACGATTAACTGGCAATTAATGGATTACAGCGTTAACGAAAATATTATAAAACCCTCGCCGAATATTTAGCCTCCAACTCTTCTTTATTTATATTAATAAGGCCTCGAACAATTATCGGGGCTTTATTTTTTATTTTATTGCGAGCGGGCAACATTAAATTGCGGCTGGATTGCTTTTGTTTAAATTAAATAATGCGATAAATTACTCAATAATTATTGAGTTGTTCTGGTGGGCGTTACCCGCCGGGAAAGATATTGCAGCGATTAAAAACTAGCTGATAAAGTCGTTAATTGGGTCGATGCCGAAGCCGCTGGCCACGTTATCCCGGTAGGTAATGAAGTAGCTGTTGGGTGCTTTCACGCCATCCGGGCCGATGATCTCCAGCCCGCGATTCTGCGAGTCGGAGCGTATATAAGCGTTGTTGCAGATGATCGCGATACTCCCGCCATTATCTTTCGGGAAGCCGTCCGGCAGCACCCAGCCGTTTTCCACCACCCATGAGCTGCCGTCTTCCATCAGCAGGGTGCTCTGCACGCTGTCCCGGGTGTCGATACCCCGGGCGGCCAGCAGGCGCTTCTGCCCGACGGCGTAGACCGATTTCACCTCCTGCCCGCTGAGATAGCGCACCAGGGTAATAGCAAAACACCGCCCCAGCGGCTAAACTATCTCAATAATGATATAAATTGAGGTAGATTGATGAAGCCGCCCGCGCTTTTGCC